>CAWACO010000029.1:0-321329 GCA_963780485.1 Bryobacterales bacterium
GCGACCACCGCATTAAAAGTGCGATGCTCTACCAACTGAGCTACCGGCCCGGGAGCTGCTCAAGGAAGGTCTGCTCTCTCAACATAACATAGCTACTGACAAAAGATGATACAAACGCACGCAACGCATCGTGTCACAATCTCTCGGCATGTCACAATGTGAATAAATGCCCAATTCTATCGTTATAGTTGCAAACGGGGATTTGCGGCTGTCCGCCAATCGGAAGTGCTGGCCGGCGCAGGAACGCGTGGAGGCAGCGGTCACCGCGGCCATTCAACGTTCTGGGCGCGAGGTCCGGCGGGGTCACTCCTACGATCCAGCTAAGCAGCACGGCTTCATCGACAGCCAGAAGTACGGCATGGAGGTTTTTCGGAACATTCCACCCACCGCGCCGCTGGTTGTGGTGGAGGCAGTGTGGCAATACACTCATCATTTGCTGCACGGGTTGTATTCGCATCAAGGGCCGATCCTGACCATCGCGAACTGGAGCGGCGAATGGCCCGGCTTGGTCGGCATGCTCAACCTCAACGGATCTCTGACTAAAGCCGGCATTCGTTACGACACTCTCTGGAGTGTCGATTTCACCGACGACTTCTTTCTCAAAGGGCTCGATCGCTGGCTAAAGAGCGAGCCGGTCGGTCACAACACCTGCCACGTTCATCCGCTGAAGGATTTCAAGCTGCCGGACGAGGTAGAGACCGCCGCGCGCGAAGTGGCCGGCCATCTACAGCGCGACAAAGCGATCCTGGGGGTCTTTGATGAAGGTTGCATGGGCATGTACAACGCCATCATTCCCGATGAACTGCTGCATCCCACCGGCGTGTTCAAGGAACGGCTCAGCCAGTCGGCTCTGTATGCCGAGATGCAGCGCACTTCCGATCAAGAGGCCCGGGCCGTGCGCCAGTGGCTGGATGGAAAAGGCATGCGATTCATCACGGGTATGGATCCTGACACCGACCTTACCGGCGATCAGATTCTCGAGCAGTGCAAAATGTACATCGCGGCCGTGCGAATTGCGGACGAGTTTGGCTGCGACGCGATCGGCATTCAATATCAGCAGGGGCTGAAGGATCTGGCGCCGGCATCCGACTTAGCTGAAGGCTTGCTCAACAATGTGGACCGCCCGCCCGTGTTCTCGCGCGACAACGGTGAACTGTATTCCGGCCGCGCGCTGCCGCACTTCAATGAAGTGGATGAATGCGCCGGCCTGGACGCGCTGATCACCAATCGCATCTGGACCAAGCTCGGTTACGATCCGGAGACCACGCTGCACGATGTGCGCTACGGAGAATACTATCAAGGCGAATTCGTGTGGGTGTTCGAGATCAGCGGCGCTGCGCCGCCTCAGCACTTCATTGGCGGCTATAGAGGCGCCGTTAGCGAGCGGCAGCCGGCCATGTATTTCCGGCTCGGCGGTGGGACCGTCAAAGGCATCAGCAAGCCTGGCGAAATCGTTTGGAGCCGTGTGTTCGTCGAAGATGGCGAGCTGAAGGCCGACCTGGGCCGCGCGGGAGTGCGCGATCTGCCCCGCGAAGAGACCGAGCGAAGATGGCAGATCACCACTCCGCAGTGGCCCATCATGCACGCTGTGACTTACGGCGTCTCGCGCGATCAGATGATGGCCCGTCACAAGGCCAATCACATCCAGGTGGCCTATGCGCCCGACGCTACGGCAGCGAACCAAGCCTTGGCCGTGAAGGCCGCGACGTTCCGCAATCTGGGAATGGAAGTCAGCATCTGCGGCGGCGATAACGGTCTCGTACAATAAACCAGAAGCCAATAAGCAAAAATCCAGGAGCCAGGAGGCCCGAAAAGCAGGCATGAGGGTAGGAATGATCGGCACGGGAGCGATTTCGCACAAACACGCGCAGGTCTACGCCAAGATCGGTTACGAGTTGACGGTGTGCACCGATATCAATGCGGAGAGTGGCCGCGACTTCGCCGGCCGCTACGGCTGCCAATTCGTCGCAAGCTACGAGGAGGTCTGCCGCCATCCGCGCGTTGACTATGTCGACGTCTGCACCTTCCCGGACTTTCGTTTGCAGCCGCTTCAGATTTGTGCACAAGAGAAAAAGCACGTGCAAGTCCAGAAGCCCATCGCGACCAATCTTGAAACTGCCCAAAAGATGATCGACACCGCTCGCAACGCGGGCATCCTGCTCGGCGTCGTAAGCCAGCACCGCTTCGACGATTCCACCCAGTTCGTGCGGCGCGCGCTTGACAGTGGACGGCTCGGCAAGCTTCTTCAAGCCGACGCCTACGTCAAGTGGTTTCGCACCGCCGCTTACTACTCACGTCCCATTAAAGGAAGCTGGGCCACCGAAGGCGGAGGCGCGCTGATCAACCAGGCCATCCACCAGGTGGACGTTCTGCTGTGGCTCACGGGCGGCATCGCCGAGGTTTTCGGCTACTGGCAACTGGCCGCGCTTCATAAGATCGAGTCGGAAGACGTAGTCGCGGCGGTCCTCAAGTATTCTTCCGGCGCTACGGGCGTGATTCAGGCATCCACTGCGTTCTGGCCGGGCTACACCGAGCGGCTGGAGATCCATGGCACCAAGGGAACAGCCATCATCTCTGGCGACAAGCTGACAACTTGGAATGTAGAAAATGATTCCGGCGATCCCGCGCCGGTGGAGCGCGATGTTGCCTCCGGCGCATCCGACCCCATGGCGATTTCGATGGCGCCCTTCGAGCGTCAGTTTCTCGATTTCGGAGAAGCCATCCGTACCGGAAGGAAGCCGGTTTCTTCAGGTGAAGATGGATACCGTGCGTTGCAGGCCGTAGTGTCCATCTACGAGTCCTGCCGGAAGGGAACGGCAGTGAGGCTTTAGCCCCAAGCCATTTCCGAATGCAGGTTCGCATACCCGCGTCCAGCGCCAATCTTGGTCCCGGCTTCGATGCCTTGGGGCTCGCGCTTGCGATTTATTTGACTTGCCGATTCGAACGGGCCGACCAATTGTCGATCCGTGTCTCTGGCCGCGACGCCGCCCGGATTTCGACCGGCGAGGACAACCTGATCTGGCAGACCGCGCTCGCCGTGGCCAAGGATGTCGGCGAGGAGCTTCCGCCCATTGCTCTCGATATCGCGAACGATATTCCCATTGGAAAGGGCCTGGGATCGAGCGCCGCCGCGCTCACCGCGGGCGTGGTGATTGCCGACCATTTGCTGGGGCTGCACTGGAAAGCGCATCGCATTCTGAACGAAGCTGCTCAAATCGAGGGCCATCCGGATAATGTTGCGGCCTGCGTTTTGGGATCGATCGTCGCGGCCGCCATCGATGCCGGCGGTGTGGCGCGCGCAGTGCGGCTGGAGCTGCCTTCGAGCTATGGTGTTGCCGTGGTGGTGCCGGATTTCGTCTTGGCGACCGCCCAATCTCGCGCCGTGTTGCCGGACTGTTATTCTCGCGAGGACACACTGTTCAATGTCCAACGCAGTACTCTGCTGATCGCCGCACTCGCCACCGGAACCACCACCGCATTTCCGGCCGCGTTCGAGGATCGGCTGCATCAGCCTTATCGTTACGCTCTGGTGCCGGGGCTGGAAGAAATGGTAAAGCTGCGAGCGCCGGGATTGCTCGGCTGCGCGTTGAGCGGCGCCGGCCCGTCCATCCTGGTGTTCTACGAGAGAGGTTCTGAAGAGGTCTGCGATTTGGTGCGCCAGATTTTCGCCGCGCACGGCCATCAATCGGAGACTCTCTGGGTGCGGATCGCCGAGTGCGGTTATGAACTGAGTGCCTGAAGTGGCGCCGCCCGTGGCGCAGGCCTCCGGCCTGCGAGAGACTTAAACTCCACGCCGGTTGCCCCATAGCTCGATGTGCAGGCGCGGACTGAAGCGAAAACCTTCCTTTTTGCAAATCTCGACCAGCCAGCGGCCGCGTTCTGCCAGCACCGCCGGATCGACGCCTTCGGGCATCAGCAGCACGCGCTCCTTCGCAGCTCCGATCTCTTGGACAATGGCACCCACTTCCACCAAATCCCCCGGCTGACCGACCACAAATTTTAGCTGATAGGGATACCGGCCCATCAGTCGCTTCAAGACTTCTGGCTGATACCGCAGGCGCTCGTGTTGGTCTGCCCAACGGCCGCCGTCTCGATCGCGCGGGGTAGAATTACCCAGTTTGGGGCTGATACTCATAAGGTCGCATCGCACCGCGACGTCTACGGTTCCGGCGGTTTCAACAGTGATGTGCTGTGTGAGCCGTCGCGTCAGCTCCTCGATCCTGGGCGCGATCATCGGCTCGCCACCAGTGATCACGACGTGCGATGCTTCGTAGCGGTCGACTTCTTTGGCGATCGAATCGAGGGAACGGTCCTCCCCTTCGGGCTGCCACGACGTGTAAGGCGTGTCGCACCACGTGCAGCGCAGATTGCATCCGCTGGTGCGCACGAAGACCGACGGCACGCCGGCCAGCATGCCTTCCCCCTGAACCGAATAAAAAATTTCAGCGATCTTCACTGGCGATATTCGAGCGGATCTTGGAGCTCTGCATCTGCGAAACCTTTCAGACGCAGCCGGCAGGAGTCGCACCAGCCGCATGGCCGGCCGCACTCGTCGGGATCGTAACAACTGTGCGTCAACCGGAAATCCACGCCGAGCTCCCTACCCAACTTAATAATCTCGCTTTTCGAGAGCTTGATCAGCGGCGTCTGAATTTGAATGCGCGTGCGGCCTTCCACCCCGGCTTTCGTTGCCAGATTCGCCATGCGCTCAAAAGCGGCGATGAACTCCGGACGGCAATCGGGATAGCCGGAGTAATCGATGGCATTGACGCCGATGAAGATGTCGGAGCATTCGAGGACCTCCGCCCAAGCGAGAGCGAGGGCGAGAAAAATAGTGTTGCGCGCCGGAACGTAGGTGACCGGAATGCCTTCGCCAACGCCCGTCTTCGGAACCGTGATCTCGCTGGTCAGTGCCGACCCGCCGAAGGGCCGCAAGTCAATCGGTACGATCAGGTGTTTCGCCGCGCGCAAGCTTGCCGCCACCCTCGCGGCTGCCTCCAGTTCAATGCGATGCCGCTGCCCGTAATCGAAGCTCAGAGCGAAGCACTCGAAGCGCTCGCGCGTCGCATAGGCGAGACAGGTGGCTGAATCCAGGCCGCCGCTCAACAGGCAAACAGCGGGTTTGGTAATCAAGTCTTATCGTCGCCCAGAGCAATGACGAAATAATGCGCGGCTTCCGTTCCGCTGTTGATTAACCCGTGCAGCTCATTCGACGCTATGTAAGCGACAGAGCCCGGCCCGAGCCGCGTGGTCTTGCCGCTGATCGTCATATCCACCGTGCCTTCGCGCAGCATAAAAATCTCTTCGTGCACGTGACGGTGCGGCGCGTGCGGAGCCTGGCCGGCGTCTAGCTCCGTCAGATGCAGTTCGACCGGGTATCCGGAATGGGTGTCGCCTCTCAGAACGGCGCGACCTTTGCCGGTCTTATTGACCTTCACCGGCAGGTCTTCGTACTTGTATGCGTGGGCGGGAAGTATCTGTCCGTCTTGCTGGGCCTGCGCATTAGCCGCGGCCAATGCTGGTAGTAGAAGGGCGAGATCTCGGCGGGAATAATTCACGGGTTTTCTCCTCGTTTCAGTTTAGCCCGTTCCACGTTGTTAAACTAATAGTCGAAGTGCAGCGTTTCTACTTCGATCACAACGCCACCACGCCCGTATCTCCAGCAGTGCTGGAAGTACTGCTTCCAGCGCTACTTGAAGTGTATGGAAACGCGTCCAGCATCCATCAGGACGGCCAGTTGGCCAAGCAAAAATTGGAATTAGCCCGGCGCCAGACGGCCGCCCTGCTGCATTGTGATCCCAAGGAAATCGTATTCCTGAGCGGCGGAACTGAAGCCGACAACCTGGCGATTTTGGGGACTGTCCGCAGTCATCCGGCCGTGCGCAAGCACGTCATCACCACCGCCATCGAGCACCCCGCTGTTTTGAATCCGTGCCGAGAGCTGGAGCGTGAAGGCGTCTACGTGACCTATGTTCCCGTTGGCTCCGATGGCGTCGTCGATCCCGATGACATCCGGCGCGCGCTGCGCCCGGAAACGATCCTGATTTCAGTCATGCACGCCAACAACGAGCTCGGAACGATCCAACCTATCCACGAAACTTCCCAGATCGCTCGCGAGGCCGGCGTGCTCCTACATGTCGATGGCGTTCAAGCGGCCGGAAAAATTCCCGTCGATGTGAAGTCGTTGGACGTCGATCTTTACTCCATCAGCGGGCACAAGCTGTATGCACCCAAGGGCATCGGCGCGCTGTATGTCAAGAAGGGAACGCCCTTGGCGCCGATCCAGTTCGGCGGCAGGCATGAACGTGAGCGGCGGCCTGGTACCGAAAATGTTCCCGGAGCGGTGGCGTTGGGCGCAGCGGCCGCCCGATCCGCCGCCGAGCTAAGTGAAGAATCATCCCGGCTGGCAGGCTTGCGTGATCGCCTGGAAAACGGCATCCTTTCTCGCGTGCCTTCCTCAGGCGTGAACGGCGCACACTCGCTCCGCACGCCCAATACCACCAACGTCTACTTCGACGGCTTGGAAGGTGAGGCGCTGGTAATCTCACTCGACCTCAAGGGATTCGCAACGTCCAGCGGATCCGCTTGCTCCAGCGGCGCGGTCGAGCCATCGCATGTCTTGATCGCCATCGGACTGCCGCGTGAACGCGCGCGCGCCAGTCTCCGGTTCTCACTCGGCCAGTCGAACAACGAAGCGCAGGTGGATGCGCTCATCTCAGCGGTGGCCGAATCGGTCGCCCAATTGCGAAAGTTGTCTCCTACTTACACCGCCAGTGTCTGAAAACACCATCTCTAATAACACCATCTCTAACAACACCATCGCCGTTGCTATGTCGGGCGGAGTGGATAGCTCCGTTGTCGCAGGCTTGCTGCATCGCCGCGGACTGCCGATTGTTGGATTGACCATGCAGCTCTGGAACCAGCGGCGTCTGCCGGAATTGACTCCCGAGAGCGGGCCGACCGGCCGTTGTTGCTCGCTGGATGACGTCTACGACGCCCGTTATGTCGCGCAGCATCTCGGCATCCCATACTACGTCGTCAACTTCGAGCAGCGCTTCGAAGAGCAAGTGGTCAAACCCTTCATCGATGAGTATCTAGCCGGACGCACGCCCATCCCGTGCACGCTCTGCAACAACTTCATCAAGTTCGATCAGTTTCTCGACATGGCTGCCGGCGTGGGTGCGGAGATCATCGCCACCGGCCACTACGCGCGAATTTCCCGCGACGATTCCGCTGGCCGCTATCAAATGCGGAAGAGCGTGGACGCCGCCAAGGATCAGACCTACTTTCTATTCGGCCTGGAGCAGGAGCAGTTGGCGCGGACGCAGTTTCCCTTGGGCGAGTTCACCAAGCCGCAAGTGCGGGAGCTGGCGCGCGAGCTCGCTCTGCCAGTGGCCGAGAAGCCTGACAGCCAGGAGATCTGCTTCGTCCCCAATGGCGATTATGCGGGCTTCATCGACGCTTATTTTCGCGAGCAGGGAATTACGCCCGAGCGCACTCGGGGCGAGATTCTCGACCGCGAGGGCCATGTTCTCGGCGAGCACCCGGGTGTCCATCATTTCACCGTCGGCCAGCGGCGCGGGCTGCGAATTGCCGCCGGCGAACCGCTGTATGTCATCGCCACCCACCCGGCCTCGCAGCGCGTGATTGTCGGACGCAACGATGAGCTATTGCGTGCGCGGTTGATCGCCAACAATGTCAACTGGATTTCGATCCCGCCGATCGTTGGGCCAGTGCGCGCCCAGGTTAAGATCCGCAATAAGCACGCCGCGGCTTGGGCTACCCTCTACCCGAAGGAAAACCCCACTCGCGTCGAAGCCCGTTTCGATGAGCCTCAGCGCGCCGTCACGCCCGGCCAAGGCGCCGTATTCTACGACGGCGATCTGGTGCTCGGCGGAGGGTGGATAGAATAGCAGTCATCCAATACCTTCTAGCCAAGTTGGTGCTGTGGTCGCTCGCGCATTCGCCGCCCGCGCTGGGAAACTTCTACGCCACGCTGCTGGATGTCGCGTTGCCGAGGCTTCGTCGCGTCGCCATACTCAACCTCGAGCTCGCCTATCCGGAGAAAACGCGGGCCGAACGGAACGTAATCGCCGGCGAAGTCTTTCGCTCCATCGGCCGCTTGCTTTACGCGTTCGCGCGCTTTCCCCAAATCACCCGCCAGAACATTTCGGATTGGATTCGTTACGAAGGTCTGGAGCACTTCACCGAGGCGAAGAAACGCGGCCACGGCGTCCTGTTCGCAACGGCCCACCTGGGCAACTGGGAACTCAGCGCCTTCGCCCATGGATTGATGACCGAGCCGATGAACGTCGTCATCCGGCCACTCGATAATCCGCGCATCGATCGGCTGGTGGAGCAGCGGCGCCGGATTTCGGGCAATCACCTGATCGAGAAGTGGGACAGCGCGCGGGCCATTCTACGGGCCTTGCAACAGAACGAGGCGGTGGGCATCTTGATCGATCAGAATACCTCGCTGCAAGAGGGCGCTTTCGTCAACTTTTTCGGCACGCCGGCCTGTGCCAACACGGCGTTTGCAAAAATCGCCTCGCGAACGGGCGCCGCTGTCATCCCTGGATTCGCATTGTGGTCGGATCAAGAGCGGCGCTATGTACTACGCTTCTACCCGCCAGTAGAAATGACCGGCGACCCGGTCGAAGACACCCACCGCCTGCATGCCGTATTGGAGAGCGTGATCCGCGAGCATCCCGGCCAGTGGCTGTGGATCCACCGGCGCTGGAAAACCCGGCCCGAAGGCGATCCACCCATCTATTAACTTCGAACAAGAAATTGTCGGATTCAAATGGGTTATACTTTCAAACACCGGAGGCCAAGAACTAATTCCGGGAAACTTCAATCCTCAAGGAGAGGCCGATGGATTCGAAAAAACCCAATCGAAGGGGATTCCTAAAAGGTGGCGCCGCGTTGGCCGGTCTGGGCGCGGGCGGTGCACGACTAGCGAAGGGCCAGACAGCAGGGACGCCTCCCAAGAAAATCGACGAGCTGATCGCCTATGGCGACCGCTCCCGCTTCGAGACGGCGATACGCATGCCCGTCGCCGAAAGGCATTCGCCCGATGAGTTCGGCCTCACGTTTCACGTCCTGGCTCCGCTTCAGGATTCGGTCGGGATTATCACGCCGTCGTCGCTTTTCTATACGGCCACACACCGCGGCGCCTTTGTTCCCGACATCGACCCGCGGGAGCATCGCCTCATGATCCACGGGATGGTTGACCGCCCGCTGATTTTCACCATGGACGAGCTCAAGCGTCTTCCTTACGTATCTCGGATTCATTTCGTCGAGTGCCTGGGAAACCGTGCAAGACCGACCCACAAGACCGTTCAGGAAACCCACGGATTGACGAGTTGCGCCGAATGGACCGGCGTGCCGCTATCCCTGCTACTCAAGGAAGCCGGCGTGCAAAACGGGGCGTCCTGGATAGTCGCCGAAGGGGCGGAAGAAGTGAAGGGTGCCTCGAGCATCCCGCTCGCGAAGGCCATGGACGACTGTATCGTCTGCTACGGCATGAACGGCGAGGCGATCCGCCCGCAACAGGGTTTTCCCCTGCGGCTGATGGTCCCTGGCTTTGAGGGAATCTATCAGATTAAATACCTGAGGCGAATCAAGGTCGTGGATCGTTACTACATGACCTATGATGACTACGGACATATCAATCCGGACCCCAAAACTGCAGCGTTGACTCATATGATCGGGCCAAAATCTGTCATCACCTTTCCTTCTGGTGGGCAGCAGCTGTCAGGCCCTGGATTCTACGAGATCACTGGCCTGGCGTGGTCCGGCGCCGGCGCCATCCGCGGCGTGGAGATATCCACCGACGGCGGCCAGAGCTGGAAGAATGCCGACCTTCGGTCACCGGCCTATCCAATGGCGCATACGCGATTTGCCCACCACTGGAACTGGGACGGAAAAGAGTCTATGCTCATGTCGCGTTGCACGGACGAACTGGGCACGGTTCAACCAACGCGAGCCGACGTCGCGAAATACTGGAACGAACCCCAGGAAAAAGTCCGGATCCGAGGGGCCGACAATACCGTTCAACCGTGGAGGATCGCTAGCGACGGGAGCGTTCACAATGGGCTTTCCTAGACTTTTCCTCGTTACGGCGGTCCTCGGGATTTGCCAGACTGCCTGGACACAATCGCCCACCTACGGCGTCGGTAGGACGCCGAGCGCGGACGAAATCCGCGCCTGGGATATCGCAATCAGCCCAACGGGAAAAGAGCTTCCGAAAGGGCAGGGCAACGCCAAGGAAGGCGCGGGACTCTATGTGCGGAAGGGGTGCGCGGCATGCCACGGTGCAACCGGGTCATCCGGAGGTCACGCTCCCACGCTCATCAGTATCCATGACGTTCAGGCGAAGTCCTTGGTACCTTGTCTCGCGCCATGTGTGAACGACTCCAACACCATGGCGGTTCACTCACCCTTCGCCACGACAATATGGGATTACATCAATCGCGGCATGCCGCTGGGCAAAGAAGGGTCGCTGACACCCAATGAGGTGTATGCCATCACCGCCTTCCTGCTGTACAAGAACGGCCTCATCAAGGAAGACGATGTCATGGATCAACAGAGTCTCCCGAAGGTCAAAATGCCGAATAGTGGTGGATTTGCTCTTCCCGAGGAGTGGAAGCACGGCACTCCAAGGCTGCAGGGTTACCCCTAATCTCTAATCAATAAGAGCCGGTCGACTGCAGAATCGCCGACCCGGTTTAAAATAGGGATAGGTGTTTCCCCAATCGCAACCTGAGCCCGCTGGTCTTGCGCCCATACTCGCGGATTTCGACCCGCTCGTCGCGGAGTGGTTCGCCACCCGTTTCGCCGGTCCCACCGAGCCTCAAGTTCTTGGATGGCCCGAGATTCGAGCCGGTCGCGACGTCCTGATTTCTGCGCCCACCGGTTCCGGCAAAACGTTGGCCGCTTTTCTGATCTGCCTCGATCGCCTGGTTCGAGCCGCCCGCGCCGGCCAACTTGCTAATGAAACCGAGGTTGTCTACGTCTCGCCCCTCAAGGCCCTCAGCAACGACATCCACAAGAACCTTGAAATACCGCTGGCCGAAATCTCGGAGCTAGCCGCGCGCCAAGGCATCGCACTCGATCCCATCCGCACCGCCGTGCGCACCGGCGACACCCCCGCCTATGAACGCCAGCAGATGGGCAAGCATCGCCCCCACATTCTGGTCACCACGCCTGAATCGCTATACATCCTGTTGACTGCCGAAAAATCTCGAACAATGCTGCGGACCACCCGCACCGTGATCGTCGACGAGATCCATGCCGTCGCCGACGACAAGCGCGGGTCGCATCTGTCGCTCTCGCTGGCCCGCTTGGACGCCCTCACCACCGAGGTGGGGCATCGTTCCCAGCGCATCGGATTATCGGCCACGGTTAAGCCCATCGAGGAAGTGGCGGAGTTCTTGAGCCCGCATGCTCGCATCATCAACATCGGACATCGGCGGGCCATGGAACTGGCCGTGGAAGTCCCTCGCGATGAACTCGGCCCAGTGGCCAGCAACGAGATGTGGGGCGAGATTTACGACCGCGTCGCGCAACTCATCCTTGCTCACCGCACCACCCTCGTTTTTGTCAACACTAGACGATTAGCCGAGCGCGTAGCCCACGCCCTCGCGGAACGCCTGGGAGAAAATGTCGTCCTGCCGCATCACGGCAGCCTTTCTCGCACCCTCCGCCTGAACGCCGAGTCCCGTCTAAAGAACGGAGAGCTACGCGCCGTCGTCGCCACGGCTTCTCTGGAGCTCGGCATCGACATCGGCACAGTCGACCTCGTCTGCCAGATCGGGTCGCCGCGATCGATAGCTGTCGCGCTGCAACGCGTCGGGCGCTCCGGCCACTGGATTGGAGCAATGCCCAAGGGTCATTTCTTCGCCACCACGCGCGACGAGCTGATCGAATGTGCTGCCTTGGTTCGCGCTATTCGCTGCGGCGAGCTCGATCGCCTCGAGATTCCAACCGCGCCGCTCGACATTCTCGCCCAGCAGATTGTGGCCGAGGCCGCCGCCCGCGATTGGCGCGAGGACGATCTGTTCAATCTCGTTCGCGGCACTTATCCCTATCGCAACCTGCCCCGCAGCGAGTTTGACGCGATCGTTACCATGCTGTCCGATGGTATCTCCACCCAGCGCGGCCGCAGCGGAGCTTACTTGCATCGTGATCAGGTGAACGGAAGAATCCGTGGCCGGCGTGGCGCGCGACTGGCAGCCATCACCTCCGGTGGCGCAATTCCCGAGACCGCCAACTACGCCGTCATCGCCCAGCCCGAGGAAAAGGTCGTCGGTACTCTGGACGAGGACTTTGCCGTCGAAAGCCTGGCTGGCGATGTCTTCCTTCTGGGCACCACCTCCTGGCGCATCAAACGAGTCGAGCCCGGCCGCGTCCGCGTCGAAGATGCTCGTGGCGCTCCGCCTTCGGTTCCGTTCTGGAATGGCGAAGCTCCGGGACGCACTTTTGAGCTTTCGCAGGCCGTGTCCGAAGTGCGCGAAGAGATCGACCGCGATCCCGAGAAGGCAGTTTTGTTCTTGACCGAGCAGTGCGGCCTCGACGAAGCCGGCGCCAAACAGGCTCTGGTTTACGTCCGTGCCGGCACGGCCATGCTCGGCGCGTTACCGACGCAACAACGTATCGTCGCCGAGCGTTTCTTCGACGAAGGCGGTGGAATGCAGCTGGTCATCCATGCTCCTTTCGGCTCGCGCATCAACCGCGCCTGGGGACTGGCGCTTCGCAAGCGCTTCTGCCGGTCGTTCAACTTCGAGCTGCAGGCCGCTGCCACTGATAACGGCATCAATATCTCGCTCACCGAGCAGCATGCTTTCCCGCTTGAATTGGTCTTCGAGTTTCTGAAATCGCAAAGCGTCGAGGAGGTGCTTACCCAGGCCCTGCTCGATGCGCCCATGTTTACCGCCCGCTGGCGCTGGAATGCATCCCGCGCGCTCGCCATTCTCCGATTCCGGGGCGGCCGCAAAGTCCCGCCGCCCATCCAGCGCATGCGCTCCGAAGACCTGCTCGCCTCCGTGTTCCCTGATCAAGTGGCTTGCGCCGAGAATCTGCCCGGCGAGATTCGCATTCCCGATCATCCTCTGGTCAAAGAAACGCTTGACAATTGCCTGCACGAAGCCATGGATCTGGATGGCCTCAAGCGCATTCTGGAAGCGATGGAGTCGGGCGCCATCCAGAAAGTCGCTATCGACAACGCCGAGCCGTCGCCATTCTCGCATGAGATCCTGAACGCAAATCCGTATGCCTATCTCGACGACGCTCCGCTAGAAGAACGCCGCGCTCGCGCGGTTCAGTTGCGGCGAACGCTGCGAACCGATGTCGCCGGCGGCGCGGGCATTCTCGATCCAGCCGCCATCGAGCAGGTCGCGGCGGAGTCCTGGCCCGACGTCCGTGATCCCGACGAATTGCATGATGCGATGCTCACCTTGATCCTGCTTCCTCCCGCCGAGAATTGGGAGCCGTGGTTCACCGAGCTGGCCGTCACAGGTCGGGCCCATCAGGTTGGGCGATTCTGGATTGCAACCGAACGCCTGCACTTAAAAGACGACCCGCTCCCGATCGTTCGAGGCTGGATGGATTCGGTTGGCCCCATAACCGCCGCCTCGCTCGCGGATCGCCTTGGATTCCCGCGGGACGTCATCGATTCGGCTTTGCTGCATCTCGAAACCGAAGGCCAGGTCATGCGCGGACACTTCAATCCGAACCTCCCCTCCGACGAAATCCAGTGGTGCAATCGCCGCATCCTCGCCCGTATCCATCGGCTCACGCTCGGCACGCTTCGCCGTGAAATCGAGCCGGTGACCGCCGCTCAATTCCAGAGATTCCTGCTGCGCTGGCAGCACCTCGTGCCCGGCAGCCGGCTGCACGGAGTCGACGGAACGCTTCAGATCATCAAACAGCTCCAAGGCTATGAAATCTCCGCGGCCGCCTGGGAGCCCGAAGTGATTTCGCGGCGTGTCGCCCGCTACGAGCCCGAATTCCTCGATCGCCTATGCTTATCGGGCGAAGTCATGTGGGCCAGGCTCTCGCCGCATCCCGCCTTCGAAGATCCCGAGCCGCGCCGCGTCCGGCCCACGCGCACCGCACCCATCGCCATATTCCTGCGGGAAAGCGCCGAGTGGCTCGAAACCGGTACGCAACAGCCCACGTTGTCTCATGCAGCCGGTGAAGTGCTCACTCAGCTACGCGATCGTGGCGCATCTTTCTTTAACGACCTCGTCCGCTCCACTGGTCGCCTGGCGAGCGAAGTAGAGGACGGGCTTTGGGAGCTGGTGGCTGCGGGAATCGTCACCGCCGATGGCTTCGAGAACCTTAGATCGTTGGTCGATCCCAAGCGCCGCCGCGGAGAAGGGCGGGGAAGACACTCGCGACCTCGCCACGCCGCGGGCCGCTGGGCGCTCGTTCGTCACGCTGCGAACCTGGCCACCACCGACGCCCGCGCCGCTGCCTTCGCCGATCAGCTTCTGCTGCGCTGGGGCGTGATTTTCCGCGACCTGCTGGCCCGCGAGACACTCGCTCCGCCCTGGCGCGATTTGCTGCCCATCCTTCGCCGCAAAGAGGCACAGGGCGAGATCCGCGGCGGCCGATTCGTCTCCGGCTTCAGCGGCGAACAGTTTGCCCGTCCCGAAGCGCTTGATCTATTGCGGGCTGTCCGCCGATCCGAAGTATCCGCCGACGAAAATGTTGTCATCCCGAACTCCGACCCCTTGAACCTCGCCGGCATCATCCTGCCCGGCCCCCGCGTCAGCACGCTGCTGCGCACCTTGCCTCCTCTTACAGCAACGTCAGCGGATCCACATCGATTACCAGCGCCGTAGGACTCCACTTCCTCTCCTGCGTGAATCGTCGCAATTCGCGCAGGGTTTCGTTCAGCGCCTTGCGATCGATCGCTTTGATTAGAAGCTGATAGCGAAACTCGCTCTTCAGCTTCGGCACCGGCGCTTCCGCCGGACCGAGGATCTTCAGGCCCTCGGGCGCCGGATCGAGCATCCGGCCGAGTTCAGTACTCATCTCGAGCGCCTCTTCTTGCTTCTGGCTGCGCACCAGAACATTGGCCAGCGCGGCGAACGGAGGATATCGCATCAGCTTGCGGAACTGCATCTCCTTTTCATAAAAGCCATCGTAGTTTTGCTCGGAGGCGTAACGAATCGCATAATGCTCGGGGTTGATGGTCTGGATCAGCACGATCCCCGGCAGATTGCCGCGTCCGGCTCGTCCCGCCGCCTGCGTGAGCAACTGGAACGTTCGCTCGGCGGCTCGAAAGTCCGGAAGTCCGAGCCCGATGTCGGCCGACACCACTCCGACTAAAGTTACGTTCGGAATATCGTGTCCTTTCGCGATCATCTGCGTGCCCACCAGAATGTCGGAATCGCCTTCCCGAAACCCGTGTAGGATTGTTTCGAAATGCCGCTTGCCGCTCACCGTGTCGCGATCCATGCGCGCGATACGAGCGGTCGGAAAGTCGCGATGCAGCTCTTCCTCGACTTTTTCCGAGCCGGTGCCGATGAAGTTCAGGTATTCGCTGCCGCATTTCGGACACACCGACGGAACCTTCTGCGCGTAATTGCAGTAATGGCACAGCATCCGACGATCGCGCCGATGATAGGTCAGCGTCACCGCGCAGTTTACGCATTCCATCTTTTCACCGCACGCGCGGCACGCCACGAAACTCGAGAAGCCGCGGCGATTGAGCAGCAGCATGGTCTGCTCACCTTTGTCCAACCGCTCGGCGATCATGTCAACCAGCCGCCGCGAAAAGGTCGCCAGCTTGCGCGTTTCGAGAAATTCCTGCCGCATATCGATTACTTCGACGTCCGGCATCGGCCGTTTCTCGATCCGCTCGGGCAGCGTTAGCAGCGTATACTTGCCACGTTGCACGTTGTAGCGGCTTTCGAGACTCGGTGTGGCTGATCCGAGGATCGCTACCGCGCCCGCGCCCTGAGCGCGCACAATCGCTACGTCCCTGCCGTTGTACCGCGGCGTCTCCTGTTGCTTATAGCTCTGATCGTGCTCTTCATCGATCACCACCAGCCCGAGATTCCGCACTGGAGCAAACACGCCTGACCGCGTTCCGACCACGACAGTCGCGAGCCCGGCACGGATTCTGCGCCATTGCTCCGCGCGCTCGGCATCGTGAAAAGCCGAATGCAGTATCGCTACGCGGTCGCCAAAGCGATGGAAGAAGTCGCCAGCCACTGCCGGTGTCAGAGCGATCTCGGGTACCAACAATAGCGCGCTCTTGCCCAGCGCCAGGCAAGCATCGATCGACTTTAGATACACCTCGGTCTTTCCTGACCCCGTGACGCCTTGCAGTAAGAAGGTTTGAAATTTGCCGCCGCGCAGCGCCCCTTCGATTTGCTGGTAAGCCTCAAGCTGATGGGGATTCAGGGTTCGCGGTGGCCCTTCGGACGCGAACACTCCAGTGGGCGACTCGGGCTCGAGCGCGATCAATTTTCGGCGCGCCAATGATCGAGCGGCCTGGCTCGCACCCGTCACTGATGCCTCCAGTTCCGCGAGATTGTGCGTGCCCGGATGCAATTCCAGGAACGCATGCAGCTCGCGCTCTCGCTTGGTGAGCTTGATGTCGTCGGGCGAAACGGCCAGCCAGGACGCGCGGAGACGTGTGGCTGAAGCACGCAAGGGATCGCGCTGAGCTTCGAGATTCTCGATCTCGATGAAGCCCTTCTTCTCGAGCGACCGGACGACTCGCGCGGCGTTGGGCAGCTTCTTTTCGAGATACGACGCCGATAGTGGCCTGGCTTCGAGCAGTTGCAACACTTGGACCGCCGCGTCTTCTTCACTTGCACCCATCACCAACTGCCGTGCCGCGTCGCGCCCCGAATCAGTGAGCGAGTACAGCTTGGTCTTGCGAACCTCACCGCTCAACGGCGTCATCGATCGCAGAACTTCTCCCAGAGGCGCGCAATAATAGTGCGAGATCCAGCCGCCCAGCGCCAGAAGCTCTGCGTCGAGCACCCGCTCTTCGTCGACCAATCGAAGGACTTCTTTGAGTACGCCGTCCGATGGCTCGTCATGGAGTTTGACGACCACGCCTGTCAACTTCCTGGAACCGAACGGGACCAGCACGCGGCATCCGGGCTGCACGCGATGCAGCAACGTTTCAGGCAACCGGTAGGTGAAGGTCTGATCGAGCGGCACCGGCAGGCTGACATCGCAATAGTTCATGGAGCAGCTTTTCCATAGAACGCCTGTAGCGCCGGGTACAGCGATTTGTAAACAGGATGGCCCGCGGCGTAAACCTGCGCCGCTTCCGGCTGCGGTGAAATTGAATCGACTTCGCGAATGACTGCTTTGCATACCTCCGGTACTGAAGAATAGACCCCGGTTCCAACCAGCGCCAGGAGCGCGGCGCCGTAGGCCGACCCCTCCTGCGTTTCGAGCGTGACTATGCGTTTGCCGAATACATCGGCCAGCATCTGCCTCCAGAATGCACTACGCGCTCCGCCGCCTGATACCCGTACTGATTCCACTTGCACGCCCATCTGCTCGATAATGTCGAGGCAATCTTTTTGGCTGTACGATACGCCTTCGAGCAGCGCGCGAATCATGTCGGCACGCGTATGCTTGGCGGTTAGCCCGATCCACCCGCCCCGCGCCGTCGCGTCCAAATGCGGCGTTCGTTCACCCATCAAATAAGGAAGCCAGTAGAGGCCTTGCGATCCGGCTGGAGCTTGGGCCGCTTCCGCTGTCAGCGCTTCATAATCGACGCCCGGAGCGAATTGATTGCGGAACCATTGCAGGCTCAACCCGGCGCCCTGCGTCACTCCCATTACGTGCCACGCACCTCGGACCGCATGACAAAACGTATGGACGCGGCCCGTCGGATCGTAGCTCGGTTGCTGGCTATGCGCGAAAACGACGCCCGAGGTCCCCAATGTGCAAGACACCACTCCCGGCGTCACGATGCCATTGCCGACGGCGCTGGCGGCCTGATCGCCGCCTCCAGCGACAACCGGAGTGCCGGGTGCGAGTCCCGTTTCGCGGGCGGCTGCTTCAGTGATTACGCCTGTGACCTCACTCGATTCGTACACTTGCGGAAGGATGCCGCGATCCAGGCCCAGCTTCTCGATCAAATCCAAAGCCCAGTGCCGCTGGACCACATCGAACAGCGCTGTGCCCGAAGCGTCCGAGACGTCGCTAGCATAGTCGCCAATAAGCTGAAACCGGATGTAGTCTTTGGGCAGCAGTATCCTCCGCACGCGCTCGAAGAGCCGAGGTTCGTTGTCGCGGACCCAGAGCAGCTTCGGCAGAGTGAACCCGGTCAACACCGGATTCGCCGTCGAGCGCAGCACCATCTCTTTGCCAGCCGTCCGATTGATCCAATCCACCTGCCGCTGGCTGCGCTGATCGCACCAGATGAGCGCGGGGCGGATCACGCGCGCCGCTTCATCGAGGATCGCGAGGCCGTGCATCTGGCCGGACAATCCGACGCCGCGCACGTCCGGGCCGCTCGCATTCGCCTGGCTCAAGACTCCGCGAATCGCCTGCCGCGCCGCGTCCCACCAGTTCTCCGGCCGCTGCTCGGCCCACCCAGGATGCTCCATCCGCATGTCTTCGTGCGGGGCGGTGCAGGCATGGCGGACATGGCCGGTTTCGTCCACCAGTAGCACTCGCGTGCCGCCAGTGCCAACATCCAAGCCGAGCCAAAACGCCATGAAGCCGAATTGTAGCGCAGGCGCCCTAGTACCCCGGTACTCTTTTCCTCTTTACAAACGAGTACAAATCCTGCAGAATTGTTTTTAATCCTGTAGGTTGGCCCGTTCTGAAACGACGCGGGATTAAAGAGCGTCTCTTAGGTAGGGTTTAAGTTTAGCGACCCTGTTGTCGATGAGAGTAGGTGAGTCGACTCTATGGACATTGTGGGAGATCGCAAGTTCGTTGAGCTGCCGGGAGAGAAGACGCACGAGTTGCCTCCTCTTCTGGTCCGCACCAGTCCGAACGTAAAGCGGCTGGATCGGGTGGTCGGGATGGCCAACGATCTGATCGCCGCCGACGACATGATTCCCTTGCCGCCGCTGGAAAGTCTTGGCCAGGATCAGGAAGTCGACCGCCGTAAAATGGATCTCGCCATCAACCTGGTCGACCAATATCTTCACCTGATCACGCAATGGCAGTGGGGCGATAGCATTCTGGAATGGATCCGGCAGTGTGAGACCACCTTCGGCACTCGCCTGGAGTTGCGGAACCTGCTGCGGCCGGATGTCTGGCCGCATGCCGGCCGGTCGAGCTTCGTCACTCTTTTGGAAGACAAAGCCGTGCCCAACGAAGGGATCCAGTTCGAAAAGGCCGTGGGTCTGCGGCTGACCTTCCGCCAGCCGCCGCCGATCTCGTGTTTCTCGAACCAGTTTCTATTTTATCTGAACGGCACTGTCGCAACCACGGCCTATCAGACTTGGGCGCACATGATGCCAGACCCCGTCTCATCGCTGCCGCCGGAGCGGTTCACTTTCGACATCATCGACATGTCCCTGACGTAGGGCACACACTCCCCGCTTAGGCTAGGCCGTTCGCATCGACTCTGACCGATCGGCCCCGCTAATCGCCGCCTGCGCCGCCGCCAACCTCGCGATGGGCACGCGGTAAGGCGAGCACGAAACATAGTCCATTCCGATGCGATAGCAGAACTCCACCGAGTTCGGATCGCCTCCATGTTCGCCGCAGATTCCGATCTCCAGATTTGGCTTCGTCTTGCGGCCCAGTTTCACGGCCTGCTCGATGATGCTGCCCACGCCTTCCTGATCGATGGTCTGGAACGGGTCGGCCTGGAAGATTTTCAGCTCTTCGTATTTTTTCGAAAACTTCGTATAGTCGTCGCGCGACATGCCGAGCGTGGTCTGCGTGAGGTCGTTGGTGCCGAAGCTGAAGAACTGGGCGACCTCGGCTATTTGATCGGCCGTCACGGCGCCCCGGGGGATCTCGATCATGGTGCCGATCATGTACTTCAGGTCTTTCATCTTGGCCTTTTCGAGCACCTCCTTCGCAACACGTTCCACGATCTCTTTCTGCAGAGCGAGCTCGCGCTGGAAACCGACCAGCGGAATCATGACTTCGGGAATCACCTTGATTCCTTTCTTGGCCACCTGGACGGCAGCTTCGAAGATGGCACGCGCCTGCATTTCGGTGATTTCCGGATGCACGATGCCGAGCCGGCAACCGCGGAAGCCGAGCATGGGATTGAACTCGTGTAGATCCTCGACTCGCTTGAGCAGCAGCGGCAGCCTATTCTTCAAGTCCCCGGCAGGAATGCGATAGCTTTCCGACATCTGCTTCTTGTCTTTTCCGCTGGCGTGCGGCAACCGCGCGATATCCACCATCAGGTCTTCGCGCTTGGGTAGAAATTCGTGCAGCGGCGGATCGAGCGTGCGGATAATCACCGGATAGCCGTTCATCGCCTCGAACAGTCCGATGAAATCCTTGCGCTGCATGGGCAGCAGCTTTTCGAGCGCGGTCTTACGGGTCTTCTCGTCGTCGGCCAGGATCATGGCCTGCATGTGCGGGATGCGATCCTCGGCGAAGAACATGTGCTCGGTGCGGCACAGCCCGATGCCTTCCGCTCCGAACTCGCGGGCAGCTATGGCGTCGCGCGGAATATCAGCGTTGGCGCGGACACCGAACTTGCCTCGATACTCGTCGGCCCAGGTCATGAACTCGACAAACAGCGGCGACTTCGGATCCGGCTCTTTAGTCTTGGCCTGGCCCAGGTAGACATCGGCGGTGGTCCCGTCGAACGAGATCCAATCGCCTTCCTTGACGACTACATCCTTGACTCCGACCTTCACGGTGAACTGCTTCTTGTGCTCCTCGATGTGTAGCGCGCCGGCGCCGACTACGCAGGGCAGTCCCATGCCGCGCGCGACTACGGCAGCGTGACTCGATTTGCCACCTACTGCGGTCAACACGCCTTGGGCGACTTCCATACCGTGGATGTCGTCGGGAGTGGTTTCTTTGCGAATCAAAATAACCGGACCTTTGGCGGACGCCTCCACCGCGGCGTCGGCTGTGAAGAAAGCACGGCCCACAGCCGCGCCCGGTGAGGCATCGATGCCGTTGGCGAGCTTGGTGAGCGACTTCAGCGAGGCCGGATCGAACAGCGGATGTAGCAACTGATCGAGCTGCTGCGGAGCGACGCGCAACACCGCTTCGCGCTTGTCGATGAGCCGTTCCTTGGTCATCTCCACTGCGACACGAAGGGCGGCCGCGCCGGTCCGCTTGCCGTTGCGGGTTTGCAGCATGTACAGCTTGCCTTTTTCGATGGTGAACTCAAAATCCTGCATGTCGCGGTAATGCTTTTCCAGGTTGGATGTGATGTCGCGGAGCTGCCGGTAAGCATCGGGCATGATCTTTTCGAGATCGGCGATGGGATGCGGCGTGCGAATGCCCGCGACCACATCTTCGCCCTGCGCATTGAGCAGAAATTCGCCCCAGAAGACCTTTTCGCCGGTGGAGGGGTCGCGGGTGAATCCAACGCCGGTGCCAGAATCTTCGCCCATGTTGCCGAATACCATAGTCTGGACGTTGGCCGCAGTTCCGAGATCGTCCGGGATCTTCTCCATGCGCCGGTAATTGGTGGCGTTCTTACCCCACCAGGACCGGAACACGGCGTCGCGCGACATCGCGAGCTGCTCGCGTGCATCCTGCGGGAAGGGTTTGCCGGTTTCCTTCTTGACCAGCTTCTTGTAGTCGTCGATGATCGCTTTCAGGTCCTCGGCTTTGAGGTCGGTATCGAGCTTGGCCTTCACCTTTTTCTTGCGCTCGTCGAAAATGTGATCGAACTTCTGCATGTCAATGTCGAGCGCGACTTCGCCGAACATCTGGATGAAGCGGCGATAGCAGTCGTAGGCGAAGCGCGGATTGTTGCTGAGGCGAGCCAAGCCCTCGACCGTCTGGTCGTTCAGTCCGAGATTGAGAATGGTGTTCATCATGCCGGGCATCGAAAACTTGGCGCCCGATCGCACGCTGAGCAGCAGTGGATTCGATGGATCGCCGAGCTTCTTGCCCGTCTGCTGTTCGAGTTGAGCCAGTGCTTGCGAAATCTCCTGCTCGATCTCTTTGGGAAGTTTGTTGTTGTTCCGGAAATAAATATTGCAGACTTCGGTGGAGATGGTAAAGCCGGGCGGTACAGGAACTCCTGCGCGGCTCATTTCGGCCAGGCCAGCGCCTTTCCCGCCGAGGACATCTTTCATCTTGCCGTCGCCGTCGGCCTTTCCGCCGCCGAATGCGTAAACGTATTTCTTCATAGAATCATTACCTTTCTGTGACGATCTCGGAGAAGTCAGCTACGTCCGAGAATTCCGTAAGAAGACTTTGAAGCAGCGCAAGCCGGTTGCGCCGGATGTTGGGGTCAGGTGCATTAACGAGCACCTTGTCGAAAAAAAGGTCGACTTTGGGCCGCAGCGGGCCGATGCGCGATTCGAGCGGCTGACCCTCGGTCCGCCGGATTTCTTTGTAGAGGTCGAGTTCGGGGCCAGGTTCGAACAGGTCCTCGCGATACGCGCCGCCGTCGGTGTATTCGGCCTGCTTGAGGATATTTTTGATGCGCTTGAAGCTGGCCGCCAAGGGCTCGAAATCGGGCGTGGGGCGGACGGCTTTCACGCGTTGGAGCCGAGCCTCCAGATCAAGGAGGTCGGTCCAGCCGGTGGCCATGCAGGCGCGGACCTCGTCGTAGGCGAAGCCTCGAACGTCACGGAAGTAGTATTCGACTCGATCGCGCAGAAACTCGCTAAGATGGGCGTCGGTGGTTTCAAGAGAAAAGGCGAGCTTGCCTTCGACAATAATCCGGACCACACCTTGGGCAGCCCTTCTTAGAGCGAAAGGATCCTTGGAGCCCGTGGGAATAAGGCCGACCTTGAAGCAGGAGGTAAGAGTGTCCCACTTGTCTGCCAACGCCACCAGCAGTCCCTCGCGTGTGGAAGGAATCGGGTCCTCCATGCTGAGGGGTTTGTAGTGCTCGTAGATTGCGCGCCAGACTTCCTCGGGTTCACCTTGCGCCTTGGCGTAAAGTCCACCCATGATTCCTTGAAGATCCGTGAACTCCTTGACCATGTCGGTAGTCAAGTCGCACTTCGAGAGCGAAGCCGCGCGCTGGGCATTCGGATCATCGCCTACCAGCGCGACGAGGCGCTCGGTCTTATGAAAATACGAACCCACCTTGGCCTGAAAGGTGACGTTCTTCAAGTCGGCCACACGGTCCTCAAGCTTCTTCTTTTGATCGACTTGCCAGAAGAATCTGCGCGTCGTTGAACCGGGCTCGCAGCACTCGCTCGTTGCCGTGGCGGACTAGGCCGTCGGGGTCGGCGTTGGTGTTCATGACTGCTATGAAATTCGGAGCCAGGTTCCCGTTTGCGTCAACGACAGAGAAATACTTCTGGTGATGACGCATCACGGTCGTGAGCACCTCGTGCGGCAACTCCAAATATTGCGAATCGAAGCCACCGAGGATCGCGGTCGGGAACTCAGTGATATAGACGAGGGTGTGCAACAGGTCCGGGTCGGGTTTGACCTTTAGACCTCTTCCGGCGAGGAGCCCGGCGATTTCGGTTTCAATCTTGGCGCGACGCTGGTCGGCTGAAAGGATTACGCCGTTGGACTTCAACTGGTGCTCGAAGTCCTCGATGGTCACGAGGATCGACGGCTTACCGAGCAGCCGGTGACCGGCAGTCGTGTCGCCCGAATGGACGCCTCCGATCTCGAAGGGCACGACAGCGTCGCCAAGCAAAGCCATCAGCCACCGGATTGGTCGGATGAAACGTTCGCTGCCTTTCCCATTCCAATACATCGTCTTAGGCCACTGAATCTTAAGAATAAGATTCGGTAACTCCCGGGCCAGGATGGCCGCCGTCGCCTGGCCTTGGGTTCGTTTCGTAAACGCGAAGTACTCGCCCTTGGCGGTCGTTTCGGTCTTCAGTTGATCGGGCGTCGTCCCCATCTTCTTGGCGAATCCGGCATGCGGCTCCGGCGCCGACCGATTTCGGCGGACCGAGGACCAGCTCTTCTGCGTCGGCTTGGCGCTCGACCAAGCCCTCCGCTCGAAGGACCAACCGGCGGGGCGTGGCGGCGGTCGAGGCGACTTTTCCACCCAGAGCATGTTGGTCAAGTAACTCCCTGAAACATATCCTGCAAGTTATTCAATGCAGGGACGATCATCCAGTCTGGAATCTCTTCGGTGCCGATCTCAAGTAGGAAGGGGAGGCTCAAGCGACCGCCTCGATAAAGGTCACCTTTGGGCTGGTCATTGTTTCATCCAGGCCTGGGCGACACCGAGCGCGAGTCTTCGGACACGGGCGATCACGCCCACGCGCTCGGTGACGCTAATCGCGCCTCTGGCATCCAACAGATTGAAAACGTGGGAGCACTTCAGCACCTGATCGTAGGCCGGTAGAACGACTTCGGCGGCTTTCAACAGCCGCTGGCATTCGGCTTCATGCAGGTCGAAGAGTTTCCAGAGCATGGCGACGTCGGCGAGCTCGAAATTGTATTTCGAAAATTGACGCTCCTCCTCAAGACGCACTTCGCTATAGCGGACGCCAGGAATCCACTCGATGTCGTAGACACTGTCGACATTCTGGAGGAAAGCCGACGATTCGCTCCAGGCCATAGGTGAGTTCGGCGGGGACCAGGTCGAGATCGAAGCCGCCGCATTGCTGGAAGTAGGTGAACTGGGTGATCTCGAGACCATCGAGCATGACCTGCCAGCCAATGCCCCATGCGCCCAGAGTAGGTGCTTCCCAGTTGTCCTCTTCGAACTTGATGTCGTGCTTGCTGAGGTCGATGCCGATTGCTTTGAGGCTGCCGAGGTATTGATCGATGACGTCGGCTGGCGATGGCTTCAGGATCACCTGAAGCTGCTGGTGCTTATAGAGGCGATTCGGATTTTCGCCATAGCGGCCGTCGGCGGGGCGACGGCTGGGTTGAACATAAGCCACGCGATAGGGTTGGGGGCCGAGGACGCGGAGGAACGTTTCGGGCGCCATGGTGCCGGCGCCGACCTCGACGTCGTAGGGCTCCTGGATGATGCAGCCGCGGTCAGACCAGTATTTCTTGAGCGCAAAGACCGTGTCCTGGAAAGTGGGGCCGCTCATAGGGTATCCAAGACCGTGGTGGTGCGGAGTTTGCGCTCGACGTGTTCTTCGATC
This sequence comes from Bryobacterales bacterium, assembly GCA_963780485.1. GTDB lineage: Bacteria > Acidobacteriota > Terriglobia > Bryobacterales > Bryobacteraceae > Palsa-89. The sequence continues at coordinate 25,185 of CAWACO010000029.1, forward strand.
ATGCGATTGAGCAGGCGGCGCAGGTCGGCCGCAGTTTCATTTGTCCAAGAGCGCGGGTCGAGCGCATGAACTGGCGTTATCAGCATCTCCTCGGCGATGGCACGCGATTCAGCGTTGACGCGCAGCTCCGGAAGGAACCCAGCGAGGCGCACCGACCATAGCGCGAAGTAGGTGACGGCCGGCCAGATATTTCCGTTGGAACGCAGATAGTCGAGGACAGCGATCAGGAGACGGAAGTGGCGTTCGTTCGTTTCGTTAGGCGGCAATAATTGCTCCGTGATCTCAGCCAGATAGTCGAGCGCGACGCTCGCTTCATAGTTCGAGGCCAGCGCGAATTGCGAATGAACCAGCTCGCAGGAGTTCAGGCTAACCAGCTCGCGGTTCTCCTTTTGATAATACGACATGGTGGTGTGGGAGAGGCGTTCGAGTCCGGAGCCGAAGGAGCTTTTGGGGCGGCGGGCCCGGTGGGCGACGCCGCGGAGTTTGCCCTGGTCGCGAGTGAAGAAGCTGACGATGAGATCGGATTCGCGGAAGGGGTAGGTTTGGAGGATGAAGGATTCGCTCGATCGAGCGGGCATTGGGAACGGCTAGATTCAGTGACTAGAATAGCAATTTGGCGTTGACTGCATTTCCGATTGCGGCCGGCTGAAACGAAGAGCGAGCTACTTCAGCGCCTCATTGATCTCGATGTCGCGCTTTAAAACGTCCGTCAGGAGATCGGACAAATCGACACCCTTTTGCTCGGCTTTCTTTGAGAAATATTGCCAGACGCTGCGTTCGATCGATGCGGGAAGAAAGACTTTTGCGTTGGGTGGGATGTGATGAAGGCCACGAGCGCCCTTGCTGAAGTCTACTTCAGCTGGCAAATCGTCATCCTCCGTTGATTGTTCGCTCATTGGTTTGCCTCGTACTGACGAATTTCAGTTGGCGTTGCTCGGCGAGCAGAGATAACACGAACTTTCGTGATTGGTGGCTCGGATTCAGACCAAAGATAAACGACAAAAAGTATCCTGCCATCGCTCGCAGTACCGATCGAGAACCAGCGCTCGTCGATTCCGCTGTGGTCCAGGTCGGCCACCGTAAAGCAATCGCGGGTCGGCGAAGACTGTTGAGACGAGTTCGAAGGACAGGCCGTGCTTGAGTATGTTCGCGGCTGCTTTGATCTCGTCCCACTCGAATTGATAATGGCGTTCATCCAAAACTAGTCTAGTCTTATGCTATCGCAGACCCGCGCGGAAGTCGCCGTGGACGGCGATCAGGAGACGGAAGTGGCGTTCGTCGGTTTCGTTAGGCGGCAATAATTGCTCCGTGACCTCAGCCAGATAGTCGAGCGCGACGCTCGATTCGTCGTTTCGGATCTCGGGTTCGGCCTAAGTCTAGTTCTTTTTGAACCGATCCTGCATGGTCATCTTGTGATAGTCGGGAGGGATCTCGAACAAGCTCGCGGGCTGCGGCCCTTCCTTGATGTTTTCGAGTTCACCCGTTATGCCCGCGCTTTCCTGTTTCACCACAAAATACCACTTCGCATCGAGCCAGACGTGTATTGTTATGGTCTGGTCCGCCATGGTTGCGGAGAGTTCCCATTTCTCGGCGTTTCGGCCATTGATGATTTCTGAACCGACTTTCTTGCAGGTGCTTGTTCCTTTGCTATTCGGATTCTTGGCGCAAGGTGTGTTATCGTTTGTTCTGAAGGACGCAATACTGGTGCGCGCCACCGCCGGGGGCTGTTCGATATAAGTCATTCGGATCGTATCAAGGACAACGCTGGTCCCGGCGTTAAGATCCAGCAGGATGATCGGTTTGTCGGGGGCTCCTGAGCCCGGCTGAGGGGCTTCGAGCGGCTCGATGCGCACTTTTCCCTGACCCATGTAGACCTTGCTTTTGAAGGTGTGCCCGGCGCTGTCGGTACCGACTTGTTCCGCCGAAAATTCCTGCGCTAGCGCAACACGCCCGGTCGACGAAAGAGCGAGGAATGCAAAAAAGGCCGGTAAGACTATTTGAAGTTGCATATCGACGCCCGAGTCCTGTTCAGTATATCCCACGACTGCATTTGCCACGGTAGAGTAATAATTGCGAGGCACGGAACAGACGGTCGGGTTGTGCGGGAGCTGCAAGCACATGCGGCGGATCGAGTCGGATCGCGGCTCGATCTTTTATTTGTGTGAACTTTCCAAGGTAGATCCGCGTTATCCGAAGTATCCCCGGCTGCCGGTACTGAGCTGCACCGGGTACGAAAAGCAGTCCGGCGAGCTAACTTTTTCTACATCTAAGCGTTTCTAATAGGAACATGAGCACACTCGGGGATCTTCGCTATGGCGCGCGGCTGCTGCGGCTGAATCCCGGCTTTTTCACGGTTGCTACGCTGTCGCTCGCCTTGGGGATCGGCGCTAACACCGCCATTTTTCAACTGTTGGACGCGGTACGGCTGCGATTGCTGCCGGTGGCGCACCCGGAACAGCTTGCGGAATTAGAGATTGCGAAAGACGAGCACTGCTGTTCGGGTAATTTCTCCGACCGGCGGCCGAATTTCACCTATCCGCAATGGGAGCAGATCCGCGATCATCAGCAGGCTTTTTCGGGCATCTTCGCGTGGGGCGATACGCGCTTCAATTTGGCCTCGGGTGGAGAGGCGCGTTATGCGGAGGGTCTGTGGGTGAGCGGCGACTACTTCCGAACGCTGGGCGTGCAGCCATTGGCCGGCCGGATGATTACGAACGAAGATGACCGCCCGGGCTGCGGATCGCCGGTAGCGGTGATCAGCTATCCGTTCTGGCAACGCGAGTATGCGGGCGACGCGCGAGCGATCGGGAAAACGATCTCGCTGGACGGTCATCCCGTGGACATCGTGGGTATCACTCCGGCCGAGTTTTTCGGCGTAGAAGTAGGCAAGAGTTTCGACGTAGCGGTTCCGACGTGCGCGGAGCCATGGATCAACGGAGAGAACAGCCACACCGCGAAGCGGAATCATTGGTGGCTGGCGGTTATCGGGCGACTAAAGCCGGGCTGGGCGGTTGCCCGGGCAGCGGCGCAGGCTCGCGCGATGTCGCCGGCAGTGTTCGAGAGCACGGTTCCTCCGAATTACCGTCCCGACGAGGCGAAGTACTACGCGCAATACAAGCTCACAGCGAACCCGGCCGGCTCCGGTGTCTCGTCGCTGCGCCAGACATACGAAGAGCCGCTGTTGCTGCTGTTGGGAATCGCTGGACTGGCTTTGCTGATCGCCTGCGCGAACCTCGCCAATCTGATGCTTGCCCGGGCCAGCACACGGGAGCGCGAAATGGCCATTCGGCTGGCGATTGGCGCGGATCGCGGGCGGTTGATCCGGCAGTTGCTGGCGGAAAGTCTACTGCTTGCCGTGACGGGCGCTGTGGCGGGGGCAGTGCTGGCGAGCTTCCTTAGCCGGTATCTGGTTTCGTTCCTGACGACCAAAGATAGTCCGCTGTTCGTGGAGCTGGGCGCGGATTGGCGCGTCTTCGGATTCATGGCCGGTCTGGCGATCCTTACCTGCATTCTTTTCGGATTGACACCGGCGCTGCGGGCGTCGCGCGCGGTTCCGGCGTCAGCAATGAAGGCATCGGGGCGCGGTCTGACAGCCGATCGCGGCAAGTTTGGCCTGCGCCGGATGCTGGTGATAAGCCAGGTGGCGCTTTCGCTGGTGTTGCTGGTGGGGGCGCTGCTGTTCGTAGGAAGCCTCCGAATTTTGTCCACGCTGGACCCGGGTTTTCGCGAGAGACGGCCTGCTGATTACGGGAGTGGACATATCGCGGATCAACTTTCCGCCGGCGCGGCGCGCTGCGCTCTACCAGGAACTGCTCAGCCGCTTGCGCGCGATGCCCGGGCGTGCGAGGGGCGGCCAGCGCCAGACATCGTACTGATCAGCGGGGTGGTTCTGGAACGACACGATCGAGATTCCCGAGCCAGCGCGACGCAAGAGCGAATGATCCCGTGGTTCGATCGCGTCAGCGCGGGATACTTTCGCACCATGGGCACGCCCTTGCTTGCCGGCCGCGATTTCGACGATCGAGATACGCCTGCGGCTCCCGAGGTGGCGATTGTGAACCAGGAGTTCAGCCGGAAGTTTCTGGGCGGCGCGAATCCGATCGGGAGGTCGTTCCGCATGGTGGTCGGACCGGGCGAGCCGCAGCATGTGTACCAGATCGTGGGGCTGGTCAAGAACTCGAAGTACGCAAAGTTTGCGGGAAGACTTTAAGCCGACTGGTATATGTGGCCGAGAGTCAAGAACAAGGAGCCGGGCCTGGGCATAAATTACATGGTGCGATCCACGCTTCCGCCGGGGTCGTTGATGATGGCAGTGAAGAAGACGGTGCTGGACGAAAATTCTCAGATCTCGCTGCGGTTCCAGGTTTTCACGACTCAGGTTCGGGAATCGCTGCTGCGGGAGCGTCTGATGGCGACGCTGTCGGGGTTCTTCGGCTTTCTCGCAGTGGCGCTGGCGACGGTCGGATTGTATGGCGTGATCTCATACATGGTGGCGCGCCGGCGGAATGAGATCGGCATCCGAATCGCACTGGGGGCCAGTCGCGGGAACGTGCTGAATCTGGTTTTGCGCGAGGCAGGCAGTGCTCCTGGCGGCTGGGCTGGTGATTGGAATCGGGCTGGCGCTGGCAGTTGGACGGGCGGCCAGTTCGATGCTGTTCGGTTTGAAGCCGAGCGATCCGGTGACGATTGGAGCTTCGGTGGCCGGGCTGGCGGTGGTGGCGATCGCGGCTAGTTTGCTGCCGGCGATGCGGGCAGCGCGCGTGGAACCGATGGTTGCGTTGCGGGAGGAATAGTTGATTATTCGTGGCGCAAGGCCAGCATCGGGTCGATGCGGGTGGCGCGGCGCGCCGGAATAAAACAGGCAACGGCAGAAGTCAGGCTAACTAAAGCGACCGCCAGCGCGATGAGCCCAGCGTCCGCGGATGCCAGACTGAAGATGCGGATCGCGGCGAGGGCCGAGCCCAGCCCAATCGCTACGCCGACGCCGGCCAGCAGCATGCCGTGACGGAAGATCAGCAACCGCACGTTGCGGGCCGTGGCGCCGAGGGCCATGCGGACGCCGATCTCCTGAGTGCGAAGCGAGGTTGCATACGAGATCACGCCGTAGACGCCGGCGGCGGCGAGCAGCAGCGCCAGACAGCCGGTGATGGCGAGCAGCGTCATGATGAAACGGCGGTCGGCGATGGAGTCGCCAATGAGGCGCGACATACTCGCGCTCAGGAAGACTGGTTGTTTCGGATCGACCGAGGCTACGGCCATGCGCACGGATTTCGCAAGTTCGTCCGAGGGCCGGGCGGTTCGAACGACCAGGAATTGCGCGTGCTCGAACGCGCTGGAGGCGAAGTAAACTGCGGCGCCGATCGGTTCATCCAGTCCGGAATGGCGCATGGTTTGGACGACGCCGACGACTCTGTTTCCATACTGGGGCATTGACGTCCCAGCATAGGCAAAAGCGTTTTCCAAGTGCGTCTTGGCCAGGCCATAGCCGGGCGGCGGCGATGTCGTTCAAGATAGCGGTATCGCGATCCGCAGCCATGTCGTCCTCGCGAAGCCAGCGGCCTTGAAGTAGCTGGACGCCCATGGTCTGGAGATAATCGGCGACTCACGCGATCGACCTCGGCGGTTGTTCCGGTGCGGATAGGTCCGTTCGAATCGTCCCGCCGTTATTTTCACCGCTGAAGGGCAGGGCATCGACGGTAGCGACGGATTCGACTCCAGGCAGGGCGCGGACAGAATCCACGATACGGCGGAACAGAATGCCTTGGTTGGCTGGCGTTCTGTACTGGTCGCCGGCGGCGATGATGATAGAGGCCAGCACACGGTCGGAATCGAAGCCAGGATTGGTGCGGATGAGTTTCACGAAACTGCCGGTCAAAAGGCCGCCGATGATCACCAGGGTGACAGCCACGGCAACTTCTCCAACAACGAGGGCCGAGCGCAGACGATTGCGGGCTGTGCCGATGGATCCACGCGTTCCGGCTTCCCGGAGGGCAAGCGCGGGATCGCCGCGGGCAGAACCGAGAGCGGGCGCGAGGCCGAATATCAGAGCGTTGATGGCCGAAAGCGCCAGCGTAAATGCGAACACGGTCCAATCCGGGCGGGCAGTGGCCAGTCGCGGAATGCTCATGGGCGAGACGGAGGGTAGAAGTTTCCAAGCCAGCACGGTGAAGGCGTAGCCGGCGATTCCGCCAGCGAGACCGAGCAGGAGACTTTCGGAGACGAGTTGCCGCACGATTCTCGATCGTCCAGCCCCCAGCGCCATCCGGACTGCGATTTCTCGCTGTCTCGCGAAGGTACGGGCCAGGAGGAGATTGGCGACGTTCGCGCATCCGATCAGCAGAAACATCAGGGCGGCGGCGAGGAGAAGCGGGAGACCGGTGCGGGCAAAGCCGAGCGTGCGGTTACGCAGCGAGATGAGATGGAGCGAGCGGCCCTGGTTGGTGAGTGGAAACTCGCGTTCGAGCGCGGTGCTGATTGCGAGGACGTCCTGTTCGGCTTGGATTTGCGAGATGCCTGGGCGCAGGCGCCCGACAGCTCCGAAGGCGGGACTTTGACGAGAGATTTTCGCTGGGTCCATGCCGTCCGGCGCCCAGAAGTCCATGTGCCCCGACGGAGTTCGGACGGTAGTGGCCAGGCGCATGGGGAAATCGAATCCCGGCGGCATGACGCCGATAATTGTGCAAGCGTGGCCATTGACCTCAACGGATCGGCCGATGACTTTCGGATCGGCGTTGAACCGGCGCGTCCAGAGTCCGTAGCTCAGGATCATTTCACGATCACGGCCGAACTGCGTTTCTTCCGGCAGGACGTCGCGGCCGAGCATCGGTTTCACACCGAGAGTCGAGAACATGTTCGCGGATACGAATAAGCCGTAAAGAGCTTCCGGCGGTGCGTTGCCATCACCGGTGAGGTTGAAAAGCGCGTAGTGATATGTCCCGATCGACTCGAAACTATGATTGCGGCGCATTACATCTTGCATATCGGGCAACATCACCCAATCGGCCTGGGATGCACCGACGCGCGCATAATCCGTCCGGAACTGAACCAACTCGCCGGGCCGTGTCATAGGGCAGGGGATCCAGTAAGACCGTTTTAACAGCCGTGAAAACGACCGCAGTGGCGCCGACGGTAATCGCGATGGAACCGAGGGCGATGGCGGTTAGTCGCCGGCGTGCGCCGGAAGGTTCGGAAGGATGACCGCACGAGTGCGTGCGCTACTTGGCTAAAGAGCGGGCCGCGTTGAGCGCCGCGTCGTAATTGGGATGCTCGGCCACTTCCTTGACGTACTCGACGTGCTTGATGGTGTTGTCTTTGTCGAGGACGAAAATAGCGCGGCTCTCGATCCGCAGTTCTTTGATCAGCGTGCCGTAGTGCTCGCCGAATGAGCCGGATTTGTGGTCGGAAACCATCTTGATCTTATCGATGCCGAAAGCCCCACACCAGCGCTTCTGGGCGAACGGCAGGTCCATGCTGATGGTAAAGATTTCGACACCGGGCAACTTCGCCGCCTCTTCATTGAAGCGCTTGGTTTGCATATCGCAGACCGGCGTGTCGAGCGATGGCACGACGCTAAAAATTCGAACGGCCGGCCCGGTGCCTTGCAGGTTGACGGGTTGGAGTGCGTCTGTCACCGCCTCAAAATCAGGGGCCTTGTCACCGGATTTAAGTTCCGGTCCGACGAGCGTCAGCGGTTTTCCTCTCATCGTGGTGGCTCCAGGTCTTTCCATGAATTCTCCTCGTGTTTTGAATTTTCGACTTATTGTAGCAACTCGGCGAACTTTGAGACCTCGGTGGTGGGCAGGCGGCAAGCATAGTTCTCGCAAACGTAGGCGGTAGGTTGGCCATCGAGCTGGCGCATGACGCCGGCGGAGGGGAAGATGCGCGTCAGCTTCTCTCGTGACGCGTCGGAATCGACGAGCAAAGCCGCCGTGTAAGGCAGAAAGCGGCTGCGCAATTCGTTGAGAAGTGCGCGGGTAGGTTCGGCACTTGGATCTCCCGCAATGACGACCTCTCGCTTGGCGGCGAGCGAGTAGTCGAGCCCAACCAGCATCTGCGGTACCGCGACGGGCTGGCTGGACATTTTCGGCATGAGAGCGTCGAGAGTGCGGACGGCGGCCTGGCGATATTCGTCGCGATCGGTGAGGTGAGCCAGGCGCAACAGGTCGAGCAGGGCCACTGAATTTCCGGACGGCTCAGCGCCGTCGTAATCGTCCTTCATTCGAAGTACGAGACTACTGTCGTCACCGGCGGTGGTGAAAAACGCGCCGGACTGGGGGTCTTCGAAAAGCTCGCGCATTTTGGCGGCGAGGGCAAGCGCGGTTTCAAGATGACCAGGATCAAAATCGGCTTCGTAAAGATCGAGGAGCGCGGCGATGAAGAAGGCATAGTCGTCGAGGAAGCCGTGGATCGCGGATTCGCCTTCGCGGAAACGGCGCTGTAGAACGCCCGTGCCGGGGTTGTACATGCGCGTGAGAATGAACGCGGTGGCGCGCTGCGCGGCCATGAGATAGCGCGGGTCGTTCAAAACCTGAGCGGCCTTGGCGAACGCCGAGATCATGAGCGCGTTCCAGGAGGTGAGGATTTTGTCGTCCAAGTGGGGACGGACGCGTTTGGATCGGACCTCGAGCAGCTTGCGCCTGGCTTCCTGGAGCTGCTGCGCGACGGCGGGCTCGGGCGTCTTGAGGAGATAGAGGATGTTCTTGCCGGTGAATTCGCCGTGGGGATCCTGGGGCACGTTGCCATCGTCCTCGACACCGTAGTGTTCAGCAAACATAGGATAGAGCGCGGGCCCGAGCGCTTGCTCCAGCTCCTTGGCAGTCCACACATAGAACGCGCCCTCGCCTTTTTCTTTCGGATTGGATGGATCGATGACGCTGTCGGCATCCTCGGCGGAGTAGAAACCGCCGTCGGGATGGGTCATGTCGCGGAGAACATAGTCAAGTGTGCTCCGCGCGATATCCGCATAAAGCGCGTTGTGCGTGATCTGATAGGCCTCGAGATACGAGATCGCAAGCTGCGCTTGATCGTATAGCATCTTCTCGAAGTGGGGGACGAACCAGCGCTCGTCCACCGAATAGCGATGGAAGCCGCCGCCGAGCTGATCGTGCATGCCGCCCGCGGCCATTTCGCGCAGCGTGTCCAGAGACATCTGGAGCGCTTCGTTGCGCTGCGTGCGCGCGTAGTAACGAAACAGGAAATTGAAAATCACGGGGCGTGGGAACTTCGGAGCGTCGCCAAAGCCGCCGTGCGTGGCATCGAAGGTCCGGCGGAAATATTGGAAGGTGGAATCGAGCGTGGTCTTGTCGGCGATGCCGCCGGTCGAGGCCGGATCTGAAATAGTCTTGAGCTGCGAGATGACGTTTCCACTGGTCTCAACGATCTCGGCGCGCTGTTCGCGCCAGGCTGAGGCGATACGTTCCAGGAGCGTTGGAAAGCCGGGCCGGCCGTAACGATTGTCGGGCGGGAAGTAGGTACCACCAAAAAACGGTTTCAAATCCGGCGTGAGAAAGACCGACATGGGCCACCCACCGCTGCCGGTGGCGGCCTGGACATAGGTCATATAGATGCGGTCGACATCGGGGCGCTCTTCACGATCCACTTTCACCGGTACGAAAGAGCGGTTGATGATTTCGGCGATCGCTTCGTCTTCAAAAGATTCGCGCTCCATCACGTGGCACCAGTGACAGGTGGAATAGCCGATAGAGAGGAAGATGGGCTTGTCTTCGCGGCGCGCCTTGTCGAAGGCTTGGTCGCCCCAGGGATACCAGTCGACCGGATTGTGGGCGTGTTGTTGTAAGTAAGGACTCTTTTCGGCGATTAGGTGATTGGCCAAGACAGTTTCTCGTTTCTGGTTTCTGGTTGAAAAACGCTCCCTAACGGTCACGGCTCGGTATCAATCCCTGGCGTTGAGCGCTTATAAGGTTGGGTCACGTAGCGGCGCGATTCCCTGCCGACCTCGGACAGGGGCGCCATCGCGACAGCCTTCTTGTAAGCGGCCACTGCGGAGACGCGACGTCCCTTCAGGTCGTAAATCTGGCCCAGGCGCATCCAGGACATGATGCCGGTATTGAGATCGAGATCACGGGCTTTGGCGGTGACTTTTTTCATATCGTTGAGAGCCGGGTCGAGGTCGCTGTACCAGAACAGCAGGTTTCCTTCGAGATAGTCAATTTTCTCCGCCGCCAGATCGGCGAATCCGGGGGCGCTATCTTGCCTGAGATCGCGGATGCGGGCGATTTCCGAAAGGGCGCCGGACTTGTTCCCGAGGTCGCTATACATCTGTACGATTTCAAAACGAAGCAAAAAGTTGCGGGGAAATCGCTGGATTAAATCTTCCAGCAGCGGAACGGCATCTTGCGCGCGGCGCTCTCGCCGGTAGATGGCAGCCAGCATGATTTCAGCATCCAAGCGATTCGACTTGCCCTCTTGCGCGACCGACTGCAAGGCCTCGATGCCGCGGTTGCGATCGCCATGATAGCCGGCGAGAAAGCCGAGAATGCGATATCCGATGGGAAGGCTTCCAGTGATGTAATCGTACAAGGCCGGGATCAAACGCGCGTCGACATTGTCTGGCTCGAGATCGGTCAGACGTTTGTGCGCCTTGCGGGCGTCGGTGGCATCATGCAGCGCGTCCGTCCAGGCTTTGCGCACCAGAAAATTGTAGTTGGCGCGTAACGCGTAGGACACACCAAGAGCGTCGAGCGCCAGAGGATCGTCTTGGTTGTCGAGCAAGCGGGACTGGGCCAGGTTGAGCGCCCTGTCGATGGCGTCGTAGAACTGCTGGTCCTCCGCCGCCGACGTTTTGACTTTTTGGCGGCGGAGAAACGGGTTGGAGCCGGTGACCAGCTCGCTTTCGAGCGCTCCGCTGCGGTACATGGCACGGTAAAGGGTCGCGTGCGCGACGTGATTCCAGGCATTGGGGTCGTCGGGATGCTGCTCGGTCTCGGCGGTGAAGGCGGCGATGGCCTCGTCGTACTCGAGATTGTAAAAGTGATCGTAGCCTACCGAGAGCACAGCAGAGACCTCGGCGGAATCCTGGGCACGCGGCAGCATGGAGCCGACCAGCGCCAGCGAGCTGACAGCGATCAAGTGATGTCGCATCCCATTTCATTCTAGAATTAGAAGACATATTGGGAGGATTCTAATGGGACACCGTTTATTCACGCTGGCGCTAATTGCGGGAATTCCGGCCGTTGCCGCCACGTGCGAGAGCCTCGCCACGTTAGGTCGCGCGAACACCACAATCACCACCGCCGAATCAGTCACAAGCGGATCGTTTAAGCCGCCCATGGGTCCAGCGATGGAAAAGCTGCCTGCGTTTTGCCGAGTGGCAGGCGTGGTCAAGCCGGCGAGCGATTCGGAAATCATGTTCGAAGTGTGGCTGCCGAGCTCAGGCTGGAACGGCAAATTCTATGGCGTCGGTAACGGTGGGTTCGCGGGGTCGATCACTTTTCCTGGGCTGGCGTCGGCATTGAGGCGCGGCTTTGCGACGGCTTCGACCGATACCGGACACGAAGCTGGCGTGACCGATGCGAAGTGGGCGCTGGGACATCACGAGAAGGTGGTGGACTTCGGATATCGCGCGGTCCACGAAACGGCCGAGACGGCAAAGGCAGTGATCGCGGCGTTTTACGGCGATGGACCGAAGAAGTCCTATTTCAGCTCTTGTTCGAACGGAGGACGTGAGGCGTTGATGGAGGCGCAGCGCTACCCAGCCGATTACGACGGGATCGTCGCTGGCGCGCCCGCCAACAACTGGACGCACCTGGTTTCATCGGGAACCTGGGAGTCGCAAGCGCTGGTCAGCGATCCGGCCAATTACATTTCCGCGGCGAAGCTGCCCGCGATCGAAGCGGCGGCACTCAGCGCCTGTGACGCGAACGATGGCGTGAAGGATGGTGTGATCGAGAATCCGGCGGCGTGTCATTTTGATCCGTCGGTGCTGTTGTGCAAAGGCGAAGAATCGAATAGCTGTTTGACCGAGGCGCAACTCGGTACGTTGAAGAAGATTTACACCGGACCACAGGATTCCAAGGGAAAGGCGATGTATCTCGGCTACAGTCCCGGCGGTGAACCTGGACCGAACGGCTGGGGTGGTTGGATCAGCGGTGGGGGCGCCGGCAAGAGCCTGCAGTATGCGTTCGGTACGAATTTCTTCAAGTACATGGTGTTCGATAATCCGGACTGGGACATCAAGACGTTTTCAGTTGAGCATGATATGAAAGTGGCCGATGACAAAGTTGGCCAAATCCTGAACGCGACGGATGCGAACCTGAAGAAGTTCAAGGATCGTGGAGGGAAGCTGATCGTTTATCACGGCTGGAGCGATGCCGCGATTCCGCCGACGAACGCGATCCAGTACTACAACAGCGTGGTGGCGAAGATGGGCGCCAAGCAAACCGATCAGTTCGTTCGCCTCTTCATGGTGCCGGGAATGCAGCATTGCGGCGGCGGACCGGGTCCGAACAGCTTCGGCCAAACCAGCGAGGTGGACAGCGATGCCCAGCACGACATCAATCGCGCGGTAGAACAATGGGTGGAGAACGGCGTGGCCCCGGCGCAGATCATTGCGACCAAGTATAAGGCGGCGAACCCAGCCAGCGGTGTGGAGCGGACTCGGCCGCTGTGTCCTTATCCGCAGGTGGCGCAGTGGAAGGGGTCCGGGAGCACTGATGACGCGGCCAATTTCACCTGTGCGGCCGGAGCCGGCATGAGCGGGAAGCGATCGGCGGAATAATTATTATTTCGAGGCGGCGATATCGAGCACCGTGTACCACAAGAACTGGACCATCTTGTGGATGGAGCTTTCGAGCAGGCGTTCCTGGTCTGAGTGCGCGCCATGCAGCTCGTTCTCGCTCTCGTCGGCGATCGCGCCGAAGCCATAGGCTTGCACGCCTTTGCCTCGCAATTGGGCCATGTCGGTGGCGCCGGTCAGCATCACGGGAATAGTGACGGCGTCCGGGAACATGCTCTTTTGGGTGCGCTCGAGCGCGCGGAACATTTCGCTATCGATCGATGATGGCGGAGCAATGGGCCGATTGCGCGTGGCGTTGGTCACAAGTTCCACAGATGGATCGGCAATGACGCGCTTGATATCGGCATAGAGCTGATCCATGTTCTCGTCGGGCAGAGCGCGGATGTCGAGCGTGGCTTCTGCCTGCGAGGGAATCACGTTGGTCCGAAAGCCGCCTTGAATCATAGTCGGAACGACGGACGTCCGGAGCACGGAATAGTTGGGCTGCTCGTGCTCCAGGAAGTAGCGCTGGATCTCTTCGCTGTGGGCGGGATCGGCGACGTGGTTATAGCGATAAGCCTGATCGGGCGGGCTGATGGTGGCTAGCCGCTCGAAATAAGTACGGGTGGTGTCGTTCAAACGCATAGGCGGCTGCCAGGTTTGGAATTTCGCGACCGCCGCGGCAACGTGCAGAATGGCGTTGTCCGGGCGAGGGCGCGATCCGTGGCCGGCCGTGCCGTGAGCCACCAAGCGCGCGCCGCGCGGACTTTTCTCGGTGGTGCTGATTCCGACATAGCGGACCTTGCCCTCGCGCGAGACCGTTTGGCCGCCCTCGGCCAGCGCGTATTCGCCTTCGATCTCGTTCCAGTGTTGATTGACCAGGAATCCGATGCCAAAATTCGCACTGCCTTCTTCGCCCGATTCAGCGATGAAGATCACGTCGCGGTCGAGCGGGACATTGAAACGCTTTAGCAGCAGCATGGTCATCAGGCATGACGCGACGTGCGATTTGTCGTCGGAAGAGCCGCGCCCCCACACATAGCCATCTTTGCGGAGAGCGGCGAAGGGGTCGATGCCTTGCGGCCACGTCTCGCGCTGGACGCCGACCACGTCAGTGTGGCCCATGATGATGAGCGGCCGCTTAGAGCCGTTGCCCTTGATGCGCGCGATCAGGTTGGCGCGCTTGGGATCGAGCGAGAGCACTTCGGTGGAGATGCCAGCGCGGTCGAGAATGGGCTTGAGGTAATCGACTACCTTGGTTTCGTCGCCGGGCGGATTGCTGCTGTCGATCTTGATGACGGACGTGTAATAGTCCATTGTTTCGGCTTGGAGCTTGGGCCAATCGACGGGGAAGCGGTCGGCCGCGTGGGCGAGGAAAGCCAGGCAAAAAGTGGCGGCGAGTGAAGCGGTTCTCATTCGATCCAGGATAGCTCAGCGCTCAGCGTCCGCCGGTGGAGGCAGCGCTGCCGGGGATCGGGTCGTTGCGGAAAACCACTCCACCCTTCATGACGAACTTGACGCGCTCCATCTCGGTGATGTCAGAGAGCGGATCACCCGCGACTGCGCATAAGTCGGCGAATTTTCCTTTTTCGACGAAGCCGACTTCGCGCGCCAATTCAAAGTTCAGGCCCTCGGCGGCATTGCTGGTAGCCATGCGCAAGGCGTCGGCCGGTTTCATCCCCCATTTCACGTAATAGGCGAACTGGAAGGCTTGCACGCCGTGTCCACCGGTGTAAGCGCCACTGCCGAAAACCTGCTTGACACCGGCGGCGTTCAGTCTTTTGAAGCTCAGCTCGGTCAGACCGATGCGAGTGGCCTTGCCGCGGCTGGCCTTCAGATCGCGAGCTTCGAGTTCGCCAATCAAATCCCAGAGCGTCTGCTGCACTGGACGGAGCGTTCCGTCGGCGAGGGGCTGTTTGAAGTAGCGCAAGGTCTCATCGTCGAGGCCGGCGGCGCCAGTGACTCCAACGATCACGTGCATGGGCAGGTCGACTCCCGCCGCCAGGCAATTACGCAGACCTTCGCCACCATAGGCGTGACAAGCGACCTTCAGCCCTCTGCGGTGCGCCTCATCGACGATGGCCTGATTCTCCTCGAGCGACAAAGAGGGAACATTGATCATCGTTCCGTCGGGTTTGAATGCGCCCGCGCCCTCGGGGTCGGGATATCCACTGCCTTCGTAATCTTCGGTCTCGTAGATTTTGATCCAGTCCGTGCCATAGTGCGACCGCTCGCGGACGGCGGCGCGAGCCAGCCACGGTGAATTCACATCGCCCGAAAGCTGCCAGACCGCAGCGCCGGGGCCTTGGCCAAAAGGAGTAACGACGGAGGGCGCCGGATAGTAGGTTGCTCCGCGCGGATTGATCTGCGGTCCGGAGACTTGCAGCCGCGGCCCGGGCACCAGCCCCTTGTTGATGGCGTCGCGCAGCTCGACCGTCGCGTAAGTGAAAGCCGATCCCATATCCTGGAGCGTGGTGAATCCGGCGCGCAGGTCCTTGAGAGCATAGTTCAGGCCGGTGAAGGACGCGCGGCCATCGTTGGGAAACTGGTCTTGCATCAGGTGCACGTGGCGATCGATCAAGCCGGGGAGCACCGTGGCGCGGCTGAGATCGATCACTTTTGCACCGGCAGGAATCTGCACGCGATCGGCCGGACCGACGTCGGTGATGCGATCGCCCTTGATAAGAATCACTTGGTTCGTCAGGTTCGTGCCGGACTTGGGATCGAACAGGCGGCCCGCTCGCACGGCGATGCCCTGTGCAGGCGGAGGCTGCATGTCCATCTGCGACGCATTGAACGGACCGGCCTGCGGTCTTTCCTGCGTCCAGCCGCAGTTACCAATGCACGCCACAGTGAGTAATGCGAACGCTGCTCTCACTTCCACCTCCAGGTCTACTTTTCTACCACAACGGTAGCGGCGTTTGTAGAATCAGTAACTTACTGATTTTTATAGTGACTGGAGGGACTAGAAGGACTGTAGGGACAACCATTCGTACAATTGTACGGATGTTTTTATTCCCAACCCGGCATGTCGGCGCCGTAAAGACCGGCCAACTACGATCACCGCCACCGAGACGCAATCCCCAAGGCCCACATCTTCGCAAAGAAGGAAGCAAAGCAGAACCCCGAGGCCAGGACCGCGAACAGCGGTGACGATACGCGCTTGGCGAGCCACGTTGCGAATATCAGGAGTACGTAACAACCGCAGACGCCACGGCCGGCAGCGAAACCTTTTGCTTATCCACTTAAGATCCCGACCGCACCAACGGAGGTCCCGATCTTAGGCAACGCGCAATTCCCGACTCTGAGCAGGAGTCGCGCGTACCTTGGGCTCAACGGCGCCAACAGTACCGCAGAAGTAAACGGGGGCATTGGGAAGAGCGCAGCGCCTCCGCTTCTCGCGGCCATGGAGAGCTGGCTTACCAGGGGGATTCGAAAGCTAAATAGCTTCAACGTTGTAGTTCCCGCTTTTCCGCGATTCCAGGCTCATCCAGCAACTGTGTCGAAGATGCTGGCCCGAGCGTCGTCCAATCGCGCAATGCCCAAACGACTTTCTTGGCCGGCGTCACTTCGATCAATTGCACCACGGTTGGCCAATCCGTTTGCGGAACGTTCCCCACCCAGTTGTTTATTAAGGTGTTCCCATTGGCCAAGCGTGAGACCTCCTGAATTGTGTGCAAGGGAATGCCCGGCAGGTCGTCCTTATTGATCTCCCAGACAGTCTCGCCTGCCGAATTGACTTCGCGGACATAGCCGTGCTGATTGCCGCTAATCATCGTGTGTCCGTTCTTCAATCGCACCGCCGCCCAGGCCGAGGGCGCATCTACCGACCAAATCTCTTTTCCATCGGGATCGTACTCCACGACCTTTCCCAAATCCATATGCGCGACTAGAAACGTGCCCGCCGCCGTCATCCGGACGTGCCGGAATTGGCCGTGCGTCCCGGAAGGTATGCGAGTCGCGAGAATCAGCTCTTTTTCTACGTCGCCGGTCCCCTTGTTAATGACCAGGAGCTTCGCGGGATTCCCGTTCTGCATGATGAGAACACGGCGCTCATCAACGGGATACGCTGTATGGATTTCCGTCCCTGGTGGACCTTCATAGTTCCACACGATCTTCTTAGCCTGGGTGACTTCACTCGCTCCGAACTGACGAGAAAATACGATATTTCCGCTCGAAAGCATGGTGCAATCGCCGAGTTCCCCTTTCAGTGGATTGGTGTAAGACCACGCTATCTTTCCGTCCCGGACGATATACATCGTTTGCTGTAGCGTACTGCGATTTTGCCACTCCCCACAGTAGAGGAAGGGATGCAGCTCCATTCTGTTCCCCGGCAACGATTGAGCGCCGAGCAGATGTATAGGACCAGCAATCAGGAACCAGATTCGCGTACGGCTACCAAAGAACATGCTCGATTATACTGGCATTTCGATCTCACCTGATGGCAAGTCCGCTGTAGGGTGGAGGATGCCGAGTCGGGATCCGCTTCAAGGCATCGATCCAAGAAGGGAATTGACAGCTCGTACTGACACTGATCAACGAGAATAGACCCTTTGTAGAGATTTGCCGACGAATCTGAGGGATTCATCTCAAGCACGGCATCGAAGCACGATAATGCCTCTTCGTATTTCTTCAGAGAGTGTAGCGCTCGACCCTTGCAATTCCAAAGACTTTCTGCCACAGGGTATATCGCCAACCCGATATTGCAAGCGGTCACCGCCTCTTCGTTCCTATCGAGAGACCACAGGATGTGGGCTTTCGCAGGCCAAATCGACCAGTCTTTCGGAGCCAAGGACGTTGCCCGCTCAGCACATGACAATGCCTCAGAGAGTCGACCGAGTCGCGCTAGTGAGAGGGCCTTGCAAGTCCAAGCCCTACCATCCTGAGGATTTAATGTCACGGCTCGATCTGCGCACGCTAGTGCTTCATCTTCTCGCTTCAAGCTGCTCAGCACATAGGATTTTCCTATCCAAGCTGGCGGATTGTTTGAGTCAACGCCGATCGAACGCTCAAAGAATGAGAGCGCCACATTGTGTTCTCCTAGCGCTTCGAACCCGATGCCCTTTCGCAATAGCTGATTGGAATGGGGTGGCGTAGCTTCTCTCACCAAGATTTGTTGCCCAGTTATGCTGGTGTACATTGAGGCTAGCCGTTCTCGGATTACTCCAAAGTTGGCTGGCCTATCAGTAACTACTTTGGCCGTACATTCTTGAACCAAACTCCGAAGGGCGGCCGGAAGAAAATTATCGAGGGAGGGCATCGGCGCGTGCAAATGACACTCGATCCATTCATTTGTGTCTCTACCGAAAAATGGTAATTTGCCAGTCAGCATTTCGAATAACATAACCCCAAACGCATAGATATCGGCCTTCAAATCAACACTGCTCGCGTCTAATATTTGCTCAGGAGCCATATAGGGTAGGGTTCCCATGATGCTACCCGCCTGCGTGAGGCGTTCGCCATGTGGATGTTCTGGCGAGGTGGGCCGCGCCGCTGTCATTGTTGAGCGGAGATTGTTAGGGCGCAGAAGGCTGGCGAGGCCGAAATCCGTTATTTTCAGCTCGCCATCGTTGGAGATAAGGCAGTTTTCGGGTTTGATGTCGCGGTGCGCCTTGATTCCTTTTGAATACGCATAATTGATGCCATCGCAAAATCCGATTGCAAAGCGCAAGGCTTGAGGTAGATCTCTGCGGGTCCTGCGGGATGCGATCCATCTGCCAAGATCGCCCCCGGACTCGTATTCCAGAAAGATAAATGGGGTGGAGCCAATATTTTTGACGACCACCGCACCAACGATGTTAGGGTGCGGGTCAAGGCCGATCCAGGCCAGAGCTTCTCGTCGAAATCTCTTCTTTATTGAGGGATCATAGGTGAAGGCCTCACTTTGGAATGTTTTAGCAGCTAGCTTAATTCGCCACTCGTGATCGAAGACGATATAAACACGGCCCATGCCGCCCTGTAGCACCTGCAGGATTTCCCAGTTATCCTCGATCCGATCTCCGACTTTCCAGTAGAGAGCCATTTGTCTAGCCTTTAGAAAAAGTCCGCATAGTGTGAAATTTGGTTCCTGAGAACATGTCTCATCGTTAGCCCGCTAACCCGTACTATTTGTCTATTTATTTATTATTGTCCATCACTCTCCACGCACTTGTAACCCCTCGCCCGAACTCGCGCAGGCGACTTGCAGGACATCTGACACGAAGACATGCTAGGGCTGTGCTTCTTAGCGATCCGACGCCACGATCCCAAGATAAAGGTGCCTTTGGCAC
Organism: Bryobacterales bacterium; assembly: GCA_963780485.1. GTDB lineage: Bacteria > Acidobacteriota > Terriglobia > Bryobacterales > Bryobacteraceae > Palsa-89. The sequence continues at coordinate 44,187 of CAWACO010000029.1, forward strand.
AAGGCCGTCAGTGATATCTCAAGACTGAGTCATCATGCCTGGCTTTACATCTTAATTCTAAACACCAACCAGCTGTGCCAGCTTCGTCCAATGCCGGGGATGCGGTAGCGATCGCCCTGTTCGGATTTCGCCAGCGTAGGTCTTTGAAACGCCTAGCGCAGTGCTTATTGCAGATCTTGGAATATTTGAGAGCAGAGGTTGAATCTTGGTTTCATAAAATTCATTAGTCAGCCAAGCTGGCTGACTCGAAGCCGACCAGCCCCAACGCGCGAGGTTGTGTCCACGAGTCTTTTCACCTCTGCGGGCGTTGACCTCGGGGCTAGTCGCGATAATGCGGCCCTGTCGCGCTACATCGAGGAGCCGCTCTGTAGATGTCGCGACCCCACAGGAAAAGCAATATTTTTTTCGCGGACTAATGTGAGAGCCACAACGCTGGCAAATATTCTGTGGTCGTGATTTCCGTTCTACCGGCAGCGAGGGTGCACCCTTGGCTTCACGTTGGTGACGCTGAGTCAGCCGCGTCGGCGGCGTAGGCTTGCTCTTGGACTTCCGCGTCGTCTGCCAGAGTATTTGCGCAACTCGATCAGCAAAAGGAGTTTGCCTCGCTGCGATTCACGTTCCGTTCGACGAGAGGCAAAGAAGGCAGGTGAAGCGATGCCTGGGGAACTTGATCGCGTCGATGAAGAAGGAGTGGCGTGGTGAGAGGGGCGGGGTACCTTCGGGGTTTGGCGGTTTTCCTTGCCCAGACTTGCTAAGATCTCGCCGGGGTGGTTGACTGCACATGAGACGGGCGCTTACCAGGAGTAATCCGCAAACTTCCCATAGTGGACTTCTGGCTGGTGTCGCCTGGCGTACATCTACAGGTCGTGGGTCATTCATCCAGGTGCCTCGCCGTAAAATTAGCTTATGGCGATTCGAGCAAGAGCCAAAGTTTGGCTGGTGGATGATCGGGAAGAAAACCGAAAGAAATTTATCGAGCGACACGGGAGCGAATTTGAAGTGAAGACTTTTGAAACTCCCGACCAACTGCTCAAAGCGATAACGAACCAGCGCCCACCCGATGCCCTCCTCTGCGACATCTTTTACTATCAGGACGCTCACCAGCGTGAAGAAGTTGAAATGCAAGTTGCGAAAGAAGCCAAACGTATAGAGGACCTGGCCACTGCATTGCACTCGGATCAGGCGGCGGACGGCATTGGCCTCATTCAGCGAGTCCGTCAACACTTTAATAACGATCCTCCGTTTCCGATCTACGCGTACACTTCAAAGGGTCCTTATCTGCTCCACAACGACAACTTCGATCGCCTGGAGCAACTAGATGCACGCTGGCTCTTTAAGAACAAGTACTCTCCCCAGATCGAGCGCCACAGGATCAGTAAGGACATCGCAGAGTTTCAGGAGCTAAATGAGTGGACGGCACAGCGCATCTGGAGCGTGGCGTGGCGGGCAGGATTTGTCACAGCGCTTTTTGGGGCTTTTCTGGGTGTGATCTTAGACCGCCTTGCGAGGTTATTGGGATTTTGAGATTCCGGTGAACAAGCAGCTGGCCGCCCCTCTCCCGTCTGCCGCGGCGGCAGAAGAAAGCCCAACAGAAGGCCGCGGGTCGCCTATAACTCGAATCAAGCAGCGCGGCCCTCGATCACTTGCTTTCTGAGCTTCCAAGGCTCTAAGAAGAGTTCAACGGTGTGGCCCCAAACTGCGTTCCGGGAACATGCGAGCCGGATAGGTGATAGGAAGGCGGCAAGTGTTTGCCCGATTTGTCCGGCCTGGACGGTTAAACCCCTTGGAAGCTATAGAAGTTCTTAATGCTTACTTCTTCTTGGCGGCCAGAATGCGCTCAATCTGTTGGAAATGATTGAGGTCGTGACCTGCGAACATGCGGACGATCGTTTCGACGGTTTCCGCACCTCGCTCATTGTGTATGCCGTGGTGCTTCCACTGCTCAGGCGTGAGGGTCTTGAGGAGCGCGAGATTGGACTCGCGTAGCGCGCGATACTGCTCGAATGATTTCCGTAGGTTCCGCTTCTCGTAGTGCAGCGCCGTTACCCAGTTGTCCTGATCAAAGCCGATGATCTGGCTACCGGGCGCTCCGAGGATGGCGCGGATGCGGTAGCCTCCGACAAGCTCCGTATCCGCGAGGTGCGCCACAATCTCCGCGATCGACCATTTCCCGGGCGCCGGGCGCTTCCGTGCCCCAGCCGGGCTGACACTCTTCAGAAGCTTTGCAAGCTTGGCCGGCGCCGCAGCCTGCAGCTTCAGAGGGTCGCCACCGTTAAGATAACTAAACATCCGTTGTCGGTACTGGTCGGCTGTCTCTTGCATGAATTATTGCTCCACCTCGCGTTTTGAACTGCTCTGCTTTTTAAGATTAGCAGCGTGATCGGATAATTATGCGCTCTCGTTAACGGGCTCGCATTCGTCAGATCACGGACGCCGTCCGCGCAGCGCGCGTGGCGCCAGCGCGAGGGCGAGGTCTGCGGTCCACAAATCAATAGGCCAACTACCTTATTTGTCCCCGAGGGGTGGTCCTTGGGTCTTCTTGGTCATCCCAAGAACGTATTTCAGAGCCAACATTCCCGACGACGAAGGAGGGGTTGTTGGCTTACAACATGACGATGTTCGCGATCGTAATCGTCTGCCTCGGTGCGATTCATTTGGCGTTTGGCCGACGCGCGAGCTGCTTGCGATCAGGACTTTGCGTAATCGCGCAGGAATTGAACGAGCAATGCGCTCACCAGCTCCGGCTGCTCCTGCTGCACCCAATGTCCGGCGCCATCGAGAAGATGGAATCCGACCATATGCGTGCAGGCGGTATTGCGCATCTTGTCGACCGCACCCGGCGTTTGATAGACGCCCCAATCGCTTTTTCCCGCGATGTACTGAGAGGGCACGTCTATGGTGCGGCCCGAAAAGGTGTGCATCTCGGCGATACTTCTGGGATCGGAGCCCCGCCGCACGCGATAGCCCTGCAGCGCGCCGGTGAAACCAGTCCTGCCATATTCGGTCGCGTACACTTCAACCTCGGCTTCGGTCAGCCATTTGCAACTCGCGATGTAATCCGCCGAAGGCATAAACGGCGCAACGTTCGCCGCCATGCCCTTGTCTTTCTCCATCACGTAATAGTTCGGAATTTGCGCCATCTCCTCGGCGGTGCGCGCCTTCAGGGGATGGGGATGGTTCCCTTTGTAGTCGGCGCTCTTGTAGAAGTAATAGGCGCGGAAGAAGGCGTGCAGGCCTTGCGGCGCATGCAGCATGTCGTCGTTGGCGCCGCGGGTGCGCTGATAGTTCTGATAGTATTTCCGCGGAGGGTTGAGCTTCGCGAGTTCGGCGTCAAGCTCGTCGTCCGTGACTGCCGGGCGCGGCAGGGGCGCGCCGTTCGCCGTGTCGAAGGGCAACGAGGGCGCGCCTTCAAATGGCGAACTCATGATCGTGAGCGAACGGAAAATATCGGGCCGGATGAGCGCGGACCAGGAGGCGACCGGCGCGCCGGCGTCGTGCCCGGCCACCATCGCTACCGAGCGGTGGCCCAAGCGCGTAAACCAGCCCGATGGCGTCGCGAGTCATGTTGAGAATGCGAAACGGATCGGGATCGGCGTCGTAGGAATCGTCCCAGCCGGTGGTGCGGCCGAAACCGCGCTGATCGGGGGCGATCACGTGATAGCCCGCGGCCGCCAGTGGCGGCATGACCTTGCGCCAGCTATAGGCGAGCTCCGGGAAACCATGCAACAGCAGGACTGCCGGCCGGCCCGGCGTTTCATAACCTGCCTCCAAAATATGCACGGTCATGCCGTTCACGTTTGCGATTTGGCGCGAGCGGATGCCGGCGGGGAGCGTGCCGTTACCGTAAGGCGGAAGCTTCGAAAAATCGGTGTGCACGACGGCGGCACGGGCGGGCGTGCTTCGCGCTATCGCCAATCCGCCGAGCCCCGCCGCGGCCGTCGCCAGGAAAGCGCGCCGCGAGAGGTTGGGGCTCGACTTGCGATCATCTTGTCAGATGCCATTTTTAATATCTCTACTTAACCTTGACGTACTTCCTCAGATTGTGTGCGGCGACGTCCGCCGCGTAGATGGTGCCCGCGTCATCCGCCGCAATGCCTGACGCCGTTGTCCCGACATCCAACTTGTCGGGGTCCGCAGGGTCGGGAATGAAGGCCTTGAGCGAGCCGTCTTTGGCGTTCCCGACCACGATGCCCCTCAACTCGGCCTTTTTTGGCTGCTGGATCGGGGAATGAGGCGCCCACATAAATGGTGTCGTCTTTGCTCACAAACACAGAGCTCGGCTGACCGAATTGTTTCCACGCGGCGATGAAGTTGCCGTCCTGATCGAAGACCTGGATCCGGTTGTTCCTGCGATCGGCGATATACACGCGGCCTTGCGAACCACCGATGAAGATGTCGTGGGGCTCGTCGAAATCGCCGGGCGCCGCTCCTTTGTGTCCCCAGGTCTTGATGAACCGGCCGTCCTTTGAAAATTTCACGACGCGGGCAGAGTTGTGCTTGTTGGGCAAATGGCCATCCGTCACGAAGACATCGCCATTGGGCGCGACGGCAACACCGGTCGGCCGATCGAAGGTATCCGGACCATTCCCGGACACGCCCTCCTTGCCGATCATCATCAGCACTTTGCCGGCCGGACTCAATTTGAGGACTTCCTGGCCCCTGACCACGCCATCCGCGTTCTTGGCCGACATGCCGAGCACCGTCGCCTCATCGTTTACGTCGCTGGCCCATAGGTTCCCATCCCCATCGATGGTGAAGCCGTGAGGATAGGCGAACAGTCCCACGCCAAAGCTCTTCAGAAGCTTGCCCGACGGATCGAATTCCAAAATCGGCGGATTGGAATCACCCCGCCCGATGCAGGTGGCGTGGCCGGGGGGTACCGTGTTGAAGCACCGATGAAAGACCCAGATGTTGCCGTCGCTGTCGACATGCACCCGGATGACCTCCCCCCAGCGACCTCCGTTCATGCTCTTGGGAAGAGTCGGCCAGCCCTCCACGAGGCGATACGGATTGGGGAGTTCGGTTGGTTTGGGGTATCGGGTTTGCTGGGCCTGCGCCGCGGCTCCAAACATGGCGATGGCAACCGCGCTGGCTACGAGAACAAATTCCGCTCGACCTGCACGTGACATCGCGACCTCCAATAGAACGCTAGGATAATATGTTTTGCGACTGGATGTGTTCTGCACTGGCCGACTGAGCTTGGTCTGGGAAATTGACAAGGGGTTAAGTCAAGGCGCCGGCTTTGTCGATGCTGCTTCTGCGGCTTTCTCTTTGGCGCGTGCCCCTTCGAGGATATGGGCCAGGCCGTAGTTTCCCTCATGACAGGCGTACTCGAAGATCGGGCCCTCGAACTTCTTCATCAGGACTTCCCCGGACCACGGCTTGCTCCAAGTCCCGGGATCTTCCACGGTGAAACGATAAACGATGGTCTCTGCATCCACGCGAGTGAAGCGCTCGACGACGTGCATTTCTTTGCTCGAAAAAATATCCTGCCGGGTGTATGCGGGTGGACCACGGAAGGGCGTCTTGTCCGTGAAATTAGTCGTATCGACCACCAGGGTATCGCCCTCCCAATGCCCGCGCGAATCGCCATCTAACTGGCGCACGCTTTCCGGAAGATGCGGGCGTCCATCGAAAGGAATCATCCGAGCGCTGTGAATCATCTCATGCAGGATAACCAGGGATGTGTCGTTCTCGAAGATCTGAAGATTTGCGTTATAGGTCGAGTTGATCATAGGCGGACCCTCGGTTCCCCATGTGATGCACCGCTCCGCCAGGCTCATGCTCTTTGCGCTTACCGCGGCTTTCCTGCGCAGATCGCCCTGGGCAAACTCCACGGCGTGCTGCTGTCCTTTCACATTCAAAGGCGGAAGGCGTCCGTCCGGTGGATCGAAGATCAGGGATGTTCGATGGTTGGAGATGCCTTTGGCGTAGCTCTCGTCCTGCCAGGTCCGATTATCGTAGTGAATGTCGTCCTTCGGCTGGCTGTTGTCCTGAAAGCGCAGCCGCCGGACGAGCTCCGATTCTTCTGCTTCCGTATAGAATTCTTTAGTCCCCAGAGCCGCGGGGCGCTCCAAAGGCGTATACGTGGAATTCGTCCAATACCCCTGAAAATCCGGGTGTCCGCCGGGCGTGCGGGGCACCGTCCAGGCCTTTGACGACCCTGGCACTGCGGCTTTGGGCGCTTGGCCCCACAGGAGGGCGGAAATGCCGGCAAACATCGCGACGACCCTCAGCGCACTGGTGGAAACCGTGAAACGAAGGCTCATGATCACTCCATCTCTAAACCGATTCACTCAGAAACACCCAGCGTCCTTGAGCATACACCGAAAATTCGACGCGACAAAGGGTCGGGCCGTCGCCTGAATTTGCGGGTTGCAATCAGCATCGCGAAAGCGGTCAAATGGCTGAAGCATGGAAGCGATCAGCCGCGGGCCGGTCAGCCTGCTCTACTTTACCGTCCAGCTGGATGATTTTGCGAACTTGTACCCAAGGCCGCCCTATCGATACTTTTTTGTGACGCAGGTCTTCACCGCCGACGGTGAATACATTTGCACGCAGTTGCTCGGAGTCGATTTGCGGGCAGTAAAGTACTTGGAGGCCCAGGGATGTGACCGTCGGACTGCCGATAAAGTTGACAGCTGCGGATCGAGATCGCATTCAAGCGCGCCTCGATCAGTACGCACGCTTTGTGGTGACAAAGGCAACTGATGCTGTTTTAGGGCACGTCGCCGGCACTGGTCAGAAGATCCAGTAGCAGGCGCGTCTCCCAGGCCAATTCCAATTGGCAAGCCAACACTCGCACGCCCGACCACTTCCGATCAACGCCAATGCATCATCGCTGTAGTTGTCATGGAAAGAATAGATCTTTGGAACTGGGGTTGCATCAATAAAAGTGCCTAATCAAAAAGCTCAAGGAGCCAAAGGGTCGTTCCTCTCTAACATCTGCTAGATAGACTCCACCAAACGATTTGTTTCGTTGAATCCCTACGAGAAACCCTCCCGACCTGCTCCTTGAGCCTTTCAAAAGCCTGCCCCCAGGACGACACTTGTTGACAGGCTTCCCAGTTAAAACTCGTTGGTCTCTAGGTTACGCGGGCACCCCGGCGCCGCTCCGCGCGCATCTAAGTAAATAGATGATCGGGGGAAGAGGGAGACAGCAATGGACCGCAATTCGACCAGGTTACTTGCGGTACCGACGCTGGCTGGAATCATATTTATTCTAACGAGCGCCCTTCTTACCGCAAACGCACAAACGCCACCCGAACGAGATTCACAGGTGGCGCCTCCTCAAATACAGACTTTTACGGCGGACCAATTGACCGACTTGGTAGCGCCGGTCGCACTTTATCCCGATGGGCTCCTCTCGCAGGTGTTGGTCGCATCTACTTATCCACTTGAGGTTGTGGAAGCGCAGCAGTGGCTGCAACGGAACTCCACCCTAAGAGGGACCCAACTGACAGACGCGGCGAAACAGCAATCCTGGGACGCCAGCGTGCAAATGCTGGTCGTGTTTCCGGACGTACTGAATCGGCTAAGCCAGGATATACGCTGGACCACGGACCTGGGTAACGCATTTCTGGCCCAGCAGACTGATGTGATGGCGGCGGTCCAACGGCTTCGCTCGTCGGCGCAAGCCAACGGACGTCTGAAGTCCACCCCGCAGCAAACCGTGAGCACGGAAACGCAAGATGGGCAACCGGCTATCGTCATTCAGCCAGCCAATCCCGATGTAATCTACGTACCTGTCTATGACCCGGCATTTGTCTGGGGACCGCCGGTGTGGGGTTACTACCCTTCACTGTACTATCCTGCATTCGGGTTCGGATGGGGACCTGGCATTAACATTGGCTTCTGCTTCGGTGGTTGGGGCGGCTGGGGTGGTTGGGGCTGGGGTCCGAACTGGTTCGGCCGTAGTGTATTCGTCTATAACCCCTTCTTTCATCGCTATGGATTTCACGGCGTCTGGGACGCCGGCTTCAATCGTTCCCACTGGGCACACAATCCAGATCATCGGCTCGGTATACCCTACCCCAACCGGCAGCTTGCGGGACGTTACCAGGCGGCTTCGACGGCTTCGCGAACCAATTTCGGCCGAGTTGGCGGCTACAGTCCAATAAACCAGCCTAACGTTGGCGACAGGAACGCGTTCCAAGGCGGTGCCCGGCCGGGCAATCCGCCAAACGCGAACCACCCCACTATGCCGGGAAACCCAAGCATCCCTCAAGCCTTCCGTGGCGTATCGCCTCGGGTTTCACCGCCTCAAAGCATGCGCATGCCATCCGCTCCACACGGTTACCCCAGCTTCAATGGCGGTGCGATGCGCGGGTTCGGCGGCGTTCATAATTTCGGCGGTGCCCCCGGTGCCGGTCGCAGTTTCGGCGGAGGCCATAGTCTCGGTGGCGGCGGAGGCCACGGCCACCGGTAAAGGCGCCCAGGTTTCAAATGCGCTGGCCCGGTTTAAGAAGTGGGCCCTACCGGCTCGGTCTTTGCAATCGAGACGACTCCTTGCGAGCCTCTAAAGCGGGTTGCCAAGCGTCGCCTCGGGCTCGCGGTCGTAGGATCGAACCAGGTTAACCCGAAATTACTTTTTATTGACCCGACAAAATCTCAGCAGGCTCAAGCGCAGAAGAACGCGAGCAACCTCCTTCAAAGCGCCTTAGGACTCATTGCAGACATCTGATGCGTTGGGGACCAGAAATGAGCATCAAACTGGAGCAGTTGAAAACCGAACGTGATCAAGCGAAATCCAAGATGATGGCGGCCGTTCGGGAAGCCAATGAGGCCGCAGAGCGGTATATTGTCAATCGAAACGCCTATGACGAATGGCAGGCAAAGAAAAACGCAAGCTCTGCGGCGATGGCCGAGTTCGGGAACGCCAATATCGCTTATCTAAATGCTATGCGGCACAGCCATTGGGAACGGGATCAAGCTTCAGATTCCGAGCAGGAGTTGCGGCCCTAAAAACGGAAACCAGCCGGAGAACGCGACCGGTTTAGCACAAATTGGGCGAAGTGTATCGCGCGACCCCAAAGCTCCATCGCTAGGTCGCCATTAAAGTCACGCGTGCCCCGCATTACCACAAGAAATGAGATTGGGCATGTCATCCCGCCATATCGGTAGGTTATTGCTGGTCTGGCCGGACGCCTTGGATCAAGTGCTCTCAAAGCGAGAATCTGCGTCCTGGTCGTTAGACGACAATCGCCGAAAGTCGTGTGTCGCTCGATCCGCTTCTCCGCCGTGCCGCAGTATGGCATCGCGAAGGGTCACAGAGAGTCCATCGTGCATCAACCGAGAACGTAGGCGCACGCCCCACAAAGGCGCGGTACGCACCCTGTTCCGCGTTTTTTCAAAGTTCTCGGGCGAACACTCTGGGGGCATCTGACGAGCAGCGCGTCCGTAATGCTCCACTATGGGAACCGAAATTCCGTCGCCGGTCCCGACGTCGTGGATCAGGAAGTCGCCATAAGGATGGAAGGTCTTGTTTCCGAGCGCCGCCGGAATCGTAAATGCGCCACCATTGATCCTTGTGCCCGCAGCAGCTGTGGTCAGGCTTCGCACGTGGCAGACCGCGCAACGTTGTCGAAAAGTTCAGACCCTCTCCTTGCTACAGGTGTAACAGCTTGAGTCATGTCTCGCGTCGGCGCCTTCAACGCTCGGATGAAGCGGGCAAAGTGATCGACGTCGGCCAGTCCGTCCGGCCCGGGTTTGTCGTTTGGCTCAGACACGGTGTTGCAAAGCCTGACAACCTCATCTGGGAACAACTGAGTGGTAATACCCATCTCATTTAGGTAGGCATCCCCCGAAAACGAGAGCAGGCTGGCGTGCTGATTCTTCCAGCCAAATCGGCCGACACCGGCTTGCCCTGGGGCTTCAACGATGGGCACGTTAACCACTAGGCCGCAGACTTTACCATGAGTGCTCGCGCATTGGTTGCGGGCCAGTTCAATCAGAGTCAAATCCGAGAGGGCCTCGACAAAGCCGTCCCCCAACAGACTCAGGGAAATGCGCGTTGTCCGGATCGTCTCGCTCTCCGGCACACGTTCCTGGATCTCGGTATCGGGAAAAGTGGCGTTTGGGCAAATGGCGCGATCATTCACCAAGGTCCGCCCGGAGATAATCGCTGCTCCGTGAGCAATTGGAATGTCTGGTTTGAGGAATCGATGATCCGGTCCCAAATGGCCAACTCGCAGTTCTGTGATCTGGCTCGCCCCGCCCGACGTGGGATTCTGATGACATTCACGGCAGGACTGGGCGTTGTATAGCGGTCCTAGCCCATCTGCCACGCCCTCCACCTCGTCGAACTTAGCTTGATCGGCCTGATGCGTTGGATCATCGACCACACCGTTGCTTTTGTTGTCGAAGCCCGCAAGCGCTTCCGGAGGGGGTTGAATCACGGGATTCCTGTTTGACCGTTGCTTACTCTGCGCCCATCCAAGCGTCCACGCCGACATTGTCAGCATCAGCGCGTACACCATCAAGATTGCCGTTGATTTCATGACTCCTCCGGCCTCCCTCTTTCTCGATCTTAACGTCTCCCTCCAGGCGTTCGAAGCTCGCCGCTTCGACGAGCCGATCGTGACGAGGGCGACCGGACTGTTATGAGGCATATCGGCCGCTTTCCTCCGACAGCGACCGCACAGGCTCCCAAGAGGCCGGCTGCTCGGCCAACGAGCGAATTGGGAAGCGTCGCGGCCAACTTGCTAGGCCGAGATGGATGGTCGGCCACCCTTCCAGAACCCGTAGTGTCCGGATAGGCCGTCAATGGAGTGGAATGTGAGTAGGGGTTCCCCAGCTTCAGTTATTGCGCCCCGCCGACACACTCGTCGTCTCCGCCGGAATGACTGGCAGGACGATCTGAGAGGCGTGCTTCGCGTCCAGGTAAACAGTGTTCTCCGCGATCTGCGAGCGGCGGTTGTTGTTAAGCGGCTCACCTGTGTTCGGATTTACATCAAACCGCGGGAAGTTGCTACTGGAGATGTCCAGCCGAATCCGGTGCCCACGCTTGAAGACGAGCGATGTCGGATACATCTCGATTGTGAACTCGTAGGGCTGCCCCGGCTTCAGAAGCTCGGCCTTACCGAGGCCGTTACGATATCGCGCGCGCACGATGCTATCGGCGATGTTGAGATCCACACCGGCCGGAAAATCCGCACTGGGCGTGTACACGTCAACCAGCTTGGCGGTGAAATCAGTATCGAGAGCGTTCGAGGCCGCCCATAGCTTTACGACGAGCCGGCCCGTGATCTCGATGTCGGCAGTGAGCGGAGGCGTCTGGAACACCAGCACATCGTTCCGGGCCGAGAGCGGCCTCGTGTCCGAGCACAGCCAGAAAGTGGGCCGACACCGCTGGTCCGCCGCTCCCTGAAACATCAACGTTCCTTGAGACGAAATATTCCCGCCCAACGTCGGCACTGGGTTCCGAGGGTCGAACGCGTAGGTGATGGGCTGGTCGTCCGCCGCCTTGTCCCGTGAGAGGACGCCGTTCGCGTGCAAGTAGTAGGACGTGCCCGCCGTCCGCGCGAGCGGCCACTCCTGCTCGTCGCGCCAGTGGCCTCCCACAAAGATGCGGCCCTGGGGCGTCTTGTGCGCGTCTCCGCCTCCCATTACGTAGATCCGGACAGGCGCTTCCCGATCCACGCCGTTGTCGATACCTTTTAGCCAATGATCAAACCACCGTTGTCGCCACGGCTCGAAGTCGAGCGCCGCGTCGTCGGTGAACTGCGCCTCGCCGGCGAAGCTGCGGGCCTGACCACCGTGCGTCCAGGGCCCGATGATCAACCGCTGAAGGCTCTTCTTTGTCTTCCGTAACTCAACATAATTCAGGTTGGCGACCTGCGTACCCCATGAGTCGTACCAGCCTGTCACATGAAATACGGGCACGTCCTTGTACTGGACCAGGTGGTCGACCACGCTGGAACCAGAATCCTTCCAGAAGTCGTCGTAGTCGCCGTGGCTCATCGCCTCAATCAGCCACGCTTCGTAGTCGGGAGCGAATTTAAGCGGTGTTGTACCCGGACGCAGCGGCAGGCCACGGATGTACTCGCCGACGTGGTTTCCCATGTCCATGAGCGAGCCCGCCCCTGCCGGATCTGAGGCCGCGCGAGCCGCCGCGGCGGATGCGTTTGACGTTCCGGCGGCGTTACCCATCGTGAACACCCAATTGAAAAAGCGCAGTTCGAAGGCGCCGTTGTGACGGACGCCGTACCTGCCGAAATTCGACATCGCGTCGACAGGAATCATCGCCTTAACGTAGGGCGCATCGGCGATAGCGAGCGCGTGTTGCGTCGCGCCGTCATAGGACGTGCCTATCGTGCCGATGCCATCTGACCACGGCTGCTCTCCGATCCATTTCGCAGTGTCAAATCCATCGTTTGGATCATCACGGATCGGCCGCCAGTGCCCCTCAGACTTGTAGCGGGCCCGCACGTCCTGCACGATCACTACGTATCCACGCGGGACGAAGTAGTCCCACGCTGGTGGTGTGCGAAATCCCGCCGAATCCGCCACGCCGCCATCCTTATTGTAAGGCGTACGCTCAAGGAGAACCGGGAACTTGCCACCTACGGGCACGCCGTTAAGAGCGGGGCGGTAGATGTCAGTGGCGAGTTTCACGCCATCGCGCATAGCCACCATAACGTTCTTCGCGGCGACGATATCGTAGAGCCGCTCGGGCTGCGCGCCGAGACGCAGACCCGCGCCGAGCAAAAAAAGCAGGAGTCCAAAACTTAAAAGACTGGCGAACCTATTTTTCAGCACCCGCATCGCCTCAGTCTATACCATCGAAACACCCTCGACTACTTCGGTTAGGGGGTGCTCTGACGCACCTCCACTGGTTGCTCGTCCGCCCGCCCGGCCGAACTGACGTCGTCACGACGCTGCGACCCATCCGCGCGTCGCCATTCTGGTCGATGGTTAAAATTCCATCCGGCGACTATCCACTTGCCCAGCACGACCTTCGATTGTCAGGCCCTGACATAGGCGGGGTTTGCTGCCGCACCTCGTGGCGTCAGAAGCGCAAAGGACGGCCGCTACAACAAATAGCGCTAGGACGTCGCCCCAAGGGTGTCCCCTGTGCTCGGAGTTCGCCAAAGACTGTAGTGCCATGATTCCGCCGTGCACAACGCTGGACCACACCGTGAACCAGATGAGGCTCAAGTGTGCGAGCGGGGTTGCGGCTAGCAACCAACAGAAATACCCCCAGCGTCGCATAAAATGCCAAGAATCATCTGCAGGTAATCCGACTGGCCCGTGTGCTACGACCAGCCGGACGGCCAAACAATGGTGAGCGGATAGATCCCGACTATGAAGATCAGACCCACCAGCTGCAACGCGATTCTCAAGTACTTGGTGCGATCAGCTTCGGCCATGTTCTTCTCCTTGAGGCTATGGAATGGAACTGCGAGCTCTCCGATTTTTCCGTCAGGGGTTTCCGAGGCGCGAGACAGCATACCGGGGATTCCCATGTTTAGGTTCCGATTTGGCTCGCAGTATACTCCAGATCGTGCTGCGAAGCGCTGGTCCAGGCACACTTCGCTTCAGGATTGGAGGGATTTTGTCAGATTGGTTGTCCATGCGGGAGTTCTCTCTTCACGTCCGAAAGACTTTCAGTTCCTCGGTACGAGCCGTTCGAACGGTTAGAGGCGCGCTAATGCGAAAACTTACAAATTCAATTTCGGTATTCGGAAGCGACAACGGCGCGTGCCGAGCCTGTTAATTATCGGCAGCTTTCTGCGTCTAAGACAGCGACTGCAGCGGCCAAGGTTCCTAGAGGCCGACTGCTCGGCCAACGAGCGAATAGGGAAGCGTCGCGGCCAACTTGTTAGGCCGAGAGGTTTGTGCCAGTTGGTCGGTTGGGAAAATCAGTCGATAAATTCCAGATACGCGGTCATCCAGGACCAACCGCCAGCGGATTGCAGCCGGGTCAATTCACTCCGCCACCGCGACCTTGGTCGCCAAGCACGCCAGCAACTGGGGAGGCTGTGCTCCGGCACCGGTCGTAAAGTCAGGAGGCCCCGGCAGGGACGCCAGCACTACCGGCTAATGTCAACGCTTCCAGCAAGCCTGAGTAGCGTCGCTGCGTCTTGTTGTTCGATACGGCGATACGCAGTGCCTTCCGTTGTCCGATGAGTACAACCAGATTCTTCCCCCGTGTGATGCCGGTGTAGATCAGATTGCGCTGGAGCAGCATGTACTGCTGCGTTGCCAGCGGGATAACTACCGCGGCGAACTCCGATCCCTGCGCTTTGTGTACGGTAACCGCATAGGCGAGTGAGATCGCATCGAGTTCGCCAAAGTCGTACTTTACCAGCCGGTGATCGAACCGGATTGAGACCTCCTGTTCGACCGAGTGGATGGTTTCGATAACGCCGATGTCGCCGTTGAACACCTCCTTCTCATAATTGTTCTCGGTCTGAATCACTTTGTCCCGTAACTGGAAGCGCCATCCGTACTTTTCGACTGCCTCCTCGGCGCTCCGGGCCGGGTTCAGCGCTCGCTGCAGCCTAAGGTTCAACTCTCGAACGCCCAGCGATCCGCGATTCATGGGACACAGTACCTGAACATCTCGGATCGGATCAAAGCCAAAACGGACCGGTATCCGATGTTGGATGAGGTGGATGAGCGTGGAAACGATCTGCTCAGGATCGTCGCGCTCCACAAAATGAAAGTCGGAATCCTCTCCAGGCGTGGTGAGCTCTGGCATCTGACCGGCGCGAATACGGTGTGCTGAGGTGATAATTCTGCTGTTCGCGGCCTGTCGAAACACTTCGATCAGACGCACTACCGGTTCGATACCGCAATCAATCAGGTCCTGTAGCAACATGCCGGGTCCGACCGATGGCAACTGGTCTACATCCCCGACCAGAACAAGGCCCGCCCGCTGCGGAACCGCCTTGAGTAAGGAGTGCATCAGTACCACATCGACCATGGAAGTTTCGTCGATGATTAGGAGGTCGCAATCCAGCCGGTTCGACTCATTTTTGCCGAACCGCCCGGACGACGGGTCCACTTCCAAGAGCCGATGGATCGTTTTCGCTTCAATCCCAGTGGATTCTGTCATCCGCTTGGCCGCGCGACCCGTCGGTGCACAAAGAAGACAGTTCACGCCTTTGGCGCGGACGATACCCAAAAGCGAGTTGACCAATGTCGTCTTGCCAACGCCCGGCCCGCCCGTGATGATGATGACCTTGTTGTGGAGCGCCGTTTGCAGAGCCGTGCGCTGACTCGGTGCGAGGACCTTTCCGGTTTTCTTCTCGCACCATGCCGCGGCCTTTTCAAAGTCGATGGGTGGATAGGGCGGCGGACCAGTAGCCAGGCTCTTGATCGCTGAGGCGATGCCACCCTCGGCTCTCCACAAGTGCGGGAGAAACACCAACGCCTCCTCCCGGATCGTCTCCAATACCAGAGAGCCACTGGTTATCATGCGGGAGAGAGCCGGCTCAACAGTGTCTTCTTCGACCTCCAGGAGCTTCACTGCCTCCGCCTTTAGCTTGTCCAGAGGAAGGGCACAATGCCCATCCGAGGTCGCCTCCAGCAGGACGTGATCGATGCCTGCGGAAGCACGGCTCATGGAGTTTTTCGGGATGCCAACGCGTTGCGCGATCTGATCCGCCGTCTTGAAGCCGATGCCGTAAATATCCTTCGCTAATACATAAGGATTGCTTCGGACCTTTTCTACAGCTTCGTGGCCGTATGTCTTGTAAATCCTGACGGCACGGCTTGTACTGACACCGTGGCTATGCAAGAACAACATGATCTCCCGTATCCGCTTGCTCGCCTCCCATGCCCCGGTGATCCTCTGCCGGCGCTTTGGTCCAATCCCATCGACCAACTGCAAGTCGCCGGGTTTGTTTTCAATTGTGGACAAGACCTCGGCACCAAACCGTTCCACCAGACGCTTGGCGAAGATGGGGCCGACGCCTTTCACCATCCCGCTCCCGAGGTATTTCTCAATGCCCTCCGGAGTGGTGGGTGCCACGGTCCGCAGCGTCGTGGCTTTGAGTTGGAGGCCGTACTCTTTGTCACGGAACCAAGCACCCTCCGCGGTAATCCATTCCCCGGGGCTCACGGAGGGCAGTGTCCCGACGACCGTCACAACATCACGGTGCCCGGAAGCCTTAACCCGCAGAACGCAGAAGCCCGAGTCCTCGTTGAAATATGTAACTCGTTCGATGAGTCCATCAACTCGATCGGCACTGGTTGCTTGGCCCGAGGACAACAACTCCTGCCCCACAAGCGCCATTCTCGCACGTGAGGCCCGTGAGACTCGCCTTGATCTACTTGAAGCGGGCCTTTCGGTCGGGATGGAGCGCCAAGGAATGTGCGGACATGATTGTGCTCTGGGCTGAGAACGAACGCAAATCTAGTTGAGTCGCCCAACTCCTGGTCTGTCCGCCGCCCTTGCAACCCGGTAGAGTCCGGATACGCACCAGTCTCCCGCGGTTAGACGCACTAAAGCAAAACTTACAAATTCAGCCTTTGTTATTCGGATGGCGCCGTCATCATTCGGACTCCCGCTCTACATCGTTATCGACCCAGACCATTCCCGGCTTTCGGCCCGGAACCTTGCGAGCAGCTCCAGCGCGATAACGCGGACAGTCTCGTGGACCGTAACAATGAGTTTCCATGCGCCAACGAACCTTTGACGGATTCCACTGGTCGAAGATGATTTCCGTAGGCATTGTTAATCCCCATGGACACTGGGAACACTTGGCCTGACAGGTGTGCGGATCAAGCCGCCGATGGCCGTTGACACGATACTCTTCGAGAGGGGCGGCAATACCGCCGTCTGGATCTGCCGGATGAGCCTGCTCTTTTGGACCCCGGCTTTCAACCTTAAGACCGCTGGCCCTGTACAGGGTGGCCCATTCTAGTCTCGGGTCTGGCACTGGCCGCGCTTTTCCAGAGATCACGTCTCCGATACGGAACTGATGCTTGGCATGAGCGGCGGGGCCGGTCGCGACGCGCACCACACCCAGCTCGGGATTCAGGCCAGCGAGCACCAGCGTGTAGCCCTGGTATTGATGACTAATCTGATCGAAAGATCGGATCAACCGGATTCGGGCCTTTACGGCGATCACTTGGCCACGGAATGAGATTGCATCTTCGGCTTGGCGGCCAGAACTCCGAGATGGCATGATCCCCGGGATCGGTGCGGGTATCGCCTGGGTGTCGGGCGCGGCAGGATGATGCCCTTGGTTAGCGTTACCGCTTTCAAGCCTACGCGCCAATTCGGCATTGGCGTGCGCCCACTCCGAGTACCAGTCCGTTAGCCCCAAGAGATCAAGGTAATTCCGCAACAACAGCGGCGCCACGTTGCGAATCTCAAAGGATTCCACTGCACGGATCCCGTATTGCCGGACGGAAAGCAGCCGTGCCGCGTCTTTAATGCTCAAGCCGGCTCTCTCCCGCTCTTCCCTACACTTCTTGCTCACAATGTGTAAACGAATCGTATCTTCGATGCTGAGGCCAGTCTTCTGTACCAACTCCATTAGTGGTGGCCCAAAAGTAGCGGCGATCCCTCGACCTATCCTGGCGATTAACTCGTCGTCAGGGAAGTTCGAGCCGCCCAGCGGCTTTGCAGGAAGCTTTGTCGTTGTTTTCTCCGACACTGTCAGAATTGTCCTTCATTCTGGCTCATCCAATCAACGGAATTGCGGGCGCTCGGCGAGGTATTCGCCACAGTGAGGCGTGCGAACTTAGAGGGGAGCGAACTTACGGAACCGCTATGCGAGGTACTTCCGTTGGTCCGACATCCAGGACGGTCGCGCCATGTTCGCGCGGTCGCTCACGCAGACGAGGGAGGTGCTCGAATTCAAGGGCACCAAGACTGACGAACCGCGCCCGGTGAGCCTGCCGACGTCGGCGATCGCCGCGCTAAATTCACACCGCATTCGCCAGAATGAGTTCCGGCACGAGTTCGGACCGGACTATCGTGGCGACCTGGATTTGATCTTCGCGAACCCCGACGGCACCCCATTGAAGCCGGACTCGATTTCCGCGTCCGTGTCGTTGCTGTTTCGACGACTGCATCTGCCAAAGGGCACGAGCCTCCACTCGCTGCGCCACACGCATACGTCGCATCTACTCGCCAGCGGCGTTCCACTTCCAGCCGTATCTGCACGCTTGGGCCATGGATCAATCCGGACAACTCAAGAAATCTATTCGCACATGATCCACGGCCAAGACGATGAAGCGGCGAAGCGGTGGGAGGAGTTTCAGAGTCGGAGTTTGTCGGAGAAACGGACCGAGGTTCAGTAGGTGCGAGAGCGAGAACGCTGGCAATCCCCTACTGCGCAATGCTTGTCAAAAGTTGCATTACCTCGTTCGAACTTTTATTGTTCAGCGAGAAATTAATAGCCTACCCTGTGGTCCAATTCGGAGACTGGTGAACAATGCGTCCGCCGACGATGGTCATCAATGACGTTATCTCACGGATATCCTTTTCCTCGACAGATAGAGGATCAGCGCTCAATACGGCGAGATCGGCGAGCTTGCCGGGCTCGAGCGATCCCTTCTTTGCCTCGTCAAAAGTGAGGTAAGCACCATTGAGAGTCGAACAGCGTATCGCCTCCGCGCGGGTGATGGCTTGATTCGGGGCAACCTGTTCGTTTGTTAAAGAGAGGCGGGCGACGGACTCCCAGATCGGCCAAAACATCGAAACCGGTGCGTTGTCTGTGATCAGTGGCACCTTCACCCCCGCGTCCAGCAACCGGCGCAACGGCGTGATCTCGTCTCGCCGCTCCGGCGGTAGAGACTTCTGAATTAAGTGCCCGGCTTTATAGATGGCCGAGTTGGTGTGGGGCGTGATTACCAAGCCCATGCGCGCGACGCGTTCAATGTCCCGAGGGGAAAGCTGACGTACATGCCCCAGAACCCAGCGCCTTCCGTTCAACGGGACTTCCCTGTCTATTTGTTCGAAAATATCGATGATGTCGGGCGAGACGTCCGCAGTCGCAATTACGCGGATGTCGTTGTGGGCACAATGAAGCGCTAGCTCCTTGAGCCGCGCGGGGGGCAAGCCTGTGTCGTAGTTGTAGCCGGACCATCCAGTGTATGGTGCAGCAGCCGTCGCGCGGAGGTCATCGGACACACGATGCTGAATGCTGACGTACAGTCCCGCCACCTTCAGCCAGTCATTCCCGAGGCCAGGTTCGCCGAGCCATCCCCCCCATGCTTCCATAAATGGACCAAGTGGCGCTCCGCCCGCCGCCTTCCAGTTCGGGCTGAACACCAGGGCCGCCCGTATGGTCAGGTTGCCATCTCGCAAAGCATCCTTGTAGGCGCGCAGCACTTCATTTGCGACCCCGTGTTCTTCGAAGACGCTGGTGGTGCCGTAAGCGTGATAGGCCTGCGCCGAAATCGGCAAGGCGCGGGCGCGATCGGCGCGCGAGAACCGCGTTGCTTCCCGAAACCAGATTAGTTCCGCGAGCGGCTGCATATCCGACTCGACGAAGACGCCGGTGGGATCGCCATTTTGATCTCTCTCGATCTTGAGCTCTGGGTCGGGCGAAACGGTGTCTCTTGTGATGCCGGCCCGCTTTAGGGCCGTTGTGTTCGCACACGAAACGAGTGGCGGCGTGCTGCGCCAAAAACCCCAGATGCAGCGGATGAGCACCGGGTTATTCGGTGCCGCCGCATCCAACTCTTGACGTGTAGGCCAGCGCTTCTCCGCGAGGATGTCGGGCACGTCGAAGTAGAAGGGCGGATCTCCGATCGGCATGGTCACAATCCATTCACCCGGCCTGGATTTGCGAGCGAGTTCTGCGATCCGATCCTGAACGTCCCGGATGGAGCGAACATGTCCGAGTGAAGGAAATATCGTTTTCAGCCCCTCTCGATCCATGTGTGCGTGACCATCAATGAGGCCTGGAATCACAGTCTTACCCTTCAAGTCAAGAACCCGCGTTTCAGGGCCAGTGTGAGGTGTCATCGCCGCATCGGAGCCTACCGTGATGATCCGATCACCGGCAATCGCAATCCCTCGCGCGGTTGTGAAGCCGACATCGACCGTGATGATGTTGCCGTTTCTCAGCACCAGATCTGCCGCTCGGGGCACAGGATTGGCGGCGGGGGACGGCCGCGTGGTTTGACCTTCGGCCGTAACAACGCCAGTGGTCACGGCTGCCGCAACAGCAGTACTGGCCAGAAAATCCCGGCGCCTAATTATTTCGTCCATCATGACTGCCTCCTCTGCAAGATAGGTGCTCAACGCCGACTCGTACCGAAATCGAGGCGATGCTCTTCTCGATCATTAAACGAGATTACTGCATCAGACGCGTCTACTGCATCCCCTACCGGCGACCGTCTCGGCGCTATGCCGTCGACTGAAGCTACCAAACGGCGTCAGCCTTCACACGCTTCGCCACAGTCATGGATCGCATCTGCTTCCAGCGGGCATGGAGATCACGGCTGTGTCAGAACGTCTGGGCCACTCTTCAGTCCGCGTCGCAGCCGACGTCCATTCGCACGCTATTCGTGGGCGCGACGACGAGGCGGCGAGGCGGTGGGAGGAGTTTCAGAGTCGGAGTTTGTCAGAGAAGCGGGCCGAGGTTCAGTAGGTTCCAAGGGACCACGCTTCAATGGAGTAGGGCAAAATCCCAAGCGCTTCACCTTCCGGATGGCCCTCCAACCGCCCTTAGTGCACTCTCGGTTCACGAAGTGCATCAGGCTGTGCGCCATTTCAGTTTCCGGCAAACGGGGTGCCTGCAGGAAGAGTGTTCTTTGTACCTCTCCCGCGTCCGTGGGCGTCTCGATGAGCATGCGCAAACACATTCCAGCACTGCTTCTGGGCCTTGTCTTGACGGCGCTTATCTGCGACATGATCCTACGTTCGCGCCCCGTGCATGCCCAAGCCCCCTTAACCGTGTACATCGACAGCGCGCCTCATCATTTCAAGGAGCGCCACGACACGCTGGCGTTGAAGGGAACTGAGGTCATCGGCTTCCACTGCGCCGATGGGAGTTGCTACGTCCTCAGCAAGTGAAGGCAAGAATAAGGTCGGCGGAAATCTTTCTGTCCACATCGCCGTCGGATTCGGGCGAATCTGAAGATTACAATTGCGCGTTTGCTAGATTGGTCGCGACAACGCGCTTCACTCCACCATGCTGCCGAAGAGCCCGTCGTCGAGACACACATGACGAAATCCCGACTAACCAGGACTTGGGAGGAAAGAGCGGGTTCACTTCCGAAACACTACGGCGTCAGGGATGATCTGTCTAGAGCATGAGCGCGGCAATCTCAGGGGCCCCGCTTGCGACCTGCAGTGATAGATTTGTTCTGAGAACCATGTGCCGCCCTGCAAGCGGCTGAAGGCGAGGACGTGACGTTAACATTTTTACGATGGACGCTTTGAAACGGAAATGGAGGAGGTCATGAAGGTCGACCGGTGAACGAAAGGAGACCCGTCCATGCGAACTAGAGCTTCCCTTGTTGGTTCCACGATTTTAGCCATCGCCGCAACGGGCGCTGCGCAAACCTTCCATCCCGACATTCCGCGAGTGTGGGACGACAAAGAGGTCGAGCGTCTTGAGGTGCCGCTGGCACAGCCGGATCGTTCGCCTCGATACCTCACCGCCGAGGAATATTATGCCCTGAAGGTGCGGCCGATCTATCGCACGTACCCTGTTTACATTGCCGGCCGGGAGCCCGCGGGATATATAGATGGTCTGAAACAGAAGGAACCGGAAATCGCTTTCGACGCCTCGAAGCTTCGCACTAAGGAGGATTGGATTCGAGCCGGTGAGGCGGTCTTCGAGGCCGGCGTGCTCGACACAGGTCTGCGAGCGGGAGTGAGAACTGGGGGAATCCCATCACCTCCGGGGGTTATATTTCCCACAACCAAGGACGGCGTTATCGCTTTTGGCAGGTATGTCGTTCGTCAGAAGGGCCTGGTGGAGGTGGGCTTCGACTCTTGCGCAGGATGCCATGTTCGCATTCTGCCCGATGGAACGGCATGGAACGGAGCGCAGCTTGATGTAGCAATTGAGCGCGCCGATATCGGGCGCCTCCGGGACCCCTTGCATCCTGAGGCGGCTGGACGAGCGATCGATCTTGAGTGGGCGCGGTCCGCAGCGCCGTGGATTATGTCGCGCGCGGAGTTCGATAAGGTGGTAACGGTTGATGAGCTCGTACGACGGAAAGAGGCGATACAAGCCGGCGTTCGCGTGCGCGAGGGTTCCGGCTCCTCTCATCCTACTCATATCCCGTCGCTTATTGGGCTCGAAAAACTACGATATCTGGATTCCACCGGTCTGGTTCGCCAGCGATCCATCGGTGACTTGATGCGTTATGTCATCGTGAATTACGGACTGGCCGACATCGCGCACTACGGCGATTTTCAGCCCAGTCCCATTCCGCTTCGTGCTGGCAATGTTGATGCCGGTACGCGCTTTAGCGACGAGCAGCTCTATGCGCTCGCTCTGTACATTTACTCCCTTCAACCGCCGCCGAACCCCAATCCGTTCGATGAGCGGGCGCGCCGCGGGCAACGGATCTTCCAGCAACAGGGCTGCGCTGGATGTCACACGCCGCCTCTCTACACCAACAACAAGCTCACCCCGGCTGCGGGCTTTAAGGTCCCTGAGGACCTTCTCAAAACCGATGACATTATGAATGTGTCAGTAGGAACCGATCCGGGGCTAGCGACCCAAACGCGCCGCGGCACGGGATTCTACAAAGTGCCTTCGCTGCGGGGGGTGTGGTATCGCAATGCGTTCAGTCACAGCGGCCAGGCGGATACGCTCGAAGAATGGTTCGATCCGGCGCGCTTGAAAGACGATTACGTCCCGAAGGGTTTCCACCTCGGTCCAGGACCGATCAAAGGTCACGAATTCGGGTTGAAGCTCGCTCCGGACGACCGGCAAGCCCTGATCGCGTTCCTGAATACGCTGTAGGTTAATCACCGCTGTTGCCTCAGTTCGCTGCACCTGCTCGCTCTGGGTTACCCGCCGAAAGTCGGCAAGTGTTACATTGGCCGCGCCTGCCTTGTCCGGATTCGGCCTGGGAAACGCGCTCTTCGGATTGTGGACCGAATGTCTTTACTTGGCCGCGCTGTCGCCATATCGGAAAGTAGGCCGAAACGAGTCGTTCCAGAAGTGCTCATGGTCGCTCGAGTGGGACAGGTTCACGAGATGGACGTTACAAGATCCGAATTCAGGGAACTGAGGTCGTTCCCAAAGTTAAATTTGGATCCGAAGTCATGATCGCAGCAATCATGCTGGCTGCGTCGCTGCCCGTGAAGGCTGGCTTGCCGGTCGCGATTTCATACAGCACGCAACCAAAGGCGAAGATGTCCGAGCGCACGTCGGCCGGTTTGCCCTGCAACTGTTCGGGGGACATGTATTGGAGCGTCCCAATGATCGCGTGGTCCTGGGTGATCGTGACGTCCGATGCAGAGGCGCCAGCACTCAATTGCCGCTTGGCCAAGCCGAAGTCCAGCAGCTTTACGCCAGACTTGGTCACCAGGACGTTGGCCGGCTTCAAATCACGATGCACGATTCCCTTCTTGTGCGCCGCATCCAGTGCATCGCAGATCTGGGTGCCGTATTTCAAGGTTTGATCGAGTGGCAATGGTCCCTTGAGCACGTGGCCGTCGATGTATTCCATCACTAAGTAATTGGAGCCGACATCGTAGAGATGGCAGATATGAGGATGGTTCAGAGCACCGATTGCGCGTGCTTCTCCCGCGAAACGCTCGCTGAACTGTTCTTTGGAAACTTTGATTGCCACGTCGCGGCCAAGCCGTGTGTCACGGGCTCGATACACTTCGCCCATGCCGCCCGCGCCAATGGGGGCGAGGATCTCATAGGGTCCCAAGCGAGTCCCAGCGGCAAGAACCATGGATGTTTGACCAATTTTACTTCACCACAATGGTTAGTGCGTTTTGGGATTGCGCCTGGGAAACGCGCCTTGCTGATTGTGGGTCGCTTCGAGCGGTTGGACACGCCGATCGCTACAGGTCGCTGTCCGAACGACGGCGATAGAATGAAAACGAGGATGGAAACGAAGACTTCAGTCGATATCTTGGTTCCGGTTTTGTTTGTTGCCAATCCCCATCTATCTGATTCGGTGAATCACAACATCATTCAGTCCGAGATCGAAGGAGGCGTGCACCTGAGAGACTTGCCGCCCGGCTCGGTGCTTTCCATTCAAACCAAGAATCGCTCTTATAGAATGGTGGTCGTCGGAGACGGAACCGTCCTCATCTCCGGCCACCCCGAGTTCTGCCCCGACCCGTCTGAGGTATGGATCAATGGTTCAACTTGGGGCGGTTCGATGCTCAAAATGAAGTACGTCGGCCGCGGCATGCACCTCGAATTCGTGCACCCCGTTTACCGAACCATTGTCACCTCCCGCATCGTCGACATCCGCGCTCATTGAGTCAGTGCCTAACAACTGCAGAGTAACTGCTGCGATCGGAAATGCCGTAGCAACCCAGTGAGATTGCACTCCTGCCTCCCGCGCCGAAGGGCGCGAGAATTTCGTAGGGTCCGAGACGGTCGCCAGCGTTCATTTACTTCGCTCCTACCGGCACGCGCCGCCGCAATTCGTCGAAGAAGTTCAGCAGGAAGACCACGTGGTTCCGTGCCTGTTGCGCTTCCACTGTCTCGGCTGGCATGATCGCGGCGATGCGTTTGCCGTCGGGTGCGAGATCGTAAGTCGCGATTCCGACGGTGCCGAAATCGGCGAGCCGCGTGTCGGACCACAGCCGTGGCTTATCCGGCACGAACGAATCTCCCTTCGCCGTGTAAGTTGCCACCATAATTCGGCTATCCGAGCTGCGGAAGAACAACTCGCGCCCGTTCCGCGACCAAACAGGGTACGTACCGCCGCTGTCCGAGATCGGCCACCTGCCGCCCTTGCCCGAAAACGCCTCGTACATATATTTGATAGGTTCCGGACTCGTCCGAAGTATAAGCCAGCCATTTCCCATCGGGAGAGAAGCAAGGGTACCGTTCGTCAGCCGGTGTCTGCAAGAAGACCTCTGGCTTCCCGGCCTGCAGCCCGGCCCCGTTGCTCTCAATAGGCATCGTCCAGAGGTCACCTTGAGTTCTAGCATCCTGTTCCCAAAACGCTAAGCGCTTTCCATCAGGCGTGAAGGACCATGGGTTCTGAATATTCTTGCTCTGAGTCAAGGGTTGTGGCTTACTAGCCCCATCAGAGCGTGTCCAGAACATGCCCGTGACCCGGAACAAGATGTATCGGCCATCCGGACTCCACACCGAGCCAACGTTAACTCCACCGCCGAACGTCAGCCGGGTCCTGGTGCCCCGCTGCAATTCGTAAGCCCAGATATCCTCGTCCGACCCCGCTGCCACACCGAGTGCCAGCCGCTTGCCGTCCGGTGACACACGTGGACGAAAATAGACGCCGGCGTTCGGTAGCAGCGGTTCTGTCTGGCCGGAGGCCCGCAGCCACCGCACATTAACCACTTGGCTTCCCGCTCCGCCGTTACGGTATACCAGCGTCCCGGTCCGCGAGAAGTCTAGCTGCGCATGAAGCGTTTGCCGTAGAAATAGCTATGTCCTGGAGCACAGGCGAAGGCGGCCGTGTACTTCCAGCCGGTCCAGGTCGAACGGGACGGCAAACAGCGTGCCACTGTTCACGTAAACAAGATGGCCACTCGGCAGATAGCGGCCGAAGGTGCCGCCTCGCTGCAACGTTTTCCTGTGGTGATTTCCCAAAGACATGACTTCGATGTTTGCGGTACCTGAGCCATTAGCTGAAGAGGCAGCAGTGAACAGCACGGCCTTACTTCCGGGCAAGACCTGCGGCCACCGATGTGTAACTTCCCCTTGCGCCAATTCGGTCAAGGGAGTGGGTGTGCCTCCAGACGAGGGGACTCGCGACAAGGCGCTGGTGACGCTAAGTGCAAAGATGATGTTTCCATCCTCGCCCCAACTGCCCCCGCGAGCGAAGCCGCCGGCCTCGCTGACGGAGATCGGGGCACCACCTTCTACCGAGACCTTCTTGAGTTTTGCTTGTGCGAAAAATGCGACCCACTGCCCATCCGGCGAGAAGAAGGGCTCGAACGCCCCTTCCGTCCCCGCCAACTCCGTCGTCTTAGGTTGGTCTAGCTGCCGGGTAAATAGCCGGCCCTGCGACACATATACTAGCCGCGTGCCATCGGGCGAGAGGATCACATCGGTTCCGCTTACGGAGCCGAGCGACACTTCGGGTCCAAGACTCACGTCCAGCCGCACCAGCGGCTTAAGCATTTGCTCCGTGGGTCGCGTCGCGCGCCACCAAGCCGCCCAACCCAAACGCCGAACTATGGCCAGCACGCTTGCCACGGCCCACGGCAGCTTACTCCTCCGCTGACTCGCCGCCAATGCTGCCGGTTGCTCAAGTGCCCAGTGAAAGCGCTGCCTTCAAATCTCGCGCCGTCTGAAACCTTTGGTCCGGGTCCTTTGCCAACGATCGCCGGACCACTCGATCCAGCGGCCGTGCGACTTCGAGTGGTGCCGGCTCCCGCTCCAGAATCGCCGCAATCACGCTCGCCGGACTCTCGCCTTCAAATGCGCGCTTGCCCGTCAGCATCTCGTACAGCACACAACCGAAGCTGAACAGGTCACTCCGTGCATCCACCTCTTTGCCTTGCAACTGCTCCGGCGACATGTATTGCAGCGTGCCGAGGATCTGCCCCTGCCCCGTCAGCGCTCGCGTGACGTCCGTCTCCTGGAGAGGAGCCGTCTGTTTGGCCAGCCCGAAATCGAGGAGCTTGATCCCTTGCTTCGTTACCAGAATGTTCGCCGGTTTCAGATCCCGATGAGTGATGCCTTTCTTGTGCGCTGCATCGAGAGCGTCCAGAATCTGTCCGGCGTACTCAATGGCTTTGTCGAGCGGCAGCGGTCCTTTGAGCGGAGTGCCTTCCACCAGCTCCATCACCAGGTAATTCGGCCCGACATCGTACAGGTGGCAGATGTGCGGATGATTCAGTGCCGCTACGGCGCGGGCCTCGCGCTCGAACCGTTCGGAGAACTGCTCCTTGGCAATCTTGATGGCGACTTCGCGGCCCAGACGGGTATCCGTGGCGCGATACACTTCACCCATCCCGCCCTCGCCGAGCTTGGCGGTGATGCGATAGCTCGCGATGGTCTCGCCGATCATTTGGTGCTCACCGGCACGCGCCGCCGCAATTCGTCGAAGAAGTTCAGCAGGAAGGTCACATGGACATCCCCGTTCTCTTCCGCCGGCGCCTTCAGCTCAGGGAATATCGCGAAGCGCTTGCCGTCCGGGGCCAGGTCGTAGTTCAGAAGTCTGCTGGCGTCGTGAAGTTGCTGATCGGACCACAGGCGCGGCTTGCCTTGCGATGAAAGAGTCTTCCGTCGCCGTATAATCCGTCACCATGATCCGATTGTCCGGACTCTGGAAGAATAGCTCCCGACCGTTGCGCGACCAGACCGGAAGCCGGCCCCCGGCGTTGGAGATCGGCCATTTGCGCCGGCCCTGGAGGGAACGGCCGAACATACACTTCATCATTACCCGACTCATCGGACTGGTAAGCGATCCAGTGACCGTCAGGTGAGACTGCTGGAGAGATTTCATTGGATGGTGTGCGTAGGAAAGGGTCTGCCTTCCCCGGTTTGGGATGATCCGGATCACTAACGTCGATTGCCAGGGTCCAAAGGTCGAAACCGCTGCCGGGGTCAACCTCCAAGTAAGCCAGCCGCCGGCCATCGGGAAAGAACGAGTATGGATTCATGAGGTTCTTACTGTCCAGCAGGCGCTGGATCTCCCCGGCCCCGTCAGCGCGAATCCAGCCTAGACTGGAGCCGCCGGCGGAGGAGAACCCGAAACACGATGTGCTTGCCGTCGGGGCTCCATGTCGGATAAAAGGCATGTTGGATGTTGAACGTAAGGCGGGACATCGTATCGCGCTGCCAGTCATAGACGAAGATGGCCCTGTCGTTGCCTGAAATTTGCGCCAGTGCCAGTCGTTGGCCGTCAGGGGAAAAGCGGGGTTCCAGGTAGAAGCCTGGCGTGGGGATCAGTGGCTTGGTCTTCCCCGAGTTGTCCAGCCACCACACTGGCCAACTTTGAGCCGATACCTTACCGGTCCGATACACGAAGGTTGCCCGGTCCCTGAAAAACTGAATTGCCCCGCGCCCGAATTCGGATCGGCCGCCAAGTCCTCCAATATGGGCACTGCTGCCCCGCGAAGTTCCAGCCGTGCCGGATCGAACGGCACACCGAAGAGCGCGCCTTCATGAACGTACACGAGGTGGCCCGTTACATCGCCTGTTGGCAGGTAGCGGCCGAAGTACCCCCGCGCACCAGGATCTTGATCTCTCCGGTCTTCAAGGACACCGCCGCGATGCTGGCATCCTCAAAGGCAACGCTAGAAGAGGAAAGAGTGAACAGAACAGCTTCACTACCAGGTAGAGGCTGCGGCCAGCGGTGAATCGCTTCGCCCTGCACTGGTGACCGGCTGAGGTGTTCCTCTTTCGGCAGGTACGCGCGAAAGTGCGCCTAAGATATTCAATGCTACAATGATGTTGCCGTCCTCCCCCCAGTTCGCGCCTCGCGCGTTAGGCGCGTCGCACAATACGACCGGTGCACCACCCTGAACCGAGATCTTTTTCATTTTTCCATCGGCGAAAAACCCGATCCATTTTCCATCTGGCGAAAAGAACGGGTCTCTTCCGTTCTCGGTTCCTGAGAGCAGCGCCGGCTTGGTCTCGCTCAGCAATCGCGTGGCGAGCATTTGCTTGCCGTCCGGACTTTATCGGGAAATACCAGCCGCGCTCCATCGGGTGAAATCACGACGGTAGTGAATTGACCGGCGACCGCGTCCGGCCCGATATCGACGTTAGGCGCATGAGCGGGCGATCCACTGGCCGCGTCGCGCGCCACCAACCGCGCCGAGTCCAATCGAAACTACCACCAGCCCTGCTGCCACAGCAGCCCACGGAGCTTGCTCCTCCGTGACTGGCGCCCGCCGTTGCGGTTGCTCTCCAACAGCTCCCACACATCCCCAATATCACGCAGGCGGCGCTTCGGATCTTTGTCGAGGCACCGTCGCAGAAGCTTCTGCGCTTGCACTGAAGCTTGCGTTAGATCCGGCTCTGTCTTCAGCACCGCCGCCAGCGTATCTGACACAGTTGCTCCCGCGAACGGCTGCTTGCCGGTCAGCATCTCGTACAACACCACTCCAAACGACCAGATGTCGGCGCGTTTGTCCACGGCTTTGCCGCGAGCCTGCTCGGGAGCCATGTAGGCTGCGGTGCCGAGAATCATGCCCGCGCGCGTTCCTTCAATCGTCAAGGTGGGTGAGATGGACGGATTGCCTACCGCCGGGGCCGGTGCTTCGAGCGCCTTTGCCAAACCGAAGTCCAGCAACTTCACGTGGCCGTCCGCGGTCAGCTTCACGTTCGCAGGCTTCAGATCGCGGTGGATGATTCCTTTTTCGTGGGCGTATTCCAGGGCCTCGGCGATCTGCTTGGCGATCGGCAGGGTTTCCTCCAGCGCTATCGCACGCCCGCCGATCTGCTCGCCTAGTGTTGGCCCCTCCACCAGTTCCATCACCAGGGCGCGCATACCGTCCGACTCTTCCAGCCCATAAATCGCCGCGATGTGTGGATGGTTGAGCGAAGCCAGCACCTGCGCCTCACGTTCGAATCGGGCCATGCGATCGGAGTCGTTCGCGAAGGCCGCCGGCAGAACCTTGATCGCTACCTCGCGGTTGAGTTTAGAATCCCTGGCGCGATAAACCTCGCCCATCCCGCCCGCGCCAATGAGCGCAAGGATCTCGTAGGAACCCAGACGACTCCCCACGGCCATAGACATCTTGTCGAATAATTCTACTTCAACAGGTGGTGTGAGTCACTGCACGGGGATTCGCGCTGACCTGATTGTGGCCGAGGCAGAGCACCTCATCGGCCACAATCAGTTCCGGGAGACCGACCTGCGCCGCAAAGCCTTCGGCTGTTTGCAAACAGGTCGTTTGATCGCGTTTCTTTTCGCATTGCTCCGGTGTCTCCTCAGTACTCTGGGCTGTTGGCGAATTGGATAGAATATCCGTGTTCTTACGGGCTGGGGAGCAATTTCCTTGGCATCGAAAACGCGCCGAGTCGGAGCCAGTGCCAGCACAGTCCACGTGCCTAAATCTTTTGACATACCTCGATTCTTTGACTTTGAAGGTGGCTATGAGAACACTGATCGTTGGCAGTTCAGCCCTGACTCTTAGCAGCGTCATCCTCGCGATGCTAGCGCTGCCTGGTGGGCGGGCACACGCGCAGCAGGCCGCCACCCATCCTCTGGTGACGCAGGCCGAGTACGAGCGCTGGCAAACGGAACTCTCAAACTGGGGACGCGCTGGGGCAAAGACGATGAACTGGGAACCCTGAACCTGATCACTGCGGGTAAGCGAAAACAGGCGCTGGCGCTGGCCAGGGAGGGGTTCTCGGTGTCCCTTGCTCGCGATGCGAGCATCACCAAGGAGGTCGATAACCCTTGCCCGATCGAATGGGCGTTGACGACCGATGCGCCGGGGACGGTTATGGATCGAATCGCGTACCCTTGCATCCACGGTCCGGGCACCACTCACCTGGATTCTTTCGCTCACATATTCTTCGATGGTAGGATGTGGAACGGGTATTCGAGGAGTCTGGTGACCAAGCAGGGAGGCGCCGCAAGGGTTTCGATCCTGACGATGAAGAATGGCATCGTCACGCGGGGGGTTCTGTATGACATCCCCAAGCTCAAAGGAGTGCCGTATCTCGATCCGGGGACGCGGATCTTGCCGGAGGATCTGGAAGCCTGGGAAAAGAAGGCCGGAGTGAAAGTGACAGCGGGGGACGCATTGATCCTCCGTTGGGGCAAATGGGCTCGGCGGGCGAAGGTGGGGCCGGAAGCGGGCGATGAGGCCGCGGGATTTGATAATTCCGTGATTCCATGGTTGAAGAAGCGCGACATCGGATTGCTGGTGTGGGAAACGCCGGGTTACCTGCCGCAGCCGCCGGGCGATCTATCCAGGAATGCCCTGCACAATTTTGTTCTGGAGATTTTAGGCGTACACATCGTAGATCGCGCCGATTTGGAGGCGCTCAGCGAAGCCGCGGCGGCGCGCAAGCGGTGGGAGTTCATGCTGACAGTGGTGCCCTTGCCCATTCCGAACGGGACCGGCTCGCCCGTGAATCCACTTGCGATGTTTTAAGGAGGTCTTCGTGCCGTCTATTCACCCGCAACGGCGCATCTAGTGGACAAGGTGAAGTCCCTCATCCACGATGGAAATATCCGCCGTATCATCGTCAAGGATGAACACGGGAACACTTTTATAGAGATTCCTGTCACCGTGGCATTAGTTGGCACAGTTCTTGCCCCCGTGCTCGCAGCAGTCGGCGCGATTTCAGCTTTGGCCGCGAAGTTCAGAGTTGTCGTGGTGCGTGCAGAACCGAAACCGCCCGGAGCCGGAGAGAAGAAAACCGAGCCATGACAGCTCAGCGTAGATGCCCGTGTCAGCCGGGTGTATAGTATAAGCCAAGCTGGGCCGAATGAAGGGAGGTATGCTCAATGCGGACCCGATTTCTGGTGCCATTGAGTGCACTGGCAACGGCTATCGCAGTGGCGCAAACCTGGACCCCTTCCCTCACGCAGGATGGCCAGCCGGACCTACAAGGAACTTGGCTGAGCCGCAGTGCTACTCCTTTGGAACGACCAAAAGCACTGGAAGGACGCCAGTACCTCACGGAAGCAGAAGTTGCAGAACTCAAAAAACGAGCTGAACGGATATTCAGCAACGAGCAAAGCGACTACGCCGGAGGAGATAACGCTTTTCTTGCTGCTTTGGCGAATGTTGAACAGTTTAAAGCAAGTGCGCACACCACAGGCAACGTAGGTGACATGATCGAAAGGGAATTCGACAATCGCACATCGCTTATCGTTGATCCTGCTGACGGAAGAATTCCTGCTTTGACGCCTGAGGGGCGGCGAAGGCAGGCGGCGGCGTTAGCAAAAGCCGCGGTGGATCACCCACCTGAAGGGCCAGAAGATCTCCCGGCCCACGTGCGCTGCATCACGTATGGCGTGCCCAGGCTCGGTGGAAACTTTGGAGCCGGCCCGTTCAGTTATTACCAGATTATGCAAAGTGCAGGATACGTGGTGTTTTTCATGGAAGCGATCCACGACGCCCGCATTATTCCGCTGGATAGCCGCCCGCATCTCCCACAGACCATCCGCACTTGGAACGGCGACTCGCGCGGGCGATGGGAGGGGCAGACTCTTGTGGTCGATACGACAAACTTTTCCCCCAAGAGCAACTTTATGGGATCGGCGGAAAAGCTGCATTTGGTGGAACGCTTCACGCGCGTCGCAGCGGACGAAATCGACTACGAGATCAAGCTGGACGACGCAACAACCTGGATCAGGCCGTGGACCGCCATGATACGTCTCACGCAGACGCAAGAGAAAGTTTACGAGTACGCTTGTCACGAGGGGAATCGAGTGCTGGAGGACGTTCTTAAAGTCGCTCGCTCTCAAGACGAAGCCGCAGAAGAAAACGCGGCGAAGCGCGCGAAGTAGGTCGGTCCGACCCGTTGACGCGTTCACAGGCAGCGGCTTGCATGCCTTGCAAATAGGTCACATACGCCGAACATCGAGACGAGCATGAATTCCGCAGCGTTACCATCTTTGACCTTACTTGGCCGTCCGCCTCTCGCTGAAATCGGCCGACGCCTTCACCGGCGCGCAGTCGCCTCGGCGGTTCGGGCACATAACTCCCTCTGAAGCGGAACGATTTCAAGTCGGGAGAAATCCCTTACAAGAACGGCCTGAATTGGCTGCAACCTCGACCCAACGTAGGCGCGCGCCATTCGTGCCAAGCGCGGGGTGCAGGATTCTGACATAAGCGGGGAAGCCGTCGGGCACTATTGAGGCCACGCCCGAGCCGAAAGCCAGTCGTGGCGATAACCATTGAGCTTCGACGCGTCGCGATGAAGCATGCAGTCTAAGCTGGTCCACGGCGGTGCCGAGATACCGCGCTACCGGAATGTGGCGGAGGAGCGGTGCCGATTCGGATTGTGATCGACCACACGTCCGGAACCCTAACTGTCTCCGACGCTATCCCATCCGTGACAAGAATGGGTTCAGTCGGCTTGGTTCGCGCGCCAACGCGTGAGACTCTATCGATTGAACGGGAACTCGTTGATCCAGTGAAAGCCGCGGCTCCTGAGCGGAAATTGAGAGAGGTCGACATGGCGCATGCCGATCGATACTGTGCTTCCGTCGAGGTTCCCCTCCAACATCACATGCGTCGAATCCGCGTGCGACCAGGTAAGCGTGTCGCGCTCGTTCAATGTAACCGTATTGGTGTTCGGGGCGTAGTTTGCCCGGTAGCCGCGCCGCGAATCGTTCGCCATCTGCACCGTAACGAACTGAGGCCCGAACTCGACTCTCCGCCATCTCGTGCCCTCCGTGATCAGCGGAGGCACATCCCTTCCGTCGGCGCGGAAACTTTCCACTTCATACGCGCCGCCGAACAGTGGGCGAGGCGCATAAACATACGTCTGCTCGTATCGTAGCCAGCCCGAACGGATTTGGAGCACGAGTTGATAGCCCGCGAACGCGATCCAGAACACCATCACCGCGATCCGCATCCAGCGCCGTTCGAATCGTGGGGCGCTGAGGTCGGCCGGCGGCGCGGGACGATTCAGTACCAGCACGTTCACCAGCCGCTTGACATCACCGGCCGCCAGGAACACCGCCATGGCCAGCAGGTTCGAGGAGTACAACTTCACGGGAACGTCGTAGCAGAAATTAAGCGCCACCACGTTTCCTAGGACCGCGCAAGACACCAGAGCGCCCAACGTGGCGGTGCGCCGCAACAGCAGCAGCAGCCCTCCCGTCACTTCCGCCGCTCCCGCGAAAATGATGTAAGGAATCGACGCGCCCATGAAGCTCCACAGCACTCCCATGGGCGAGAACTGCCCATATTGTTCCACCAGCCTGGAAAAACTCGCGGGTTGGAATTGCAACGGGAAAACCTTGGCGAATCCGTAACCGAACAGCGTGAAAGCCAGCGTGTAGCGGACCAGCAGGCGTAGCCATGCCTGCAAGGCGCGATAGTTCGCGCGTCTGCGGTCGAGCATAGACCAGATCGCCGTGGCCAAGAACGCGATCAGCACTACCAGCAGGTTACGGATGTATTCGAGCGTCGTGTCACCACTGCCGGTGGGGAAATAGGTTGTCGCCTGCCCGCTCAAGTGAAAAACGCGGATGGCGACCGAGGGGCAAACGGCGTGCCACATCGCGACCAAAGGCATCTCCAGGAATTGCAAGCCGGGTATCGAGGTGAACGGGCCAGGAAGACAATAGAGACTGAAATACGAACACACAAACCGGACCCCGATCCGTTGCGTTACGGACCAGCGCACCGCTTCACCCTTGCCGGGGAGAGCGTCCACAATCGCAGGGATCGCGGCTTCCGCCATAAGACGCGATCATTATAATATGCGTTGGAAAGAAACTAAGTGTCCCCGTGCGGCCCGCCGCCCATCCGGCGTTAGGTTTCCTTTCCGTAGACGTGACGCGTGCTGCCATCCGTTGCCGGTTAAACGGCGCATCCGGAAAGCAACCTCAGCCCAACTGCATGAATCCAGCCGAGAGGGTTTATGAGACGGGTTCTATCTCCGCTGGAGCGTTGCGCGTGATACCGCGTGATACCCTGATGCCTGTAAGTGTTTGAGGAATTGGTAGCGCTAACGGGAATCGAACCCGTATTGCGTCAGTCCAGTACGGTTCAGTTCGGTCTAAGTGTTTGAGTTTAGGTGCAACCTGTACGCGGAGAAAGGGCACATGGGCCGTATGGAGGCCTGGCGTGATACCCGCGGTGATGCCCTGCGGGCTGACAATGGAGATACCTTGCGCGGCCGATTACGGGAATGAACGTTCCGATAACTGTCCAAGGCACTGTGCGCCGCCTGCAGGATCAATCCCCGCCAAACCTGGACCGCCTGCTTTACTTTTGGCGTTGGTACTTGTAGTCGCCCGATATATGACTCTCAACCATGTGCGTCGCCGGGCCATCGGTGTCCCGGATGAATGCGTACGAATATCCGCCTGCGGTGAACAATGTTGCCGACTGTGCAATCAAAGGCATCCGCTCGTTACCATCGACCGCGACATACAGACGGCCGCCGACGAAAGTAACTTCCACCAGGCGAGGACGCGGCCCCCAAAATCCCTTGTAGACGCCTGCATATTTCGACAGCACTTCAGGAGCGACCGCCACCGCGGTCTTCTCCTCGTCCGAAGCCTTCCCGACCCAGTTCTCGGGCCTGTTCTGATTCTGACTATGGTCGCAATACGTTTCGAGCATTTCCGTGTCCGCAGTGAAAACTGCGCCAACCCGGGTCGTCCAGGGTTTCGTATACGCGCCCACGTCTTCAAACGTAACTTCCAGGTCCAGGTGCCCGAAATCGGGGCGTCTGTAGCGCTCTGTCATATGGAGTGCTTCGGTGTGAGGATGGAGTTCGTCAAGCCAGGTGCGGTCGCTAAATCCGTTACTCTCGACTACCAGCGTGTCTCCCGCCCAGCGGCCAACCGAATATCCCATCCAAATCGGAAATGGATCGGTCTCCACTGCCCGGCCGTCCATGAAGATCCTGCGATACGTAAGATCGTCGTTCAGAATAACAATCATCGCCGGAGTTTGGATGATCTGTTTCGAAGAGACCTGGGCGGTGCTGTAGCCGGGCCCCTGCGGTAGACATTGGAATGCCGGATTGTCTTTCCCATAGTTCTCCGCGCGGCGTTGAACCAGAGCCTGCACCCAAGGCTTGCCATAGTCGGACTTGTAGTCCGCGTGGCTGCTACGAACTGCCCAGATGCCACTCAGGTCCGGCTTCCCATCGACGGTTCGCGGGGCCGGTGCAGTGAGATTCGGCTTTCCATCGGTCGTTCGGGGGATGCCGGCCGTGGGGCGTTGTGCCCATTGTGCGGCGAGTGGTAGCGACAATTCAGTCAGGACGATCAGGAGGATTGCAATTCTCATCAGCATCACATCGCTCCGGGCTCTAAGTATACTCCGAATGCCGAACCGCTATTTCCGCTTTTAAAACCGCGTTCGACTGCCAGCCACCGTGAAGATTGGGACGGTCATGTCGGGTACTGGTGCCTTATTGATGATCTCTTGCATTTCACGCGGAAACAGCAAGACCGCTGTGTGCCAGCCGGATAGCTTTCGGATGCCGTAATACAGGAGTAACCGGCGGGTCGCAACAGGTCAGCGTATCAGGTGAGCCTTATTTTGCCGCGGATTGCTGTTGCTCCAGCGTGCGGCGGAAGACATTCTCGTTGATGTCCAGCTCCTTCTGATAGCCATCGGGATCGATAAATGGGTTCGGTCCATTCCCCAATCTCGCGTACTTTTCTTCCATCCGGTACATCGGTGGATGCGACCCCAACGGAATGTCGCAAGGCAGGGACCGCAGAAGCTTGAAACTACGAGCAAAATCGTCCGCTATTTGCGGATAGTTCGCGTTGTTCACCAACTTGACGCCCGGGTTCACACCGACGCTGCCGACGATCACCATGTTATACGACTTGCCCCCGTCCTCGACCTTCATCGTCCAGGTTGTACAGCCTTTCGTGTGTCCCGGAGTGAGATGCGCCACCAACGTCGTTCCCCCGAGAGTAACCTGATCGCCGTCGTGCAAGACGCGATCGATCGGGTGCGGTTTGCCGCCCGGACGCATAGCTTGGAGGTTTGGTACGTCCTGCTCCATCGTCATCACCTGCGCGCCGGTCAATTCTTTAACAAGCGCATCACCCTCCATGTGATCGGGATGAGCATGACTGCCCAACAAGATCTTGATGTCCGTGAATTTGAATCCCAATTTCTCCACCGAAGCCCGGATGACCGGCACGGTGACCTCGTAATCACTATTGATCAGGATGAGTCCGGCTGACGTGGAAATGAGAAACGATCCCAGCATTTGAGGGCCGACGAAATAGACGTTTCCAATGATCTTGTGCGGTGGAAAGGGCTTGTTCACCTCGTTCAGTGACTGGGTCGCCGTGAATATCGGGCCGAGGTTACGTGCGATCAGGTCTTCGGGAGTCATCGGCACTTTCGCCGTTTGCGCGAGGAGTTGCGCGGCGCCGCACCCGGCAAGCAGCAAGGATCGAATGAGCCTCTCTGTTCGCATCGTTACCGCAGCATATCATTAATCGCGATCTAACCTGCGCCCTCGTGGCCCACTCACAGGCGGCACTCTAGAAGTAAGGCCAACGTTGCTTGTCGTGTACTGTTCGGATGGTCGGGCATCTTCCACTACCTAGTTCTGTCCGGATACGCCGTGATTCAGGACCTAACCGCTTTCTGATGGGCTGACCTGGGCTAAATAATTCACATAACGCTCAAAACGGGCTGACGCTGCGATTGTCGGGGCAACATGCGATAACCGCAGTTAGATTCCAGTATAGAGTTACAGTGATGTTGGAGGGTCAACGCATGAAGACCTTTCTCGTGATGTTCTTGATTCTGGCCGCGATTCCGGCGACCGCTGCGGATTCCGGCCCGATTGTAGTCGTAACCGGCGGGCAAGTTCGTGGACTGTTGCTGGATAATGGCGGCGCTATCTTCAAAGGCATACCGTTTGCGCAACCCCCGGTGGCAGATTTGCGCTGGCGAGAGCCGATGCCGGTGAAACCTTGGAGTGGCGTTCGGGGCGCGACCGCGTTCGGGCCGATGTGCGCACAGAACCCCAACTCTTTTGGGGGGAAGGGGTCGGAGACAGCCAAAGAAGATTGCTTGTACTTGAACATCTGGACACCGAGCTGGCCGAGCCAGTCGCGCAAGCCGGTGATGGTGTGGATTCCTGGTGGGGTAACTTCTCGGGTGGTGGTTCGCAGGACATTTATGATGGCCAGAGTTTGGCGCGGCACGGGGTGGTGCTGGTGACGATCAACTACCGGCTCGGCTGGTTCGGCTTCTTCTCGCATTCGGAGCTGACGAGCGAGTCGCCGAACCATGTGTCGGGGAATCAGGGCATTCTTGACCAGATTGCCGCGCTCCAATGGGTGCGAGCTAATATCGCGCGATTCGGGGGCGATCCGGGTAATGTGACGATTTTCGGCGAGTCATCCGGCTCGCTCGATGTCAGCGTACTGATGGCATCGCCGTTATCAAGAGGATTGTTACGTCGGGTGATCGGCGAGAGCGGAGCGGTCACCTTGGATCCGGCGGGTCCCCTGACTTTGATGCAAGCGGAAAAACAAGGACAGGCCGCAGCCGCACGTTGGGGGATTTCCTCAGATGCGACATTGAAGGATTTGCGGGCCGTTTCGGCTGCAGAAATCTTAAAGACGCAACCAGGAGTAGGTAATGCGATGAAGTACCTCGGCGTCATTGCTGACGGCTACGTGTTCCCCAAGCGGCCAGCAGACGTTTTCGCAGCCGGCAAGGAGCACCATGTCGCTCTCCTTTTGGGCAACAATTCGCATGAATGGGGTCCGGGAAGAAAGCCTCCCGTCGATCTGAAGAAAACCATTGAAGACATCTACGGGCCGATCGCTCAGAGGGCGCTGGAGTTGTATGGTGGGGAAGGGAGCCTGGCGGATCAGTGGGCCACTGACACTAGTTTCCGGTGTTCCGCGGTTTTGCAGTTGGTGTGGCACGCTTCGGCGGGTAACGCTTCATTCGAGTATCAGTTCGATCGTGCAGCCCCTGGCAGGGAGTCGCTTGGTGCCACGCACGCGACCGAATTGCAATATGTGTTTGGAACCTTTGATGGTTCGAATCCATTTAACGTGCTGAAGCCCACGTTCAATGCCGTGGATCGTGCGGTGTCCGAGGCGATGCAGCAGTATTGGACCAATTTCGCCAAGACCGGCAATCCGAACGGCGGCAGCCTGCCGCAGTGGCCAAGGTTCGATGTCGCTTCACGGGCGTACATAGAATTCAGGGACGCCGGCCCGGTTGCCCGCGAAGGATTACGCCGGCCTTTCTGTGATCTATATATCGAGCACGTGAAGCAGCTGATGAGAAAGTGATCCTTCCTTAAGCCGTATCGGTCGACATGATCTTCAGCAAGTGCAGGAATCTTCTGGTAACAGCCTGATCGGAGACCTTTGGCCGGATAGCTCCCGAGTGGTCGGCCACCCTCCCCCTACTTTCTTGCGGAAGCTCAACTCTAAGACAAACCCCTAAATTGAAAAAGTAATGGAAGGATGCGCCGTGATCCAGGCGCAATCCGACCAATGAGCTTGGGACGCGCGACCTTCGTCCTCCACGATTCCCCAAAATCTTCCCCGAGGGCAATGATTACCTAAGATTCTTCCGTCGTCGAAGGGAACTACTGCCTTTTCGCGTTCCCCATATACGCGTCGCAAAATGCGCGGCAGCTCATTATGCGAGGGACTTATCGGAAAGTTGATTCATGTCGATGCGCCAATTTCCAACCGTCGGCTTGACGTACCCACACGCCGGAGATTCGAAGATGACTTGGCTTCGGGGCTTCGTTGATTTCCTTCACGGTGCCGATACGGTAGAAAGTTGTGACGGCGGTATTCCCGAAAACCCGAACTTCAAGTTCTTCGATTTTATAATCTACCTTGCGGCCTGCATCAAACTCTGCCTGTCGGCGCTTCTTGTCTGCCTCGGTCCAGCCTGCTCCTAGGCGTCCAACTCTGGAACCGAAGATCGTGCGGTCGGGCAAGGACAACCTAAACATCGCGTCAATGTTGCCAGCGTTCTGCGCAGCATTAAAGGCAATCTCAGCAGCCTTAACGTCGGACACATCATCGGCCTGCGCAACGGTTACTCCGAACATAACCAGTACGGCCGCGATGACGACAATCGAAATCGACCTCATCTTTTTCTCCTGTTCAGCAAGTGCTGTTTAGGGCTGCCGGGTTGACGCCCGGTCCGCACAGCAGCGGCGGCACCTCGTTCTAAGTCTAAACTCTAACGAATTCGCTATCCTGCTGCACACTGGCGTCAGGAGCCAGAGTCTGTTTCTTAATGCACAAGCCAGGGCTTCCGATACGTCTCAACTCCCGGTTGGTCGGCTCAACCCTTCCACAACTGGGTAGCTTCCAGGTGCGCCGTAACTCAGGATTTAACACCAGCGGACGGCCTGCGCGAGTCATTTCTATGGAAAGCCGGCGATGCTCCCAAGTGATCGCAGTCCGCGGTGCGATTCGGTTCCCTATATCATCATGAGGTACAGGAGGTGCTGTCATGAAGCGTACAAGACGTCACTTCATCGCAACGAACGCCGCTGCTGGCGCACTACTAGGCGCTGCTGTTGCGGCGGGATTAAAGGCCCAATCTCGAAATCCAATTACGATGCCGACTCCGGGCGCCAAAGCCCTGATGGCGCTTTTCAACCTGAAGTACCCGATCTTTGAAGCCTCTCATGGCCGTACGACCAGCCCGCAGCTCGCAATTGCCGTGTCCAATGCGGGCGGAATGGGAGCGCTGGCAAGTCTGGCTGCGCCGGAGGATGCACGGATTGCTGTTTCGAAGGTGAGATCGGCGACAAAGGGAATGTTCGTCACCAACTGGCTTCTCCGGGCTGAGCCGGTGTCGCTTCAGTCAGCGCTAGACGCCGGCGCGCCGATCGTGCAGTTCTCCTGGGGCATGCCGACGCGGGAAATGATTTCAGCGATTCGCGCCGCAAAAGCTAAGCTTGGGATGCAAGTCACCAGCGCCGAGAGTGCCCGCGCCGCACTCGACCTCGGCGCGGATTTTCTCGTTTGCCAAGGCACGGAAGCCGGGGGCCATGTACAAGCGACAAGAGGATTGTATGAAACGTTGCCACTCGTTGTGGGCGAAGCCAAGCAGATTCCCGTCGTCGCCGCAGGCGGGATCGGCAATGGAGAGGGAATCCGCAAGGCGCTGTTGGCCGGTGCCGCAGCGGCGGCGCTCGGCACCCGTTTTGTCGCAACTGTCGAGAGCAACGCTCACCCCGCCTACAAGAGCGCAGTCATCGCAGCCCACGCCAAAGATACGGCGCTGACCAACTGTTTTCAGGATGGCTGGCCCGCCATGCATCGCGTACTCCGCAACAATACTTTCGTCAAATGGGATGCTGCTGGATGCCCGCCCCCAGGCAAAAGGCCCGGTGAGGGCGATGTCATCGCCACCACCCCCGATGGAAGCAAGGTCCTCCGCTACGGATTCCAGGTTCCGATGCGGCATGGACGGAACGGTAGCGGAGTGTGCGTTGTATGCCGGTCTGGGCGTCGATGTCATCAAGGACCTGCCTACGGCTGGCGAACTGGTTCAGCGTCTTTGGAGGGAATGCGAGGTGGCGCACCTCAGCAACAAGTGATTGTTGACGTGGCCCTCCGGTAACCGGACGTGAAGTTGGCCGGAAACCGCGTTGAGATTGGCCCCGATTTGCAGTCCGCCCGCTTCAGAGGGATTCATGTGTCACCGCCAACAGGAGGGCGGCACACGATGGAATTCACAACGAAGGCCGCCCTTAACCTTAGCGACGAACCGGACTCGCCGTGTGAATATCCAATGCACAAGGACGAGGTTCAGCCACAAAAACCTCGGGGGTGCCAACTTTGGCAGCCGATTGTATGTTCCTTCGGCCATACGGTACACCGCTTACTAACGCCCGAGGCCTAATCAAGTACAGCAAGAGCTGTATTGGCCTTGGTCAACGTCCCATCGCCCCCCTGCCTGCGTACAAAGCCCCTCAGATAGGGAGCCACGATTGGAACCAAGCATGTGGAAGATGGCTACCGATCAAACTTATTGATGATCGCGAGAAGCTCATCCATGGCTTCCTCCGCGTTCTCTGGGGAGGGTGGAAACCACTTCTCGCCCCATTGTTTGAGCGCTGCTCGCAGCTGTGGCGGTTGCGGCTGGCGGCGGATTCTTAGCATTACGCGCCGGATGTCGTTGGCGACGGCAGTGGAGCCACGCGGCCAGCAAAATAGGGCGGCCGGCCATTGAGGAAGATCGGCGTCTATTATACCGGCGATGATAGCGCCTTCCACAGCCGCCGGCCCTCGCGGCTGCAGTTGACCTGCGACGCACCACGATTGAAAACGGCCTATTCTCAGGCCGGTTCACAAAAGCCCCCTCCAGAGTGGAGGAGGAGGGGGGCTTTCTTCTCATACCACCCGGTGGAGGACCTGGTATCCCCGCAACGGTGGATGAAAAAACCAAGTACTTGATCGAGAGGCAAGATTATCGCGGAGCGTGCAGTCTGTCAAGATTCTTGGGGTGTTCACTTCGCGGCGTGTTTTGTTTGGTAGCGTCCGCTGGCGCCCGTGGATGCTCGGTGCATACTGGGCGTTAAAATGTAAGGGATGAAGGATGTCATTGCAGTTCGTCATCCTGAGTTAGGCCGCCTTCGGGATCAGCTATCCATGGCAGCGGAACGGTTCAACCGAGCAGCCCGCGCGAAGCATGCGGCTCTCGTCTTCATCGATACTTCTCTCACCATCACGCCCCAAGATCGGAAAGAATTCCTGGAACGAGTGAAGGCAGAACGACAAGCTTACGACGCGATTCAGGAATTGCACGACAAGATCATCCGTCTTCTGGATGAGAATAATCAGGCGAAAACTACGACGACAAACCATAACTGAGACTTAAGGTAATCCACGCTGCGAGACTTCGGCACACAGCCTCCCACCACGGGTGCAGCGGGAGGGTCCACGATTGCTTCCGTAGCGGTTGGCACAGCCACGGAAGAATCGCGTGACACGGCGAGTCTATCACGCTTCCCAACAACAAAAAAGCCGTCCCCGAAGCGGAGTACAGGACGGCTGATTGTGATCCTAGTGTGGCTTGCGCCTGCGGTATCCTACCGAGCATGGACATCGTGAAAATGCTAGCGGAATTGCGCCAAGAACGCGACCAAGTGGACGAGGCGATTATCGTGCTCGAACGGATGGCCATAGGCCGGGGCAAACGCCGAGGCCGGCCGCCTGCGTGGATGACCGCGGTCAAGAGACGTGGTCGGCCGCCAGGGAGCAAGAATAAACCGAAAGCATCGGCTGCGACGGACTAAAGTTGTCGTGGAGGTGGAGCAAAGAAGGGTATCTGGCTGGTTCGCAAAAGCCCCCTCCCCGGAGAAGCGTAGGAGGGGGCTACTTCCATACCACCTAAGGGAAGAGGACTGTGTTCCCGCGAGAAAGTGGATGAAAAAACCGAAAGGTAAGATTATCGTGGAGCGTACATTCTGTCAAGATTCTTGGGGTGACAGATTCTTGGGGTGAAGAGCACTGCGCGGCGCGCGTATCGTGCCTACTCGGCGTCACTGTGAAGCCTGAATCGGAAAAGGAAAGAGCCGCCTCCAGCTGGAGGATGAAGGCGGCCTTCCTTCATCGCGCACCTAAAGAAACCGGAGGAGGGGTCTCTCGGTGCGGTGAAAATCAGAGTGGCTAGAGCGAAACAACATTAGCAAGCCGGCGCTGCCGATGTTAGGACTTGGGCACGGTGAGGTCGTCCTTCCAGTCCTTCTGCATGCGCTTCCATGCCTTCGCCTGTTCCGTAGTGAGATACGCGGCGATCTGGGCGTTGTATTTATCGTGAATTGCCTTTAACGACTCCTTAGCGGTCTTCTTTGAGGCATCGCTCTTGTCGCTCGTCCTGTATACGTCTTTCACCTGGCCCATATAGACACATTTAGATTGGAGAAGCGGTTCGATCGCAGCTGCTTGAGTCGGGCTCAAGTTCAAGGTCTTAGCGGCCGTGTCGATTCGATCCGTCGCCAACTTCATCATGTCCGCTCTACTAAACTGCGCC
This sequence comes from Bryobacterales bacterium, assembly GCA_963780485.1. Taxonomy (GTDB): domain Bacteria; phylum Acidobacteriota; class Terriglobia; order Bryobacterales; family Bryobacteraceae; genus Palsa-89. The sequence continues at coordinate 87,904 of CAWACO010000029.1, forward strand.
CAAACTGCGGGGGCAGACAACAAAAACATCGCCAAAGTGAATTTTCCTAGAATCATGATTTCTCCTTCCAAACTGGCGTAAAACCGTCACGTTTAGGTGGATGCAGTTCCTGCATAACTGGATCAAAATCTTTGGTCGGCCGGAAGGCCATCTTACTAGAAATCTAAACGCACACTCGCCAATTCCCCGCCTGAGAAGTGGGTTTTCCATTTCAAAGAGGAGCACGACAAAGAACAAATAAGCTGGCCTCAGGCCTCCAAGCGCAGTATCCTCCCGCGAGGAAATGCAAAAACCACAAGGGAGGGTCCGCGATTGCTTCCGTGTTCCGGTCGGGGTTACGCAGAAGAATCGCTTGAGACGGGTGGGCCTAGCACGCTTCGCCACAACAAAAAAGCCGTCCCGACGCCGGGGTGTGTACGAAACGGCTAAAGGTTGTCAGGGTGTCAAGAATCGAACCGATTCTCGCCAGACTTTCTCGCCAGATTCCCCGAAGGAATCCCGCACGCTCATCTGCTGAATCGCCACATTTACACATCGACTCACACGCTTGTTCACTGGTATAGTAACCAAGTGAAGCCAAAACTACAGAAAGTGCCTGTTTCCGAGCGCGCGCTAGTTCAGCGGCTCAACAGAAAACTCAAAGATGTAGACCCGCCACAACTCTTACGTGCTGCGCGTGGTAGTGCAGCCATCGCTCTTGGCAATTACTTTACTGTGGACATTGCCCGCAACCTGGTGTGTGAAAAGGACGTCGATTTGGAGAAGCTTGGGCGAAAACTTTGTGCGCTCCAGGAATGGGAGGCGCTCAGCAAATAAGCGCCCGTGGTGCTACCATGACTGGCCCTATCGACGACCCGAGCGGCTATGTCCCACGCCTCGTCCGTACTCGCAAAGGCAGTGGAGAGCATACGCCGCGATACGATTTTGTTCCTGTGAGTCACATGCAGTGGGACCCGGAAGCAGCGCATCGATTTGAGCGCAGCAACCGAAGCAAACGAGAAATAAAAAAGCTGCTTAAGGCTGCACGGAAGTATAAGACGGCTGGGACTCCCCAGCCGGAGAAAAAGCCGACGATTGCAGCGCCGACTGATATTGATTGGTTATTTCACGAGAATCGCAGCAAGCCACCTTTGAATGCCCGGGACTTCGAGCGGCTCATGAAAGACCTAAATCTGAACGACGCGCAGGCAAGTTCACGTGCCTGGACTTTCATTGAGCTACTGGATGCGCTGGACCTTCCGCTCAGTCAAGAGTGGTTAGACGCGCTTGCAAAGGCCATCCGCACCCCAGGTCAAGCCAGCGAATTACGGGTGCGTACAATTGAGATTGTCCGCCGACAATTCGATCCGACTAAGGACGGCTGGAAGGAATCAGAGATAGACCTCGGCGAACAGCACGTTTCCGGTTTTCACTGCTCGTTGCCATTACGTCCTCTCGTCAAGAACCCAAAGAAATCTACTGCTGAAATCAAATGGGAGGATAACCCCGCGCTTCAGCGAGTCATCGCTCTTTATGGTGATGACACGCCGTCAATGCACCACAAGAGTATCGGGCCGGGCAGTGATGCTGATGAGCCTGATGAAGAGGCGGAGATAGAGGTTCCGCTTGACGCTATGCTCAGGGCGCATCATTCACGGGCAGCGGATGAGTCTGAAACAGATGGATTAGATGGCGCGTCTGAACCGAGCGGATTAGATGCACGTGACCTTGACACGAAGCAAAAGCCGCGGTCAGTTTTGCGGACTCTTAATCACAAACATCCAGAGGTCGAACTCTTCGAGAGAACCGGAACGCCAAAGGTTGATCAATGGTCGGCTGTGCCGATCCGGTCAAACACAGTGCCGCCACAAGAGGGACGAGTTGTGCACGGGGGAGTTAGCAAAATGGAAATTGCTGCCCGTAACGCAGCCGACCCACCAGATGGAATGGCCCCAACGGAGCGCGTTAGGGCTTGTGCGCGTTCGGCCGCGCGTAGCTGTGGTTTTGACCTGCCTTTCAATACGAGATCGTCAGGCGGACCTAAAAGCGGAGTTAAGAAGAAACGGGGATCTCATAGCGCGGCTGCCGTCCCGATGCCTGAGTGTATTTGTGCCGCTTGTGCTGCGTTCGAAAATGAAGCGCGGCGCCGGTACCGATACATACCAGACGAGCCATCTAACCGGCTGGCAACCGCAGGGCAATTGGAATCTTTCCGCATTTCGGACACGCCTGTCTCGGATTGTATGGAAGCGTCCTCCGGCCGATCGCTAGTGCTGCGCTCTGCCCCAGGCATCCGCTGTACTCCAGACGAAGCTATTTATTTTCCGATACGCCGAATCAACGGGGGCGGGAATCGTATCCACAGTGCGCCTCGCTTCCGATCCGAGCGGAAGTGGAGCGATCAGGGAACCTGGACTCACTATAGATGTGACGCGTTGGGGGGCGCCGATCCCAAGCGGACAACAGATGCGGGTGCAACAGCCTCACGCGGTTCAGCCATTATCATTGACGTGCAGGAATCGTTCGACATCTACGATTCCAAAACACAGCGTGTGCGTGTAATGCCTGTCGTAGTCGTACCGCGTGGATTGTGCGAAATGGATGATAACGGTAAGCACGCACTGAGCATGAGAAGGCTGTTGGAAATTCCGGCGTTTGCGCGACTGCTAAGAATCTGGTTCGTGGAAGAGCAAATGCACCATGCACCACGTAAGCGCGGACAACCGTCTGCCTGGCGCAGGATTCTTGATCGTGGTTATTTGACCGCGGAGGACTACCGCAAGCGGCTTGGTATTAGTGAGATCCCTTTAGAGGCTCCTCCATTAAACAGCTCCCTGAGCGAAGCGTTAGAAGCAATAAGACGGATACTTGGCAGTGAAAAGATACTTGACGATCCTGCCGTACGCTTTTGGGGACAGCATTTATCAGAAAAGCAGCGCACGACTGTTAAGCTGAGCATTCCCTACGACGATGCGGAAAAGCCGTTTCCGGTTCTGTACCCGGCAACGCGGTTCCTAGCCTGCTGGTGCTCCTGCAGCCTGTTGCGCCATCGCGTACGTTGCCGCGCGGACTTCATATACCCCCGCACGCATGAAGCACAGGCCGACTTAGTCCGCGCATGGCCTCTGGAAACGATCGCCGCGTTTGTCAACAGCCGTCCAGGTTGGAGTGCCTTCCATTTGCCTGAGCTTCGGCATTTGATTAGGGAATAACGTCTCCAACGGCTACTTTGTCGGCAGCCACGGTCTGTCCGAAATGAACAGGGAAGTGCCTTGATGATGTTAGAAGTGGCGGAGCGCGAATGGCCCGGCAATCTTGTTGCGGAGCACAACGCTACTAACATTCCTCTCGAATCACTTTTAGCTAAAGCTTTAACAATCAGATAAATACAGAGTATTCCCGCCCTTATGTGCAAGGGTGAGGGAACGCTTCTAAGGAGCCCACATGCAATATTCTTATCCCAACCTGTTGACGGTCGATGAAGTAGCGTTTTACCTACGCCTTCATCCGGCAAGTCTGCGCCGACAGATTGCGCACGGGCAATTTCCAGCGATACGGATTGGTAGTCAACTACGCATCCGAAGAGACGACCTTGAACAGGTTTTGCAGAAACGGAACATAAATTCACGAAACAAGTTCAAGCCCCATCCCTTCAGCGTGATGCAGAGTATTCATTGCCGCAATTGCAAGGATGAGAGGAGCCAGCGGCGAACGCAATAGCAGCGCACCTCAACAACGGAAATCTAAAACCCGCCACGGCCTGTTAGTCGGCCGCGGGTTTCTTTTTGAAAGGAACCAACAGATATAGATGAACAGAGAAGAACGACTAGCCGTACTGCGCCTATGGGCAAAGGCACACCGCTGCCGCATCGTCAAAGACGAGTGCCGAGATGAGATTGTACTCGGCCGGCACGGCCTGATCCGAGAATACAACGCGCTCCTAAGACTGATCTACATGCCGAACCAGAAGGACCACGACCGCCAGAACTTCCGTGAGAAGTGGGACAACAGGCGCGACAAGCTGGCCGCGGCTGGCTTTACGATATTGATCGACGCGCACGGCGAAGGAGTGGCCTTGTTCGACCCACTTAATCGCGAGCAATCGCAGTTAGCCATCGCGGTTGCCGGAGTCCGCCAACGTAAACGAATCAGTGCGGAGTATCGCGAGAAGCTGCTTGCAGCCTTGAAAAACGCCCGTATACAGCCAGATTGATTTTTGGCCGCTACTTTACCCCTACCGATTTATTAAGTTGTCTGTATAGCGGGTGTTTTTCAAGATCGCTGATTTTGCCCATTTTCCACATCAATAGAATCAATCGGTTAGAAGTTCGGATTTTGGGGTTATTTTGTGTCCTGGACAAGCGAGTGCGGTTCGTGCCCGCTTGTGGTCGAACAACTCGTGGCCGCCCGTGGCGCTCTTCGTACTGCGAATACGCCTGGGATTCCTGATCTTCCACGACGACTGACCATACGTTCCATGCTTCCACTTGGCGACGATCCCCTCCAAATCGTTCGCACACCCAAGCCAAAGCCGCTCACGGAGAGCGTCGATGTCGAGAGATAACGAGCACCGTTTTTTGTCGAGCCTAGAATGGTATCACGATGGCCGAATCCTCTTTAAGACAGATCATGACAGCATATTTCGATGGTCTCGAAGAGCTTTTTGGTGGGCCGTTCAAGCAGATGAAGCAGCACGACGTGACTCCCGCCGATCTCGCTGACGACCTATCGTCGGACGGCGACGCTCTTCGAGCCTTCGAAGCTGAAAGTGAGAACTTCTTTGGAGCGATGATCGAGTTTTGGGACCGCTACCGCTCGGTCGTCGATCGCCATGTGACTGAACTGAAGGGTCTGAAGGCCGTGTACGGTGGAGACCTGTTCCCGTCATATTACACGGGCAGCATTGCCTCCTCCACTGCCCTTTATATGGACACTGTAGTCATACCTGATCCAGTGCTTCGGATCGCGGATTTTCGTCCTTATCTCGAACCGAAGAATGCTCTCCGCTTCACAGCAAAGCATGCTTTAAATGCCCTCACTTATCGAGAGCTAGCCCTCGCAGAAGTTGAACCGCCGATCGTTGTCATCGTCAGCGATCCACTTAGTTTTGATGCTCCACGGGTAAAGCGCCTCGAATCGCTAGCAGATCAAGACCTGTTACTTCACATGGGTAGAGTATTTGGGCGATCATTCACCAGCCGTAGCGAACTTCTCGAATTTCTCAAGCAATTTTCGGATCTTCACCAGATTGCAGCGGCCACGAAAGACAGCCAGCGTATTCTATTCGATTTGGATTGGCCGAATGATGTCGTCGAGCAGTTTCAGAGGCTTGATCGGCAAACCAACTCCCAATTCAGCCGTTCGTTCCGATCTCGAATGACCAACCTTGCTCCCGGTGAAGCACTTGCCCATCATCTACATAGCCGCCTCATGCAGGCGAACGATATTGTTCTGTCCAGTCAGCGACTAGGAGGAACCCCTATTGTCGACGCTCCCACCTCGTGGCAGTACTTGTTGTGGAAATATGAGTACGACCTAGCGCGGGCACCCGCGGCTAATTCGCCCCAGGCCGTTCATGACCTTCTTATAGCCAAGGCCCTTCACTCCGAGCGGGAAGACGGGACGCTACGTCTTCTGCGAGCTTCGCCGAACGTATTAATTGAGCTTCGACGTAACGGTGCATTAGCTGAACTGCGCGACGTTATGCGGAAGGGCTTTGAAGACATCACGCTAGCCTCTGCCTCCGATATCGAGACTGTCACAAATGCTGTGGTTGCGAACATAAACGCGGCGATGCTGGAGCATCAAGCTCGATTAGAGAAACTAGCTCGTTCGGGCGTCAAATGGTATGGTCTTGAAGTAGCACCGATGATCGTCTCGGCGTCGATATCCATTGTCGGCGCGGCGACCGGAAACGTCGAAATGGCGACTGCTGGAGCAGTCGCAAATACGCTTGGCCTGGCCACGCTGAAAGACGTCGTGAAAAGCGGGAAACAAATCCTTAGCGACTACAAGTACCTGCGACGATCAGCCACGGGCATTCTGTTCCGTAACTTGTAGAACTCAGCAGCACCTCGCTTTAGCGTGGAGTCAACGAGGTCCTCGGCTCGAATCGTTTCGGCCTAAGAGCCTGACACATCGGAACGCTGTAAAACAGGCCTTTGGGGGGACGCGCGGAATGAGGGGGGTAGCCTGGGTGAGGGTGTCCACGGCATTCGGGTGAGGAAAAACGGAACGTAATGAGCCTGGAGAGCGGAACAACCTTTTTGGCCTTCGAGGGGTGTAATTGGCCTTCCCCAATACCTACACCTCCGACGGCGAAGGGCGTTAGCCCTGAGCCAGGTCGGGACGGAGTATTCCCCTACCTGCTCTGCCAAACTCAATCGAACGGAAGAGAATGGAACAGAATGTAACTCAACTGAACTGAATCTAACCAAACTGAATCTAAGAAAAACAAATACAATACAAAGCGATAATTTCTCCCACCCTGCTGGGAGATTGTGGGAGACGAATCGGACATCCGCACGACGTCGGCTTAGGCGTGAAACGGTCGGGTGACCGCTGTAAACGTCTTCCGATCAGTGATGAAAGTGAGCGTCTCCAAAGTAAACGTGATCTCGTCACCAGGCTCGTCAGTTGCTGCCCAGATTTCCATGCCCACCTTGAATCCAAGGTAAGATTCAGGGTCGTCTGCACTCCGGCCCGTTAATTCGTTGGTCACTATGAGTCTTTGCTTCATCGCTGTGAATTCTCCTTGCAAGTTCCCTCTGATGCTTCCTTGCTTTCCAAATCGGAGCGAGGCCAAAGGTCTTGATCAATACCTGTAAATGATCGACTGTCCGCTGCGCCTAGCGAATCAAAGATCAAAGATCATCGCGAGTTAGAAAACGGCCTATGAGCAGTATGCCGAATCTCTGCAAAAAAACAAAAGGAGGAGCAACAATGCTCCACATCGTAGGCTGGAACACGCACTATGAGAATGCGAACAGCCGCAAGTACAAGAAACTATCTTCCGTCATGGTTCCCAACCATTTCGATGGCTCCCGATATGCGGAACTCGTCACAGGCGAGAACGGCGTGGCTCGTTACGCCGCGTGGATCACGCTAATCTGCGTGGCAGCCCGCGGCACTGTCGAACAGCGCGGCTATCTGTTGCGGAGTGACGGTACGCCACACACCGCGGCTAGTCTCTCTCTGATTACGCGCATCCCTGAGGCGATCTACGTTGATGCGATTCCGGCGTTGATAAGGCTGGGTTGGATTGAGGATGTTGACGCAAAGCAAGCTATTAAACCCGCTACTCAGGCTCAACAGTCGCCGGCCAGGTGGTGAGACCCGTGGGGGGCCAATCACACTTCTAAACGGGTATTCTACCTCTGGAAAGGCGATGCAAACCACAGTTCGGCCCGGCTCGACCTCGCAAGCCAGGCCGTCGGATTTTGTCGGAGCTTGTAAGAGAACCTCAAGCTACTGCCCAAAAAACCCACGTCAGCGGTTTGGTAAGGCGACTAACCTCCAGATGGACGGATTCCGTAGTGGCCGCGTCGCCCCAAAACGCGGCCCGGTTCTAACGACCCCTAATAAATCTGATCTCCATGAACTCTCAGGTTCGCAAGCCTCATCGCCCGAACTCCGAGAATGCGAATCGGGTCGCTTTCCGGCGGCGAGCAGCGGTCGATCACACGGTATTGGCCTTGCCGCACGCCTTCCAAAATCCAATGCGAACGACAGAAATCCGCTTTGTCGGAACCGCCAATCGCCAAACTCCAGAACCCCACATCGTCGATGGTCCTCAAAAAAGATGCCGTACGCGACTTCCACGACCACGACATGCCGTTTTCGCGCAGTCCCCCCGGCAGAGTTGAGCCGGTGCCGCCGGTCATGCGACCGGTAAAACCATCCCGTGCCTCCGGGATTCGGCGCGAAGCGAATGCTAGCGGGCCTTCGGTCGCTACGCAACCATAGCAAGCGGTAAGCTTCCACGCCCGGCTTTTGCCTGGACAACTCATAGAGCGAGGGTTCGTGCATCGCTGTCAGGAAACGTGCGTAGCGGTCGGCGGCTAGGTCGGGAAGGGCGCCGACCGGAAAATACGTTTGCGGAAAAGCCAGTTCGGCGGCAGCCAACGCCAGAGCGGTCAACCAAAGCATCCGGGAATTCATGGCTCGTGGGACGAGGTGGAGGCGTAATCCGTTCCTAGTGAAGAATCACGACGGCCACCAGCGATCAAGATCGCATACAGGTGCGCTAGTGTTCTCTCACGTGCACGCCCTCTTGGCGGACCTCAAATTTACGGGAACCAAGCCGACGGTGATGAGGACTTCTGAAGCAAGGAGAAACAAAAACATGACAAATGAAGAGTACAAGAAATGGCAGCAAGGCAGCCGACCTACCACCAAATCGCGCGGCTATGATCGGTGGCACAAGATGGAGCGCGAGTCCCAGCTCCTCAAGCAGCCGTTCTGCCAGATCAATATCACGCCTGATTGCGAACCATCGCGGCCGGCCGTGGCTACTGAACTAGACCATATCATCCCGATCCGTGTGCGGCCGGACCTCGCACACGAAGGTAGTAACCATCAGTCTGCCTGTCGGTTTTGCAATGCGGCCAAGCGGAATCGTGACGCTAAACGCTGGCCGATTAAATACCGCTAGTGTCAAGGTGTTGCGCGCTGTTACCGCCTCCGGAACTGCTGATAGCTTTGCCTTCCATTCGCCACAGCTAACCCGTTGCAATTAAAGGACTTGCTGACCACCCTATCGGGGTATGGGTAAGTAATCTGTTTTCAATGACTTGCGGCGATAGGCAGGCCATTACACGCACGTCTGACCAAATTTTCGAGTGTATCAATGTTGCCACAATATGGTGCTTTTCGGCCACATTAATAGAACCAACGACTTACGAATTACGCTGTAATCTTAACAAAACACAGGATAAATTAATCATGAAACCCCACCAGGAGACTCGTTGAACTCTGCGAGGCGGCTAAGAAGGCGTTAAAGCGGCATCGTGACGAGCACGGCTGCTAGCTGTCCGGCCTGCTGCCGATCACGAGCAGCCGGATCTGTTCGGACAGTATCGAGCGTTCAATTCATCAGCACATCTAACAGCTTTTCGTTTAGCTTCAGAGCGTCAACCTCGGAGATTGCAGCCGAGCAGGTTTGGACGAAATCGAGAAGGCCAGCCGGGTTGTCTCATGACCGTTCGGAGGAAGACCGGCCCTGAGCTCCTATCCCGGCGTGGCCCATCTTTTTAGACGTTGCTCAGACAGCCTGAGCCCACAAAATAACCTGCCTGTAATCTCGGCCTTTGGCTGAGCGCCGTGGATGCCACGGCCGGTACGGAGCTGAAAGCTGAACGGCCGCAGGCGCGACGGGTTGCTCGTGACTCTTCGGAGGTGTGGTCCGGGTCAGGAGCAATTTGACGCTCCCGCCGCACTATTTGTTTGATGCTTTGCATAACTGAACCGATGTGGTTTTTAACAGTTAGCCCCAATCGGGTAACCAATTTCAGCAGCCTGTCGGATGAAAAACTGACATCTTGACGTCGCGGCGCTTTGTGCGGCCAAGGACGCCGATGACCATCAGGGCGACGGAGACGAGTGCCTTTGAGTGCGTTCGTGAAGTGCCACGGACTTTCCGGAAATTAGGGAACCGAGTTCCTTGTGCGCTGTGACGAACCGAAAACCGAAGAACCATAAAAAGGACTAACCCCGATGCGGTCGCCAGAATCCGCAGGTGCCAGCCGGGTGTGGGCGGCCGTGCCTTCTGGCGACGCAACGGCCGTGGAGGGAAAGACACACCCTCCTTACTCCTCCGCAAGGAGGGCACACCTCTCGCACTCCACGTGAGTATGTAGTGCGATCACGAGAAGTGAATTATCAGATTTCTCTCCGCTAACGGTGACGTTGCCAAAACAGCGCAATGTGGCCGGCATCCGTTTTTGATTTGATATCCTGTTCGCGGCCGGCGTATCCACTGGCCGTCATCGTCGCCGCGGATCAGTTTATCCAGCAGGTGTTTTGAAAGCCTGACGTTCCCGCGAAATCATCGTACTGATTCACGCCGACGCAGGGCGTTAACAGATTTTTCGTTTTGCTGCGCTCCACCATAGGCGCGGTCACCACTGAACCCCATTCGTTGCCTTAATATTTGGTCGATGTGGTGCCTAGCGTAGGCAGCACCTCGGTTTCAAGTTCTTCCCCCTCAAGCGCCGAGCAAGCAACGCTTGCGATCTCCTTCGCTGGCTCAGCCCTTTTCCTTTGAGGCTGCTTTGACGGGCAGTTCCTCACGGGGCTGTTCCGATTTTTTTTCCTTGGACAAGATCCCACATGACAAACTATTCAGCCTCAGATTCGCGGCTAGGACCGTCCGCTGAGAAGCATCATAGAGTATCCGACTTGGCGGCGCTGTGGCGCGTCCACCCTAAGACCATCTCGCGGATCTTCTCGAAAGAGCCGGGCGTGTTGCGCCTGCCGGGGAAGCGGAGCGTGATCTTAATTCCCGCGAGCGTTGCGGCGCGGGTTCATGAGCGTCTCAGCCAGCAAGCCCTCAAGGCGCCGCTTCCGGCTGGCCACCCACTTAAGGTAATACGCTTCCGTGACCTTAACGCTCGAATGCCCAAGAAGGCGTGACACGTCCTCGATGGGCACACCAGCAAGAATGCAGCGGATGGCAAAGGTATCCCGCAGACGGTGCGGCCGGCAGTCTGGCACGCCCGCGTTCTTGCCGATGATCTTCATGGTGCGGTGGACGGCGATCCTGTTATCGTCATCGCAGGTGCCGTAGAATGGCCCTTTCGCGGTGATCCACTCACACTTGTCGATCCGGCGCTTGAGCGCGTCAGGCAGGTAGGCTTCCAGCGTCTTCAGCGTCTTGGCACGAAGCTGCTTCTGTGGCGTGTAGGTGTAGACCCACAGCTTCTGGCCGCGTGCGAGGAAGCGGGGGTCAAAGGCGATCGCGTCCCCGACCCGCATGCCCGTGGTCAGCATCAGCTCGATCAGGACGGCCGTGGTCTTCTGTTTGGCGCAGTAGCCTCCAGTGTTGTCACCAAGGCTGCCCGTCCCCGCTTCTTGCAGGATCGCGTCAACCTCCGCGTCCGTGTATGGCTCCTTCTGCATGATGGCGGAGCGCACAGGCCGGACGCGCTCGAAGAGATTGGTCTTGATCCAGTCGCGGCGGTAGGCGTCACGCACAAAGGCCCTGACCTTGGAGAAGTACATCTGGTGGGAGCTGGTCTTACCACCAGGCAGGCTTGTCTTGAAGTGCTCCAGGTGATCTACGGTGATCTCCTGCATGCGCAGCACGCGGCGGTCTTCGAGGAATGTTCGCAACAGGCCGAGAATATATCTGTAGTGATCGACGGTTTCGCTGTCAAGCTCAGCCTGTCGGGACAGCACGTACTCTTCGATGCAAGCCGCGATGGCAGGGCCGTGCTGTTCCGTGGGCGTCTCCAGGAGTGAGCGTCGGAATGCTTCAGCCGCTGCCGTGTCGCGCGTGCCGGTGCTCTGCCGCGGGATGATGTCGCCGGCAGGTGTGCGGCCTTCGATCCAGATTGGGCAGTAACATTCAAACCAGAAGCGGCGCTTGGAGACAGGCAGCTTGGTTTTGTGGACGGAGCAGTCTTGCGAGTGACGCTTGTAGAGGATGATGTCTGGGCGGGCCTGCATGGCTAATCGTACGAGTATTCGTACAAATAGTCAATGGCCTATTATAATTCGTGTAGTTTCAATCCGTTACAGAACGTGTCACTTTTCTACCACGAAATTGCCGACGAACAACGCATCGATCCCCGACGAGTAAAAGCTGCGAACGGCATCGCGCGGAGTACAGACCAGCGGATCGCCGAAGAGATTGAAGCTGGTGTTGTACAACACGGGAAGCCCGGTGGCCTTTCCGGCCGCATGCAGCAACTGGTGGTAGATCGGATTGTCGTCCTTAAATACAGTGTGGACGCGAACCGCACCATCGCCCATTACGGCTCCTTCAAAGGTCTTGCGATACACCGGCCGCACGCGGCCAACGGTGGCAAGATAGCGCGCATTGGGTCCGGTTTCGAAATACTCGCTAGCGATTTCGGCGGGCACCGACGCGGCGAATTTCCGGAAGGGCTCACGGTGCTTGATGAAGAGGTTCAGATTCTCGGTCGAATAGGGGTTGAGCGGCGACGCCAGGATACTGCGATTACCGAGCGCGCGGGGTCCGAACTCCATTCGTCCTTGCATCCAGGCGATGATTTTTTCGCCATTGAGATCGCGGACCGCGGAGTCGATCAATTCGCCCGTGGTCAACAGATAGCGGAAGCGGAGCTTGCAGTTCTCTAGGATCTTCTTGATCTCTTCGCCGTTGTAGCTGGGCCCCAAGCACAAATCGCTCAGCGAAGCACGCTTCTGCTGGCCCATTACACCATTCCAGGCATAGAACACAGCTCCTAGCGCCGTTCCGGGGTTTCCAGCGGCTGGCTGCACGAACACGTTTTTCGATTGCTCGAGCGAGCTGATGAGCAACGCATTCAACGCCAGACCGCCCGCGAGACAAAGCTTCTCACCGGGTCCGGCCATGCGAAGCACTACGTGCTCGATGGCCCGCTGAAGGCCCGCCGCGAGCGGCGCATGCATCTCTTTGGGAATTTCGGCGCCCCCCGGCAAGCCGATTTGCTGGTAAAACTTTTCACTGAAACCGCCCTCATTGAGACGATTCGAGTCGAAGTACGTGCGATTGAGCGCAGGCCACTCGGCGTTTCCGAGAACCTGCTCGAAGAGCGGTTGGTAAGCACCGCCGCCATCAGCAGTCGAAAGCCATTGGACCTTATGCTCGTCGACACCCGCTCCAAATCCCAACAATTCAGTGACACGGCCGTAGAGGTCGCCAAGCGAGTCGGGATAATAGAGGTCTTTCTCCAACTGGAGTAGGTTGCCCGAGGCGCGCCACCGGGCCGCGGAGCGAAAATCGCCATCGCGATCGAGCGTGAGCACGGTTGCCTCGTCGAAAGGCGATGGATAGTAGGCCGAAGCGGCGTGCGCGGTATGGTGTTCGACCATCAGCACCTGAGCGTTCGGAAATTGCGAGCGTAGCGCGAGGTGAATATTTTGCGCGAATGGCCGCACCAGAGCGACACAGTTCACATCCGCGGGAGTAGCCTGAGCGAGATGCAATGCCATGGCGATGGCTTCATCGGGCAACCCGCCGGAGGGTGGCCGGCGCGCGACCTTGTCCTGTTCAATGGCCGCCACCAGCTCGCCGTCCCTTAAAACGGCGCAGGCGGGCTCACTGAGAATCCCGCCGAGTCCGAGAATGATCATTTGGATTTCTTTTCGATTTTTGCCCAGGTGTCGCGCAGAGCGACTGTTCGATTGAAGACCAGTTTCTGTGGCGACGTGTCCGGATCGACGGAGAAGTAACCGAGCCGTTCGAACTGGTACCGCGATCCGGGTTTCGCGTCCCGCAGGCTAGGTTCGAGCTTGGCCGCGCTCACGACTTCGAGCGAATTCGGATTGAGATTCGCCGTGAAATCCTGGCCTTCGGCGACCTCGTTGGGATCCTCTTTGGTAAACAGATTGTCGTAGAGACGAACCTCGGCGTCGATGGCGTGCTCCGCCGACACCCAGTGAATCGTACCCTTGACCTTGCGGCCGTCGGGAGTGTTGCCGCCACGCGTAGCCGGATCGTAGGTGCAGTGAACTTCGGTCACCTGTCCGCTCGAATCTTTGACAACGCTGGTGCACGTGACCAGATAACCATAACGCAGCCGAACCTCGCGGCCGGGAGAAAGCCGGAAATATTGCTTGGGCGGGTCCTCGCGAAAATCGTCCTGCTCGATGTAAATCACGCGGGAAAAGGGAACCTGGCGAGTGCCCTGGCTCGGGTCTTCGGGATTGTTGACCGCTTCCATGTGCTCCACTTGGCCTTCGGGATAATTGTCGATGACCACGCGCAAAGGCCGCAATACAGCCATCACGCGCGCGACCCGCTTATTCAGGTCTTCACGCAGAAAATACTCAAGGAGCCCGAGCTCGGTTGTGCCGTTGGTCTTGGACACGCCCACGCGCCGGCAGAAATTGCGGATGGCCTCGGGAGTGTAGCCGCGGCGGCGAAGCCCCGAAATGGTCGGCATACGGGGATCGTCCCAGCCGCTAACGAGACGCTGCTGTACGAGTTGAAGCAGCTTCCGCTTGCTCAAAAGCGTATAGGTGAGGTTGAGCCGGTCGAACTCGATCTGCTGCGGATGGTAGATCCCCAACTGCTCGACGTACCAATCGTAGAGCGGGCGATGATCCTCGAACTCCAGCGTGCAGATGGAGTGCGTGATTCGCTCGATCGAATCGGACTGGCCGTGCGCGAAGTCGTACATCGGATAGATGCACCATTTGTTGCCGGTGCGATGATGTTCGGCATGCAGAATGCGGTACATCACCGGGTCGCGCAGATTCAGATTGGGCGAGGCCATGTCGATCTTAGCGCGCAATGTTCGCGCCCCATCCGGAAATTCCCCGGCCTTCATGCGGGCGAACAGATCCAAGTTCTCTTCCACCGAACGATTGCGGTACGGGCTGTCCTGCCCGGGCTCGGTAAGGGTGCCGCGCTGCTTGCGAACCTCGTCGGCCGACAGATCGCAAACGTAGGCCTTGCCGGATTTGATAAGTTGAACAGCCCATTCATAGAGTTGATCGAAATAGTCGGAGGCATAGAATAGCCGGTCGCCCCAATCGCCGCCCAGCCAGCGGGCGTCTTCGATGATGGAGTCGACGTATTCGGTTTCTTCCTTGGACGGGTTGGTATCGTCGAATCGCAGGTTGCATTGGCCGCCGAACTCGGCAGCCAGGCCAAAGTTCAAGTTGATCGACTTAGCGTGGCCGATGTGGAGATAGCCGTTCGGCTCCGGCGGAAAGCGGGTGTGCACGCGCCCGCGGTACTTGTTGGTCTTCAAGTCGTCGAGGATGATTTCACGAATGAAGTTGGAGGGAGCGGCCGGTTCGGCAGGCGCCGCTCCGGTATCAGCCTCAGTCTTTAACGGATTCATTGTCTTCTCGCTCTAGGAATTTGATGGCTTCATCGATACGGGTAAGTGTTCCTTGTTGCCCAATCACTTCCAGGGTCTCAAATAACGGCGGAGCATTCTTTCGCCCGCATACCGCGACTCGGATGGGCTGAAACATTTGCCCAGTCTTGATTTGTAAACGCTGGGCGTCGGCGCGCAGCGCGGCGTCGAGCGCATCGTGGCTGAACTCCGTTTTCGCCAGCGTTCCGTGTGCCTGTTGCAGCACCTTGAGCGCGAGATCCCGGTCACCTTTCTGGGGAATGAGTTCAGCCGGATCATAATACGCAGGTTTATCGACGAAAAAGAAATCAGCGATGGTGCTTACGTCGCTCAATAGCTTAATCCGTTCTCGTACCAGCGGCGCGATCTGCCGCATCTTGGCAGGATCCGCGCCAGGGATGAACGGCATGAGCCGTTGGGCCAGCTCATCGAGCGGCAGAGCGCGAATGTACTCGGCGTTTAGCCACACCGCCTTGGGATCGAACGGATCGGCTTCTGTGAAGTTCACGACGGCATTGCTGTGATTGATGCCTTCGAACGAGAAGGCGTCCACCAGCTCCTGGCGCGTCATTTGCTCACGATTGTCCTTGGGCGACCAGCCGAGCAAGCAGAGAAAATTCACGAATGCATGCGGGAGAAAGCCGGCGTCGCGATAGGTGGTCACGCTGACCACTGGGCCATGTTTCCGCTTCGAAAGCTTCGATCCGTCAGGAGCAATTAATAAAGGCAAATGCGCGAACTGGGGCGGCGCGGCGCCCGCGGCTTCGAAGATCAGTACGTGCTTGAAGGTGTTGGTCAGATGATCCTGGCCGCGGATGATATGGCTGATGCGGAGGTCGATGTCGTCGGCGCAGGAGGCCATGTGATAGGTCGGAATGCCGTTGCTTCGAAGTAATGCGAAGTCCTCGATGTCGGCGGTCGATTTCGATTGGTGGCCATAGACGTTGTCATGAAACTCGACGCAGCGTGCGGTGTCGCGAGGCACCCGGAAACGCAGTACGAAGGGTTCGCCGGCGTCGGCGCGTCGCTGGCTTTCGTCGGACGACAGCTCCCGCATACCGGAGTTGAACAGCCATGGACCGTCGCCGTGGGCCTTGTCCTCTGTGTCCGTTGAAGCCGGAGTGAAGTCGCGATAGGCCAAACCTCGCTCGAAGATCTTCCACGCCAGCTGCTGATGCTGGGCCAGCCGGTCGGACTGGCGGTATTCCTCATCCCAACCAAGATCGAGCCACTTCAGGCCGTCGAAGATAGAATCGAGCGAAGCCTGAGTGTTGCGGTCGACATCGGTGTCGTCGATGCGCAGGATCATGGTGCCGCCGGTGTGGCGGGCATAAAGCCAGTTGAAAATGAAAGTCCGCGCGCTTCCGATGTGGAGGAAGCCGGTGGGCGAGGGTGCGAAGCGGACGCGGGGAGCCATGAAATTTCAGGATACAGGAGGTGGGAGGCAGGAAGCAGGAGACAGAATGCAGAAGACAGAATGCAGAAGACAGAATGCAGAAGACAGAATGCAGAGGACGGAAGGCAGTATTCACGAAGCAGAGAGTTGGCGAAACAAATCCGCCAACTCGGGGATCGACAATTGTTCGGCCCGTTTCGCGGTAGCCGGAATGGAATCGAGCAGCGCGCGGTCGTAAGGGCCGATCAAGTTGTTACGGATCTTTTTGCGCTTTTGGCGAAAGCAGCGGCTGACGAAATTGAGAAAGGCATCGTGGTCGAGGGCAGGGAAATTGTTGCGGGGCGTCAATTGAACTACCGCCGAGTCGACTTTGGGCGGCGGTCGGAACGCGGCGGCGGGAACACCCACAACCAGCTCGGGAGCGCTCAGGAGCTGGGTTTGAACGCTGAGATATCCGTAGTCGCGAGTGCCGGGACTGGCGGTGAGCCGCTGGGCGACCTCCTTCTGGACCAAAAACACCGCACGCTTGAGCTGGGGTCCCAACGCTAGAGTCTTTTCGATGATGGGAGAGGTGATGTAATACGGCAGGTTTCCGACTACAGCCACAAGTCCCCACTGCGCCAGATCGACCTTGAGAACATCAGCGGGAACCAGCACGAGCCTCGGTTCATCGCGAAACTTGGCCTGCAGGTAGTGAACCAGCACCGGGTCGATCTCAATGGCGACGACCCGCGTGGCGCGGCTGAGAAGATGCGAAGTCAGCGCGCCTCTTCCCGGTCCGATTTCGATGACGGTATCAGCCGGCTCAGGGCACGCAATTTCAGCGATGCGTTCCAGCACGCTCGGGCGGGCGAGAAAATGCTGCCCTAGGCGGCGACCCAACTATCCTTTTACTTCGACGTGGCTGGAATTGTGGAACGAAATCCGGACCGTGCCGGCGATCGGTTTGCCGAACGCAGTGGCGGGCCAGAACTCGGTGAACAGCAGGTTGTTCTCGATGCGGCGGCGCAATTGTTCGGTTTGGCCGGGCGCGCTGACGATCGAATAGTTCACGATGCGGCCCTGATCATCGATGTTCAGGTCTACGATGGCATCTGCCTCAGCAAAAGCGATGGGCGCCATGTACTTCAGCGACGGTTCGGTGGTCAACATGGTGGGAACGTCCAAGAGAACGTCGGCCTTGTTGCTGGCGAAGGTGGAAGTGAAGGTCGGCACCAGCGCGCTGAACAACACCAGCGCCGCGCACAATCCGCCGGCCAGAGGCAGCGCCAGCGGCCGCATGAGATTGGACATAGCTAACTGCAAGCGATCGCGCAAGCGGGTCCAATCGCTAGCCCCGTTGGCAGTCTGAGTTCGCGCCTGCGAAGCTGCCACGCGCAGCCGGACCGTCAGATCGGATGGCGGAATGCGCCGGGGAAGAGAGCGCAAGGCCTCGCGAATCCGCTGATAGCGTTCCGACTCGCGCGCGCAAACCTGGCAATCCTGCATATGCTGCCTCATTTCCCGGTGTTCTTCTTGCGACACGGCGTTATCGGCATAAGCCGATGCTCTGCGTCTGACGATCAAGCACTCCATACTATTCCGTCAACGGTTGGGAGGCCCACGACATAGTTGCCTCCAACTCCAACCGGCCTTCTAAAATTTTTCGCAGACCTTCGCGCCCTCTCAGGATGCGCGACTTCACGGTGCCGAGCGAAATCTCGAGCACCGCGGCGATTTCTTCGTAGCTCAAGTCTTCGATGTCCCGCAGAACCACGGCCGCGCGAAACTTCGGATTCAGTTTTTCCAGCGCCTTTTCCACCAGGGCGCGCGTCTCATGATCGGCCGCCTGATCGAACGGAGTCGGCGCGGGATCGGCCACGCTGTCCGCGTAACTCAGCAGCCCGTCTTCGCGACCCAACGCGACTTCCTGCCGCTGATGCCTGGAGAACCAGCGCCTGTGGTTGTACGCCTCATTCACTGCAATCCGATAGATCCAGGTCTTCAGGCTACTGTTGCCCCGGAACGACCCGATGTTGCGAAATACCTTCAGAAAGACCTCCTGCACTATATCGGCTGCGTCGGAAGGATCATTAAGCAGGCGGCAGACCAGATTGTAGACCGGCTGCTGATAGCGCTGGATCAGAATCTCGAAGGCTTCCTCGACGCCCTTCGAAAGCGCGGTGACGAGTGCGTCCTCCTCCGGGGCGGAGATCAGGTACGCGTCCAGATGTAGACCAACGGTCGTGTCCGCCATGGCCCTCTACCTAACTAATTGTAGCCCCAAAAATCCAGGGCCGAGAAGCATCTCTCTTGTTGGGTTAGACACCGGGGGCGGTTGTTAAGTTCCTAGTTTCTGGTTTCTGGTTGAGAATGAGGGGTTTAGGGGCGTGTACTTTTTGGTGACCAGTCAGCCATTGCAAAGGCGTGTGCGAAAAGATATTTGGTACGATTTGGATGCCCAGGTGCGATTGAGAACCGGATGGATAACGTTCGTATGAGAGCCATCGAACTCGTCGGTGATATCGACCAACAACATCGACTCCAGGTTCACGTTCCGGCGGACCTCCCAGCGGGACCGGTGCGCTTGATCGTCCTCCTGCCAGATGAGGACGAGGTCGGAATCGCTTGGGCTCAAGGCGTGACTAGAGAATGGTCTGACGAATTGCAGGACTCACGGCAAGACATCTACACGCTCGAAGACGGTCAACCGGTGAATGCGCCCCGTTGAGATCTTTCTAGCCGAGTTCCCATTACAATCGGACGCTGGAAACGAGTCTGGACCGGCACGCTGAGCTCGTTATTCCGGCGAGGCCTCCGAGCGCTTCAAGCGGAACTCAACCTCGTACGTCATCATACTCACCTGAGGCAACAGCGAGAGCGCATACGCTGCACTTTTGTCAGCTTTGCGTGCGATGATCAGCCCTTCTACGGTCTTCCCCCCCTCCTTCGCTAAATGCTTCTCTACCCATCCCATATATCTGGCCAACGGTCTGATCGGTACTTTGGTTTCGTTTGAGTTCTATGACCAATAAGCGGGGTTGCGACTTGTGGACTGCCAGAATATCCACTGGACCGACATCTGTCGGAAACTGATTACCGGCCTCCGGATCATCAGTCGTGCTGTAGATGGCCCAATCGCTCGCGAGTGGCGTTTGACTCCAGTTCTCGAGCAGGAATTCTTCGAGTTGGCGCTCAAGTGCGAATCCCCCGCCAGTCTGATGGATGGTTTCGTTGGCCGCTTGGGGAGCGTTGGAAACCTCAGGTGGATGGAGACGTAGCCATCCTTCAGGATTCAGAAGGAACCACCACAGCGCGTCGAGTGTCCAGAAGTCGGTTTTCAGATCCGTCCTGAATCTGGTAAGAAGGCCTTCATCTTGGCGTACCTCTCGCCGTCACCCTCCCCTTTGTCCAAATTGGGCCACAGCCCGACCTTACGCAGCGCACCTTCAGACGTATTGTTCCAACGCCGTAGACAGCAGGATAAGCTACGGTCAATATGCCTGTAGCTGTGGCTTTGCCGAAGCCGCCTACGATATTGAGCGCCACAGGAAAGCGCTCGTGAATTGGCTTGCTTTCGTCTAAGAGAACTCCCAGCGCTTTGCGCAGTGTGCTCATGTCAGCGGCAGCTTGGAGTCCCTTGCGGTGCAGCCCACTCCAATGGTGGTTGTTGTCGAAATATAAGAATGAGGTGAACTCGTCTTTGGACAAGTTCGCAACGTGGTCAGTCGAAAAGATCGGTTGGTACTTTGCAAAGACCTGATCGCGGTACGCGACTATTTCATCGTAATCTACCTCGCCGGGCTTTAGTGCCGTCATGACAACACGGAGGTCGCCGAGCACTTTGCTATAAATGGTCTCGTCGGACATCGAGGCGAGGGCACTCTTTTCGGGTCACGCTCGCTTGCTGAATATAACGCAGGGACACAGTTCCGAGCAACCGTAAGAATGGCGATAAAAGCAACATAACGTCCCTGTACGTCGGCCTATACGTTTCCTGTCTTTATGCCCAAACACTGCTAACCCCCTGTGCCGCTTCTTCGTCGTGCTCCCGATGGAAAGGCTAAGACGTTCGGTGGCGTATGGAGAATGTGCTTAGAACCGAGCGATTGTCTCCTCGTAATACTTCTCGTATTGCGGAATAATCAGCGACGTCGCGAAACGCTCCACCGCCGTCCGCCGCGCCGCCTCGGCCATCTTCTGATGGCGCTCGTCGTCTGAGAGCAACTCCACCACCCGCGCGGCCTGCGCTTCGATATCGCCAACGGGCTCCAGGAACCCGTCCACTCCGTGTGTAATCAGCTCGGGAACGCCGCCCACTTGAGTCGCCACCGGCGGTACGCCACAGGCCATGCCTTCGAGCGCGGCCAATCCGAACGACTCCATTTCGCTCGGCATCAGCAGCACGTGCATCCGTGGAAAAATCCGCTCGACGTGGTCCTGCTTGCCCATGAAGGTAACGTGCTTGTCGACGCCAAGTTGCCGCGCCAATCCGTGGGCCGCGGGACGGTCGGGCCCGTCGCCGACCATGTAAAGATGCGCCGGAGTCTTCTTCAATACCTCCGCCAGAACGCGGATGCAATCCACCACGCGCTTCACCGGCCGGAAATTCGAGATATGCATCAGCCGTTTTTCGCGTGTTTGGCCGCTCCGCCATCGGCTTATATATCTCGACATTCACGAAATTGTGGATCACGCGAATCTCGTTTTGAACCCCGAAAAATTCATAGGTCTGCTCGCGCAGGTGCGCGCTGATGCTGGTAATGCCGTCGGACTTCTCAATGGAGAACTTGGTGATCGGAAAATACGACCGGTCCATTCCCACCAGCGTGATGTCGGTGCCGTGCAGCGTGGTGATGAAAGGCAGGCGGCGTTGCGGCGCGAGCATTTGCTGCGCCAGCAGGGCGGAAATCGAGTGGGGAATAGCGTAATGAACGTGCAACACGTCCAGGTCATAATTCTCGGCGACCTCGGCCATCCGCGAGGCCAGCGCCAGGCAGTAAGGCGGATATTGGAACAGCGGATAGTTGGATACTTCCACCTCGTGATAGTAGATGCCAGCGAGTCCAGGATCTAGACGAATAGGATTCGCGTAGGTAATGAAGTGAACGTCGTGGCCGCGAGTGGCTAGCTCCAGTCCCAGTTCGGTGGCGACGATTCCGCTGCCTCCGTAAGTGGGATAGCAGGTGATTCCGATTTTCATCCTATTTCAGTTCTACCGTTAACGTGCCCAAGCCGATTTGGCCGTCAATGTTGTGGTCCGGAGCCGCAACATCGCCTCCGCCGAACCACACCCGCACTCGACCGTCCTCAGCCAGCACGGACGGGTCGCACAGCACTTTCGAATCCCAAGGCTGGCCTCCTGAGAATACGCTCGGTTGCTTCTCCCACGCTACGCCATCGCGCGACCTCGCGAGGCCAAGCCGCCGGACTTCGCCGCGATCGCGCCCGGTGTACAGCATCCAGTAGTAGCCGTGCGCGGCCCACACCGCCGGTTCTCCCAATCCATTTTCATCGAAAGCGCCGTAGTCGCCCAATTCGAGGATCGGATTGGATCGCAGCTTGTACCAGGTGATTCCATCGTCCGACATTGCAACGCCCAAGCGCTGCCGACGCGCGCGGTCCGCTCCCAGATAGAACATGTAGTAACCGCTGCCGGCGCGGATGACGTAAGGATCCGCCACGCCTCGTTCATCCCAGCTTCCACGCGGGCCAACGTCGAGCACCGGCGCTCCATGCTTCTGCCATTGGTGTCCGTTGGCCGATTGTGCCAGGCCGATTCGCACCGGATTGCCAGCCTGGTAGTAATACAGGATGCCGCTCTCCGATGCCAGCGCGGAGCCATTGGCGGCGATCTCATCGGATTCCCAGGTTCCCGCACTCGGCGAAAGAATCTTGCCTTCTTTGCGCCAAGCGATGCCGTCGGCGGAAACCGCTAAACCGGTGTGCCAGGTCCGCCCGTCGTAGCCCGAATACAAGTTGTAATAAGCTTCGCCCTGGCGGATCACCGAGGGATTCAAAACATCGACACTATCCCACTCGCCTGATGCCCCGCGCGTGAGAACAGGCTCCGGCCGCGCTTCCCAGTGCCAGGAAATGGACGGTCCGCCAGGTTGGGCCGGCAGCGAAAAATCGCGATACTTACCGCACGCTAACAGGAATAAACAGGCCAGAAAAACGGCTGATCGCGCGATCACGTGGCGAGCCGGATCTTCAACCCAGCGCCCTGGCCAGGCTTCGAATCGAGCAGCAGGTCGCCGCCCAACGTGCGCACTCGCCGCTTGATGCTCATCGGACCCAGCCGCAGCAACTCTAACTCGTCGAGCGTGTACTTTCCGCTGAACGGAAAACCCGCGCCGTTGTCTTCGATCCCGATCTCGAGCGCCCTGTCGGACTTCGCAATACTCACCGCCACGCGCGTGGCCGCAGAATGCTTCTGCACGTTATACAACGCCTCACGCACAATCTGCAGCAGCTCGAGCGAGACCTCAGGCTCAGCCGGCTCCAGAAATTCCGCGCTGACGAAGCTGGCTGGAATTCCGCTATCTTTTTGAAACTGTTCCACCACACGGCGCAGCGTTGCATTCAGGCTCCCCTCCACGTCCACCGGCCGCATGCTGCGCACGAACGATCGCAGCTCGTTGACCTGGCTCTTGCACAGCTCCTGCAGCTGGATCAACTCCTCGGTAGCGGCGGTCTGGTCCCGGATCAGCAGCTTGCGGATAATCTCGAGCCGCATCTGGAAGCTGATGAAGCTTTGCAGCGGGCCGTCGTGAAAATCGGCGGCAATGCGTTGCCGCTCGGATTCCCGCGCCTTCTCGGCGTCGTAGCGATACAGCACCGTCTGGCGCGAAGCGTTGGAGAGCCGCTCTTCCAGATACTCGCGCTGGATGGCCAGCACGCAACCCAGAATACCGGCGGCAATCAGGCCGGGCCTAAGGAATGCCGCGTGCATCGGGCTGGCCGCGTATACCAGCAGCAGCGATGCGGCCACCAGCGACACCGCCTTCCACCAGGGATGCAGCATGACAGCGACGAGCAGCACGTATGCGTAGAAGACCGAGCTGACCCAATAGCTATAAGACGCGCTGCTGGTAGTGGAGAGGAAGAAGAAAACGAAATCCAGAATCAGTGCCAGGCTCGGATAGCCCGAATCTTCCAGGCTCCTCCAAAACAGCGCGACACAAGCATAGATGACGTAGACGGCGAACAGGATCACCGTGTCGGTCCAATGCAAAGCCGGAGGAAACCAGCTGGATGGCCAGACAGCTCATGCCGAGCAGGATGCGGATCAGACTGAGAAGCCGCCGCCAGGAAGTGGGAAGCATAGGACTCGAATCGCTAGGGCTGGGCTGTACAGCCGCACCCGATTGCTTGGCTGTCCCTCGGCTTCGACATACAGCTCCGCGGCACCCGCATTCACGATCTGCGGAAGCTGGATTTCGATCAAATAAAAACCGATGTAGCCGGGTGCCAGCGAGGCCTGCGTCACGACCACCGGCGTGCGATCCAGATAGGCGTGCACCGGCGCGACCACCTGCGGCGGATCGGTCTGCGGAGCCACCAGTCCCGTCGGCCAGTCGGGTCTCACCAGCCCGAGCCCGGTAGCCAGAATCTGGATGCGGGAATTCGAATGGGCCGGCTTGGTGGAGTCGAGCAAAACACCGCTGTCGGCGTCCAGGATCAAAGGTGTTCCTTCCGGATCGACGAAGATAGCCGGCGAGACGCTCTGTAGGGGAAGACCGACGGTCATTCGCCCGGCAGCCGCTTCCAGCGACAGGGAGAAGGTGTTTCCTTTGGCTTCGAAAGGAACCTGGATCTGCGATGCGGTCTTGGTTGCATCCAGAACGGGCACGACCGTGTTGGCGCTGCTGGCCGATTCCACGCGTGTCCCCAGAACACTTAGGAGTGCGCCCGGCGCCGTGGGCCTGGAACTATAGTCCGCCGCGTTCACCACGCTCGCATCGCGGAACCGGTGCGGAGCGATGGCGGCATAAACCCCGTAACCATCCACAGCCGCATAGAGCTGATTAGCCCCGCTGTCGAGTTTCACGTCTGTGGCGCCGGCCGGGAGGTTCTGGCTCAGAGACGCCCAGGAAGTGGCGCTTCCCGCCGAGGCCAAGTCGGTCATGGTGAAGAAAACGCCGGCGTCGGTCGCGATATATACAGCGCCGCTAGCGCGATCGGCAGCGACTCCGTGCGCCGCCGCGGTGTCCGGAAGATTCGCGGTGATGTCGTCCCAGAAGATGCCGCCGTTCATGGTTCGCAGCACGTAAGTGGGCTTGGTCTGAGATTGCGCGCTGGCCGGGCGCGCAGCCAAGACGGCCACGGCGACGCGAGGATCGTTGGCATCCACCCAGATGGATTCCACAGCGCCGAGATCGGCCAGCTTGAACTGCTGCGGCCAGGAAGCGCCGGCGTCGGGCGAAACTTGCAGACGACCCTCTGAATCGCCAGTATAAATGTAATCCTTGGCTGTCCCAACGGCAGTGATGGAGTGGTTTAAGACCTGCGAAAGCGCCGCCTTGGTATCGTTCTCGCGCGCCAGATCCGCGCTGTCTACAGGCCGCCAAGCGGTCTTCTCGCCCGGCGCCCACTCGATCTCGGCAGTCCCCGAGGCCAACGCCAGCCGCACGCCGCGCGCACCGTTGGGAACGCCCAGCACATGGCCGGTCGGAAGGTTGGGCAGAAACTGGTTCAAGCCGGTCCAGGTGAGGCCGCCATCCATCGACCGCCAAACACCGTGGTTCGATGCCACCACCACCTCATCGGGCTCGCGCGGGGAAACCGCCAGGTCCGCCAACCCGTCGCCCAGTATCGAGGCTCCCTTATAAGCGGTTAAGTTCGTCCACGTAACGCCGCCGTCATCCGATCGGTAAGCGTTGTGCCCGGCTCCGTAGAAGCGGCTGGACCCGCCTCGCTGGCTCCGAATCTTCAGCCCGGCCTCAGGAACAGTCACCGACTCGGGACTCGCCGGCGCCGGTGGAGTAACGCTCTGACCCACCACCTGCTTCCATTGCTCGAAATCCGTGGTCGCAAAAATCCGGCCCGAGACGGTTTGCGCGTAGAGTACAGATCCGTCTTCCGAATACCAGACCCGGCCCACCGGACCAGTGGTCACTGAAGGCATCGAGAGCTCGATTGCCGAGTTCCCGATGTGCCGCCAATCGAGGGTCACCGGCTGTGCTTTGGCAGCCCAGGTGGATGCCATCAGCAGCACTGCGGCACATCCTAGTCGTACTGTGGCCCTCCGACACATAAGACGAGTCTATTGTATCCTCTTTGACGTTCCGCCCCGCTGGAAGGGGCTGAATTTAAGCGAGTTTCTCACAAAAACCCCAAACGGACATCTTCTTGCTGTGCACTTTTGATGGTAGACTGTTTTCTTGATATTGGCCGCAAGTAATTGGCCACATAGTACTATAGAATGGCATCGGCCAGACCGATCTTTTTCTTTATGAGCTCTTGGGCTAGGCGCGCACACCTCGTGGGACTGCTGATGGCAGTCGGTACCCTGGTGTGCTCCGCCCAGATCTTCCCGGTTTCGTCGGAAGGGGCTGCCAAGGTCGTTTCCTTGAACGGCGATGTATCCGCGCTCCGGGGTACTACCCCCTGGGCGCTCAACGTCGGCGACCAAGTGCAGGTCCAGCAAGTCATTATCACCGGTCCAGACGGCTATGCGAAGTTCCAGGTTTCCGATGGGAGTACTTTCGAAGTCTATCCCAACTCCAATATTGTCTTCCGTAAGAATCCAGGCAACTGGCGCGATCTGCTGGATGTCTTGGTCGGCAGGGTGAAGATACACATCCAAAAGTGGGGCGGACAACCCAATAACAATCGGATTCTCACACCCACCGCGGTAATTTCCGTGCGCGGCACCACATTTGATGTCTCCGTGGATGATGACGATGACACTACCATCGTGTCGGTAGAAGAGGGTGTGGTGGACGTTCGGCATGCCCTTCGGCCCTCAGAAACAAAAACGTTGAACGCCGGCGAGTCGATCCATGTGTATAGGGACCAGCCGCTGGCCCAGAGCACGATCGACAAAGGTGCGGTCGTCCGCAAAATCCTGCAGGGCCTGCGGGACGCGGCATTCACCATGGCGACTCACACTCCGGTGCACCCAGGTAGTACTATTCCGGGCGGTCCGACGCTGTCCGGTCAGACTCCTTCTCCCCCTCCGCCACCGAGCCCTCCGCCACCGGGTGGTCCGCCGCCGCCTCCGAATTAACGACACTCGAAGGTTTCTTCCGAGCCACGATCACAGGGAGTCGTCAGCGCGAAACCTCAGCCGAAGCAACGCAGGCGCCGCTGATCACCGCGACCACCGGGCGCACCTCGGCACGTACACCACCACATTCAAACGCACCGTCTGAGATGAGGTCCCGCCCACTATGCCAAATACGGGCTCAGGCGGCAGACCCAGCAGCATTCAGGGCCAGGGATACCGAACGACTGGCCGGCGCTGGAGCGTCGGGTAGTCTGGCCCGCTGCTAATGTACTGGCACAAGAACTGGCCCACTCACAGAATGGAAGATCATCCAGTAAGCACCCCAGATGTGATCGTTGCCCAACCCCGGCGCCGCAGTCCCGAAGATGAAAGGGGTTATCGTGCCGCTCGTGGAAACCTTGTAAACGGGGTCTGGAGCGCTGAAAGGTGTCGGCGGTCCAGGAAAGGCGGACGTCGTGTAGATCTCGCCGCCCTTCAACACCAGATTGCCATCCATTTGATTCGGGGAAGAGGTAAGTGTGGCCAGGAGCACGATGGGGCCGCCAGGCTTCACCTCCTTGGCCAGACTGGTCAGGTACAGCCGGTTAGCTGCGTCGAAAGCCAGGGCCTCCCGGCTCTATGCCTAAGCCGCTGGCATGAATCTCGGCGGCGTCGTCGGCGGTCTGCGCGCCTGTGGATGTATCGAAGCACCTCACGTCCTCATCGATGAAGCCCACAATGCAGAGATCCCCCGGCGTCTTAAATGCCATCTGATTGCCACGGTACATCGTGGTCGTGATGGGGAATGGTTCGGCCGGCGGATTGGGCAGCGTGAGGTTCGCAGCGAGGTATTTCAAAATATAGATTGGCCCGCCCAAGTCTTCCGTACGCCGTTGCCACCCAGAGGTTTCCAGAAGGGTCGAAAATTAAGCTTTGCGTAGCAGCACTAGGGCAAGCACCGCATTCGACGGTGAACGTGTCCCAGTTCACGTCAAACACGCCCTTCTCGTGATATCGCAGAATTCTATTCGTTAATTGCCCAGCAGCGGGCCCCGACCCCCAGATAGTGGTCACGAAGATGTCTCCGGTCACGGGGCTTTGGGCCAGAGCAAGCGGGGCCTACGGGCCTGTGGTAGCGAAGGTACGAATCCACGTTCCGCTGGTGGTAAACTCCTCTTGTTTGTCTCCTCTTTTCTTCTCTGAAATTGTTCCGTGCCTGCCTAGTTTCCATTC
Source organism: Bryobacterales bacterium (assembly GCA_963780485.1). Taxonomy (GTDB): domain Bacteria; phylum Acidobacteriota; class Terriglobia; order Bryobacterales; family Bryobacteraceae; genus Palsa-89. The sequence continues at coordinate 115,739 of CAWACO010000029.1, forward strand.
AGCACTGGCTCCACGGTGAAGAAGCCGCCCGCGCTGCATCCAGCGAAAAAGGGCTGAGAAGGTATGCCATTGGCTATAACGATCAGGCTGCTGGGGCCTAACTCAGTATTGGGAGCGACGGTGAACTCGGCGGTAACAACATTGAAGAGTCCCGTGGCCACCCCCATGGTGGAAAAGTCGTGTGTGCGGGCAAAGTACTTGTTGTGGCTGCGGCAGTTTTCGATTAGCACCAGGGGGTAGTTGCTGGCGGACTGCGCATCGTCCCCATAAGCAGCGCCTCCCGAGAGGCCGTTGAGCTGAGTGCCGCTGACGACGTAGGTCTGTCCTCTATTAATGCAGCCGACGCAGATCCGGTTGTCAGTGACGCTTGTGAGGAAGGGCGTCCAAGCAGGATCGTAGGTCCCCTGAGGAACATAGAACCACATTCCACCAGGTTCGCCGGAGCGCATATAGAATACGTGGCCGGACGAGACCACCAGCATGCGGCCTGGCTCGGAGTTGGTTTGAGTAAAGCCGGGGCCGGTTGTAGGTGGGGAAATCTCCGCGGAAAATTTGTTCGTGGCCAACTCGAACTCGTAGAACGTGCTGTTCCCCGTGGATGATCCCGGGCTGGTTTGAACCAACACGTTGCCGTTCAGCAGGACGGCTGCGGGAGCGTCGGCCATATCGTTACAAACCTTCGTGCCACTGTCGACATCACACGGTATGTCCTTGCCCGCTGCCCAGGATCCGTCTTTCGTGTCGTAAATCGCTGTATGGCCAGCGGCGCCGCAGGTGTTGACGCCGGTAGCGAAAACCGTGCCGTCGGGCCGCAGGACCGCTGGTCCGATTTCATGGAGTTGCTTCGGAGCGCATGCGAGGTACGAGAGTGCCCGCACCGTGCTGTGGGCGGTGGTCCACGTCCCGTTGACGGCAGTGGTGGCGGGGGTGGCGCCGGGGTTGAAGATCTCCGAGTTGTTTGGAAGGCCCGCGATAGGATTACCGGTGTCGATCGTTAACACGTTGCCACCCGGTAGCAGGGTCCATCCTTCCTCGTTATTCCGGTCGGCCTTGCCTGTGGCGTCGACGATTTGCCACTTCAATGTGGCCTCGTCCAGCACCGCCGATTGTTTCGAGAAGATATTTCCGAGCATAAAGGTCCCATCGTCCAGAACGATGCTCGGCGCATCACCGATTTTCGCCCACCCTAAGGGAGGGTGTACGGGGGTCCAAGAATCAGTGACTGGGTCATAGATGGCGCCCTCGTTGGTTCGGGTTCTTCCCTGCGACGTGCCGTCAACGTTGTAGGTGTATTCGCCACCCTCCACGATGACGCTACCGTCTTTCAACACCGCAGACGCGAAAAACCTGGGAGCGTACGGCACTATATCTCCCGCCGCGTTGTACGCTACCGATGAGGCCAGTTTCGACCACGTACCAGTGTCGTAATTGGCGTGCTCATCCGGGGTCAGTTTCCACCACGTCGAGCTGGTATATTCCTGCACCATGATGGTCCCATCGGTGAGCTGCAGAGCGGTGCTGCCGGGCTTAAATGCTCCCCCTTGAGCCGCCGTCGGTGTTGGCGCCGGAAGCCAACTCTGTGCGCTGGCAACCCCGGACCAAGCCAGCAATGCTACCCACAATATTCCCCGTCTGTGCGGTGCCTGTCTTCGCATGATTCGTCTCCTTGAAGCGCGATCGCATGGAGCTTGCACTTAACTTCCGCCTCCTTATGGGATCGGCGCCAGATGTCCCCAAACACTGCACGAAAAGCTTGCAAGCGAGCTGGAGTTGTTCAGGAGTATTTGGCATTGGGGGCCGGGTGAGTTCGCGGTCCAGACGGTTGCGGCGGTGATGGTTCCCACGTAGTTACTACCGAAGCCGGACGCGTTCTTCATCAGGGGGATGAATAGAGCGTTGCCGTTTTGTGCGTCTCCGGCGGGCGGGCCTTCGGGGTACGAAGGGCCAGAGTTGTAGACCTGCAGTTGCGCCCACTGCACGCCGATAGTAGGCTCAAGGCTGTTTAGGTAAAGGCTGACTGCGTCAATAAATAGCGTGTTTCCGGCCGGCACCGTTCGGAAAGTGCAGGTCCCTTCCGCGGTGCCGCCGAAGGCGCCGACGCAATTAGATTCATAAAGCAGAGGAGCCGACGGCGCAACCACCACTGGCACAGTGTTCACCACCGACACCAGCGTGGCGGTGATGGCATGGACGGCGCGCGGGCCAGCAAGTGAGATGATCAGCGCTATGACCGCGACTCCCGTCAAAGGGATTAAAGCTTTGCGTAATAGATTCATTTCCGGTATCCTTTCGAGTTTTTGATGAGAGCCAAGCCCAACACGGCAGTTCCCAACAGAATTCCACCGAAGGCTGGTTCCGGAACTGCCCCGCTAGCTGGCAGGCCCGTAATATCGAACGCATAGGCGCCCGAAGTGTTGGGGCAGGCAACGCTATTGATGTCGATGTTGCAAAAGCCGCCGCCGGTAAAATCGGTGAACCCCTCGCCCAGCGTCCCATTGTCGAAGACCGCGTTGGCTTGGTACTCGCCGTCGCTAAGCACGACTGTGTACGTGCCAGCCGCTAACGAGGGAAGCGTCATGCTGATGTCGCCGCATTGGGGCGATCCGCCAATTAACGGCGTTCCGGCCGGTGGGCAGCCCAGGAAGTTCGGGTTTCCGTAGTTCGACAAGTCCAACGATGTTCCATAAGGGTTACTCATTCCATCGGTCAGAATCGTGGCACTGGCGCCTGTACCGAAAAAGATGGCCAGAAAAGGATCCGTGCCGCCCGGCGAAATAACTGTATCCGCGGCGTTCGTGCCCCCTCCGAACCCCCACGTCTGGAGCCCTATGGTTGCCGTCGAGCTCAAGGTGAAGGTCTCCTCCACCACATCAGTCGAGCTGGAAAGAGTGCCGACGTAGGAAACGGAGTCCGCCTGAACCGCAATTGGGACAAAAGCAAGGGCAAAAACCGCAAGCAGGCGGTTCATCTCGCACCTCTGTATCTCGCAGGTCTTTCTCGACGCCTGGCGGTACATATCAGAAGCACAGTGATAACTAGGAGCAGGAACAAGGTGCGCGGCTCTGGGACCGCCGCTATGTCCAAAGAGACCTCCTGCCCGGTGCTGTACGTGATGCCCGAGAAGTTCACGTAAATGTCCTGTGCGTCGAACATAACTCTCGACCCATCGATTCCCGGAACGTCGGTCGCACCGTCGAGAGTGACGGAGCCAAAACCAGGCTCGCTCACGTCAAAGAAGCGGAAACCATTAAATGGCGAAGTGTTGGCCGTGGCGTCGCGGACCATCGTGATTGTGATATTGGCGTCATTAAAGGTAATGTTCACGATTGGAGCGAAACCAGGGAATGCGAGGATACTACCGGGATCTACCACGTCGATTGGCCCACCGTAGATCGTCGAAAGATCGGGGTACAGCTCCCACGTTCTGATAGTGTCGCCAGCGAGATCGGCGCGCACGGGGAGAGCTAAAGCACAACCGAGTACCATCAATAATACCAACGGCTCGAGATGCCTGAGTGCAAAACTCATGCTGGGTTCCTTTCGTAGGAGCCGAGTATGACCGGAGTTCGAGCGGACCCACAATAGCTCAGCCTCTGATTTTTCGATTACCGTGCGACTCCATCGAAACATTGAAGATACGTATCGAGGTGACCGCCCTAACGGGAGATGGTGATAAGATCGATTCAATCCGAGGATCTGGATGGCCGAGCAAACTCAAAAGCCGGTGGTGCGATTCGGCGTCTTTGAGGCCAGCCTCCTATCCGGTGAACTGCGTAAGCACGGGCTGCTGATCCGTGTGCCAGGCCAGCCTTTCAAGATCCTGGCTATTTTTCTCGAGCGGCCAGGCGAAGTGATCACTCGCGAAGAGTTACGGAGAAGCCTCTGGCCCGCCGAAACCTTCGTCGATTTCGAGCACAGTCTCAATAGCGCGATCAAGAAGCTGAGAGAGTCGCTGGGGGATTCAGCCGAAAATCCCCGCTACATTGAGACTCTGCCTCGCGTCGGGTATCGCTTTATCGCTCCGGTAAGCGCTGGCGACCCGGAGGCTGCCGCGCCGGACATCACCGGAAATCTGGTCTACGTGTTCGGCCCGTTTCGCCTCGACCCTCGCCGGCGCCTGCTGTTGACCAACAATCAACCCGTGCCCTTGCAACCGAAAGCCTTCGAAACCCTCCTGACGCTAGTCCAGAATAGCGACAAGGTAATCCTGAAGGAAGACCTGATGAAGGCAGTCTGGCCAGACACGTTTGTCGAGGAGTCAAAACTGACCGAGAACATCTCCGTGCTCCGAAGAGTGTTGGGAGACACAGACGCGGAATCCCGCTATATCGTAACGACCCCCGACAGTGGCTATCGGTTCGCAAGTGAAGTGCGGACCATAAGTGAGCCGGAAGCCGTTATCGCGGAGGGCCCTGCGGGGGCAATGAGCCCAGCCCTTCCGGGCGGCGCGACTTCTCGCCGCCATAGGCCGGTCGGTTCTCTGGTCGTGGCAGGCGCAGTCGCGGTTGTACTGGTTTCTTGTTGGTTCGCTTGGCGCCGTTTCGGTCCGGGGCGTCCCCCAGTCCCGGGCCGGGTCATGCTGGCTGTACTACCTTTTCAGAACCTCAGCGGAGATCCCGAACAGGAGTACTTCGCCGATGGCCTTACCGAGGAGATGATCACGCAACTTGGACGCCTGCAGCCAGAACGATTGGGGGTCATCGCGCGCACTTCGGTCATGGCGTATAAGCACTCCGATAAGCGGCTGGATCAAATCGGCCGGGACCTCGCGGTCCAATATGTGTTGGAAGGAAGCTTCCGGCGCTCCACGGATCGCCTGCGCATCACCGCGCAGTTGATCTCCGTCAAGGATCAAACCCATCTCTGGGCTGAGGAGTATGACCGCTGGTCGAAGGACCTGGTCGGCGTCCAGGGTGAAGTAGCGGTCGCAGTCGCGCAGCAAGTTCAACTGCAGCTGAGTCCTCAACAGAAGGCTGAGTTGAACCGCCCACGTCTGATCGACCCTCAAACCCACGAAGAGTACTTAAGGGGCCGCTTCTTTTACAACCAGCGAACGGCCGAGGGCATGCGGAAAGCCATTGAACATTTCCAGATGGCGATCGCGCGCGATCCCGCTTACGGGGAGGCTTATGCAAGTCTGGCCCACGTTTATGACGCGCTCGCAGCCTATTCGTTTGAGGCTCCGAACGAGGTTCTACCGAAGGCCAAGGCGGCAGCCCGGAAGGCGCTTGCTATTGATGTCAGAGCCGATGAAGCGTACGTGGCGTTGGGTCTGGTTTCCATGCAATACGACCGGAACTGGGCAGAATCCGAAAGAAATTTCAAGCGCGCCATCGAAGTCAATCCAAATGAGCCGATGGCCCACCATGCCTACGGTTCTACGTATCTTGCGGCGGTGGGCAGATCTGACGAGTCGCTAGCCGAACTTCGCAAAGCGCACGAATTGGATCCATTGTCACCCATCATTACGGTTGCCATCGGAGCATCGCTTTGGTACCCATACCGCAAACCGGACGCTGCAATGGAGCAGTTTCGGAAGACTTTTGACATTGCCCCGCATTTCGATGCGGCGCACTACTTTATCGCTCGGGGTTATGCTTGGACGGACTCGTATCGGGAGGCGCTGGCCGAGCTCAAAAAAATAGAATCTCCAGACAACGTTCCGGCTATAGGGTTACGCGGATATATCTATGCCGCGCAGGGCAGAACACAAGACGCGCTTCTGGTAGTCAATCAATTAGAGCAGCTTTCGAAGCGCAGTTACGTCGACCCGATGTTCATCGCCAACATTTACGCCGGCCTTGGGAATAGGGATTCTTCCTTCCTGTGGCTGGAAAGGGCTTATGACCAACACTCGCTAGGAATGATGGAGTTGAAATTGAGTCCGGCCTACGCCAAGATCCGTTCCGATCCCCGCTTTGCCGGCCTCTTGCGCCGCATCGGCCTCCCTTAGCCACTAACACTTAGCCGTGGCGCAGGTCTCCGACCTGCGAATGTTTTTCCCGAGCCACGACCGGAGGGAGTGGTCTAAACGTCCCGGCGACCGCGCTGGCGCTCTCGCCACACCAGGCCGGTTAAGGATCAGGATCTCCCCCGATACCGACGCTCTCACTGGTTCCTTGGAGCCCCAGTCACACTTCGCGCTGTGCATGCCTGCAGACTGGTGTTAGGCGAACAAGTGCCAGTTCCCAGTGGCACCACCGGATCGGTGCCGACTTGACGGGAGTAATTTCCGTGACCGGCGTGTCACGGGATCTATCCGGACTGCGACCGGTCGGACATCCAAACTTCGTCCAACCGGACTTCCTGACACGGGCGGAATTCACTTCGCGATTGTGCGTGACACGGCGCTCCCAAGAACTGCTTCCGCTCTCTGAAATAACGCGCGTTACAAGTCACTGAATGATTGCACCTACAAATCGCGCTACAATGGCTCATCCGACATTTGCGGAATGGCACGCGTTGGCGCTGCTTTTGGCCATCGGTTGGGGACCAATCACTTTAGAGAAGAGGTTTGTATGCAGGGTTCCAAACTGACGAAAGCGCTTCTCTGTTCCATTATCTGCGCGGGAGTCGCTCTCGCCCAAACGCGCGCGAAAGTTGACTTCAGCCGCGACGTGTTCCCCATTTTCCGCCAGAACTGCGTGGCTTGCCACGGGCCCACCCAACAAAATAGCGGCATGCGGCTCGACCGCAAGAGTTCCGTTATCAGCCGCAGAGGCGTCGTGCCGGGCAGTGCGGAGAACAGCTTTCTCTTCCACCGCGTCTCGGGCTCAGCGTATGGCTCCCAGATGCCGCCGACCGGTCCGCTGCGTGCCGAGCAGATCAACACCCTCAAGGCATGGATCGACCAGGGCGCCGATTGGCCCGACGCGCTCGCCAACGAGGCCGACGCCCCGCCGCCCAATCCGAAAGCCGTCGCCATGGTTGAAGCTCTTCGAACCGGCGATATGGCTGCTTTTGACAAGCTGCTTGCGGGAGACCCAGTGCTCCTGAACGCGCGCGGCCCCGAAGGCTCAACGCCTTTCATGTACGCAGTGCTCTACACTGCCGCGCCAGTGCTCGAACAGTTGCTGAAGAAAGGCGCCGATCCAAACCAGACCAACGATGCCGGTGCAACGGCGCTGATCTGGGGCGCCAACGATCTTGAAAAGGCGCGCATTCTCGTCAACCATGGCGCTAACGTGAACGCGCGTTCCACCGACCTACGGACCCCGCTGATGATGGCTGCCCGCCGGCCGGGCAACTCGGCCACAGTCAGGTTCCTGCTCGAACATGGCGCCAATCCCAACCCTAACAACCGGCCCGATGTCGAGGGCGCGCCGCTCATCGATGCCGCAACTGCCGGTGATCCTGCCAGCATGGAGCTGCTGCTCGCGAAAGGTGCCGACACAAAACGCTCCGGGCAGGACCTGCTCGAAGTGTCCCTGACCGTTCGCTGTGCGAAGTGTCTCGAACTCATCGTTGCGAAAAATCCGGACAAACAGGCGTACGCCGCCGCCCTCCCCAACGTCGCGTCTCTGGGCGACGTGAACGCTGTTCGTCTCATGCTCGATCACGGTGCCGACGTGAATGCCTTTGATCCGCTGGGACGCACGCCGCTAATGTACGCAGTCGCATCCGACCTGCTTCCGCTCGACGAAGTCAAGCTGCTGGTGGAACGTGGGGCGGACGTCAACGCCAAGGACAAACATAAGGATGGCGGCGACGGCGGCCTGACGGTGCTCGATATCGCCAAGCTGCGCGGTGAAACGCCCATCGTCTCCTTCCTCGAAAAGGCTGGGGCGAAAGGCACAGCGCGCCATCAAGCCGTGCTGCAGCCACGCCGCGCCAACACTATCCAGGCCGCGGTTCAGAGCAGCCTGTCGCTTATTCAGAAAGCGGACGCCAACTTCGTTCCAAAAGCAGCTTGCGTTTCGTGTCACAACAACAGCTTTGCCGCGATAGCCGTAGGCGCCGCGCGTGCCGCCGGTTTTAAGGTGGATGAAAAAATGTCAAAAGAGCAGGTGCAGGCTAACGTCGTCGGCCTCGAAAAGATCCGCGATTATCTGCACCAGAGCATTGTGCAGCCGGTCGAAGACACCTTTGGCTCTTTCGTCATTGGCTACATTCTCGTCGGACTGGATGCTGAACACTACAAAGCTGATCTGAACACCGATACTGCGGCGATCTACCTCAAGTCCCATCAAATGACAGATGGCGAATGGCCTTACGGCGCAGCCGATAATCGCCCGCCGATCTGCTCAGACTACATCGGCCAGACTGCGATTGCCATGCGCGGCTTGCAGCTCTACGCACCGAAACCTTTGAAAGCGGAGTATGACAAAGCCATTCAGCTCGCCGCGAGCTGGATTGCGAAAGCCAAGTCTTCGACGAATGAAGACCGCATCTGGAAACTGCAGGGTCTCGCGTGGGCAAATACCGACAAAGTCGCAATACAGGCTGTGCGCCAGGATCTGCTCGCCAAGCAAGGCCCGGAGGGCGGCTGGTCTGACCTAGACTCCATGGATAGCAGCGTATACACGACTGGACGCGCGTTGGTTGCGTTGCATGCTGCCGGCATGCCTGCATCCGATCCTGTTTATCAGCGCGGTATCCAGTTCCTGCTCAAGACGCAAAACAAAGATGGCTCATGGTACGTCCCTTCACGAGCGATGACGCTCCAGCCCTACTTCGACGCCGGTTTCCCGCACGGCTTCGATCAATGGATCTCCGCCGCCGGCACCAGCTTTGCCAACATGGCACTCTCGGCGGCAGCGTCAGAGAAGCCGACGATGGCAATGAAGTAGCGCTATTTTCGTTCGGCTCAACTCCCAGATACGCGTTCGGGGAGATCAGTCCTGTGAAGTCGCTGTCGCGGAAAGGATTAGGAAGACAAACGCGCTTCGGTCCGCCAATCCACATCGCCGTCTCGTCCTCAACCCACAGAACCGCCCAGCCATTTCGGAGGCACGCGGACAAGCCTCTCGCAAATCCATTCGGAAAAAAGCCCCGGCGAGTCACACCATCACCACTTCCTTTCTTCCGTTCCCCTTCATCAACTTCCCAAATTCCTCCGCGCTACGCCCAGTCCGCGCGTGTTATTCCAAAGTTATGAACCCGATCAAAGAACCAACAACCCCCAATGGTCACGACCGCGCTGCCGATCGTGCCGCGAGGAAACGGGCCGCCGTGAATAAAGCCAATGCCCAGCATTCCACCGGCCCCCGCACCGCAGCCGGCAAACAGCGCTCCTCCCTCAACGCTTTGCGCCATGGAAGCTGTGAATAAATCAAAAGTTGATGGTCATGTTTTGCGGTTTTGGCGTTAGACTGGGGCATGAATAGCAAGTCTGCTGCGCCCCGCTTGCGTGCGATCGATCGGGAACAGTTGGTGTTACGCCCGATCGATATCGAACAGCTCATCCCGGAGGATCATCCCGCGCGAGCGCTGTGGGAGTTCAGCGGCCGGCTCAATCTGGCACGATTTTATGAAGGCATCCGCTCGGTGGAGGGGCATGCTGGTCAACCAGGTTGGGATCCGCGCCTCCTGATCGCGGTGTGGCTGTATGCCTACAGTCGCGGCGTAGGAAGTGCGCGGGAAGTTTCCAGGCTATGCGAGTACGAGCCGGGTTTTCAGTGGTTGTGTGGGATGGAGGCGATCAATCACCATACGCTTTCGGACTTTCGGGTGGACCACGATGCGGCGTTGAGGGATCTGTTCACGCAAGTGCTGGGGGTTTTGAGTGCGGAAGGACTGATCAGCTTGGAGCGTGTGACGCAGGACGGCACGCGCATCCGGGCCAGCGCCAGCGGCAATACGTTTCGGGGGGAAGAGACATTGCGGGAGCACCTGAAGTTGGCCGAACAACAGGTCGAAGCGATGGGTGATCCACGGCAGCCCCTGGTAGAAAACAGCCGTACAGCGCAAGCTCGTAAACGGTCGGCGCGAGAGACGCAGGAGCGATTGAAGCGGGCGCTGGAGCAGTTGGAGAAGGTGCGCAGTGAGCGAAGAAGCAACAACCGGGAGGAGGCGCGCGCCAGCGAAACCGACCCGGATGCGAGGGTGATGAAGCGGGCCGGAGGAGGATTCGAGCCCGCCTATAACGTGCAGTTGACCACCGATGTGGCGGCCGGGGTGATCGTCGGAATGCAGGTCACGCAAAGTGGCTCCGACGCGCCGCAGTTGCAGCCGGCGATGGAGCAAATCCAGGCGACTTTTGGTCGGATGCCAGGTCAGGTGGTGGCCGACAGCGGCTATGCCAGCCGGGAAAACATCCTGGCTCTGCAGGGGAAAAGCGAGTTGATCTGCCCGGTGGAAGACTATGCCGAGAACCGTTATGCGGGTCAACAGGCGCGCTGGGGCGTAGCGGACGAGTTCACCGCGGAACATTTTTTTTATAACGCCGAACAGGATCGCTATCAATGTCCGGCGGGCCAGCAGCTGCCCTACTACAAAATCGAACCGATGGTGGGAGCCCAGGCTCGCTATTACCGGGCGGACCCGGCTGATTGCAGGCGCTGTCCACATAAGGCGCGTTGTTGTCCGAAAGTACCGAGCCGCCGAATTCGCCAGGTAACCACAGATCCGGCCATCGCTGAACACCGAGCCAGAATGAAGACGGCAGAGGCGCGTCAAATCTATCGGCAACGCGCGCAAGTAGCCGAGTTTCCCAATGCCTGGATCAAAACCAAAATCAAACTACGGCAATTTCAGCTACGTGGACGAGCGAAAGTAACGATGGAAACTCTCTGGGCCGTGCTGGTCTATAACATCCAGCAATGGATTCGGCTGCGTTGGAGAGTGGCCCTTCAGAAGGCTACTGCCGGATAAGCAGTTTCGCTGCCACGACACATTTGCTTGGGTAGTTGCTCCCGTCGATCGATGCTCTGCGCAACCGCTAACTATTCAGAACTGGAGGAGACAAAGGTCGCGCCGATCGCTAAAGTGCTGGACCTCAAACCGATTCCTTCACGGCTTCATGGAAGCTGTGAATAAATCAAAAGTTGATGGTCATGTTTTGCGGTTTTGGCGTTAGACTGGGGCATGAATAGCAAGTCTGCTGCGCCCCGCTTGCGTGCGATCGATCGGGAACAGTTGGTGTTACGCCCGATCGATATCGAACAGCTCATCCCGGAGGATCATCCCGCGCGAGCGCTGTGGGAGTTCAGCGGCCGGCTCAATCTGGCACGATTTTATGAAGGCATCCGCTCGGTGGAGGGGCATGCTGGTCAACCAGGTTGGGATCCGCGCCTCCTGATCGCGGTGTGGCTGTATGCCTACAGTCGCGGCGTAGGAAGTGCGCGGGAAGTTTCCAGGCTATGCGAGTACGAGCCGGGTTTTCAGTGGTTGTGTGGGATGGAGGCGATCAATCACCATACGCTTTCGGACTTTCGGGTGGACCACGATGCGGCGTTGAGGGATCTGTTCACGCAAGTGCTGGGGGTTTTGAGTGCGGAAGGACTGATCAGCTTGGAGCGTGTGACGCAGGACGGCACGCGCATCCGGGCCAGCGCCAGCGGCAATACGTTTCGGGGGGAAGAGACATTGCGGGAGCACCTGAAGTTGGCCGAACAACAGGTCGAAGCGATGGGTGATCCACGGCAGCCCCTGGTAGAAAACAGCCGTACAGCGCAAGCTCGTAAACGGTCGGCGCGAGAGACGCAGGAGCGATTGAAGCGGGCGCTGGAGCAGTTGGAGAAGGTGCGCAGTGAGCGAAGAAGCAACAACCGGGAGGAGGCGCGCGCCAGCGAAACCGACCCGGATGCGAGGGTGATGAAGCGGGCCGGAGGAGGATTCGAGCCCGCCTATAACGTGCAGTTGACCACCGATGTGGCGGCCGGGGTGATCGTCGGAATGCAGGTCACGCAAAGTGGCTCCGACGCGCCGCAGTTGCAGCCGGCGATGGAGCAAATCCAGGCGACTTTTGGTCGGATGCCAGGTCAGGTGGTGGCCGACAGCGGCTATGCCAGCCGGGAAAACATCCTGGCTCTGCAGGGGAAAAGCGAGTTGATCTGCCCGGTGGAAGACTATGCCGAGAACCGTTATGCGGGTCAACAGGCGCGCTGGGGCGTAGCGGACGAGTTCACCGCGGAACATTTTTTTTATAACGCCGAACAGGATCGCTATCAATGTCCGGCGGGCCAGCAGCTGCCCTACTACAAAATCGAACCGATGGTGGGAGCCCAGGCTCGCTATTACCGGGCGGACCCGGCTGATTGCAGGCGCTGTCCACATAAGGCGCGTTGTTGTCCGAAAGTACCGAGCCGCCGAATTCGCCAGGTAACCACAGATCCGGCCATCGCTGAACACCGAGCCAGAATGAAGACGGCAGAGGCGCGTCAAATCTATCGGCGACGCGCGCAAGTAGCCGAGTTTCCCAATGCCTGGATCAAAACCAAAATCAAACTACGGCAATTTCAGCTACGTGGACGAGCGAAAGTAACGATGGAAACTCTCTGGGCCGTGCTGGTCTATAACATCCAGCAATGGATTCGGCTGCGTTGGAGAGTGGCCCTTCAGAAGGCTACTGCCGGATAAGCAGTTTCGCTGCCACGACACATTTGCTTGGGTAGTTGCTCCCGTCGATCGATGCTCTGCGCAACCGCTAACTATTCAGAACTGGAGGAGACAAAGGTCGCGCCGATCGCTAAAGTGCTGGACCTCAAACCGATTCCTTCACGGCTTCATGGACTAACAGGCCAAACCATCGTCCTGCCCACCGAGGACCTCGCCGCGTACCAGCGCCACTCCCAGGCCTTCTTGGATGAATACCAGCCCAAAGGCGCCAACGAAACCCAGCTCGTCCAGTCCCTCCTCGACACCGCCTGGCAAGTCAATCGCGCAGCCGCCATCGAGACCAACCTTTTCTCGCTCGGCATCACCGAAATGGAAGACCGCGTCCGCGCCAACCATCCGGAGGCCGAAATCGCTCTCGCCATGGCTCTGGCATACCGCGAGCACAACCGGGCGTTCGCCAACATCGGCATTTCCCGCCAGCGGCTCAGCCGCCAGTACGAACGCACCCTGGCGCAACTCCGCCAGATCCAGGCCGAGCGTCGCGCAAATGAAGAGCGCCAACTCGACAACGCCGCTAAGATTTTGAAAATGCACAAACACGAGCACCTTTCCTCCGAGCCCTCTCCATACAACCCGGCCCCATACAATCCCGCGGATGATGGGTTCGTTTTTTCAACCGCCGAAATCGAGACCTTCCTCTGCCGCCAAAACCGCATCGAACAGGCCAACGATTATGACTTCGAAACTTATGGCGACCTAGCGTGACCATCCACTCACCTTAAGTACAATGCGGAGCCGCTGATATCATCAGGTTATGCGTCGCACGTGGCTGCTGGCGGGAGTAGTGATCGTGCTCTCGACCGTGGCAGTAGCCGCTTTTTTTCTCACGCGCAGCAAACCTCCGGCCGCGTCCACTCGTCCGGCTCCGATCTCGCCTGTTCCCGCGCCTGCTCCCGCTCCGGCTGCCGTGGAGATCACCGTTTCGGGCCAGGTTCAAGCGGCCAACGTAGTAAATGTACCGGCGCCGGTGGATGGAACTATTGACGAACTAATGGCTAACGTCGGCGACGTCGTGATCGAGGGAAAGCTTTTGGCGCGAATCAAGAACCCCAAGCTGGCATCCGCCGAAACCACGGCCCAGTCGGAAGCCGAGCGCCAGCGCAATCGCATTAGCGGACTCGAATCGGCGGTGATCTCTGCACGTCTCGAAGTCTCACGTACTGAGGCCGACCAGACCCGTGTCAAGCAGGAGCTCGAAAAGGCGGACAAGGAGTATCAGCGGCAGGAGTCCATGTACCGCCAAGGAATCACCCCTCGGGTCGTTTACGAAAGGGCTCAACAGGAATACAATGCGTACAAAGCCGATTCGGAAAGGCTCGCTGAGGTGGCCAAGGATGCAGGCAACCGCGTGTCGTCGCTGACGGACGAATTGCAAACCGCCCGCACGGATCTTGACCAAAAGAAGGGCGCTGTGGACGAAGCTCACGCCGAAAGCGGCTCGGGCGATGTCCGGTCGCCCGCCGAAGGAATTGTCGTCGCGCGGTGTTGCCAGGTCGGCGAGTCGGTGACCGCCGTTTCCACCAACCTGTTTCAAATCGCCGGCGATCTCACGCAGCTTCAGGTGGCGGCCTCCGCGGATTCCGCGACCATCGAGAAAATTCACCCCGGCCAGACGGCGGCCATAGAGATCCCCAGTGTCTCGGCCACCATCGAGGGCAAGGTTCGCGAGGTCAAGCCCGACCAGGTGATCATCGAATTCAGCCGCCCCAATCAGAGCGTGCGCCCCGGTATGACGGCACGCGTGAAGATCAAGCTAAGCTAGAGACGAAGGCCAATCATAGAAATGAATTTCTTGAAGGACAGTCTCATCGAGCTGATTACCCAGACCTCCACCAATCTCCCGCCCGACGTGCGCGCCGCGATGGGGCATGCTTTGGAAGACGAGATTTCAGGAACGCAGGCGTCTCAGGCATTGGGCATCATCGCCACCAATATTGATATGGCGCAGCAAGACGAAGGACCGATCTGCCAGGACACCGGCATGCCGACCTTCCTCATTCACACGCCGGTGGGCATTAATCAGCTCCATGTAAGACGAGCCATTCGCGAGGCCGTGGCGGAGGCCACTCGCCGTGGGAAGCTGCGCCCCAACTCGGTGGATTCTCTCACCGGCAAGAACAGCGGCGACAACCTCGGCGATGAGACGCCCGTCATGCACTTCGAGCAGTGGGAAGAAGACGAAATCGAAGTCAAGCTCATCCTCAAGGGCGGCGGCTGCGAGAACAAGAATATCCAATATTCGCTTCCCTGCGAACTGGATCATCTTGGCCGCGCGGACCGCAATATCGAGGGTGTGCGCCGCTGCATCCTGCACGCGGTGTGGCAGGCGCAAGGCCAGGGCTGCGCTCCGGGCGCCGTCGGTGTTTGTATCGGGAGCGACCGCGCGAATGGCTACGTGCTCGCCAAAGATCAGCTTTTTCGAACCCTGGACGACGTCAATCCCGTTCCCGAGCTGGCCAAGCTCGAAGCCGAAGTGATGGAGGAGGCCAATCGCATCGGAGTCGGCGCCATGGGCTTCGGCGGCAAGGTGTCGCTCATCGGATGCAAGGTTCGTGCCGCCAATCGACTGCCTGCCAGCTTCTTCGTTTCGGTGGCGTACGACTGCTGGGCGTTTCGCCGGCTCGGCGTACGCCTCGACGCATCGAGTGGCGCGATCACGCGCTGGCTATACCGCGATCCGAAACGCTCCGTGGAGCGAATGGCCCACATGGAAGGATTTCCGCTCACCGGCCGCGAGGTCGTGTTGACGGCGCCGCTCTCCGAGGAAGCTGTGCGAGCGCTCAAAGTGGGCGACGTGGTGCTGATCTCCGGCGAAGTCTATACCGGCCGCGACGCCGTGCACGCCCATCTGATGAAAAATGCTCCGCCGGTGGATCTGCATGGCGCCGTCCTTTATCACTGCGGCCCGGTCATGCTGAAGCAAGGCGACCGTTGGGAAGTGAAGGCTGCCGGACCGACGACCAGCAGTCGCGAGGAGCCTTACCAGGCCACCATCATCGAGAAGTATGGCGTGCGAGCTGTGATCGGCAAGGGCGGCATGGGGGCCAAGACGCTAGCAGCTCTAAAGAAGAGTGGAGCCGTCTATTTGAACGCGATCGGCGGCGCGGCACAGTTCTACGCGCGCACCGTCGACCAGGTGCTGGGTGTGCACTTGCTGGAGTTTGGTATTCCCGAAGCGATGTGGCATTTGCGCGTGAACAACTTCGCGGCTATCGTAACTATGGATGCCGATGGCAACAGTCTGCACGCCGATGTTGAGAAGACCACGGGCGCGAAGCTAGCCGAACTGCAACAGGTATAGCGGTCTGATAAAATCGGGTATAAGTTGTTTCGAGCGAGCTTGCATCCCACGGCCAGGTAGCTCAGTTGGTAGAGCGCAGCCCTGAAAAGGCTGGCGTCGGCGGTTCGATTCCGTCCCTGGCCACCATTTTATTACATTTTAAATCTATAAGTTAGAGTGGTACAGAATGAATCGTACCGATTTTGTACCGCCGCCAGCCTATAATTCCTCCTAGAGGCAGGCTTTCATGCTCAACATCTATACCCGTCACACGACCGACTGCGAACATGCTGAAGACATCCGCTGGCGCCGCTGCCGGTGCCCGAAATGGATTCGCGGCGTTTTGCCCAATGGCGTCGCAGTCCGCGGATCGGCGAAGACGCGCAGCTGGGAACAGGCCGAACGCAACGCCAAACAGATGGAAGCCGAGGCCGACCCGACCGCAGCCGAACAATCGAAGCCACGCCGGGTCACCGTTCGGGAAGCTGTGGAGATGTTCTTGAACGACGAAGAGGCTCGCGGCCTGGAGGCAACCTCGCGCAAGAAATCGAAAACACTGTTCAAGCGGCAGTTCCAACCCTGGTGTGAGGCGCGCAAGCTGAACCATGTCAATCAGCTCACGCCGCTCGATCTCACCGACTTTCGTGCGACCTGGAAAAACGGGGATGTGACTACGCATCGAAAGCACGAACGGATGGTCTCGTTCTTTTCGTTTTGTGTCCGGAATGAATTCCTTCGGAAGAATCCCATGGAGGCTCTGAAGAAGCCGAAAACGCCCGATATGGTCCCGACAGACTACTTCCGCACGAGCGAGTTTGAGGCAGTCCTCGCCGCTACCCAGAAATACGACTTCGGCGGGGGCAACGATTGCCGTGACCGTGGAGTGCGATTGAAGGCGCTGACACTTCTCATGCGCTGGTCGGGTCTCTCGATCCTCGATGCGACGAAGCTGGAGCGGGACCGGCTATCAAAGAACGAGAACGGTGACGACCAGATCTTCCTCTATCGGGCCAAGACCGGCGTGCCCGTGTTCGTGGTGATCCCCGCCAATGTCGCCGATGCTCTTCGGGTGCTGCCGAATTCGAATCCACGATACTTCTTCTGGTCAGGGAACGGAGATCCCCGGAGCGCCGTCAAGGCGTTTCAACGCTCGTACTGGAAGCTGTTTCGATTAGCGGAGATCAAGCTGCCCGATGGCGCCCGAAAACGCTGCCACCCGCATATGCTCCGTGACACCTTCGCGGTCGAGTTGCTCCTGGCCGGAGTCCCGATCGATCAGGTGTCGCTTCTCCTCGGGCATTCCAGCGTGAAAATTACTGAGCGTCACTACGCACCATTCTGTAAGGCGCGGCAACAACAGTTGGCGGCATCGGTCAAACTGGCGTGGGAAAAGCCCAGGCCTACCGAGGTAAAGAAGGCGAAGAGAAGCAGGCGAAGTGCGTCCGCCGTTGCTTAAGTGGCCTTACGGATTCGCCTGTGGACTCGCTGCAACACGCTCTCGGGAATTCGCAAAGTCCGATACGCCCGTTTGAATCGCTGCTCTTCGTGGCCCCACTCAAGCACGTCCGGTTCGTCAGCGAAAATCCGGCGGATCGTCTTCTCGCTCAGGCCCCACAATTCGACGATCTCTGAAACGGAGTAATGCCGTTCAAACGCGAGGTCATGAGGGCGCATGCCGCTGGCACCCTCCTTTTCTTCAATTCGCTCTCGCCGAGGCCAAGACATGTGATCACCAGCGCGCCAGCTACAAGCGCAGAATACGGTTTGTTCAGCGTGAAGTCCAATGTTATTCGGATGCCCCTCCATGTCGGTGGCGAATCGACCTTTGCGAAGAGGCGCGGCCTTTCTCTAAGCGGATAGGCGTTCAAACGACAATTGGAAGCGATGTCTATCATCTTGGTATCGATATTGCCCACGCGCTCGCCCTTCATGCGTTATGGCTCAGGCGTCGCGTGTGCTTTTCCAGCATGACCGCGCGTTCCCGATATCTTACGCCCCTCATCAGGTTTACCATCACGGGCAGGTGAGCCGGTGTCGAGTCCCGCCCGGCTCACTTTGAATGAAATCCCGGCAAACAACCAAGAGTTGAGGCTTGATGGGCTATTGGTCGGGGGCTAAACTGTATGAGGCAGTCATCGGAATTTGCTTTTAGGTTCACAACCGACTAACCGAAATATGCCTAAGCTCGTAGAAAGCGGACCATCGATGTCATTCTGCCAATCCGGAGAGCGCCGTAGCTCCGTTCGCAACTTTGACCCTACCCTCGGGTGAGAATAACCCTCCAGGTGAAGACCGGCAGCGATACTTGACGCCCTGGCAAGTCAGCATAAGGGCGCATCTTCACATGTATTAACGTAGATTTTCCCGAGCAGAACCGGTCGCAGGTTGACCCGCTGCTGATGTTCCAGGTGAATGAGCGGCATTCGACTGTTCGGTCAGAGGTAAAGCTGCACGGGCAACGGTTCATGGCCGCCATCAACATGAAGCCGGAAGGCCGGTCATCCTCCATATCCGTATTATTTCGCGACGGAGCAACATGCTAGGCTCCTGCAACCGCGATCCGCCGGGAATCAATTCTGCCGTTCCGGACAGCGGTCCTATCAGCATCCACTTACTTTTGCAGCTCAGGTGGCGGCGAGAAAGTAACGCTTCGACCGCAATGCACGCATGAACGATTCTTGACGACCTGGTGAATCGATGCCCTTTCCATGTTCACCAGCCCACTTCTCCCAGGCATGGCTGTGGGTCTTCGCCGTGAGGGTCCTGAAGAATCACCGCCAAGTCGCCGTAGCACGGAAGTGAGAGATCGCTCGATGGTTTTCCTGGCGTTCTCTTTCAGTATCCGGTCGAGTGTACCTCGATTGGACATCCATCCCGGTCTCTTATGTTCTGCCTCCGAGTCTCTCGGGCACCGCGTCTGCGCGGTAGCTGCGCCCTGCGGACTGCGGGCTTCTGCTTTTTCCGGACTCCTCCCCCAAGACCAGCTTGGGTCCCCCTCCAGAATATGCAGCCCTGGCCTTGGGAGCAGCGCGCCTTGCGCCCTCCGGGAGGTGTGCCCCGAGAGACATCGGGAGCAGAAAAAGGAGACCAAAATTATGTACGTCAATCGAGTATCCCTTATCGGCTTTCTTGGCAAGGACGCCGAAGTTAAAACCACCCGCAACAACTCATCCTTCACGGTGCTTTCGCTTGCGACCAAGCGGAGCTGGAAGAACCGCGAATCCGGAGAACGGAAGTCCGAAACCACTTGGCACCGAGTCATCGCCTGGGAAAGGCTGGGCGAGTACGCGGCCCGTCTGACCAAAGGCGCGCACTTGCAGATCGAAGGCGAAATCCGCACGCGTGAGTACGTGCAGAAAGCCGACAGCAAGCCGTTAGCCGCGGGGAAGAAGTCCATCACCGAGATCCGTGCGACCGTCATCGCGAAGCTCGATCGTCCGAAAACGGATGGCGCTTCCGAGGCTGAGGGAGCCGCCGCCTGACGGCGGCTTTCTGTGGAAGTATTTACTATCTTTTTTCGGGCGCTCGAGCTTGTCGCTCTCGTATCCTTGACCTAGGATTAGCGACGGTTTTAGGCTCGCCAGAACGGAGGCTGGCCCGGTTCCCGAGACTGCTAGATCACGCACCCCGACCCGTTTTTCCTCGTCGCCAGCTCTCGGCGCATCCGAAACGTCAGCTCAACAAAGCTCAAATAGAGCCGGCGATACACGCGTTTTCCGAGCTTTGGCAATAGGAGAGCGATGATGCAACGGGCGCAGAGCCCGCGGCCAAAAACGATGTGCAGATGTCTTTTTGAACATCAACGTCAACGCGTCATTTTGGGGCACGACGATTGACCTGCCGGAAGCCTCCACGCCGTGCCATCAAAGCGTGCCCATCTCCCAATTTGCGGGCTAATCTTTTGATTAACAGAGTGACCGCGGTGACCGTGCTGGAACACCCACCCAGTCACCAGTGTGGTCGGGGACCGCAGTCACCATCGTCTTCTGGCAACGTCTAACGAAATCATCACTTTCAAGCGGTGGCTCCGACCGAAAATGCCGGTCATCGCGTCGGACCAGGTGCGGGAGCGACCGCAGTATTCGTGGCGATGATCCGCCACGATACCTCCCTCGTTCGCTGGCTCTCACTCGTGGGTCGCTCCCGCACCTGCCCTCCAGCTTTACCGCGAGTCTCAATGCAATTTGCATTCACAAAAAATCATCAGAAAGGAAGTAAAGTTATGGGCAATAGTCATTCCTAAGCAGCCCAAGAAAGAACGGGACCAACTCACGACCAGGCTCGATCGCGAAGTGCTCGAGACTCTGGAGCATTATTGCCGGTATCTGGAATCCAGCCGTGACTGGGTCATCAACCAGTGCCTTACATTCATCTTTCGCAAAAGACAAGCCCTTCACTCTTTGACTTGCCGGCCAGGGAATCGCCAGTTCGCCGGCCACTGAAGACGTCACCGGAGAGGAATCCACCGCCGATACGCGCCAATCGTAAGGGCAAACCCGGTGCAGTTCAGGGACGCCTTTCCATCGCCGAATGAGCTTCAGGCATGATCCGTCACATCGTTGATAGTCGCCCAGATCTGAGCCTCATCCTCACGGTGGGAATCGGCACTTTACTCATCCAACACTTTCCATTCCAGAACGACAATGCCGTCTTACAGTTGGTCGCCGTCGAGAAGCCGGCGATCTTCATTGGCATCAAGTATGCCTACCACTCAATGCTTTTCTCGACTCCCTTCATCGGCTTCTCGATGCTGTTTTCACTTCTCTACATATTCTTCGTTCGGCCTCGCGAAATAGCCGCCCTGCACTCCTGCCGTTATACCCGCCGGCAGCCGACCGGGACCGACTCGTTCTGGTGGTCGGCCAGCTACATCATGCGAAGCACCCGGAACCTGCCGAGGAGCCTCGTTGGTTGACGATTCCCGATCGAGCTTTGTAGCGGCGTTGCCATCTTCGGAGCGATCGTCTCCGGCAAGACACTGCACAATGACCTGGAAGCCTACGCGCTCGCCTACGGCATCGCAAGCCTCCTGAATAACCTGCTCGGGCGTGGCAAGGAGCCGCTCTGGCAGCAGGCTTACGCGATCTCGTCAAGTTCATCATCCCATTGCACAAAGTCAACTACCATTACTTGACGCTGAATGCGCCATCAACCCAGAGAAATTGGGAATGAAGATCAAGGACGGCGAGCGACTCTTCCAGACTCAGGGCTGGTACCCGGTGCCGAAAACATCGCGCGGCAACGTGAACTCGTGAAGTTCGGGTTGGATTGGGACGCTTCAACAATGAGATGAAGGCTGTTATATTGCTGCGCCATCTCGATCAGAATCACATTCCTTATTCCATCGTCATTGAGACGCGCGGCGATGCTGCCGTAGCCACTCCGGATCTGGCCCGCAAACGAGAGCAGCTCGAAGCAGTCAGGCGCTGGTTCTATCACGACTGGCACCGCATCGAGCCCAAGCTGCGGACCTCCATTGTAAAAGGCATATCGGTCTTCCTGTCTCTCTTCGATGACAATCCATCGGTAAAGGCCACGTTCTGTCCACCAAAAGAACGCTACGACCCGGAGCTGAATCACGATGGCCGCTATGGGGTCCCATGCCGCCATTTTCACAACCCCTCGAACAAGGCAAAGTGTGCGCTCTAAATTTCGCAGTCGCGATGAATCCTGAACTCGCACGGACCATCGGAACGCTGATGAAGCAGGATTTCCAGCGGGCGGTCCTGAACCGCATTCCTTTGATGGAGATCGAACCAGCTCATCGCTGGCGGGAAATCCTCTTTCTTTGCGATGAGTATCAAAGCTTCGCCACAGTGGGGGAGAGTGATCCGACAGGCGACGAGAAGTTCTTCGCGCTGTCGCGGCATACCGATTGTCGCCACAAAGTCCATCAGCTCCTTGCGCTCGACCTTGCCGGTTGCAGACGTTTCGAAGCAAGATCTTCTTGGCATTGAGCGATGACTTCAACGCACCGAACGCATCGGAGCTATGCGGCAAGGAGGAGCAGATGAAGCTCAGTTACAGCCTCTCGAAAAACGATCAGGATGCGCAGGCGAGCGTGCTGACTGGATGAGCGACGACGCACAAGGCCACGATCAGAACATCCAAGTTATACAACCTGCAGCGGGATTGGGTGTTCGAATCCAAGGTGTTTTCCGGCTGAAGAACGCGCAATCCATCGTACTCGCCTACGATGGCGTTAACCCGCTACCGGAGTCGTATTGTCGGTGTGACCAGTGCTATACCATGCAAGGGCTGCGGGAAAAACACGAGCGTGGTGGGTGTTTGGCGTTTCGGGAACCCTCAAATACCGCGGGCTCGAACGGGTCGTATCTAAACATTGCCCGTTGCTGCGGTCCCGTGCCACATTGGGGTCAAGCACCGTGCAGGATGCGGTAGATCTGCGCCCCATATTTCTCGACGGTACTGATCCCGATGCCAGGGATAGCGAGCAGCTCGCCAGCGGTTGCAGGGCGTCTGCTAACTATGCCTCTTAGAACCTGGTCGCTGAAGATGCGGAACGCTGGCACGCCGCGTCGCTTGGCCTCGGCCAGACGCCAGGCGCGTAGCACCTCCTCTAATTGGGAATTCGGCCCAGCTTCTGGCGGTCTCGCCTCAAGTACTCGCTTCACCTGGGCCGGAGTTTCGGCCCTCGTTGCCCGCTTCCGTGCCCCGGGAACAGTGAGTTTCTTCCTGCGTTTGCGCTTTGGAGACGCAGGTGCCGTGTCCTTCATGATGAACGCGATGGGCGTTGTTTCGTCCACAGAATAAGCGGCGCGCGTGAGACTCGCTTTGCGGTACGGAATCTGTTTGCCGTCCTTCTCGAAAACGGCATCCGCTAGCCGCACCAGTCCCGCTCGCGCCATCGCACCGAGCACTTCTTCGAACGTATCGCGGCTCATCTCACCGTTCGGATACATGTCGTTGTAAAGCTTGCCCGTTGATTTCACGCCGCCCGAGCGCAACGCTGCTACTACACGGAATAGCGCCGCGCGCTCCGCCTCTGTAGCGGTCCGGAAGCGCTGCGCGGCGCAGCGCTGCGGAGCGCAGAAGTCGCAGATCCCGCACGCCTTCTGTCCGTCCGCGAGGTCGCCGAAGTGACGCACCAGCGCGGACATGCGGCACTGGTTGCTCTCCGCGTAACGGATCATCTGGTCGATCTGCGCCCGCTTTTGCTCAGCCTGGGCGAGGTAGGGTTCGCGCCACTAGCCCCTCGCCTCGGCTGACGTTCTCAGCGTAGTCCAGCACCGCGCCGCCATGGATCCATAGCTTTTCGAGAGCTTTGTCGAAAAGATCCGGGTCCATTCGCAGTTCGCTCCTGCAGCGCCGGCTTTTCTTGAGGTTCGGGTCGTAGGCGGCCGAAGATCCCATCCAGCACTGTCACATCCGGATAATCGCGCTCGAAGAAAAAGTCGTGCGTGTAGCCGGTCCGCGTAGGAGTGCATCAAGATCGCGCGGCTTGGTTCCCCGTCACGCCCGGCTCGTCCGATTTCCTGGTAATACGCTTCCAGGCTCCCGGGCAAGGCAGTATGGATCACGGTGCGGACATCGGCTTTGTCGATCCCCATGCCAAACGCGATCGTCGCGACCATTACCTGGATTTTGCCCGCAAGGAATTCCTCCTGGACCCGCTTGCGGTGCTCGGCATCGAGGCCAGCGTGATATGCCGCGGCGGGAAAGTCAGCGGCGAGTTCGGCGGCCAACGCAGTCGGCCTGCTTTCGAGTGGGTGTGTAGACGATCGCAGGCCTGCGCTCCGCGTCGAGCAACAATTCGCGGGCCAGCCCGGCCCGTTGGGACGGCGCGACCTCGACAACCTCGATCGCAATGTTGGCGCGCCGAAAACCGTGAATGAAGCGTTCCGGCTGCGCCAGCCCTAACTGCTCCAGCGATGTCATTCTGAACCAGCGGCGTAGCCGTCGCGGTCAGCGCTATCACGGGCGCCGGCCGCAAGCGTGGGCAGGTACTGGCCGAGCATGCGGTAATCGGGCCGGAAATCGTGCCCCCACTGCGAGATGCAGTGCGCCTCGTCAATGGCGATGAGACGACGGTTTGCGTTTCGCCAGCATCTCCGGGAAACCAGCCACGCGCAGCCGCTCCGGCGCGATGAATAGAAATTGCAGCTTGCCGTTCAGGTAATCGATGCAGGCCTGGCGCGAGGCGGCGCGATCGCGGCCGGAATGGATGCGCTCCACAGCGAAGCCGCGTCTCCTTGAGCTTGGCGACCTGATCTTCCATTAGCGCGATGAGCGGGCTGATCACCAGCGTCGTCCCGCCCCGCGCGATGCCGGGCAATTGGTAGCACAGGGACTTGCCGGACCCGGTGGGCATAACCAGCAGCACGTCCTTACCCTCGACCACCGCCCGGCAGACCGCTTCCTGGTTCGGGCGGAACGAGGAGAAGCCGAACGCGCTCGTGCAGCAGACCCAGGAGCGTGCCGGTCGTTTGCAGTGGTGCTGCGCCGGCCGGTTCGGGCGAAACGTGGGGCGTTTGCTTACCTCCGTCCGTCCCCGCTATTGCGGCGTTCACGGCCGGCCGCGTCTGCCCGACTTTGCCCACCACTTCCCGTACGTAATCTTCAATGCCTTTGAGAAACGGCGCTAGCTGCGCTGTGCCTCGCTGGATGCGCTTGAGATAAGCCTCCCACTGTCCGGTCATGGCGGGGCTTTTGACCTCGGGGTGCACAATTTCGATCAGCCGGATGCCCTTGTCCGTCGCTTCGAGGCTCTTGCCGTCGCGCACAATGTAGCCGCGCTTGAGCAGCACCTCGATGATGGCCGCGCGCGTCGCCGGCGTGCCCAGGCCGGTCTCCTTCATGGCGTCCGAGAGTTCCTTCTCGTCGAGAGTTTTTCCCGCAGTCTCCATGGCCGTGAGCAGCGTAGCTTCCGTGAAGCGCTTGGGCGGCCGGGTCTTCTTCTTCAAGGCTTCGACATCGACCACGTCCTGGCGCTGGCCCTTGGCAAGATCCGGCGGCAGGACCTGCTCAGCATGCTCCTCCTCGTCGCCTCCCTTACTCTTCCTCGTTTTCTTCTCGGCCGAGATGTCCAGGACCTTCCAGCCCACCTGCTGGACTGCGGTTCCCGAAGAGTGATAGCGGTCGACGATGTCGCCATTCAGAATGGCCGTGATCACGGTTGTAACCGACCAGATGTGATCGTCATGCCAGGCGCTCAGCAGGCGCCGGCAAATCAGATCGTAGATCTTGCGTTCGTCTGCGTTCAGAGCTGGCCTTTTCGGGCGAAGTGACCGTAGGGATGATGGCGTGGTGATCGGTAACCTTGGAATCATCGACGAATCGCCGCCCCAGCGTGCGCTCGCCTGTGCCGGCGGCTAGTTGCTCGCGATAGGGCGCCTCGATCGTTCGGACGATGCGCGGCAGCGTGCTCGCCACATCCTGCGATAGGTGCCGGCTGTCCGTACGCGGATAGCTGATGAGCTTGTGGCTCTCATACAGCGCCTGTGCGATATCCAGCGTCTTCTGTGCGCTGAAGCCAAACAGACGATTGGCGTGCCGCTGCAGTTCCGTGAGGTCGTAAAGCAGCGGAGGCAGCCATGCGCTGCGTCTCGGGCTTCGATTGATTCGATGGAGGCCTTCCCAGTGCGCGCGCGCTCGACGATAGGCTTTGCCTCTTCTCCATCGACGGGCAGCCGCATGGCCTTTTGCAGGGCTTCCTTTTCGGCTGGGTCCTCGGGCCGCGCGCGGAACCAGGTGCCCTGATAGGTGCTCTCGTTCGTGCCACCGGTGGGACGGAAGGTGGCCACGACCTCCAGGTAATCTTCGGGCACGAAGCTCCGTATGGCGAGTTCACGCTCCACCAGCATGGCCAGCGTGGGAGTCTGCACGCGCCCAACCGACAGCTCTTCGCTATAGGCGAGCGAGTAGGCGCGCGAAAGGTTCATGCCCACCAGCCAGTCCGCCCGGCTGCGCCCGCGCGCGGCATCCGCCAGCGGATCGTAATCCGCTCCCTGGGCGCAGGACCTCAAAACCCTTGCGGATGGCATCTGGCGTGAGCGAAGAGATCCACAGCCGACTGACGGGTTTGCCGCACTGCGCCGCCTCGTAGATATAGCGGAAGATCAGCTCGCCCTCGCGGCCGGCGTCGGTTGCGCATACCACGCGCGAAATCCGCGGTGAGTGTGAGAATTCTCCTCACTACTTCGAACTGATCCTTCGTCTTTTCGTAGACAACCAGCGGCCAGTGATCGGGCAGCATCGGGAGCAGGTCGCGCCGCCAGTGGCGCCACTCTGGGTTGATCTCGTGCGGTTGTGCGAGCGCCGCCAGATGGCCGATCGCCCAGGTCACCACGTAGCCGTTGCCGTGTAGGTAGCCGTCGCCCTTGCTGGTTGCCCCGAGTACGCGCGCGATATCGCGTGCGACCGAAGGCTTTTCGGCCAGCACTGCAATGGTACCGGATTCCGAAGCCGCCATTGTTTGAACCTTCTAGTTTAGCGATTGCATACGTGGAAGCAGGGATGCCTGCATCATCCACACCCTGTGGGTGTTGTTGCCTGCGGGTGCGGTAGCGGCGCGGCACCGAACTCGTCGCGACTCAGTTTGGCACCCGCGCTCTGTTCGTCCTGACTGTCGCCTGGCCCGAGTCGGGTCCACGCCGGGCTCCACCAACGGGACGCCTGAAGCCGAAACCGGTTGGCGCCGAAGCCGAGAGTAGTTGTGAAAGTTTTGTCAGCTGTTTTGTCAGCAACCGGTCCGCGTCTCACCTGTATTCCGGAGTTGCCCGGAGTCTCACCGGCGAGCCTGAGGGCTCGAAAACCTTCCCAAACGAGAAAATAATTACATGGGACTCGACAGGAACGGCTTCGTAATCACCCGATTTCAAATTTATGTCTCTAGCACCTATGGTCATTCCTGGCGTCTTAGCTCCTATACTGGCCAAGACGCATGGCTTTCAACGACTTCGCATGCTCGGAACATTAGTTCGCCCCTTGGGCTGGCAACGACACACGATTTTTCAATGACGTCAATCGGCTCCAAAGCTCGCGCGCTCGCCTCCGTGGCTAGACGGAGGACAACGGCGAACTTGGTTGAGTAACAAAATATGACAATCCGCCTTTCATGAGTCGTCAACTATATTGTTTCCCTAAAATGCCGGCCCAATAGATCGAGGTCTCGGGGGGCCGGCGCATTTGTGCCGACGTCGTCCGGCTAAAGTAGCGCTCGGCGAAAGATAGAAAAGTCGGCCAATTCGGCACCGGAGTATGTCCGCCAGTGTGCTGGCGGAACGATATCTCACCATCCATCAAACCGGTTTCGATGGGGGGGAACTCGGTGGTTCCTAGGTCTTTCCTGCCCAGGAGCCTGTACACCGGCCCAGCGCCCACTCCGGCTAGAAAAGTACCCTTGGCGTCCACCCACCCATCTCCCTCGGTCGCGCCCGCGCTCAGAAATACGGGACGCGGGGCGCACAGAGCGATCAACTCGTGTGAATCGATGGGCAAATCGTTCACGTGCAACGGTCCGGAATACTTAAGGAAGTTAGGAGCCATCCAGTGATACTCGTTAGGCGCCGCGACGTTCTCCACCTGCTCGCCCCAATTGCGGCGATGGAGCTTGGCTCCGCCTTCACCCGAGGAACTGATGAATACGATCGCGAACCGCTGGTCGTATGCCATGGCGACGACAGCCACCTTGCCAAACCGCGAGTGGCCCTCAAGCCCGACTCGTTTTGCATCCACCGCTTTGTCGGTCTGAAAATAATCCAGTGCGCGGCTTGCACCCCAGGCCCAGGCGCGTAATGCTCCCCAATCGTCGACTTTACGGGGTTGCCCCTTATTGATCAAACCGATGATTCCCTGCGTTAGTCCCGCGCCATTGTCAGCCTGAATGCTGGCGGGTACCAGTTGCGCATAACCCCAGCCGCGTGCGAGAACCTGTTGCTGCCAACTGGGCCCGGTGGGCGACGGCCCGGCCGGTCCACCGCGCCCCGGAGGACCGAATCGGAAACCACCGCCGAATTCCATGATCACAGGCACCGGACCGATCGCATTCGCCGGCGTCGATAACGTCAACTGGATTTCCACCGCGACTTGTGGATATGAAGTGTTGTCCACGTGGCCCACAAGTTGTTTCGTGATAATCGGCACATCGCCGTTCAGTCCACGGCTTGTCGAGACAACTTCCCATTTGACGTTCGGTATGATCTTAGGCATGCGACCGTAAACTTCCCGATCGAAGTCTTCTACTATTTCCGGGCGGCGCTCCTCCCACCACATCTTCGCAGAGGTCACTTTCTTACCGCTCCTCAGTGTCAGCGGATCCGGTAGCGTGGAGTATGGATTGGCCTTGGACTCGTCATAATTCACCAGGCCAGATCGCCCGGGCTGTAGTTCATTTCTTGACGTCGGTCCTAGCCGGAGCGACGTGATGTGCAGAAGATCCATCATCCTCTGACGATCCTCAATGGACAGCCGCTGGATTTCCAGTTGCTGCGCGGTCTGCTGCTGCGGCGGTAATGGAGTGGTGGGAATCTGTTGGGATCTACCCATCGGGGCACAAGCCAACGCGAACAATGCAAAACTAAGTGGACCGCGACGTTCCTTTGACATAGATAGTGTCAGTCCTAAAAGACGAGTTTCAACGCGACCTGCTGGCTACGGGCCGGCAGCGTACTACTAATCGTACCGAAGGGGGAAGTGCCAAAGGTAGAGTTGGGATTATTGAAATTGGGATGGTTCAGGGTGTTGAACATTTCCCACCTGAACTGCAGCCTCATCCGCTCCTTGATTGCGAACTCGCGGTGAATACCGGCATCTAAATTGAAATATCCTGGCCCGAGAATGATTCCGAGGCCCGCATTTCCGAATGTATACTGCGCAGGGCTGGCGAACGCAGCCGTGTTGAACCAGTGATAGATGTTCTGCTGCACGCCGCTGGGCAGGATGTTAGGGTTGCTGACCCAGTTGGGCCGTTCCGTGGTAGATGTCAGAACCGCCGCACCCGTACTCTGCGTATTCGAAACGGGTGTGCCTAGAGACGGGGCAAACCACTGCCCTGTATACATGACCCAGGTGCCAGAGATGTTCCATCCCCCGATTATTTTTGACATGAAACCAGACGTCACGTAGCTGCGTCCGGGGCCAAACGGCAGGTCGTAGACATGATTGATTACCACCATGTGCCGGCGGTCTTCAAGCGCATTGCCCCACTCGCAGACGGTGCAATAGGAATTCTGCGGCAGCACGGTGGTCGCAGGTTCTCGGGCATTGGCGATGTTGTGCGACCATGTCCAGGCGACCGAGCCCAGCAGGCCCTTGGAATACCGCTTCTGGAGCTTAGTCTGCATGGACTCGTATTTGGCCGCTCCCCAGTTGGTCCGCAGGAGTACGTCGCCGAGCAGCGGGTCCATACCATAGAGCGGCCTTCGGGGATTCGCTGGGCCGGGACCGGCAACGGCCTGATTGCCATTCAAAGCGTTGAGCAAATACAGCGTCCGATTTCCTACCCATGACACGTCCAAAAGCAGGTCATCGCGGATTTGCCGCTGAATTCCGATGCTCCACTGCATTGACAGGGCCGGCTTGATGTTGGGATCGTACTCGTACGCCGTACCGTTGTATCCGGCCGCGTTGGTGAGATCTGGTTGCACCAGGGGCGGCAAACCTTGGGCAGTAAACTGGAGGGGCGCACCGTTCAGATCGGTGGAAACTGCCTGATTGACGGTGAGAGGCGGATTCTGGTAAAGCTCCTTGCCCATGTTATAAGCCTCAACCCAGAAGTATCCACCACCCGCGCGGAGCACGGTTTTGCCGTCTTTCGTAAGGAGGTAGGCGATCCCCAGGCGGGGTGCGAAACCGTCGGTGAACAAATTGCGCAGAGTCCGGTTATTTCCATTCTGACCCGCGACCCTCCATGTCCCGGTTGAAAGATCGAAATTGGCCCACTGGTTGTTGACTTCGTAGGGGGGCGACTGCATCTCGTGCCGCAATCCGTAGCTCAATGTCAGCCGGTTTGTGACTCTCCAGTCATCCTGGGCAAAGAATCCGGTCTCCCACATCCGCATGCCAAAGACGCCCTTCTGTACCGCGCGAGTCGCTTGAAAATAACCGCCAAGGGCAAAATCGGCCAAGGAGGATCCGCCCGATCCGGTCCCGATTTGGCGTGTGAACTGACCAGAATAGCTGAAGGTCCCGCGTGGAGAGATCGCCGAGTACCCATTGAAATCGTGCCGGATGTAACGCGCTCCAAACTTCAGCGTGTGAGTGCCTTTGACCCAAGTCAGGATATCCTCTTCCTGATACGAAGTGGTGTGGTTTTCGTCGGGTGTCTGCGCGGTCTGGCCAATGGTTTGAAAACCGCTGATTATGTAGCCGGGCAATCCGCCGCTTCTATCGTTGACGTTCAGATTGGGGATTCCTAACTGGTTGGCGAACGGACCGGTCTCGCCACTACCCAAAGTGTCATTCCAACGGGGACGAATCACTCCAACGCGCGCTTCGTTGACGAGCGTTGCGCTGATCACTTTGGTATAGTTAATCCCCGCCGACCAGTTCTGCAGTGGCGTCGTCCCGCTGCCCGTGAGATATTGCCCGACATTGATCGCCGCGTTTGGTCCCGGCAGCAGAGTTCCGCCGGTCGTACCCAACATATTGAAGTAGCTGTATTTGAAAAAGATCCGATCGGAGGCCCCAAGGTTCTGATCCAAACGGATGTCGAACTGGTCATCCCGCTCTGTGTTTGGTGGATTGATGACGTAGTTGTTTGAACTTTTGGAGTTAGTTGGCACAGGCAGCAAGCTAGCCAGCTTAATGGCGGCGGGGTCCAGCAGCGGCGTAGGAATTTGATTATTCGAAAACGGCACGCGGCTTCCGTTCACCACGTTGAAGGGATTGTAGATTATCGCGGATGTGGAGCTGAAATCTCCGGTTTTCAACGACGCTTGCTGCGCCAGGGTCGGAATAGTCGACGTGGTAGTGATGGGCTGAATGATTCGGGTGCCCTGGTAGTCGGCGAAGAAGAAAGTCTTGTCTTTCCGAATTGGTCCACCAGCGGTCGCGCCGAATTCATTCCGGTGAAAAGGCGGCTTAGGGAGCCCGTTAAGATTATTGAAGAATGTGTTGGCGTCTAACGCACTGTTACGAAGGAACTCATAGGCGTCGCCGTGAAAACTGTTGGTGCCGCCCTTGGTCTGAACTACTGTGGTCGCCCCCGCTGCGGCGCCGTATTCGGCCGAGTAGTTGCTGGCCAGGATACGTACTTCTTGAATAGAGTCGAGCATGGGCACCATGATCAGGTAGTTAATCCACAGATCGCGGTTATCGAACCCGTCGATGAGGTAGGTATTGTTGTTCGCGACCGAGCCATTCACCGAGATGGCGACGTTGGAGCGCTGGCCGGCTCCCACGGTCGCCTGCATGTTCGAGGTTGTGGGAGCGGCGCCCGTGCTCAACGGCATCAACTGAGTGAAAGCGCGGCCGTTCAGGGGTGTTTCCAAAATCTGCTGATTACTGATGAGGCTCGAGACTGCCGCTGTTTGCGACTGCAGCAAGGGCGCTTCTCCGGTGACCTGGACGGTTTCTTGAACATTGCCGACCGTAAGCGCCAAGTCGACGGTCAACGTATCGGCGGCTGTCAATACAATTCCCGAGCGCACCAGCTTTTGAAAGCCTGCTTGCGCGACGCTGATGGTGATGCGTCCAGTGGGAAACGAATATGCAGTATACTCGCCGACTTGGTTGGTAACCACGGAGCGCGTGAAATGCGTTCCTTCGTTCACAAGAGTGACGGTAGCCCCTGGAACGACCGCTCCACCCTGGTCTCTTACAACTCCAACAATGGTTCCACTTTCCGCTTGTCCGTACAGCGCTGACGCAAAGCTAAGGGCGAGGCAAGCTGCCCAAAGACACTTCGTCCTGATCGTCATGGGTCACTACCTCCCAATAGTGCGTTGATTCTATTACGACAGCTTCAGACCTGTCAACACGCGCTTAGGGTTGGCGGGCTAGGCTAGCAGTTCCTTCACCACTCGGCCTGCTACATCCGTCAGCCGGAAATTGCGCCCGCTGTACTGAAAGGTCAGCTTCTCGTGATTCAGTCCCAGCAGGTGTAAAGCCGTCGCGTGAAGATCGTGTACGTGAACGGGATTCTCGGCCACTTTAAAACCGAAATCGTCCGTGGTTCCATAAATACTACCGGCTTTAGAGCCGCCGCCAGCCATCAACACGGTGAACCCGTAGATATTGTGGTCGCGGCCGTTGTGAACCGAGCGGAATCCACCCAGATTGATCACCGGCGTGCGTCCGAATTCGCTCGTGACGAGCACCAGCGTCTCATCCAGCAGACCGCGCTCCTTGAGATCCTGTACCAACGCGGCGATCGGCTGATCGACGTCACGCGCTGTATGCTTGTGGCCCATGATGTCGGCATGATGATCCCACCCCGCATGGACAATCTGGACAAAACGAACGCCCTTCTCGACTAAACGGCGCGCCGTCAGACAGGCCTGTGAGATACCGCCTTGCCCGTACTTAGCAATGCTCTCGGGGCTCTCCTTGCGGGTATCGAAGACGTCCGGAGCCTCGGTCTGCATGCGGAAGGCAACCTCCATCGATTGGATAGTGGCCTCTAATTCGGGAGCGCCCCCCACCTGATCCAGATAGGATTGATTCAGCTCTCGCAGCAGATCCAATTGTTCGCGCTGCTGGGTGAGGTTCATCCTGGCGTTGGCCAGGTATTGGATCTGTTTCTTCGGATCCGGCTGATTATAGGGAACCAGAGTGCCTTGGTAAATAGCTGGCAAGAAGGCCGAAGTGAAGTCCCCTCCCCCGCCGCCTGCGGTGAGCACGATGAAACCGGGAAGATTCTGATCCTCCGTCCCGAGCCCATACACGACCCACGAGCCCATGGCAGGCCGCCCAGCGCGGATCGTGCCAGTGTTCATCATATAAACAGATGGCCCGTGGTTCGGGATGTCGGAAATCATCGACCGAACGATGCAGAAATCGTCGATGTTTTCTCCGATATGCGGGAAAATCTCGCTGACCTCCGTCCCATTCTTCCCATACTTCTTGAAAGTGAATGGGGACCGCATCAGATTACCAGTCGCAAACTCGGTTCGAGGCGTTTCAAAGGGCAACGGCTTTCCATCGAACTTATCCAGAGCCGGCTTGTAATCGAAACTATCCACCTGGGAGAGGCCGCCCTGCAGGAAGACCACAATGACGTGTTTGGCCTTAGGCGCGAAGTGGGGAGGTTTAGCCGTCCAGGGATTGCCGGCGGTTGCGGCTGTAGCAGCCTCTAACGACGGCCCGGCAAGCGCCGCAAGCGATGCTAATCCAAAACCGTTCGCGAACGTTTTCAAGGCATCCCGGCGGGTCGACGGCGGCAAGATTCGATGGTTCATTGGGTAGGGTCCTTCCGTCCTAATTGATGTAGTAGAACTCGCCCGAACTCAGCAGGGCCTGTGCGTACTGCTGCCAGGGTGTGCTCTTGGTCGCGGCGGAGGTCTCCGCTTCCGCCCGCTTATAGAGAACATCCGCCTTGCTCAGGAACTGCAGGCCGCGTTGAACTTCGGCCTGGGTAGCAGGGCGCTGAAACACCATCCGATACGCCCTCTGGATTCGTTCTTCATCGCTGCCTCCCTCTTCAAGGAGACGCACGGCCAACGCATCGGCCTGCCGACTCACTAGATCACTGTTCATGAAGAACAGCCCTTGCAATGGCACATTCGTTACGCTTCTCTGTTCCGAGGTTATGTTGGGATCCGGGTAATCAAACAGCGTCAAAAGGCCATCCGGGGTGCGGCTTGCCCGTGCGTAGAAGGTCCTCTTCTTGAAGCCGGCATTCTTCAAGCTTTGCGGCGGTCCACCCACTCTTTCGTCCAGGTTTCCAGTCACGTACAGCATGGAATCCCGAATTGGCTCCACCTCAAGCCGCCTGAAATTAGCGCGCCACAGGAGACGGTTATCCGGATCGACCGCGCTATCCGCTTCAGACGGCTGGTAGGCCTCCTGGTAGGTGGCGGAGAGCATGATCTCCCGATGCATCGCTTTCATCGACCAGCCACTCTCGATGAATCTGCCCGCCAGATAGTCGAGAAGTTCCGGGTGCGAGGGTCGCTCACCCATCATGCCGA
Organism: Bryobacterales bacterium; assembly: GCA_963780485.1. Lineage (GTDB taxonomy): Bacteria > Acidobacteriota > Terriglobia > Bryobacterales > Bryobacteraceae > Palsa-89. Next base: position 149,669 of record CAWACO010000029.1, read on the forward strand.
AGTTGCTGGGCGAATCCACGATTCCTCGCCCAAAATGGTGTTGCCAGATCCGGTTCACCATCACGCGTGCAGCTAAGGGGCTTTGCACGATGGCGTCCGCGAGTTCCAGACGTCCGCTGCCGAGCCTGAAAGGCAGTGGATCCCCGTCGGTATGCCCGAGAATTGCCGGGAACCCTCGCGGCACTTCTTCGCCAAGTGCATGCGGGTTCCCACGAACATTCAACTTCACGTTCACAGGTTGGGCTTCGTCCTTCAGGGCCATGAGATACGGATACTCTGGCGGCATTGCCTTCGTTACTTGCGCCACCTCCGCCTGCATCGCGTCGAGCTTGCTCTTCTCTTCGGCCGTCAGGAAGCGCAGCAGGGACTTGCCTTTGTATTCGAAGATTCCATCCTTCTTGACGTAGGACTGGTCATTTTCGCCTTGCACGACATCCAACCACACATAGAAATGATTGGTATCCATCACCTTCTGCACCATCTGCTGTTTATACTGGAACAGCTCGAATTGCATCAGGTCGCCCGGCAATAGCACCGTAGCCTCGTTGGCGTCCGGCTTATAATCCCTGGTCATCTCCTCGTTTGCAGCGAGCACGGCCTTCTTTTCGGGGATGACCTTGGAAACCATATCTCGGAAGTCCTCCGCCAGTTTCTGGGCCTCCGCCTCGGTACCGCCGCCCTTGGCCATCATGGCGTCCCAACTCTTCAAATATGGATGCAGCTTTTCAGCCACGGTCAGGTATTTGAACCATCGCTCGAATGTTTCCCGATCGAGCCGCTCGGTCTCCGCTACCTTGTCCAACTCTGCCTTTTGCGCTTTCGGGTTACTCAAAACAACTTTGCGCACAACCAGCATGTATTGCGGTATTTGACTCGTAAGCGTCTCCGCCACCCGCAGGGCGCACGAGTCCGCGTACTCTTGAAGTGCGGACTCTGCGGCCTTCACCTTTTTCCGCTGATCCTGATAGGCCTGGACCTCCTTCTCTGGAGCCAGATTGTATTCCCAGTAGCCCGTGCTGGCGAATATACCCGCCATCGCGTAATAATCTTTTTGAGAGATCGGATCGTATTTGTGATTGTGGCAGCGAGCGCAGGCCACTGTCACTCCCAGGAATCCTTTGCTGACAACGTCGATCTTATCGTCGCGCTCGTTGGCGCGGGCCTCCACAAATACAACGTCGTCTCCCGTGAACCAGGGGCCAATTCCCAAGAACCCGAGCCCGGGAAGCAACTTAGCGCGGTCGGGCTCAGGCATCAAATCCGCCGCGATCTGAGCCTTGACAAACTGATCGTAAGGCATGTCCTGATTGAATGCCTGCGCCACCCAGTCGCGATATCGCCAAGTGTTTGCATATCCGTCTCTGGCCTGGCCATAACCTAGGAAAACAGGACGCCGGTCAGGCTGTCCGCTGCCGTCAGCGTAGCGGGCGACATCCAGCCAGTGTCGGGCCCACCGTTCCCCGTACTGCGGGGTCGCGAGCAAGTGGTCGACAACCTTGGAAAACGCGTCCGCTGAATTGTCTGACAGGAACGCATCGACCTGCTCCGGCGTGGGAGGCAATCCAATCAGGTCGTAATATGCCCGGCGAATGAGTGGCCGTTTGTCGGCTTGCTTTACGGGCTTTAGCTTGCTTTCCTCGAGCTTAGACAAGATGAAGTGGTCGATCGGGGTTTTGGCCCAGTTCGTGTCCTGCACCGCGGGCACAGCGGGCTTTTGGATCGGCTGGAACGACCAGAACTTCCATTGTTCAGGCTTGATTGTGAATTTTGGGGCCGCGATCGGCGCCTCCGCCGCTTTGGCATCTGCATCCGGCCACACGGCCCCGGTCTGGATCCAATACTTGAGATCCGCGATTTCGTTGTCCTTTAGCTTAGGTGCACCCAGGGGCATCTTCAGATTCGGGTCCACCTGCATTACGGCGCGGATCAGAAGGCTCTCATCGGGATTCCCGACATTGATTGCAGCTCCGGACTTACCTCCGCTCAGCAAGGCGACCCTCGAATTCACTTGCAGACCACCGAGCTTTGTGTCGGTGTGGCAGCTGTAGCAATTTTTGGCAAGCACCGGACGAATACGGCTTTCGAAGAACTCAATCTTCTCCGACGCTTGCTGAGCGCAACCAAGCGATGCGATGACAAGAAAGCAACAACCAAATCTTACTGAAACCATATCGAGGTGCCTTTTTCTACCCCGCCACTACCGTTACAAATCATGAGAACCCCAATAGGCTCTAAGTTGGCCATTATTATACATTATCGAGCTGGAGGTGATGCATGGCTTCTGTCTGCGCCCAGGCACCTGAATGATTTGAAGGTTTTGTTTGATTGCGGCAAGACTTTGGCGCGAAGATTGGAGTCATCGAGTGGGTTGCGCCGATCTCGCTCAAGAAGTCCGCGAACAAGCAAGCGCTTGCTGCTTCGATGCCTACTCACACGCGGTTTTCGCGCTCCGCGGGCGAAGTGGAAAGGGGCTCTGGAGCGCAGTGACCACAGTGTCGCGACTACCATCGTGCACCCTCGGAAACATTGTTACAGGCGTGTTGACTGTGTGAGTGCAAAAGATAACATGGGCCGCGGTTGGGCTGTGGCGGTCCATGGGTTGACCGAGACTCGTCATTGGAGTCGGGGGTAAGAGACGGCATCGGAATCGAATGGCGGATCGTAATGCTGTCGCTGCCCACCAGGATCTCCTGTACCAAGAGACGCACGACCCTCTGACGCTCCGCTTCTTCCAAAGAGTTGGCTCTGGCGCGCAGCCGTGTGTGGAGCTCGGCGAGAGTTTCCACCAGGCGGAGGTGCCGGGTTTGGTCGGCGGCCGCCACCTCCAGAGATTGTAATTCTGCCTCAATCGCCTGTTGCTGCCTGCGGAGTTCCGGCGCGCGGCTGCGAAGCTCCTCCAGCGTGATCAGGCTCTCCTGATAGGCGGTCAGCAGGCGTTCCATGCTCTTCGCCAAGCGAGCTTGATCGCGACTTAGCGCGTCTTTCCGTCGCATTAGGGGATCGGTCGTTCGGGCTGCTTGCAGGCGGCGATCCAACTCCGTCTGAAGCAAACTGGGATCTTCCAGCAACCGCAGGATTTCCTGCCAAACGACCGAATCGAGATGATCCTGGCGAATCGGCCTGTTGTCGCAAATCACTCCCTTCAGATGTCGATAGCTATCCCGCCCTAAGCAGCGATAGTAGTAGATCGTCCGCGTGGAAGTTCGAGTCGAGGTTCGGTACAGCCCATAGCCACAACGCTGACAGACCAACATGCCCTGCAACAGAGATGGTTCGATGGTACGTCGGGGAGAAAACCTCTTGTTCTTCTCTAATTGCTCTTGCGCCAGAGCGAAGATCGCTTCACTGACCAAAGCCGGCACGGGGATTTCGATCCAGTCGTGACGCGGCCGTTCCCGAAACGCGCTATTGCGGCTGGGTAGCCCACGTTGCCGCGCGCGCCGCGTGATCCGCTGCCGAGGACGAAGCTCGGTTTTGCCATAGTACGCCCTTCCCTGGTAAGCCGGGTTATGCAGCATTTTCCAGATGGTGGAGCGATTCCACTGACTGTGTTGGCTTCGGGTCGGCACCTCGCGCTGGTTGAGCAGGTGAGCGATTGTGCCCATACTGAGGCCTTGCCGCGTGTAGGCATCAAAGACCAGACGCACCACCTCGGCCTCGGACTCCACCACTTCGTAGTAGGCCGCGGAGGTATCACTCTTCTTCATGTATCGGTAGCCGTAGGGAGCACCCGACATCACACTGATCGAGCCTTGTTGAGCGCGGTGTCGCTTGCCGCGGCGTGAGCGCTCGGCAATCTGTGCCCGTTCGTACTCCGCAATCATCCCTTGAAACTGCACCAACAACTGGTCCTCGGCGGTTGCGCCGGAGGGCGCTTGCAGAAAGATCAGCTCTACTCCACAGCGGGCCAACTCTTCGGCCAACAACACTTGATACGCATATTTTCGGCTCAAGCGATCGGGCGAGTAGATCAGAACGGTTTGAATCTGTCCTTCCGCCGCCAAGTCCCGCAGCGCCTCCAAACCCGGACGGATCAAGGTGGCGCCACTACAGCCATCATCCTGGAACTGCCACTCGGGCGGAACCACATATCCGTTCGACTCCGCGTATTGAATCAACGCCGCTACTTGGCTGGCGATCGTGTTGTTCTCCTTCTGCCGATCCGATGACACACGCGCGTAGAGGGCGGCCGGTTTGTTCATTTACAACCTCCTGGCAGTTTGCGGGCTGCGTGCTTGGAGCGATCGACCAGCGCCTGTCTGGCACGAGCAGTTCATAGGCCTGCGCCAACTTGTCCGGCAGCAGTCGGTCGAAGCGATATTCCAGATGCACAGTTCGTGACTGGCTCGGCGCCCGGTCAGCCACGACCTCGCCCGCGGTGCAAAACCGCCATAAACGCACGGCTGGCGATCTCGCTGAGGGTCAATCCGGTGGAACCTGCGTAGGCGCGAAGTCGGTCTACCAGACTGCGCGAAAGTTTGACGGTGAAGGGCACTTTGGCATCGCCGACCGGGACTGGCCGCTTGAGTTGCTGTGCCTGCTCGAGGTAGCGATACGCCTGACGTTCCGAGATCGAGCAATCGCGCGCCAAACGCTGGGCCGCTTCGGGCCAATCCCGGTACTGCTGCAGCAGGGTAAGGGCGAGATTGATCCGTTCGGCCTTTTGAATATGGCTGGCACGAGGCATCTGACATATAAATACTTCCATTTATGTCATAAGTCAAGCACTTCTTGCCCTTGATCATCATTCCTGGCGATACCTCACGATGCGTTCAAAGCGAAAGTTACCTTTTGCGTTCACGCAGTCTTAGCTCCTGTGCTGACCATGACGCACGGTTTTTCCAATGGCTTCGCACTCGCGAGTCAGTTGGCGCTCGCGAGCTGCAAGGCCGGATGGCCTGCCTCTGTGACATTCACTGTGACGCAACCTTCTTAATTCAAGCGTGTTTTTCGGGATTCACCAACGTTCAGGTCGTCTAGAATTCAAGCCCGGAGATCTGCGTTATGAATAACATAGTGAAACGGGGCGAACGTCTGTGAACACCGCAGCGCACAATTCGGGACCATCGAGATCGCTGGATTGGAGAACTCGGGATCGCCGCCGGTGTTCCAATGGCAGTCTTCGCATCGCCTCCGATCCAACACGCCAAGCGAGGTCAAAGCATGTGAAACGGTACTCCATCGGCGTACAACGCTTCCAACGTGCTTCCAATCCAAACAGGGCCATACAACTCGCCGGACGCGCTCCAGCGCTGATCAAATGGACCACGGAATAGGTCGTCGATAAAAGGTGTCCGAGAATCGCAAGACCGGCGGTGAACCATCGATTACCGAATGATCTGGACGATTCTTCGTATAGCCAGGTCCGAACGCTGCGGAGGCTACTACAGAGGGGTCAAGGCTATCGTACACCGACTTGCTGTTCAAGACGATGCACCGCGGCTCCTCTTCGGCGCCATGGAGTTGGGGGCGCGCTTTGCGAATCTTCCTCACAATCGGCTTGTAGGGATCGTATCCGCCGGACTTTCGTCTGATCCCTCCTACAAGGGTCTTGACCTCGCAGATGACCTGCGAAGTAGTTGAGCTTAGGAGATAATCGGCGCTGCGATCGTATCCAACTGGTATCGGCTCCCAAGGAACTCCCCGTGCGGCGAGGTATTGCTCAAATTCGCGGTGCGTCTCGTTGGAGGCTTCCTGTCCAGTCATTGAACTTTCCCGATTCGATTCTAACAACCCAAAGAATGCCCTCGGCGAGTCCAGGCTTTTTTGAAAGAGCCCATGCTGTGTTCGCAGATGCTAGGTCGTGGCCTACAATCTGGCCTTGTACGCTGTCAAGTTTTATTGCTACAAAACTTGACATATCGGTGGCTCGTATGCCAATACTAGGCTTGTGGGAACTCGCACCTCACTGTCGCCAGGCTCAACTCGCGCAATGCCCGCGATCCGCAAGCGGATTGAGAGCGGCGGCGACCGAGTCTGGCGCTTTGACGACTTCCGGGATCTTCCTTTCGAGGCGGTCGCGCAAGCCCTGTCTCGTCTGACGCGGCAGGGGCGGATCGAGCGCCTCAGCAAAGGAATCTACTACAGCCCTCGGCAGACAACCTTCGGAAAAACTCTGCCCAGCCCCGCTGCCATCCAAAAACTCGCCGCAACCCGGAAGACAGTTTTCCCATCGGGGATTTCTGCTGCCAACCTTCTTGGTTTCAGTACACAGTCTGCCGGTCGTGCGGAGGTCGCCACCAGTTCTCTCAGTCTGCCGCGAAAGCTCATGGGCAGCGAGACCGTTATTCATACACGCCGACCTGAGGCGTGGGCCGGGCTATCAGCCGAGGATGCTGCAATGCTCGACTTCCTACGGCGCGGCGGCAAGACCAGCGAACTCTCACCGGAGGGAACTGTTCGCAAAACCTTGGCCATTCTGTCGGAGAAGGGCCGCTTCGAACGTCTTCTCAACGTCGCTCATTCCGAGCCCCCACGTGTCCGCGCGATCCTCGGCGCCATCGGTCAGCAGCTTGGGAAAAAACCATCCCAACTTCGTCCCCTTAAGGATTCTCTGAATCCCTTCTCGCGATTCGACTTCGGATTGCTCGCTGGACTGCGGCATGCTCGGCTCTGGCAGGCAAAGGAGCGCTCAGCGGAGTGAAGCTGTTTGAGCACCCCAACTTCGAACAGGCCGCGCTTCGGGCGGCAGAGCATTTTCGAGGCCGACGCTTGCGTCCGGCGATTATTGAAAAGGACTACTACGTTACTGAAGCTCTCCGAATTATCTCCACCACGGCGGGGGACAAAATCATTTTCAAAGGCGGGACGAGCCTCGCGAAAGGCTGGGGCCTCATCGAGCGGTTCTCAGAGGACATCGACATCTTCCTCGATCCGCTCGCCTTTGAGCCTCCGCTCAGGAAGAGGGCGATCGACCGCGAGCTCAAGAAGCTTCGAGATGCCGTCGCCGCTCACCCGGCCCTGACCTTCATTGAAGAGGAAAGCCAGACCATCGGCGGATTCGGTCGGAGCGACCGATTCTCCTACCCGCAGCGGTTTGGAGGACCCGGTGAAGTAGCCAATCGCGTGTTGCTCGAAGCTGGCACAGCGAGCGGTCGAGAACCGACCAGCCTTGTCGAGTTGCGGTCGTACCTAGGCGAGTTCCTACAGAATACGGGGATCTCCATGGGCGCCGAAGATGAAGGGCCGTTTACGATGCGCTTGCTTCACTTCCGGCGTACATTTGTCGAAAAGATGTTCGCCATTCACAGCAAAGTGGAACTGCTCAAACGAGATCGTCAACCGCTTGGAACGTATGCCCGGCATTATTACGATCTCTTTCAACTCGCGGCTCAGGACGACGTAATCGAAATGTTGAAGTCCGACGAATACGCCGCCATCAAAGCGGACTACGATCAGATCAGTAGGACCCATTTTCCAAAGAGCTATTTCTATCCCGACCAAATGAGCTTCGCCAACAGTGATGCGCTCTTCCCGCCCACAGAACTTGCCGCCATCATCAGTGTGGAATGTGAGGTGCAATCCAGGATGCTCTGCTATGGTTCGTACCCATCGTGGGCCGAGATTCAAGCGCGTCTTCTCGAACTTCGGGAGCTATTGTGAAGTTCGTGGAACGTCGGATCGCTGCGATCCATCGTCATCAGCTTGCCTGCGGTACAAACGGTACAAGGCGGTCGAGGACCCCGGTGTAGTGGGTCGTTGCCCGACCCGCCCATCCGATTTTTTTGACGCTTTGTACCGTTTTTGTACCGCCGAACCGGCAGAGAGGCCTTTTTGGCCTTTCTCGCTTCTTATGGAATCAATAAGTTACGGAGTATCAACACCCGATGAAGGACCGATTCCGTCCCTGGCCACCACATTCTAAAGCAGTTACCACCACCTCAATAGCCCGAAGCTGCGACGCCGGCAGATCTTGTCCGTAGACCTCTGCCGTAGTCGTGAATCGGGAATGCCGCATCAGCGGTTGCCTGTCCCGAGGGTCGGTCCCCACCATCCTTAGTCAGGTGGCGTAAGACCGCCTGAGCACCAGCCAGTTGGTCCAGCCGATTCCGAGTTATCTTCCTGCCGGCTTGATATGCCGGGTTAGAATGTTGTTGTCGCGCATTGGCCGACTGCTGCGCACCGATTGAAATACCAAATCGTCTGGACCGTCAGACTTTACGACGCGCTATCATGGCCGGAGTCGAGGCTGTGGCCAACACGTTGGGCATCGACATGCCGCACGCACGAACCGTTTACGCCGGTGCGAATCTGTTGGAAGCTACCAGCGCTCTGAGGAGGGCACAGAAGTGAATCGATGGATCAGGTTGGCCGCAGCGGTCACCGCGATGATCATGATCGGAAACCTGCAGTACGCCTGGACTATGTGTGTCCAGCCGATGATGGCGGGAACGGGATGGAAGTTATCACAGTTGCAGTGGGGCTTTACCGTTTTTATCGCGGTGATGACCTGGGCCATGCCGCTCTCCGGTTGGCTGATTGATCGGCTGGGTCCGCGAACGTTCATGACCATGGCTGGTGTATTGTGTGGCGCGGGCTGGGGCGCGCTAGGTTATGCTCGCAGTCTGCCTGAGTTTTATATGTTGTACGGCATCGCCGGTTTGGGCAATTCGTTTGTCTATTGCTGCTCCACAGCATTGGGGTTGAAGTGGTTCCCAGACAAGCGCGGCGTCGCCTCCGGACTCATCGCTGCAGGCTATGGCTCGGGCGCCGCGTTCTTCAATCCGATTTTCGGGTATCTCATCCGTTCGGAGGGCTACAGGTCCACTTTCGTTTTGACGGGGGCCGTCCTGGGCGTCCTTATCTTGTGCGCCGGCCAATTTCTAAAATATCCGCCGATGGGGTTCGTGCCTGCTCCGCCGCCGGGCGTTCAGCCAAAAATCCGCAGGCAAAACGAGCAATTCAATTCCTGGGAAATGCTGAGGACGCCGCAGTTCTATGTTCTCTACGTGATGATGCTGATGGTCGGCATCGGCGGGCTGATGGCCACCGCCCAGGTCGCGCCGGTGGCGCGCAATTTCAAGATCGGCGCTGCCGCTCTGGCGATCGCGCTGTCGCTGAATCCTTTGGGGAACGGGTGCAGCCGATTCTTTTGGGGCTGGATCTCCGATTCGCTGGGGCGCGAACGTACCATGGCGGTAGCGTTCTTTCTGCAGGCGATCTTCCTGGCCAGCGTGGTGACCATCGGGCGCTGGGGCAATGCGTGGTTCGTGGCAACGATGGCGCTGGTCTTTCTAACATGGGGCGAACTCTACGTGCTGTTTCCTGCCGTGCTCGCGGATATGTTCGGCGCACGCCACGCCGCCTCCAATTACAGCTTCCTCTACAGCACAAAAGGCCTGGCTTCGATCCTCGCCGGGGGCTTGGCCGCGATGCTCTTTGAACGGACCGGTTCCTGGGATTATGCGTTCTACGGGAGCGCCGTGCTCGCGCTGCTTGCGGCTTTGGGGGCTATCGGACTGCGCGGCATGCCGCTACCCAAGAAACCCGTGCCCATCGAAGTTCCGGCCCCGGCTGGGCGGTACGGCGCCGCGGCTCCAGATCAGCCTTGATTCCATTGTCATCCTTGTAAATTGCGCGGTTCAGAAAGTGATTGCCTCTCAGTGCCCCATAAGTTAACGAATCTCCTTACTCCTGTCCCCAGTGATATCGAAATCGCCCAGGCAGCGACGGCGATTCCCATTGACCACGTCGCCTCCAACGCGGGCATTCTTCCGGAAGAGTTGGAACTGTATGGCAAGACCAAGGCCAAAGTGCACCTCTCCATTCGAGACCGGCTCAAGGACGTCCGCAACGGCAAGTACATCGTCGTGACCGCGATCACGCCCACTCCCCTGGGTGAAGGTAAAACGACCACCACCGTCGGGCTCAGCCAGGGCCTGGGGGCGCATCTTGGCAAGAAGGTGTTCACCTGCATTCGCCAGCCCAGCCAAGGCCCGACGTTCGGTATCAAAGGCGGCGCAGCCGGCGGCGGCTACAGCCAAATTATCCCGATGGAGGAGTTCAACCTCCATCTGACGGGAGACATCCACGCCATCACAGCCGCCAACAATCTGCTGGCAGCGGCAATCGATACTCGCTGTTTTCATGAGCAGCAAACGGCGGACGACGCGGTGCTGTTCGATCGCCTGTGCCCGCCCGGCAAGGACGGCAACCGGCGCTTCTCTCCAGTGATGCTCCGAAGGTTGAAGAAGCTGGGAATCGACAAGACGAACCCCGCCGAACTAACGCCGCAGGAGCAGAGCCGGTTCGCGCGCCTGGACATCGATCCCGATAGCATCACCTGGCGGCGCGTGCTGGACACGAATGACCGCATGCTGCGGCAGATCACCATCGGCCAGGGTCCGGAAGAGAAAGGGTTCACGCGCGTAACCGGTTTCGACATAACGGTGGCGAGTGAGATCATGGCGATCCTGGCGCTGAGCACAAGTCTGGCGGATATGCGCGACCGGCTGGGCCGGATGGTCATAGGCAGCAATCGTGCGGGTGAGCCCATCACTGCGGACGACCTGGGGGTGAGTGGAGCGCTGACCGTCCTCATGAAGGACACGATCATGCCCAATCTGATGCAGACCATCGAGGGTACGCCGGCTTTCGTACATGCCGGTCCCTTCGCCAATATCGCGCACGGCAACTCTTCGATTGTGGCGGATCAGATCGCGCTCAAACTGGTGGGACCGGATGGGTACGTCCTGACTGAGGCGGGATTCGGCGCGGACATGGGCATGGAAAAGTTTTGCAATATCAAGTGCCGCGTCAGCGGACTGGCGCCCAATTGCGTTGTTCTCGTGGCCACCATCCGGGCCTTGAAGATGCATGGCGGAGGTCCGAAGGTAGTGGCCGGGAAACCACTGGCTCACGCCTATACGCAGGAAGATTTGGGGCTGCTGGAGAAGGGTTGCAGCAATCTTGTCCGGATGATTGGGAACGCGCGCGCCTTCGGCATTCCCGTGGTGGTGGCGATCAACCGCTTCAAGGACGATACGGACGCTGAGATCGATCTGGTGCGGCGTCTGGCGATAGCGGCTGGCGCGGAAGACGCCGTGATGACCAACCATTGGGCGGAGGGCGGAGCGGGCGCGGTGAACCTGGCCAAGGCGGTGGTTGCGGCCTGCGAGAAGCCCGCTAATTTCCGCTTCCTATATCCGTTGGAAATGAGCATTAAGGACAAAATCGAGACTATCGTACGCGAAGTGTACGGCGGCTCGGGCGTCGAGTATTCGCCAGAAGCCGAGAAGAGGATCGAATTGTATACTCGTCAGGGCTTCGACAAACTACCCATTTGCATGGCGAAGACGCACCTAAGCTTGAGCCACGACCCGAACCTGAAGGGCGCGCCGAGCGGCTTCATTGTGCCGGTACGCGACATCCGTGCCAGCGTAGGCGCCGGATTCCTGTACCCGCTGCTTGGAACCATGAGCACGATGCCCGGTCTGTCCACTCGCCCGGGCTACTACGATGTCGATCTGGACACGGCAACTGGGCGGGTGATTGGGTTGTCCTGATTCTCTGCGGTGTTTCGCGGGCGGGTATCGGGTTTGGACATCCTTCACCGAGACGTAGAGGTCAGTCTCGGAAATTGCGACAGACGCAACGAAGTGAGTGGCTCGATACCGGGGCGTTTCCCATTCCCTATCTGCCGGCAGCACTTGCAGGCAGGCAGATTCGTGGTTTGGCTGTTTACCGTCAACTTGCGAACCGCCGACTTCCGGACGAGCTTCATCGGTCTATGACGCGTCAATGAGGCGTCGAATGTCCTTCGATGGTGCCATTGCTAAAGAGTCTTGGGAACCATCGCTGACTCGATACCCGAAGGAATATTCGGGTGCGGTTGATTCGCAATAGGTTATAAAATATCTTAATTAACGCTTATGACAAATGACCAATGGTGCCGAATGGTTCTCAAGAAATTCTTTCCCCCTTCGACGGTCAACGATGCCACATACATCTCTCCTGCGCTAGCCAAAATAACTGGTGAGATTTGGCAAGATTGGCAGCGCATCGAGCCATTTGCTAGGTCATTACCAACAACGCCGCAATACAGCGCACCGCCGGGCTCGGCATGGATACTTCAGGTTCTAGGTTCTGCGGTATGGCGGAGGTTCACGGATGACCCATATGCAGTTACGCTAACAGTTCAAGCTCGCATCAGACAAAGATTTGGGGCAGAGTACAAGCGGCTGTAAGCACCGGGAAAGACCTCGACCAGATATAGCCGGCCCCGTTTTTACAGTTGGACCGATCGTCCTTTCCGCCTAGTCTCACGTGTGGAACAGAATGGGCGCTTTCTGTCCGAAGACTCTTCGAGGCTCGTGACTAACGGTTTATTATCGCGGCTATTTCGGAGGAGTGCCTCACTTCTTCGAGACAGCTCCGCATCGCAGGTGATATTAACAGCCCACGACTCTTGAAGATTTTTTCCAGTACGAGCAGTCGCAGCCCTTGTTCAATGAATGGAGGCCATCCAGAGCGCATTCCGGAAGTCTGTTTTAGTTTATTAATAGCGATCTGTGCGTATTCGCGGGCACAGGCGTCTGGGTACTGGATCCAAGTGGGAACCGGGCCTCTTAAAGCGGCGATCGCGCCCGCGACGCCTAGTACTACTGTGTTATAAATGATTTTGGCGCGACTGAGGATAGCGCTTCGAGCGGTATCGTGAAGGTGAGATGGGCGTTGTCAAAGCGAAGATCCAGACGGTGGAAGACATCTACCGGCTGGTTTGGGCTGCGGTAGCCAACAAACAGCCCCTGCGGGCGATTTACAAGGAGCGCCCTCGGCTGTTCTGTCCGCACAGATTGGGGCGCAATCAGACCGGCCAGCGTCGCGTGCTCTGTTACCAATACGGTGGGGAGAGCGAAAGTGGTTTGCAACCGATGGGATCCCCGGCAAACTGGCGCTGCATCGTGTTAGAGGAACTCCGGGCGGTGGAACTGCTGGAAGGTTCTTGGAAGACCGCGCCGAACCATTCGCGTCCTGCCACCTGCGTGGTCGAGGCCGACATCGATGCTGAGGATCAACCGGAGCGCGATCCGCAAAAGGGACAGTGAGGAATCCGCCTCAGCAGATGGCGGGCGAGGATCATTCTGAGAGTGGTAATCGAACCGGGACTATGCCGCTCGGGGCGAATGCGGCGAACCGCGGGGCCGGAAGTGTGGTGGCGGTTCGGGGGCCGGTAATCCAAGATTGCCGATGCGTGCTGAGGGGGAAAAACGGTTCCGTTCGGCCACCAGGAACCCATAGGCCGCGATACATAAGGTGGCGTGATGATGAAAGCCACGCCAACCGCGTCCTTCGTAGTGACCCAAACCGAGTTCCTGCTTCAGTTCTTGATAGTCTCGCTCGATGATCCAGCGATGTTTGGCCAGGTGCACCAGTTCGACCAGCGCCGTATCCGCAGGCAAAGTAGACAGCCAGTACTTGGTGGGCTCTTTTTCATCGGCAGGCCACTCGATCAGCAGCCATTCTTCGGGATGCGGTTCCGATCGCCAGTAGTCCCGGTGCGCAGGACGCACCCGCAGAGCGGCAAAACGCGAATGCAGTTTCTGCTTCACTCCCTGGCGCCAGGTCACCTTCTTCCAAGCCTCTGTCGGCAATGACACGGCAAGTTCTTTGGCCGAGACCGGTTGGTGCTTGGCATCGCGCTGCAAAAGCTTGCGGGGTCTTCCCGTGCTGCCTCGGCGGGCCGGGGCTGGCTTGGGCTGTTCACCGGGTTTCCAAACCGTCACGCTGCTTTGCACGCCCACGACATACGCCACTTCCATTTTCGTCAGAGCCGCGCGGAAACTGGTATCCACTCCATAGCCGGCATCCGCTAGAACTGCCCCTTGTGGAATGCCTCGTTGACGAGCACGTTGAATCTGCTCCAGTGCAATTTCCGTTTTAGTCTGAAACTGGATCTCGTTGGGAACGCCAGTTTTCTTCCGCCGCTTGCGGTCCTTGGTCCAGGTCTCTGGCAAGTAAAGGCGGAAAGCCACTGGCATACTCGCCTTCTCGGTGGTCACCGAAACACTGACCGCTACGCGGCAGTTGTCCTGTTTACCGACTTGACCGCAATACTGTCGGGCCACTCCCACTGACTCGTGACCCTTTTTCGGGAACCCCGTGTCATCCACCACCCACGCCACTACCGGTTCCTGGCGGAGCATCGCCGGCAGTATGAAATCCAGACACCGGTCCAAAACAGCTTCATCACTCCATGGGGCGTCGGCCACCACATGATGCAGCGACTGATGCATGCGCCGCACCCTATCGGGAGCCAGTCGGGCGGCCATGGGCTCGACGCTCTTGCGCTCACCTGGCAACAACAGCGCCGTGCAGTAATTCTTCAACGGGATGTTCCGGTCAGCGTGCCCTGCGGCTTCCGCCAGGCCCTCGATATATGCCGCAAAGCGTTGTTCCTGTGGGCCTGGCGCAGTCTTTTTGCCCACGAAACAATTCTACATCAAAATGTTATTTTATAACACAGTAGTACTAGGAGCTTGCTGAAAAATCGGACGACAGAGTTCCTGGAATTGCTTTAAACGAGTTTTTTTGGGTCAGGTTGGAAGTCTGCGCGGGGACCGCAAGAGCAATGCGGGCGGCTGCAGACTGGTGCGGCGTGAGCTTTTCAGCATGCTGCCGCCTGCAACTTCGGAATTCGCCAGAGGTTGAACGCCGCCGCTGTGAAGGTGAACAACCACCACAGCTTGTCGCGGCCTCGTAATTTCACCTTGCGCAACGGCCCGACCGATTTCATCCAGCCGAAGGGCTTCTCCACCCAGTAACGTTTGGCCTGACTGATCTGATAGCTGGTGTGCCGGGTAGTTCTGCCGTCGATGGCGCTCTTGCGGTTGCGGTCATTCTGTGTCACATGCGGCGTGATCTTGAGGTCGCGCAGTGCGGCCACAAAATCTTTGGTGTCGTAGGCCTTGTCCGCGCCCAGAGTCATGGGCTTGTTGCTCTTGCGTCGTTTCTGGTACGCCATCAGCAGCGCCGCATCTCGCTCGGCGTGTCCATCGGCTTCGGTCAAATAGGTTCCCACGATCAAGCCACTGTGATTTTCTACCAGCGTGTGCCCCAAATAACTCAGGCGCGCCTCGCTGCCGGAACTTTTGCGGTACAACTTGGCGTCCGGGTCGGTCTTGGACTCGTGGGTCTGATTGCTGCGCCGGTCACCGTGAAAGTTTTCCCCATCTTCGGAACCACCATCTTTGCGCTGGAAACTCTTCTGCGAGGCCCAGGCTTCGATCAGCGTCCCGTCTACGGTGAAGTGCTCATCGGACAGGTACGGCTGCGCTACTTTCAGCACTCGCTGGAAGAAGCTCTCGGCAATGGAGTGCTTCAACAGCCGGTCGCGGTTCTTGCTGAACACCGTAGCGACCCACACCGGCTCGTCCATATTCATGCCCACGAACCAGCGGAACAACAGATTGTAGTCCAACTGCTCCATCAGCAGACGTTCGCTGCGCACCGAGTAGAAGATCTGTAACAGGAGTGCCCGCAGCAGCCGCTCGGGTGCGATCGATGGCCGTCCCACGTCGGAATACAACTTACCGAACTGCGGCGACATGTCCTTGAGCACGTCGTCTACGAGCCTGCGGATTTTCCGCAAAGGGTGGTCGGCCGGCACTCGTTCCTCTGGCGATAGGTAGCTGAAAACGGCGTCTTGCTTCTGGTCGGGTCCTCGCATATACAACAAGACGTTCCGAAAATGTTCGAGGCTACACGTGGAGAGAGTTTTTCAGCAAACTCCTAGACCGAACAGCTTGTGATGAGCGCCAGAACAGTTCATACGACCTCGAACCCGTTGATGATACATCATTCCGAGCGGGGGCACAGATCATCGCCCAATGGATACGTTCAGTCCGGTCGGTCGGCAAACCGGAGCAATCCACATGAACGAAGGTCGGGTTCGGCTTGTGAACGCCGCCCGGTCGCAACGTGACGGGCTACGCCGAGCACGGAGTCCAATAGCCATCGTATACAATAGGTAGTTTCGCACCCCGAGAAAGTCCACACAGGAGTCATATGGCAACCGCAGTTGATACAGCAACTGATACCAAATCCGCCGCCAGCACAGAGATGATTTCGAGCGGCCAGATCGTCGCCAAAATGCTGAAGCAGGAAGGCATTCGGCACATCTTCACCATTTCCGGTGGCCACATTGTCGATATCTATAACGGATGTATCGACGAGGGTATTGAGATCGTCGACGTACGCCACGAGCAGGTGGCCGCTCACGCGGCCGATGCCTACGCGCGCATTACCGGGCTGGGTTGTGCCGTGGTGACCGCCGGCCCCGGTACAACTGACGCGGTGACCGGAATGGCGAACGCATTTCGCGCGGAGAGCCCGATGCTGCTGATCGGCGGCAATTCGGCGCTCAAACAATACCGCATGGGCGGGTTGCAGGAATTGCGTCATACCGAAATGATGACGCCGATCAGCAAATTTGCATCGCTGGTGATGACGACTGAGCGCGTCGCGGAAATGATGGGTATTGCGCTACGCGAAATGTACAACGGCGCACCGGGGCCTGGGTACCTCGAGATTCCGCATGACATCATGGATGGAAAGGTCGAGGCCTCCAAGGTACGCTATCCCAAGAATTTCCGAGTGCGCGGCGCGGACGGCGGACGTGCCGGAATTCATTGGCGATCCCAAGATCGTGCAGCAGGTTGCCGACTTGATCGCGAACGCGGAGCGCCCCGTGGCGTTGTTCGGTACGCAAGCGCGCACCTGCCGCGCGCATGACGCCATCGACCGGTTCGCGCGCCATTTCAACATACCGATCTACGTCAACGGCTCGGCACGCGGCACGCTGCCCCGAAATCATTCCCACTCTTTCATGCCTTCGCGCAAGACGGCGTTCGACAACGCCGACGTCATCCTGCTGGCCGGCACGCCACTGGATTTCCGCATGGGCTACGGCCGGCGCCTCAATCCCAAGGCGAAGATCGTAATCATGGACATGGACTACAAGAACGTCGGCAACAACCGCGACTTCGATTTCGGGTTGGTCGGCAACCTGAAAACCATCGTGAACGCCATGTGCGAGGCTTCGAGCGGCGATACCGCGAAGAAACACGATCCGTTCCTGAAGATGCTGCGCGAGGATGAGGAAAAA
The DNA here is from genome assembly GCA_963780485.1 of Bryobacterales bacterium. GTDB lineage: Bacteria > Acidobacteriota > Terriglobia > Bryobacterales > Bryobacteraceae > Palsa-89. The sequence goes on from CAWACO010000029.1 coordinate 166,773, forward strand.
AGCAAGAGCAAGGACGACAAAATCATCGCGGCCAACGAGGTGCCGATTCATCCCGTGCGCCTGTGTCACGAGATCAATGAGTTTCTGCAGGAAGACACCGTCTACATCGGCGACGGCGGCGACATAGTCACATTTTCGGGATCAATCGTGCGACCGCATAAACCCGGCGGATGGATGGACCCTGGCCCGCTCGGCACGCTCGGTGTCGGCACGGGCTTTGCCATGGCCTCCAAGCTCGCCCAGCCGGAACGCGACGTAGTGGTGCTTTACGGCGATTGCTCCTTTACGCTGACGGGCTTCGATTTCCTTACTATGGTCCATCGGAAACTGCCTTTCGTCGGCGTCATCGGGAACAACTCCTCCTGGAACCAGATTCGGTTTGGCCAGGAACGCAAGTATCCGGGCCGTGGCGATATAGGCAACATCGTGGGTGACGTGCGATTCGACCGGCTAGCGGAAGCGATGGGTGGTTTTGGCATCCGGGTGACGAAGCCCGAGGACATCCGGCCCGCGCTCGAAAAGGCCCGTGACTCGGGCATGCCTGCGCTGGTCGATGTCGTGATCAACCGCGACGTATATTCGTCGGGCACCTCAAACCAGACCATGTACAAGTAGTCCGCCGCGCATTTAAAGGAGAGTAAAGATCGATGGAAGCACTGAAGGGAATCCGCATTCTCGATATGACGCATGTGCAGGCGGGGCCAACCTGCTCGCAACTGCTGGCATGGATGGGAGCGGACGTAATCAAGCTGGAATCGCCCGCCGGCGATGCGACGCGCGGACAGTTGCGAGACGTACCGAATGCGGATAGCCTGTATTTCACCATGTTGAACTGTAACAAGCGCTCGATTACGGTCAACATGAAGTCGCCGGAAGGCAAGTCGGCCTTCGTCGAGTTGCTAAAGAAGAGCGATATCCTCATGGAGAACTTTGGTCCCGGAGTGCTTGACCGGCTCGGGTTCTCCTGGGAGAAAGTCCACGAAATTAACCCGCGTATTGTGATGGGTTCGATTAAGGGCTTCGGCTCCTCTGGCCCGTATGCCGAATTCAAGGCATATGAGAACGTGGCGCAGGCGATGGGCGGCGCTATGAGCACCACCGGAATACCAGAAGGGCCACCGTATGTCACCGGCGCCCAGATCGGCGACACGGGTACCGGCCTGCACCTGGCGATCGGACTGCTCGCCGCACTCCATCAGCGGGACCGGACGGGCCAGGGGCAATACGTCGAAGTGGCGATGATGGACGGCGTGATGAACCTGTGCCGGGTTAAGTTTCGAGATCACCAGCGCCTGACACGCCAGGAACTGTCGGAGTATTCGGTGCCGACCAAAGGTTTGACCGCCACTCCCCGAGCCGGCAACGACTCGGGGGGCGGCCAGCTCGGATACGCCATAAAATGCAAGCCTGGCGGGCCCAACGATTATGTGTATATCGTGGTGCAGGAAGCGGTGTGGGAACCGCTCGCTAAACGGATCGGGCCCGAATTGGGTTGCCCGGAGCTGATAAACGATCCACGCTTCGCCAAGATCGCCGACCGCCGTAAGAACCAGAACGAGATGTGGCCGTTAATCGACAAGTTCGCGTCGAATTACACCAAGCGCGAGTTCATGGGGATTATGAATGAGCTGGATGTGCCCTGCGGCCCGATCATGTCTACTGACGATCTGGCAAACGACGAGCACGTGCGCGGGCGCGAGATGTGGGTGGAGGTCGACCACCCGCAGCGCGGCAAGTGGTACAACGTCGGCATGCCCATCAAGCTTTCTGCATCTCACGCGGAGATCAAGCGGTCGCCTTTATTGGGTGAGCATACCGACGAGATACTCAAAGAAGTGCTGGGCTGGACCGATGCTCAGATCGCGGCCAGCAAACAGGCGGGAGCCTTCTCGATGCCGCCCAAAACCAAGTAAGGCAGGAGCGCAATGAAGATCGCGATTATCGGGCAGCAAGATTTTGGCAAAGCGGTGCTCGACGCGTTTCTTGCTCGTGGCGACGACGTCGCGGCAGTCTTCTGCGCGCCTGAGAAGGAAGGTGCGCGGCCGGATGTGCTGCGCTTGGCGGCGCAGGAAAAAGGTTTGAAGGTTCATCAATTCAAATCGCTAAAGGATCCGGAAGCCGCGCGGGCCATGCAGTCGGCCGGCGCCGATCTCGGCATCATGGCTTTCGTGCTGCAGTTCGTGTCACAAGAATTCGCGACCATACCGAAACATGGCACGATCCAATATCACCCGTCACTGTTGCCCAAGTACCGCGGCCCGAGTTCGATCAACTGGCCGATCATCAAGGGCGATAAGGAGACTGGGTTGAGTATATTTCGTCCCTCGGACGGGTTGGACGAAGGCGCTGTGATTCTCCAGAAGAAGACGCCAATCGGCCCCGACGACACGCTGGGCAGCGTCTATTTCGATCGCCTGTTTCCGCTGGGCGTGAAAGCGCTGCTGGAGGCTGCGGACCTCGTGGTGGCGGGTAAACACGCGGAAACCGCGCAGGATGAGTCCAACGCGAGTTACGAAGGTTGGTGCCGTACGGCGGAGGCTAAAATCGACTGGGCCAAGCCCATCGATCACGTCTACAACCTGATTCGGGGATGCAACCCGGCGCCGGGGGCGTGGACCACTTTCAACGGCAAGAAACTGCAGATCTTTGACGCCCGAAAGACCGTCTTCCGGCGTTTTGCAGACGTGCCCGGAAAGATAGGCGAAGTGACTGATGTCACTCCGCAAGGCTTCAAGGTCACCGCCCAGGGCGGGCTGATCGAAGTGCTAAAGGCAAAACTCGAAGACGGAAAGAAAATGAGCGGCGGCGAGGTTGCGCCGGCAGCCGGCATCGGGCCGGGCTGCCTACTCGGCAGTTGACACGGCTATCCTGAGACTAAGAGAGGAATCATCATCTATGGCAACTCCCTCGAAGGCCCGGCTGACTACACCGCTGATCCGTGAGAACGGAAGGCATCGCGAAGCGTCTTGGGACGAGGCGCTCGACCGCGTAGCACAGGCCTTCCGGCGGACTATCGAAAAGCAAGACCCGCGGGCGTTCGGCATGTTCAGTTGCTCGAAGACAACCAACGAGCTGAACTACATTACGCAGAAGTTCGTGCGATCGGTGATCGGGAGCAACAATATCGACAGTTGCAACCGGACTTGACACGCCCCCAGCGTCGTCGGTCTGGCGACGGTTTTTGGTGCGGGCGGCGGTACGAGTTCGTATACCGAGGTGGAAGAAACCGATGCCATCTTTCTATGGGGCTCGAACGCGCGCGAGACGCATCCGATCTTTTTCCATCACGTGTTGAAAGGCGTGCGGAATGGAGCGAAGCTCTATGTGGTCGATCCGCGACGCACGAGTTCGGCGCAGTGGGCGGACGCTTGGATGGGCCTCGAGGTCGGGTCGGATATTTCGTTGGCCAACGCGATGGCCCGCGAGATCATTGCGGCGGGTTTGGCGCATGAGCGGTTCATTCAGCATGCCACCAGTGGGTTTGAAGCCTATCGTGATTGCGTTGAGAAATATACGCTCGACAGAGCCGAGCGAGAGACCGGTGTACCAGCCGAGACGATTCGCGCCGCCGCGCACGCCTATGCCCAGGCCAAGCGCGCGGTTATCTGCTGGACCCTGGGCATCACCGAGCATCACAATGCCGTGGACAATGTTTTGGCGCTCATCAACTTGGCTCTCCTTACCGGCCACGTCGGTCGCTACGGCAGTGGGCTCAACCCTTTGCGCGGGCAGAATAACGTGCAGGGCGGCGGTGACATGGGGGCCATTCCGGACCGCTTGCCAGGCTTCCAGCATGTGGAAAACAACGAGTTGCGGGGCAAATTCGAGCGCGCCTGGGGTTGCCGAATTCCTCCGCAAAAGGGTTGGCACTTGAGTGAGATGTTTCAGGCCATGGAGCGCGGCGAGCTAAAGACTCTATATGTGCTCGGAGAGAACCCAGCGGATTCCGAGGCTGATCGTCACCACGCGTTGAAGCTGCTCGGCGGGCTCGAATTCCTGGTGGTTCAGGACCTGTTCTATACCAATACGGCCGCGATGGCCGACGTAGTTCTTCCCGCGGCGGCAGGCTGGTGCGAATCCGAGGGCACCGTCACATCCAGCGAGCGCCGCGTGCAGCGCGTCCGCCGTGTTGTTCCCGCTCCGGCGGGGGTACGCGATGACATCGAACTGGTTTACGAGCTGGCGCGACGTCTCGGTCACGAGTGGGGCGAGCCGCGCTCGGAATGCATCTGGGACGAAGTGCGAGCTTTGAGTCCGATGCACGCCGGCATGAGCTACCGCCGTTTGGAGGAGTTGGGCGGCATCCAGTGGCCGTGCTACGACGAATCGCATCCGGGTGAGCTATTTCTGCACGGCCGCCTCTGGCAAGAACCTTTGATCGGCCCACGGGCGCCCTTTAGCGTGGTGGAGTTCGAGCCGCCGGTGGACCAGCTCGACGAAGAGTACCCTATCCGTTTGACGACTGGACGGCGTCTGGATTCCTACAACACCGGCGTGCAGACCGATCGCTATCACTCGCCCCTTCGCCGTGAGGAGACCCTCGATCTTTCACCCGAAGACGGGGCAAACTACGGGCTGCAGGAGGGCGAGAAGGTGCGCGTGCACTCACGCCGAGGTTCCGTGGTTGCGCCCGTTCGATTCGATCCCGGTCTGCGCCGCGGGCTGGCCTTCCTAACGGTGCATTTTCACGACCAGGTGGCCACCAACGAGTTGACGATTGAGGCGGTGGATCCAAAGTCGGGAACTTCGGAGTTCAAGGCCACGGCGATCCGCATCGAGAAATACCAGGAGAATTGATTGGACTTACACTTGACCGCCGACCAACCGAGCTTGGCCGAAAAGTCAGCGGTCGACGGCGAGCTAGGTGGGGAGTCGCGTCCGGATCGGCACCGCCTGCTGCCCGCACTGCATGCGATTCAATCGCGTGTTGGACACATCACGCCTGGAGCGTTGAACTACCTGGCGCGGCGATTGGATGTCGCGCCGGCCGAGATTCACGGCGTGGCTTCGTTCTATGGAATGTTCTCGATGACCCCGCAGGCTCCAGTTGTGGCCCACGTTTGCGACGACATCGCTTGTCTGGCCCGTGGCGCGGCAGAACTATGTGCCGAACTCGAGAAGACCGCGATGCCGGCGAATGCTACCTGGCAACGCAGCCCTTGCCTGGGTCTGTGTGAAAGGGCGCCGGCGGCTTTGGTGATCGCCGCGGGCGAAACTCCTCGGGAACGCGTCGTGGCTCCGGCGAGTGCGGACACACTGAAGTCCTTGATCAGCGATGCCACAGAGGACCGGTTCCCTGATGAACCCGATGCCTTCAATCCAGCGGTATCGGTTCCCCAGGCAGGGCAGCCGCAGCTTCGGTTGCTCCGCCGCATCGGCCACGCCGATCCATCGAGCCTTGATGATTACCGCCGGCTTGGCGGTTATGAAGCTTTGCGCCGGGCGGTCGAATTGGGGCCGGAGGGCGTGGTTCGTGAAGTGATCGAGTCACGGCTTCTCGGCCGGGGTGGCGCAGCCTTCCCCACAGGCAAGAAATGGGAGGCCCTCCTCAATCAGCGCCCACTTGGCAAGACCCATTACGTCATCTGCAATGCCGATGAGTCCGAACCGGGGACGTTCAAGGATCGTGTCGTTATGGAGGGTGATCCCTTCGCTGTCATCGAAGGCATGACCATCGCAGCCTTTGCCACTGGCGCACAACAGGGCTACCTTTATATTCGAGGCGAGTATCCGCTCGCCGCCGTCAGGCTGCAACATGCCATCCAGACGGCGCGCGCCGCGGGATTCCTGGGCGATAATATCCTCGGCCGCGCCTTGTGCTTCGACATCGAGTTGCGTCGCGGCGCGGGCGCCTACATTTGCGGTGAAGAAACCGCGCTGTTCAACTCCATCGAAGGCTACCGCGGCGAACCACGCAACAAGCCTCCTTTCCCGACGCAGGCCGGCCTATTCCGCCAGCCGACCGTGGTGAACAACGTTGAAACGCTGATCAATATTCCAGAGATCATCCTGCACGGCGGCGCAGCCTACGCGAGCATTGGTACCGGAAATTCCGCTGGATACCGTCTGTTCTGCCTGTGCGGGCACGTGGTTCGTCCCGGTGTTTATGAGGTGCCCTTCGGCGTCACGCTCGCGTCAGATGATCGAGCTTGCCGGCGGCCTCAGCGGCAACGGGCGCCTGCAAGCGGTATTGCTCGGCGGGGCGGCTGGCGCTTTTGTTTCTCCAGCAGAACTTGATACGCCGCTGACGTTCGAGGGTACGCGGACGATCGGCGCAACCCTTGGCTCCGGCGTTATCATGCCGCTCGACGACAGCGTGGACCTGAAGCGGATTCTACTGCGAATTGCGTCCTTCTTCCGCGAGGAGAGCTGCGGGCAGTGCGTTCCTTGCCGAGTCGGCGCGGTTCGTCAGGAGGAGGCACTAGAGCGCCTGATTCATAACCGGCCGCTCGGTTCGGTGGGCGAAGAAATACGTACGTTGCGCGAGATGGGACAGGCCATGCGGGACGCTTCCATTTGCGGGTTGGGACAAACCGCTTCAAGTGCACTCGAATCGGCATTGAATCGGAGTCTCTTCTCATGAGTGAGCCTGCCGTCGCGCCTTCGCCACTAATCCCGATTCCACGCGGACCGGTGCCCGAGGCTCCGCCCACGCCAGCCCGCCGCTTGATCGAGATTCGCGTCGATGGAAAATCTGTCTCGGTTCCGGACGGCGCCACCATTCTCGATGCCGTCCCGAAGCTTGGGCATCGATACGCCCACGCTCTGTTACCTCGAGACCCTCGCGCCGGTCAACGTTTGCCGCGTGTGCGTGGTGGAGCTGGAAGGCTCGCGCACGCTGGTCCCGGCCTGCTCACGGAAAGCCGAACCGGGCATGGTGATCCACACCGATTCCGAACGGGTTCGCCTCAGCCGCCGCTCTGGTCCTCGAGTTTCTGGCCTCGGCCGTAGACGTCTCGACCGCCCCGGCTCTGCAAGCTTACATGCTGCGCTACGGCGCCCGGCCCGAGCGTTTTGGACATCAGGCAGCGACTGTGGCACAGCCGCCCAAAATCGACAACGATCTTTACGTTCGAGACTACTCGAAGTGCATCCTCTGCTACAAGTGCGTGGAGGCGTGCGGCGTGGATGCGCAGAATACGTTCGCCATCGCTGTCGCCGGACGCGGCTTTTCGGCGCGCATCGCCACCGAATACGATGTTCCGCTGCCCGAATCCGCTTGCGTTTACTGTGGGAACTGCATCGGCGTCTGTCCCACCGGAGCGCTGATGTTCAAGAGCGAATACGATATGCGCCAAGCTGGCACCTGGGACGAATCCCGCCAGACTCATGCCGACACCATTTGTCCCTACTGCGGCGTGGGATGCACCCTCACGGTTCACGAGCAGGATGGCAAGATCGTAGGTGTGACTTCGCCGCAGGATCACTCCGTGACGCAAGGCAATCTCTGTATCAAGGGCCGATTTGGGTGGCAGTTCGTCCAGATTAAGTGAGTCTACAGTTTGTATTTCATCTAGCTCAAATATCAGAGTCCTGTTGGTTATTTGGCTCCGGGATCGTCGGAAAGCGCGCTCATCCCACGAGCGTTCTTCTCAATGGATCTGTTCCTCGGAGCAGCAACACTTCTTCGTGGTTGAGGACCGATGTGGGCGACCAGTCGGTTACCCGGTCTTAGTCCCGCGCTTCCTCGCCGCCTTCAGGCCGGCGCTAATCGGACATACCAAAATCGAACCGGAGTGGCCGCCGCACTCGTGGCGGCTGTTTTCGGCTTTGGTCGCTGCGTGGGCAGAGGGGGCCGAGGAAGAGTTACGTTCCACGCTTCAGTGGATCGAGGAGCAGCGCGCACCCGTGGTTCACGCGGCGATTGTACGCGGCGGAGCTTGGTGCAGGCCTTCGTGCCTGTCAACGATTCGGCGAAGCTGCCGGAGAGCGCGAGAGCCGCGCATTTCCATCAGCGACCCTTTCTCATCCAGTTCGCTGGAGCACTGGGCAAGTCTGGTAGAGGTGGCAATAGCCACGGATGTTCCAGCGGGCGACATCGTTCTGCGGCCGGACGATGCCGGCGAAGTACGGCTGCGAGTTGCCGCTCCTGGCCGGCTGAAGGACCTGACGGCACGGTACGCACGGTTTCAGCGCAATCCGAGCAAGATTCATCGGCCTTCGCTTGGCGAGACGGCCCTGTATGGGGTCATCACGGATACGAAGCCGTGCGCGGGCACGATTATGAGTGAGGGCAGGCGAGGTTCACAGGAGATGAGTGGGATAATATGAGACTGCTCGAAAACGGTTGCGGAGATCATTGAAAACAGAATACGAGAGCAGAGAGCAGGTCAGCCATTTCCACGATCATCTGATCGTGGCCCCATTGAAGCGAAGATTGAAGCGATGCCTGCGAGGCAGATAAGTTTAGCTGGTTGCCACTCGTGAGTTACGCGCGCTCCAAATCACAAACGGAAGGACTCTGAAGTCGGCGCGGGAAATGAATTGTCCCGACCGGCACCTCCGCATAGCTTCCGGTATTACGTGATAATGGACGCGTTGACGGAAATCTCCCAGCAGGTTTTGATGTCCACCCGGTGATGGACAACTACGGAACCCACAAGGTCAATAAGGTGCGAACTTTGCTGGTGTGCCACCCCCGGACCCGGATCTAATCTTGGGCAAAGTCGCGAGAGTTTCCAAACGAATATCTGACTCAGGACACAGGCCGCTGGCGTAAATTGCAATATCCACGAGAGAACACAATGAAAGAGTTTAAAGGCAGAGTCGCGGTGATTACTGGTGCGGCGAGCGGCATCGGACGTGGGATAGCCGAACGGTGTGTTAGTGAGGGCATGAAAGTAGTCCTCGCCGACATCGATGAAGCTAACCTCACCAAGGCAGAAACTGAATTGAAAACCGCGGGCGGAACTGTGCTGGGTGTGAGGACGGACGTCTCGAAGGGGAGTGACGTCGAACTGCTGGCTCGCCAAGCGCTCGATGCATTTGGCCAGGTGCACTTGCTGTTCAACAACGCCGGGGTCGCTGCCGGTGGGGCGCCATGGGAGGCAACATGGAACGATTGGGAGTGGGTAATCGGCGTTAATTTATGGGGCGTGATCCATGGCGTCAAGGTGTTCACGCCGCTAATGCTTGCACAGAATACGGAGTGCCATATCATCAATACGTCCTCGGCTGCCGGGCTCATCGTCGGTGGCGCCTCCGCTCCTTACGCGGTGACGAAGCATGCGGTGGTAGCTCTCTCAGAAAGCCTGTACTTAACGCTCCAACAACGGAACTCGCTCGTCAAAGTATCGGTTCTCTGCCCAGGGCTTGTGCGGACAAATATCGCCAACGCGGAGCGCAACAGGCCCGCGGGGCTGCGTAACGAACCGGTCACGATGACCCCGGAAATGCAAGCCGGTCTGGCCGCATTCAAGGCCACCATGGAGACAAGCATGCCTCCTCTCCAAGTCGCTGACGTGGTCTTCGGTGCAATTAAGAAGGAGCAGTTCTATATTCTTACCCAACCCGAATGGACCGAAGTGATCCAACTCCGAACGGACAAACTGCTCCGAATGGAAAATCCGCAAAGCCCTGTAGCAACGATTGTGAAACTCATTAACCGCGTCGGGTAAAGGACGAACTGTCCGACTCACAGACCCCCAATGCCGATTCCGAAGTGACCGAACGATGCCGGTAGCTGAGGAGGATCGATAATGGCAAATAACAGGCTCGGCACGAGCCGTTGTCGCTTCTGAGATCGAATGGTGGGCTTCGAAAACCGCCCGTTCACCAGCAGTGATGTGACGGGTTCGTGCGTCACTTACTCGCGCGTGCGACGACCTTCTTGGTCAGCCAGTGGCCCTCATGATCTCGGAAAGCGTGGCGCCCTTGGTGCGCTTCATCATCGCGATCACTTAGGCCTTCTTGTTGGTGCGGTCCGCCTTGGGCTTGCCGGCGGCCTTCTTGGTCTTGCGCTCGCGCTTCGGCTGCGCAGTCTCGTGGTCCGGCTCGCTAGTGTTCTCGAAATCGATTGTGCTCATTGTTTTTCCTTGCGCAAGCTGTTTGCGGTAAATTCATCACTCCAGTTGGGAGAAAGCAGCGGAATCTGAGGTGATGTACCCGACAAAACCAGCCGGACCGTTTGCACCAGAGCCCGTTCTTGTAAGAATCTTCGCGCAATACCTGATACCCTAGCGAGCGATACCATGTGGGCGGTTCGCTTCGCGAGTCTCGTGATCATAGGTTTCTTGGCAATTACTTGTTTCGATATCGTTACAGGCTTGGAGCATTGGCCATTCGGCAGCTACCACATGTACTCCCTCCTTTACCCTGAACAACTGTCTTGGCTGCGGCTCTATGGGGTGACGGATCGGGGCGAGATTCCTTTGCGCGGCGAGCGCGATTTTGCGCCATTCGATGAAGCGCGCTTGATCCCGGCGCTGCAGCGTTTGCAAAACGCAGGCGGAGGAAATCAAAAGCTTGACAACGGGCTTCAGAGTCTGCTGCGGTTGTACAATCGGCGCAAAGAGGGAAGCCTCCCCCTCGGCCCACCGCTCCGCTCAATACGTTTGTACATAGTCCGCTGGACGCTACGGCCGGGTTTGCAAGGCTCGGAGTTACCACAGGAGCGAATCCTGATCGCGCAGGTGAACGAGGACGAGGCCGGGCGATGAACCCGCCTGCATTCCCTGCGACGGCAGCGCCGCCGCTCACCCGAGGCGCTCTCCCGTCGTCTTTTCGAGTCAGTCTTTTCCAAAAGTGGCGCCGGTACTGGTTCACTCCGGAAACTGCCGAACAACTTGCGTTGGTGCGGGTGGTCAGTTATGCTCTGCTCTTTGCGATCTATCTGCCGCTGGACGATCGTGGCTGGACACAAGTTTCCCGGGTATTCTGGATGCCCATTTCAGCGTTCCACATCCTCTCTGGGCCTCCGCGCAACGCAGCGCTGATTGGCATTCTTCAAATTCTATGGAAAACCTCGCTCCTCACTTCGGCGATCGGATTTGTCTCACGCTCCAGCATGGTGACCGCGGCCGGGCTCGGCTTCTTTCTCTTGGGATTGCCTAACTGCTTCGGAAAAATCCATCATCTCGATGGATTTCCAGTACTACTCCTCGGTATCCTGGCGCTGTCGCGCTGTGCCGACGCGCTGTCAGTGGACCGCGCCCTGCGAAGCAGTCGAGCAATGCCGAGCGGTCGAGAAATGCGGAGCAAACCAGAAGCGCGGACCGAGGTTTCCTGGCAATATGGGTGGCCTCTTCGCCTTGCGCAGACGCTTTTCCTTCTGGTGTTTTTCGCGGCCGGTTGCGCAAAGCTCTACAACAGCGGACTGGCCTGGATGACCGCCACCAACATGCGCTCAATCTGGTTGGGAGAGCTTTTTACCCACACTGCTCCCACCGGGCTCGGCAGCTTACTGGCGCGGTCAACGTGGCTGGCGCAGTTTGCGGCAGTGGCGACCGTGGTCATCGAGTTGTCGGCGCTGCCGGCTCTATTCATCCAGCGTCTTCGTATTCTCACTCTGGTTGGGCTTCTTGGCCTGCAAGTGTTCATCGCACTTATGCTGGGCGTATATTTCACGCCACATTTGGTTGGTTACGCTCTTTTCTTGCCTTGGGGACGCTATTACATGAAGCTCAGGGGGCTCGGGTAGACGGCACAGCCCGGGAATTCCGGATCGGTGATCCGAGCAAACCCGCAAAGAGGCCCTGAGGAGCGTGCGATTGAATCTTTTCCCCGGGGCGGCAGCGCAACCAGAATGAACCTACGCGGAAGCAGGAACGCCGCCCTGGCGCGTGGCCCAGGCGGCGTTTGGACGACGAGTTGCCTGGAGCTACTTTCCGATCTTGTACGTCCGTTCGTCCGCGGCGTTCTTGGACGGATCGATCTTTTCTTCTCCTTCGCTACCAAGGATGCAAACGAAGCCTACGGGGTGCGGCTGCTAGCCGGTGGCCTTGATGATCTCGGGAAGGGTGGCACCCTTGGCGCGCTTCATCATGGCGATTACCTCGGCCTTCTTGTTGGTGCGGTCGGCCTTGGGTTTGCCCGTTTCATTTACCGATCCGGCTCAACTGAAAATTCCGACCTCTTCGATAATCAGCATCTGAACAAGTTGGCCACGACGCTTCCAAATTCGCTCGTTGACCGAGCAGTCGGCCTCTTGAAACCTAGGGATACGGTCGCTGTCCCCTAGGCGTCAGATAGCGTCCGATAAAGTGAACCTCGATCTGAACGCAAGAAATCGCCTGGCTGAATCGCACTGTCGAGCGCCTGGGATAGAGGCTCCCAAGCAAATGGCGCGGTACTTCTCAACCGCAAAAGCCGTTCAGACGCCTCACTGAAAGGATATTCGTCAATTGGTCATTGCCTGATAGACCATCGCTCGCGTTTGTCGCCAGATAACATTGAGCATGGTTTGCGGAGACTGAGCCATCAGTACGGCCACGAGCTTGGTCTGCGGATCAACCCAGAACAGCGTGCCGGTTATTCCGCCCCAGGAGAAGTCGCCTACTGAACCGGGCATTGGATTGCGGCCAGCATCAACACGAACGGCGAAGCCTAAGCCGAAGCTCGTGCCCATTTCCGGAACCGGACCGAAGGACCCGATCGCGATGGCGACAGGTGTGTGCCGTTCCACGGTGGCCGGCAGTTGGTCGGACGTCATCAGCGCGATTGTCTTCGGCGCCAGAATGCGTACGCCATCGAATTCCCCGCCATTCAGCAACATCTGGCAGAAGCGCGCGTAGTCGCCCGCGGTGGATAACATGCCGCCGCCACCCGAAAATATATTGGGCTTCTGCGTCGCGTTTTCAAAGGGGGCGTTCGCTTGACCATCCGGCTTCGCAAGACGAGAGACCGCCTCAGGTTTAACCCAGAAGCCGGTGTCGTTCATCTTCAGCGGACCGGTGATGCGTTCTCGCACAAAGCTATCGAGGTCCATCCCGCTCACCACTTCCACCACGCGGCCGAGAACATCTGTCGAAACACTGTATTCCCAGAATTCACCGGGCTGGTGTAGCAGCGGTATGCCGGCGATGAGTTTCACCATCTCGTCGAGAGACTTGGCGCTGAAGATGTTCGCCTTTCGGTACATCTGGTCGATCGGCGAGTTCCCGAACAAACCGTAGGTCAAGCCCGAAGTGTGACGCATTAGGTCCTGAATCGGTCATCGGGCGTTTCGGCGCGGCTCCCTCCGGGCCAACTTTGACGTCTTTGAACTCCGGAAGGTACTGCGCGACGGGCGCGCCCACGTCGAGCTTGTTTTCCTCGGCCAGGATCATTGCGGCAACCGTGGTGATCGGCTTCGACATAGAAGCGATTCGGAAGATGGAGTCCTTTTTCATCGGGATCTGCGCGGCGCGGTCTTGATAACCTACGACATCGTAGAAGGCGATCTTGCCATTGCGCGCCATCAGCAGCACGGCGCCGGGCAAGCGCTTCGCATCAACGTCAGCTTTGAGGACTTCTCTGGTCGTTTCCAGACGTTTGGAAGAGAACCCGACGTCCTCCGGGCGGGTGGCCATCGGCAGGGGTTGAGCGAACGAGGCCGCGCAACAAAGGAATCCGGCAACGACAAAAGGTAGTCTCGGTTTCGAGCGGAGCATGGGACTAGTCTACCGCGTGTTCATCTGTTTGAAGCCAGTTCAACTCCGAATCGTATCCGGCTGAAGGCCAGTATCTTCGCTCACACCCAGATGGCGTACTTGTGATCTCGGCGGAATTCATCGAGGCTGAGTCTGTTTGGGGGTACAATGGCCATCTAAGCAGGCTGCCGAAGATGCCTAAGGGAGGACGCATGTGGCTTGATCGGATTACTCGGCGCGACGCTCTCTTTGTGCTCGGTGCGGCGACCATACCGCAGGCTCGCGCGCAGGAAGGACTCCTCCGCGTAACGCGGGTGGATCATGTTGGACTGGCGGTCGGAGACATTGACAAAGCCATGATGTTCTACCGTCATCTCTTCGGCAATGAAGTCCTGAAGGATGGCCGGACGCCGCGTCGTTATCTGCGCCTTGGCCCGTGCTATTTGGCGATCGCCCCGGCCGCAGCTGGTGAAGCCAAGCGCGTCGATCATTTCGCCGTCGGCATTGAAGATTTCAACGCGGCCAGCATGAAGCGTACCCTCGAAAACGCGGGGTTGAAAGTGCGCGAATCGAATGTCGGCCTCTTTGTTCTAGACCCCGACGGCACCAGCGTACAGATCTGGGCGGACCACTCGTGGAACCAACTGAGCGACGCCGCGCCCGAAGCCGGCCCGAGGCAGGAAACTCTCTTTCATCCCCGCGGAATGCACCACGTTGCGATCCAGGTCAGCGACATGGCGCGGGCGACCTCATTCTATCGAAAGCTGTTCGGCGAGCCAGCACCAGGACAGGGTAATCCGCCGCAGCCAACCTTCCAGGCTGGCGAGACCAGAATCCTGCTCTACAATCCGGCGCCCAATAAGCCGGCTAAAATCGACCACTTCAGCGTACTGGTCGATAACTTCGAGGCCGCTTCGGCGTTAAAGGTCGTTAAATCGCTCGGCGCAGACGCGGAGTTGTCGAAACAGGGAACCCTAAATGAATTCTTCGATCCCGATGGCATCCGCCTGCAGGTGACGTTTCCGGGACAAACGTACGGGGGTACAACGAAGAAGTAGGGGTTACAGATCCCTAATCGCGGAGGGGAGATGGCTACCGATAAGGCCGGACAACGCTCCTGACTTATTTTGAAGTGGAATGAGACACCGTTTTCTCTCAAGTTGAGGGTTGGTCTGATCAAGCGTTGGTCTGATCATTGACCTTCAGCAAACCATCCTGTAAACTCCGGCAATGAAGGTTTATTTCCTGGTAGCGCTCGCCATGATTTCGAGCCCCACCTTTGCGCAAAATGCTCAGAATGAAATCGACGCTCATCTGACCGCCGCTCGCAACGCCGCCGGGTTTGATTTCACGGGCACGCTGGCGCGTTTGTGTGTCGCTCCTCCGTTTACCGGGGGCATTCGCGACGTCGCTCCCGGCAAACCGCCAGCCCGCGAAACCTGGTTCATCGAACCGGCGAAGGTCTTCGATAATCTCTATTTCGTAGGTTCGAAAATCCATTCCTCCTGGGCTCTCACCACCAGCGACGGCATCATCTTGATAGACACGCTGTTCACGTACAACTCCGAGGAAGAGATCGTCGGTGGCTTAAAGAAGCTGGGCCTCGATCCCGCCAAGGTGAAATACGTGATCATCACCCACGCGCACGGCGATCATGTCGGCGGAGCTAAACTGATGCAGGATCGCTTCAAGTCACACATCGTCATGGGCGAGCCGGATTGGGATTCGATTGAGAAGTCGGTCAACGGTTACCCAGAAGGTAAACCAAAGCGGGATATGGTCGCCGATGACGGACAAAAAATCACGCTGGGTGATACTTCGGTGACTATCGTAACGACGCCGGGCCACACTCCGGGGACTCTTTCGATGATTTTCCCGGTGAAGGACCGAGGACGAACGCTCTATGTGGCCTATTCGGGCGGCACGGCGTTTAACTTTCCGAGCACTGTGCCAAACTTCGACATCTATATTCAGTCGCAAAAGAAAATGGCCGCAGCCGCCATGGCGGCCAACGCGACGATCCTTATGTCGAACCATTCCGAGTTTGATTACGCGACGACGAAGATCAAGTTGCTGGCAGCACGCAAACCCGGCGAGCCGCATCCTTATGAAGTCGGCAAAGACTCGGTCGCGCGCTACTTCACAGTCACCGAAGAATGCGCCCAAGCGCAGCGGCTGAAGGTGATGCAGATGGGACCGAAGGGGCAGTAGATGCATTCTTGGCGGCGAGCCGGATACTCATGTTCTTTTCATGAGCGATCATTTTTTCACGCCAGCTGGCATGGAGTGGTAAGCTAACCGGGGCAGAATCACCCGCCCGAGGATCAGATTTTGGAGAGACCTACATTTTGGAGAGATCTACAATGTCCAAAGTTTTCGCCACGTTCGGCGCTCGCTTTGCGCGCCTGACGCTTTTCACCATCGGCTTCGCGCTTGTGTCCTGGTGCCAGGCTCCCCAGATGCGCACGCGCTATTTGACCAGCTTGACCAACACGGAGATCGAAGAGTATTTAAAACGGAACGATGTAATTTTCATTCCCGTGGGCAACGTGGAAGTACACGGCGGATTCCCGACGGATTGTGAATACGTCGGGCCGCTGGCGTTCGCTCAAAAGATGGCCGAGGAGGCCGATGGGCTGGTATTGCCTAATCTCGCGTACTTTTTTCCGGGCGGGACAGTGGTGGGGAAGGGAACCGTTTACATCACGCCTTCCGAAGGCTTGCCCTATTTGAAGGCCATCGCTCGATCGCTGCTTCGCCAGGGATTTCGGCGGCAGATCTATCTAACTGACCACGGCCCGTCGCCGCAAACTCTTAGCCCTCTCGTCCGTGAATTTTTCGACGAGACCAAGGATCCCATTCTTTACATCGAAATGGGAGGCCTGATGCGTAAAGCGCACGCGGATTTTAATAAGGTTCTGTTCGGCGCCTACTCTGTTGTCGGCCGGCTCGATGACATTCCTCTCAACGTGACTCAAGTGATGCCGGAACACCCGAGCGATCCAGGCTTGAACAAGCTCCAGGCGCTGGGCCCAGGTAGCGGAGCCATTGGAGCCTACTTCGGCGATCCGGGCGAACATGGCGGCTTGGCCAAGCCAATCACCGCGGAACAGCGGGCGCAATTTGCCAAAGAGGGAGTGGCGATGATCGAGGCAACCATAAAAGTCGCGGACGTGAAGGGCATCGTGCAAGCCATGCGAGACCACGACAAGTTCACGCAAGAAGTGATTCTTCCGAAGTACGGCAACGTTCTGCCGAAGTGAGCTCTGCGTGCGAATGACCTCGGATTGGCAGGCCGACGTCTACGGCATGATCGGCATCGCGCGCACACCAGATGAAAAGATGTTGTCGGGCGGGTTCGAAAAAGTCCCTGCTGCCTCCGAACTCGCTCTTGTTTAGCGAGACTCGCCAACAGGCTGATTATGACATCACGGAACGGGGCCTTGGTCCGAGCAGCGGGCACAGGTGACGCGGTGCCCATTCTGCTGACGGTTGGACAATCGCAAAGCCAGACGGGGGTTACCATTGCGGTGCATTAGGCCAATGCGCAACTGGCTGGCTTAATCGGCGAAGGTGAGTATGGCTAACCTTCGAGCAACGTTGCGTGGGCCATCCATTCCAGATGGCTAGGCAAGTGCTGCTCGATTTCCTCCAGGGACGGGGCGCTCGCGACGCGAGCGAGGTCTTCCCCAATCTGGCGATGGGTCCGCGAGCCGTCCAGCAAGTGCAACAGTTGGCGGCTAGTCTCGTCGAGCTCCAAGACACGGAAACAAGCGTTGGCCACCCGGTGCGAATCGATCGCCTGGTAGCGGGCCAGCCGGCTTGCGACGGGCTTCGACGACACAACCTGGTGGCACGGAAAATGATACACATGGAAATCCGCGAACCCGCTCAGCACCATGCCGGTCAGGATGTCGCGGAGGGCGGTTTCGCTGCCGGCGTATGGAATCAGCTCGGCAAAGGTCAGCGGCAGCGGGTAGACCTTGCCCAACGCCGCGGCTAGGCGATGAACGGCATCGTGAATCGGCGTGATCCGAACTCCCCGCAAGCCCTCGATCTTGCCATCTTCGCGGGTATGGTAGAGGGAGGAAAATAGAAACCGATCCATGCAATCCTCCAAAGGACGGTGTTCCAGCTTCTGACTTTGGTGGCATAACAGGGTCTGACGGAATCGCCTGGCTTTCAGAAAATCCATGTACTGTTCGCGCTCGATCACGCCGCCCGAGACGGGCTTGAGTAACCCTTGCGGATCGAACATCTCATGCGGATCGCCGTCTCCCAGGTACTGCAATCCATGGCGGCCGGCATGCGCCACGAACTCGTGAAAGTACACTGAGTGGTTGTCCGGGGAGAGATCGTCGTGGAACAGCCAGGCGTCCTGTAGCTTGAGCAAAGTGGCAATTTCGCTCTCCAGAAGCGGACGCCAGGCCTCCGGGAGCCACGGCGAAGCTGCCACGAATTGCAGGCTCCAGCGGGCCTGCTGTAGACGCTCCCCGCTGTCCTGAATGTCTCGGGTGTGGAACAGCATGAGGTTCCTCAGAAACTGACAAATGTGGTGGCCGGGGAGGATGTTGTAGCTGATGAAAGCGACCCCATTGTGCGACAAGTGTTCCTTGCAGATCCGCAGTAGGGCGTCCCGAACCTCGGTTGGCACCCAGGAGTAGACGCCGTGCGCAGCGATGTAGTCGAACTCGCCCCAATCCTCGCCGATATCGCAAAGGTCACCCGCCCGCAGTGTCAGGTTGCCGATTTGCAGAGCAGTGCGCATCCGTTCGCCGGTGGCAATGGGCACCTCGGCAAGGTCCACGCCCACGAACCGGCTTTCGGGCAGGTAATACGCCAAGCTGGCGATGTGGCTCCCATTGCCGCAGCCAATTTCGAGATAGCGGCAACGATCCACCGGAGCGGTCTCCATCCCGAATAGTCGTGCCACGGCGGCCAGCCGGTCCGGATGGGTCGAGAACCGCGCCGAACTCTCGTACAAAACTTCGTTGTAGGTGTTTTGGGGCACAGATAAATTATGCCGCTCCAGCGAAGGATATAGGGGCGGGAGGCTGGCGGCGAACGCTTCCGGCGAGACAGCAGTCCGGCGCACCAGTAAAACTGTGGAACTCGGTACCTAGCATTAGCGTATACTAGGTATTGTGGAGTACTCGGAAGAGGGCAAAGACCGGCGCATAACCCAGCTACGGAAGGGCATTCTGGAATTGGCTGTGATGGGCGCCCTTTACAATCAGCGCCACTACGGTTACTCGTTGATCCGGGCACTATCGGAAAACGGTTCCATATCACTCAAGGAAGGGACGATTTATCCTATACTGGCGCGGCTGGACCGGGACGGCTTGGTCCGATCCGGATGGGTGGAGTCGGATCAAGGACCGCCCCGCAAGTATTACAGTCTCACGTCGTCCGGACGGCAGCTCTTCGATGAGCTGAGCCACGAGTTTGATCTGCTGGTTTCCTTGGTCCAGCACAAGTGGAAGGCCGGGGAGCAACCAGAAGAGGTTGGAAAAAAACTTCTAGTCCGAAAGGCTTAAGACAGGAAATGAACAACTATCCAGAATTGGTTTCGAAGCTGGCCGATGATTATCTGCGGCGCGTGAGGTTGCAACTGGGCCAGCTTCCGGCTCTTGAGCAGGACGAGTTCCTGAGGGAAATCCAGTCGCACTTGTACGATGCTTACCAGCAAATGCCGGGCGAGGACGAAATCGCGAGAATCCTGGCCGTGTTGCGAAACTTCGGCGAGCCTACTGAAGTTGTGCAGGACCGGTTGCCTGGAGCGATGGTGCGTTCCGGCACGAACCGTAACATGCCGCTGTATGTTCTGGGCGGAATACTGATCGCGTTGTTCGGGGTTCCTTTGGGATTCGGCGGCGTGGCGGTGCTGGTGGGAGTCCTTATCAGTTTGGCGGCGATCGTGGCGGCCTATTATGCAGTCGCTGGAGTTGTCTTGTTGACGGGAGCATTGGTCATGTTGTCGGGTCTGGCCCGAACGTATGCGCCGGGATTCTGGGACAAAATGGTGACGCTCGGTTTTATCCGCTTGGACGGGCCTGCGGGTGATTTCCTCGATCAGTTATCTCCTCCTGAGCAGGGCCTCCTCATGATCGTATTGGCCGCCGCGTTGGTTGCGGGCGGGTTGGGCATGCTGTGGGTGGGAAGATATCTGGTTCGTGGGCTACGGTTCCTGTTTAGCTTGGCTTTGGATCGGCTCCGACAGTTTGCGGAACGCCTTCGGCGGAATATCCATGCGGAGAAAGTGCGGCCGCCTGTTGTGGCAACGCCCGCGATGGCGCGGAAGTGAGGCCGGCTGCGACCTTCGTTTCCAAGGCTATACCGAGGCGGGCCGTGAAGTGAAATGAGCTGCCCTTGCCGAGCTGGCTTTCCACCCAAATGCGACCGCCCAGCAGCTCAGTCAACTGGCGCGAGATGGTCAGCCCCAGGCCTGTTCCGCCATATGTGCGGGTGGTTGAATTGTCGGCTTGGGTAAAGGAAGCGAAGATCTCGCTTAGCTTCTCGGGTGCAATGCCAACTCCCGTATCTTTGACGGTGAACCGCAGCATCACATGCTCCTGGTCTTGAGACTCGTTTTGAACAGATAGCGTGACTCCGCCCGAGCGGGTGAATTTGACGGCGTTCCCCAGCAAGTTCACGAGGATCTGACGCAAGCGAACCGGATCACCAGCGACCCGATCGGAGACTTGCGGGTCAACGCGAAAATTGAGATCTAAGCCCTTCTGCTGGGCCCGAAGCGCAAGCGGCTTAACCGTCTGGGCCAAGTTTTCGCGGAGACTGAAGTGTACAGTATCAAGATTCAGTTTTCCCGCCTCAATCTTCGAAAAGTCTAGGATGTCGTTGATGATGGTCAGCAGCGCGTCCGCCGACTCCTTCGCCGTTTCCAGATAATCGCGCTGTTCAGAATCAACGACAGTGTCCAGCGTCAGGTCCAGCATGCCGAGAATCCCATTCATCGGAGTGCGGATCTCGTGGCTCATGTTCGCTAGGAACTCGCTCTTCGCGCGACTTGCCGACTGCGCTGCTTGCTGCGCTCGTTTGCGTTCCAGCACTTCGTTCTCCAACTGTAGATTCACGGTTCGGAGGGTTTCGCGTTGCACATGAGCCTTCAGCGCAAGGTGAACAACGACGCCAAATAGGATGGCGCCCGACAGCCCTCCCAACAACGTCAAGTTGGATAGCAGGTCTATCTTAGTTTGGTTCTTGGCTGAAAATGCCTCCCACAGTCCGATCCTCACCATTGCGAGAAAAATGCTGGCGCCGATTGGCACCCAGGCGGGCACGCGAAGCACCGGTTGGGTCATGCCGAAGGCCAGGGCCGCAGCGCCGATCCCCAGGAAGAAGAAGCCAACCGCGGTATGCCAAGCAACGCTGTTCAAGCTGCTCCAGGCAAACGCGTCTTCCGCTCCCGAGAGCGCGCCTATACAGCAGGTGACGCCAACGGCGGCAACCATCAGGCCCGTGAGGCCCAGGACTGGCGACTGGTAGGGGCGCCGGCTGGATTGCGCCCACACAAATCCCGCCGCCAGCAAAATGAAACAGACTGCCGTGATGGAAGACGGCCGATCGATCAGCGAGGCCGCAAATGTTGTGGTGATAGCAGAGCCGACGAAGGTGAATAGCGGTTTGCCAAACACGATCCCCAGGAGAGCGAGGCCGCTGAGGACAAAACATGCGGCCGTATTACGCTGCATTGGGGCCAGGTTGGGCGTCTGAAAGCCTACTAGAACCGCTGACCCGAGCAGGATAGCGAGTGCGCCGCATAGTGCCCCGGTCATGCGGGCAAAAGACGAACGTGGAGAGCTAGGCACCCTCCCAGCTATCGACCTATCCAAAACAAAGCTTTAATACTTAGGCTATCCGGCGAGCCGAGGCCGGCCACTGAACCTCTTTGAGCCCTGGCGGCATCATTGATGTGAACGCTCATAACAAGGGCGAAAAAGGAGAATGTAAAATGCCGTACATTACTGTCGGGAAGGAAAACTCCGGCAACATCGATCTCTACTACGAGGATCACGGCTCTGGTAAGCCGGTTGTCCTCATCCACGGATATCCGTTGAGCGGCGCTTCCTGGGAGAAGCAGATCGCGACACTTCTGGCCGCCGGCCGGCGTGTCATCACTTATGACCGTAGAGGATTCGGCAAGTCCAGCCAACCCACAACTGGTTACAACTACGACACCTTCGCCGAAGATCTGCACAAAATCGTGACACAGCTCGAATTAGGCGATTTCGCACTGGTGGGTTTCTCGATGGGAGGCGGCGAAGTGGCGCGTTACCTAGGGAAGTACGGATCGAAGGGTGTCAGCAGGGCGGTGTTCATTAGCTCGGTCCCGCCTTTTCTACTGAAGACGCCGGACAACCCGGAGGGTGTGGACGGTAGCGTTTTCGAGGGAATTCAAAAAGCAGTCGTCCGAGACCGTTACGCGTTCTTCACCGAATTTTTTAAGAATTTCTATAACACGGATCTCCTGCTGAGCAAGCGCGTCAGCGAACAGGCCGTCCAGTCCAGCTGGAACCTTGCAGCCGGCGCCTCTGCTACGGCGAGTCTCGCTTGTGTACCGACATGGCACGAGGACTTCCGCAAGGATCTGACACGCGTTGACGTACCCACTCTGGTCATTCACGGCGATGCGGACCGGATTTTGCCTATCAGTGCTTCGGGAACCCGGACCGCGAAACTAATCAAGGGCGCCCGCCTGGTCATAGTGAAGGATGGGCCGCACTGCATCATCTGGACCCACGCGGACGAAGTGAACCGCGAGTTGGTCAGCTTCCTCGACGAAGGAATCGGAAAACGCGCAGCCTCAGCGCCTCAGAAATAAGCAGTCGCCTGAGATTCTTCGAGCGTAGAGGGCCTTGGCTGACGATCAGTTCTTCTTTTTGCCGCCCAACAGCCCATTGAGTAGGCCACCAGCGGCCTTCCCGACGTTACCATCGACGATGCCCTTCATCTCCTCTTTGGCGATTGCTCCGACATCTGGTTTGAAAACTGGATTCGAAGCGGTGCCTTCCACGCTGAACGGGATCGGTTTGTTTCCCACCACGGCCAGTATCCCGGAGGTGTGGACCATGGCGCTCATCTTGAAATTCAGCGCATCGGCCGGACTGATCGTGCCAGCGCCGGTCACTTCGCCCATAGTGGGTACCACCAGCTTCATATTCTGGGCACTCGTGCCCTCCGGCGCCGATCGCAGGTTTGCGCTCAGGACCTGAATCTCCGTATCCGGACTCGCTTTGATCCCGGCCAGTCTCTCAATCGCCGACATTTTTTTGGAAAGGTCGAAGCCGACCAACCGCGTATTGTTGAGAGCGACAGATCCGGTTGTGACCAGACGATCCGCCGGACCATCCATCGAGAGATTCGCCGTAGCGGTTCCGCCGCGGAGCGATGTTCCCGAGGGCAGCACAATTGCCAAGGCCGGCAACAGCCCTTCCAGCTCCTGTACTGGCATCCCGGGGCCGGAGAGTCTCAGGTTCAACACCATGGAGTCGCCCTGCTCGGCATAGGTCCCGGTGAGGTACGCGACTGCGCTGCCGATGTGGAGGTCACCTTGATTGACGGTTCCCGAGTGTTTCCGAAGATCGTGTTGAACGGCAAAATCCACTTCCACCGGGCGAGTCGCCGGGCGGCCGTTCCGGGCGAGCTTCAGCTTTTCGGCGTTGAGTTTCCCATGGAGGTGCATGGTAACGCCGTCCGACTGTCCGCTGCCGTCAAAGGAGGCGAGGCCGGTGACATGGGGCGCAATGTCATTCATCCCGGAGCCGGCCAGATCGAGGTGGGCAACTTTCAGGTTGACGCTGACCGGGGTCAGGGCCGAATCTGTGGGATTTAGCGGGCCCGCTTTTCCATCCAAGTTGAGATTGCCACCCCCACGCACCTGCGCCGAGAGCGAAAGAGGGAATGCGGTGGAACTTGAAAAATTACGGAGTTGGATATTCACCTGCTCCAGGGCGAGAGGCTTCCAATGGCCAAGAGTTCTGCTCAAAGCGACCCGGCCGTTACTGATCTTTACGAGTTTCACGGAGAGATCCAGCGGCAGGCGCGCCGAGGGTGGGGTTCCGGCCGGCGCAGCGGTGGACTTACTACCCAAGCTGGAGAAATTCCAATTGCCTGTCGGCGCCTGCACGAGCGCAATCTCCGGCTGATCAATGTTCAGGTCCGTGACGATGAGTTTGCGGGAGAAAAGGAACGGCAAGATTTCCACCCCAACGTGCAAGGACTTGGCCTTCAAGAAAGCAGGCTTGCCAAAAGCCGGATCTTCAGCGACCGAAAGATCGTCGGCCGAGACCTCGCCAGCGAAGATTTTGAGGTGCAGACTACCTAAAGTCACCGGCCGGCCTAGCGCGGTGGTCAGGTCCGATTGAAGCGTCGGCCGGAACTGATCCACGTTGATCAGAAACGGCAGGCTAAGCACGATCAGGACTAATATCGCAAAAGAGATTCCAACCCATTTCAAAATTGGGTTCACGGAGCACCTCCTGGGGCAGGGCACTGGCCTATTGGTGATCGTCAGGCGATCACACCTGGAGTATACAACCGTATGACCCGCCTTTTTAATGACGCTCAAAACCGTACGGGGTATACACAATAAATGGTCCGTGATATAGTGAACCACTCTGGAGGACATATGCCCGCTCTTGAGCAATTGCGCGCACAGCTTCGTGGAGAGTTGATCACACCTGAATCGCCCGCTTACGATACAGCCCGGCGAGTCTGGAATGGAATGATCGATAAGCGGCCGGCCGCGATAGCGCGGTGCGCGGGTGTCGCGGATGTGGTGGCAACGGTCCAGTTCGCCGCCGAAAACGATATCCTGCTGGCAATCCGCGGCGGAGGTCACAATGTGGCTGGGCTCGCAACCTGTGACGACGGTGTCGTGATTGACTTGACTCGCATGAATGGCGCGCATGTAGATCCTCTGCGGCGCACGGTTCGCGCGCAATCGGGCATGTGCTGGGGCGATTTCGATCGTGAGACGCAACTCTTCGGCTGGGCGGCCACCGGAGGCCTGGTGTCGACGACCGGGATCGCCGGACTGACCCTGGGAGGCGGCTTCGGCTGGCTGATGGGCCGCTGCGGTCTCGCCTGTGATAATGTCCTCTCCGCTCAGATCGTCACCGCGGATGGCAAGGTACTGACCGCGAGCGCGATTGAACACCCCGATCTGTATTGGGCGCTGCGCGGCGGCGGGGGGAACTTCGGCGCGGTCGTTTCCTTCGAATACCAGTTGTATCCCATTACCACCGTTTTATCGGGCTTGATCCTGCATCCACTGGAGCGCGGAGCGGAAGTACTTCGGTTTTATCGTGACTTCATTTCGAGCGCTCCAGACGAACTAACGGTGTACGCGGCCGTTCTGACGACGCCTGACGGCATCCAGGCTCTTGCGTTTATACCTTGCTATTGCGGCGATAATCTCGATGAAGGCGATCGGGTTCTTGCTCCGCTGCGGAAATTTGGTCCTCCGGTGGCCGATATGGTCGGGCCGATGCCCTACAGGTCCATGCAGCAAATGCTCGATCCGGCAGTTCCCTACGGCATCCACAGTTATTGGAAATCCAATTTTATGCGGGTGTTGGGCGATGAAGCCATCGAGATCTTTGTCTCTTATGCGCGCTCGCGTACTTCACAACGGACCCTCTGCATTCTGGAGCACTGCCACGGCCAGGCGCAACGTGTCGCTCCGGGGGAGACTGCGGTCGCAATGCGAAGGGAGATGCTTGATCTGGTGATCCTGACGTTGTGGGAAGGCGGTGATCCAGCTCCACATGTCGAATGGACACGTCAATTTTGGACGGCCATGCAGCCTTACTCGGCGGGGTCGGTATATGTAAACACGCTGAGTGCCGATGAAAGCAGCCGGATTTCAGAGGCGTACGGGCCGAACTATAGCCGTCTCGCCGAGGTCAAGGCGAAGTACGATCCGTCGAACCTCTTCCGCGTGAATCACAATATTCGCCCCGCGAGGGCGGCAGCGATCTAACGTTTATTGAACTTCGGTACCGGCGCAGTCGCCCAAGCTTCGACGGCCGCAAAGGCTGCCTCATCGCCCAGACGTTTGCGCAGGTCGAAGACCCGGCAGCCGACCATCTGCAACTCGTATAGGCGGATCGGCTCTCCGGATTCCAGATTCGGCCGATGCAGTGGGGTAGGCATTCGCTCATCCATTTGCCCGGTGAGCGTTTGCACCTGAGCGAAGAATTCGGCCGGCGGGGTGCCGTGGCGGCGGGCTTCCTGAGCGAGCGCGGCACAGGTGAGATAAGCCTCGGCGGCAAATGTCGTTTGTTCCCAGGCTCCGAGTCGGTTTGGTCCAGCGAAACCGCCATCAACGAAGAAAATTCCATCAAGCGTCAGTTTCACTGGTTGCGATTCATGGGACCCAGACCCGTCGCCGTATATACGAACGAATGATCCATGCCACAACTCATCCGCGGCGGGGGGCTTACGTCCGTGTTGTCGCCAAACGACGATCCGTCGGAAGTCATCAAACGCTTGGATCCGGGAAGGATGGTATTCCAGAAAGCCTGAACCTTCTTGGTGCGGTTGTCCAGGCCGAATGGTAAGAGCACCGACGCGTTCGTTCCGGGTGAGAAACTATGCGGGGAAAGTCGACCATCGCGTCTTCCCGAAAACCACCAAATAAACGCAGTGGACGCAATCGCTACCTGCGCCCTGTTGAGCAAGATGGCGGACCCGCTAGTGTCGTGCTCGGCAATACGGCTGATTGCGTCATTCTTAATCGGGGGCGATCCCGCCGGCCTGTTTTGCAACCTCTGCTCGATATCCGCGAGCAGCTCGAAGTACTCAGTCGTAGATGGCGGAACTAATACGACTCCATAGCGAGCCAGGTCTTCGCAAACGAGCGTCATAATGCGATTTGACCATGGTCGGGGCCGAGCCGGCCTAGGAGGGCGGGATCTCGTGCAACGCTGGAGAACTCTGACCCAGATCTGTTGCATTCCTCTACGATGTATGATCGAAGAGTTGAATCGCTTCGGATACTTTGTGTTTGGGGCAATCGTGGTCGGCGCTGCGGCGACCGGGGCTACCGCACTCTTTATGGTGAATGCCCACGGATTCAGCGCCAGCCAACAACCGACCAATATGGAGCGGTGGGTGGCGCGCCGGGCTCGATCAGCGGCGCTTCCATCCGATGCTCGCGCCCGTGCCAATCCCGTGCCCGATACTCCCGAGGTTCTGGCGGAGGGCCGGGCTCATTGGGCCGATCATTGCGCCATTTGTCACGGAAACGATGGCGCCGGCGACACGCAGATGGGAAAGCGAACGTATCCGCCCGCTCCGGATATGCGCCTGCCGGCAACGCAGCAGATGACCGACGGCGAGTTGTTCTACATCATTCAAAATGGAATACGGTTGAGCGGGATGCCGGCTTGGGGCGGCGGCCCGGGTCACGACGAAGAGGATTCCTGGAAACTGGTGCGTTTCATCCGGCACCTGCCTCAGCTGAGCGTGGAGGAAAAGAAGGAAATGGAGAAGTTGAACCCCAAGGGTCCAGACGATCTGAAAGAGGAAGAAGAAGAAGAAAGGTTTCTAAAGGGAGAGGATAGCAATGCACATCCAATCGAACATCACCATCACTAAGAATCTGAATTGTGCCCTGATCGCGGCGCTCATGGCTGCGGTGTTTGTTGTCGCTGCGGCGCCGGTGTTCGCGCACGGCGGCTTCGACCACGTCATGGGGACGGTAGTTCAGGTCGCCAACAACGTCTTGACCGTTAAGACGGCTAAGGGGAACGTCGACGTGAAGTTAGACGACAAAACGGAACTTACCAAGAACGACCAGAAAGCGCAACTCACCGACCTCACGCCCGGCGCCCGAGTAGTGGTGGACATTCCCGAAGGGAGCAAGGACAAGCTGGCTCATTCGGTGAAGATAGGCACGGTAAGCAAAGCCACTTCGCACTAGAGAAGACCACTCCCTGGCGGTCGTGGCTTCCATGAGAAGGCCGCCCGAGTCAAGTACTAATTTTGGTCGTGCCACCGAAAAAGGTGACCGCCGACCAACGGGAGGCGCCGCAGCGTCCTTCCGCCTTCCGTATTTCTTAGGAATATTTTTCTTTCCCTCGCCGAATCGCCCTGCTTCCATTCGCACTCTCGATGGAGCTGCTTGCTCCGGTGCCAGTTGGGGTCCTCAATTCTAAACGGGTGCTGCCATCTCAGAACCGAAGTGACGTCCCTGTTTCCAGAAACGCTCTCCCGCCACGACCTCGCAGTCACCCGAACTCGGCGATGGGTTACCAACTTCAATCCTTATGCCGCTACTGTCCGAGCGTGAGCCTGGCTGTTTCGCAACGGTTCGTAGACCTCACCCGTTACCCACAACCGGTGCAGCAAAATCCCCAGCTTTCTGGCCACCGCCACGATGGCCCGCTTCTTCGCATTCTTGCCTCCGCGCGAGGCCAGCCCCAAACCCCAGCGCCTCAGATCCGTGTCCGGTCCCCGGTAACCGAGAATGTACTGCGCTCCTTGCACCAGCATCTTCCTCAAATACACGTCGCCTTCCTTGGTGATGCGCAGTTGAGGCTGACTCTCGCCCGACTCGCTGCGCTTGGGCCTTAAGCCCACATAGCAACCCACGTCCCGGCTCTTCTGGAATCGGTCTCGATCGTCGATGGTCAACACAAACGTCAGAGCGATCAAGGTTCCCACTCCCTTCACCTGCTTCAGGAGTGCGGTCTCCGGATACTCCGTCCGGGCGATCTGCTCGATTCTCCCATCGCTTTCTTTGATCTTTTCAGTCACCGATTCGATCTGTTCCAACAACGGCCGCAGTGCCTGCTGCAACTCCGCCGGCTGCCCCTCCAGCCGTTCCACTCCCATCTGGTCGGCGTCGCATTTGGGCAACCGCTCTCCTACCGACTTGGCCAACCCCCGTGCTGTGTTCACCAGGCTGGTGCGCGTTTCCACCAGTGCCGCCCGCACCCGTATCACCATCAGATGCGCTTGCGCTTCTGCGCTGCGGTGCTGGATCGGCCGCAGCAACTGCGCATCCGCTCTCGCCAGCCGCGCCAGCGTTTGCGCGTCCAATCGATCATCCTTGCGGCTGCTTTGGCTGATCAACTTCACCTGTCGGGCATTGGCCACGATTACCTCGTGCCCGAAGCTCTTCAATAGTCGGCTCACCCACGGCGAGTGCGTTCCCACTTCTACTGCTATTCGGCTGCGGCGCATCGCGCCATACTTCTGCGCCAGCGCTTTTTTCGTCGTCCCCACGCTGCCTTCCTGCACTATCTCGCCCTGGTCGTCCAGCACGCAATAACGGCTGGTCTTGTCACCCAGATCCATCCCGATCGTTAGCGATCCTGGCCGTACTCTGGTGCGTTGCCTCGGATTCTGCTGACAAGTGTTATTCTTCTTCATGGCCGGTCCTCCTTTGCACTTCGAGTGCGTTTTCCATTGGGAGCATTATTGCATCCCGCCGGGGGCCGGCCTTCTCATTCCATCTCAGTAAGAGGCTCGGCTACTTGTTGGCCAGGCTGAGACAAATGATACCCACCAGGATCAGTCCGATGCCCATGACTTTGGCGCGGGTGATGACCTCATGGAAGAACAGGCGCGACCACGCGAGCGTGCAGATGTAACCGACCGAGACCATCGGGAAGAGTATTGACAGTTCGCCGTTGGACATGCCTTTCACAAATAGAACCGACGACAACAGGTACGTGATAACACCCAGCGCCAGCCTCCAATTAAAGACGATACTGGATAAATTGGGTTGCAGGACCAGCGCTCCGGATTTCAAGAAGACTGCGCCGGCTGAACCAATAACGGCGCCAATCAGCACCAGGACGATAGAGGAGACGGGGGTTGTCAACTCTTGCCACCCCAACCAAGAACCGATACGCCCGCGACGATGATCGCGATGGCTACAACCTTTAGTGGATTCATGGTCTCGTGAAAAATTACTGCCGAGAGGATGGCGACCCAGACGTAACCTAGAGCGATGATCGGGTAGAGGACGGAAACCTCGCCATGGCGCAAGGCATAGACGAACAGAACGGTGAAAACGCCGTAGAGACAGTAACCGGCGAACAAGGGAGGAACGGTGAAAATCCCAATCATGGTTTCCAGAAAACCGGCGTGGGACAAGCGATTCGCCCCGATTTTGATCAGTATTTGAGCTGCTGCAATCAGCAAAGTGCAACAAGCAACGATTAGCGCCGCCTGCCGTCGCTTATGGTGGTCGACCACCTGGGTGTCAGGCGAAACAGTGATAGAGCTCAATACCCCTCCCGCTTCTCCATAATGATAACAATCGGTTGGGACGTAGAATAAGATTATGAACGCGGCTTCCACAGGCGCAGTGTCGCCGGTGGACAGATTTTTCCAGTTTTCGCTGCTGGGCTTGCTGGCCAGCGGCTACCTAGCGGTGGTAGGCTCCGGCTACCTGGACGTGCCCACGATGGCGATCACCGCCGCCGCGCTGCTGCTGCGTGGCCTGATCACGGCCGGAGTTCTACGTCTCGAGTTTAAGCCGGCAATCGTCACGGCGGCCACTTTGGCCTATATCGGCTTTTACCCCATCGACTATTTTTACATCTCGGGCGCATTAATTCCCTGCACCGTGCATCTGGTGTTCTTCGTGGCGGTGGTGAAGATCCTGACCGCCAAGACGAATCGCGACTACCTGCTTCTGAGAGTGATCGCATATCTGGAATTGTTGGCGGCGTGCGTTCTGTCCACCAGCCTGAATTTCTTCGTGTTCCTCTTACTCTTTTTGGTCCTGGGAGTAGCGACCTTTACCAGTAGCGAGATGCGCGAGTCGGGACTCAAGCTCCAGGCGGGCAGGCGAATCTCGGGGCGCGATTTGTCGATTCGGCTGACGGCTGTCACTCTGCTGGTTTCCGCTGGGATACTGGTGATCACCGCGGGATTGTTCTTCTTCCTGCCGCGCACTGCCCGGGCGGCCTTTCAACATCTGGTATCGCATCGATATCACTTGGCGGGTTTCTCAAACCGGGTAATACTCGGGGAGATCGGCGAGATCAAAAAGGAAAACACGCCGGTAATGCACGTTCGCATGGACCGGCCCGAAGACCGCGGCCTGGCGCTGAAATGGCGGGGCGCCGCACTGGCTCGTTTCGACGGGCGGGCGTGGTCGAGCTTGCAGGGAATAGGACAGCCCATGCGGCCGGACCGTGGCGGCCAGATCCAATTAGACGATGCCAGGCTGCGGCCGGGAGCGCGGCATATTTCCTACGAAGTTTACCTCAATGATAACGAAGTCGCTTCCGACGCCTTGTTCTTCGCCGGCACTCCGGAATTTCTGAGAATCGATGCTACAGTGATCCGCCGCCCAGGTGGCAATTACAGTGTCGGTTTTGGAGACGCCCGGAATATCGCCTACCAGGTGTACAGCCGGGTGGATGCGGACGACCTCACTGATGACTACCTCGCGCCGTTGACGGGAGAGCTGCGCAAAGCGTACCTTCAGGTCCCAACCATGGACCCGCGCATTGGCGAGCTGGCCCGAAGAATTGTCGGCTCGGAAGCGTCGCCTGCCATTGCGGCGCGCCTAATCGAGCAGTATTTGCGAACGCAATACGGCTACACACTGGAATTGCCGGCAACCGAGCCGCTGGACCCGGTAGCCGATTTCCTGTTCCGGCGGAAAAAAGGCCACTGTGAATACTTCGCGTCAGCGATGGCGGTGATGTTGCGCGCCGTGGATATTCCATCGCGTGTGGTGACTGGATTTCAAAGCGGAGTTTACAATCCGATCAGCGGCTCGCAATTGATACGAACGTCGGACGCGCACAGTTGGGTGGAAGCATGGGTGATCCGGCGCGGTTGGGTGACGTTCGATCCTACGCCGCCCGACCCGAATCCGCCGCGGATATCGTTATGGACGCGACTCGGATTCTATACCGACGCCGCCGCAGGTGTTCTGGCAGGATTGGGTGGTCAATTACAACCTTGACCGGCAACTGCAACTGGCGACCAAAATGGGTCGATCGAGCCGGTATGTCGGGCAGAGCTGGTATGATCGCCTCGGATTTGCCGTCCCGCAATGGTGGAATGCGTTTGGGGATTTTGCAAAGCGGTACGGAATCTGGCTATCCAGTATGGCCGCGCTGGCGCTGCTGGCGGGTTTGTTCGGTAAAGATGGATGGCGCTGGTGGAGCACCCGGCGACGAGTGCTGAAAGTGCAACGCGGCGAGGCGGAAGCTTCGGATGCTACCCTGCTTTACCACCGGATGCTGAAGGTGCTCAAGGGGCGTGGGGTCGAAAAACCAGCCTGGCTGACTCCTTACGAGTTCGTGCGAGTGTTAGAGGAGCCCGAGGTAGCGGTGCTGGTGGAAGATCTTACGTCGGCCTACAACGAGCTTCGGTTCGGCGGCAACGCGGAAGCCGCTGGCCGTATGGTGGTGTTATTGGAGAGGCTGGAGGCGGTACCGTAGCTAGGGGGCTTTGCCAGTCCCGACCGTGATGTCTACCGTCAGTGGCGCGCCGTCCAAGGGCTGCAGCGTCAATCTGAACTTCTGTTCCATGTCCGTCACGATGATCGGAGAATCAGGAATGGTCGCGGTGGCGTTGGGCGCCACGAACAGGCCTTGATCGGCCGCTGGAAACAGCCGCTTCGAATCGCCTGTGGAATCGAGCTGGTATAGGGTCAGGTAACCGGGAACTGCCGACACGACGTTCAACCGAACCGCGTCTCCCGGCTGAGGAAGTGCGTTCGCGGTGAGCACGGAATAGGCGCCGCTGGCATCGCGTTTTGTCAGGGAGTAGTGAAGTAACGGATCGGCCCGGGCGGATTGTTCCTGCCGGAAAGCTTGAATCTGCGGCGCTGCGGCCGGAACCGGTTGAGGGGGCGGAGGAGGCGAAGCTGCCGCTTGCGGCTGTACTGTAACGGTGTCCAACGAGCCGGTGGTCGTCGAGTTGGCTGGCTCACGGAGTACGCGTGGGGACCGTGAGGCTTTTCGGGGAGCAGACGCTAGCTGCTTGGGTGCGGGCCCGGCCGGCGGTGCGATTAGTGGTCTGGCTTGCTCCGCCGACATCTGCTGCGATGGTGCAACCCGCGGGACTTGAAATTTCTGTTGATCGTTCGATCGGATCACGGCGACGATCAAGACCCCGGCCGCGACCGCACCTGCCAGGCCGCCCCAAAGCCAGGCTCGCGCCGGGCGGGGAACTGGAGCTTCGGCGAGCGTTTGTTGAATCTGACTCCGGGATACCGGATCGGCCAGCAGTTCTTTGAGGGCCTGCTCCTGCTGGAGCGCGTCGAACAGCTCCTGGTCATCCAGAGCGGCTTCAAAGAGCGCCTTTCGCTCGGCTTCGGTGAGCGAGTTGGTGGCGTACCCGCCGAGGAGTTTGCGCGCTTGCTCGCTCGTCATATCCTCTTCTCGCTCATTTGTGTACATCCCAGGCGCCGCCCATCAGTTCCAGCAGGTGCTTGCGGCAGCGAAAGTCCCAAGTGTAAATGGTGTTAATGGAACCCGCACCGAGGCTGAGCTGAATCTCGGCGAAGCTCTTTCCTTCGAGTTTTAGCGCGAATAGCTTTCGGCAGCGTTGCTCCATTTTGGAAATGGCCGCGATGAGCCGTTCGCGCATTTCCCGCTGCTGGGCGGCCGCCAGAGGGTCGGCTCCATCGTCCGCCAATTGGATTTCATCCACAGGCACCTGGGTGTACTCTCCACGTCTCTGCGCTTTTCGCCGCAGAGCCATCATTTTGTACCGGACGATTTGCAGCGACAGCGGGAGAAGATCTTCCAACCGTTCGAGGTGGCCGTATTTTTCGTGTAGCAGGATCAGTACTTCCTGGGCCAGGTCCTCGGCAGCGTCCCTCTGTATTCTGGATGCCGCAAAGCCGACAATCCTTTCGCGCAGCTTTTCGAGCAGCTCTTCCCGGGAGCCGGCGCGAAGCTTTTCCACGCCCTCACTTGCCATTGGTCCCGCGCACCCGCCCAAAGGATACTTCTTCCTGATGCCATCTGACAACAGATGTGTGGCCGGGAACATCTGGCCGTGACGCGCTGGCATCTGCTATGTTGGCAGCCATGTGCACCCGACTTTTCTTATTAGCCGCCTGTGCTGTGACCTGCTTTCCCGCGGGATTTCAATCGGCGGATCTTCCAAAAATGCGCTCGGTTGGAACCGTGCAATTCTCTCCCGACGGCTCACGCATCGCCTACACGGTCACGCGCAACGACGGCCCGCAGCGGCCGGTGGGTCAGCTTTGGATCATGACGCTAGCCGACCGAAAGTCGATCTGTTTGAGCGCAGGCGACGAGCCATCCGGAGATGGCCGATGGTCGCCAGACGGTAAGTGGATCGCCTACTCGGGCAGGCTGGGCGGCAAGTCGGGTTTGATCGTTGCGCACCCGGATGGAAGCGGCAAGAAATATTTGGGGCCACTCGACGGCACCAACGCGCCGCTGCCGACCACCGGGAGAAATATCGCGTGGTCTCCCAACAGCAACAGCATCGCCTATGTCACCGCGCAGCCAGGGCCGGAAACAGCCGACTCCACGGGTGACCCGATAGTCATCACGCGCTATCTCTACAAACCTACAGCGTCCGAAGGCAATTCGCATTTCAATGACAACAAGCGGCTACATATTTTCGTGGTCGACGTGGCGTCTGGCACAACGAAGCAGCTTACAACGGGCACACACTATGAACACTCCGTCGATTGGTCGCCAAGTGGCAAGGAGATCGCCTTCGTCTCCAATCGCGAGCCGAATGAAGACCAGTTCTTCAACTACGACATTTTGACGCTCGATCCGGCGACCGGCGAGACGCGCAGGCTGACGGCGACCGAAAACGCCGAGTACCGGCCGCGCTGGTCGCCGGATGGAAAGATGCTTGTCTACGAAGCTACCAAGCGGGGGCTGACCGACCTGGAGACGACCATGGAAGATACGCACGTCTGGGTGATGGATGCGGACGGAAAGAATCGGCACGAGCTCACGGGCGCGATCGACAATCGGCAGGGTGAGCCTGGTTGGAGGGACGATGGCAGCGCGGTGTTGTTCACAGTGCAGGAGCGTGGCAATGTGCGGCTGTACAGTATACCGGTTTCGGGAGGTGCGCCAGTGGCGGTGGTGAATGATCGCGGCAGCGTCGGTTCCTGGTCGGCTCACGGCAATCAGATCGCCTATGCCTTCACGTCGCCCGGCGACATGGCGCAGCTTTATCTCAAGAGCGGGGGAGAGGCACCACAGAAGCTCACTGACTTGAATCGGGACGCGCTGAGCGGCAAGACAGTCGAACAAGTGGAATCATTCACCTTTATCAGTAACGATAACCTGTGGACCGTTGAAGCGTTTCTCACCTACCCGGCTAACTTTCGGGCCGATCAGAAGTATCCGATGATCGTGAATATCCACGGCGGTCCGCACGGACAGCAAGGTCCGGCATTCAATTTCAAGAATCAGGTGTACTCGTCTCGTGGCTGGGCGACGCTCATGGTGAACTACCGGGGGTCGACCGGCTATGGGCAGAAGTTCACCGACGCCATCTATGGGGATCAGAACGGCAACGAGGCTCAAGATGTCTTATACGCTGTCAGCGCGGCACTGCGGAGAAATCTCTGGATCGATCGCGACCGGCTGGGCATCGAGGGCACCAGCTACGGCGGCCAGTTGACAAACTGGATCATCACACAGTCGAACCAGTTCAAGGCGGCCATTCCATTGGCGGGAATCAGCAATCTGATCAGCTATAACTACATGACATACTACAACCAATACGAGCAGATGGAGTGGGGCGCATTTCCGCATCAAGGCAATTTGATGGATGTGCTGTGGGAGCGCTCGGCGCTGAAACACGTGGCTAACGTTCACACGCCGACAATGTTCATCCATGGAGAGAATGACAACGACGTGCCGATCGCCGAGGACGAGCAATACTACATCGCGATCCGGGACGTTGGTGTGGATTCCGTGATGGTCCGCTATCCGCGTGAAGGACATGGTCTAAGTGAGCCCAAGCACGTGATTGACTCCACGGACCGCTCGATTCGATGGTACGAGAAATATTTCCGGTAGCCCGACGTCTCACTCGTGGGAGCACTTGCTGACCACTCCCTGACGGGTCATGGCTCGGAAAAAGTGGAGAGAAATACGGGATGTGATCGACGAGACGTTCAGCGAATGGAACAATGACAATGCCCCGCGTCTGGGCGCTTCACTTGCTTTTTTCACGCTGCTATCGCTGGCGCCGTTAGTGGTTGTGATTGTTGCTGTGGGCGCGGCGGTTTTCGGCCAGCAGGCGGCCGAAGGGCAATTTGCGTGGGAGATTCGGGACTTGGTGGGCCCGGTGGGTGCTCAGGCGATTCAAGAAGTGATTCGAGGGGCCTATAAACCACAGGCTGGTCTGGTCGCAACGATTCTCAGCCTGCTGACGCTGATTTTTGGCGCTACCTCAGTAGCTGTTGAGCTGCATGAGGCGCTTAACATCATATGGCACGTCCCGTCCAAGGCCGGCAAATTCTCCGATCGTGTCGTCGATTTGATAAAGGAGCGGTTGTTATCCTTACTGTTGGTCTTAGGGGCGGGCTTTATCCTGGTCGTCTCTCTGATCTGGAGCACCTGGATCGCGGCAATGGGGCGATACTTCGGGTCGGTATTACCAGTTCCCGAACCCGTCCTGCACCTGGCTACATTCCTGGTGTCGTTTATCGCCATTACGCTGGTTTTCGCGGCCATTTATAAATTCGTCCCGGATGTGCCGCTGACCTGGGGCGATGTTATCGTGGGCGCTTGTTTCAGCGCACTGGTCTTCGTGAT
The DNA here is from genome assembly GCA_963780485.1 of Bryobacterales bacterium. Classification (GTDB taxonomy): domain Bacteria; phylum Acidobacteriota; class Terriglobia; order Bryobacterales; family Bryobacteraceae; genus Palsa-89. The sequence goes on from CAWACO010000029.1 coordinate 203,113, forward strand.
AGGCAAGCAGTTGTTGGCACTCTATCTCGGGAAGGTGGGTCTGGCATCGGCGTATGGAGCGGCTGGGTCGCTGGTGACGGTTCTGGTCTGGGTGTATTATTCGGCGCAGTTGTTTTTCCTCGGCGCGGAATTCACGAAAATCTACGCTAAGAGATATGGATCTCACTTTGCGCGGAAACTTCAACCGAACGCTCCGCAGCAAAAGACTGCCACCGTGTTGACGCCAGACGGCCATGCCGCCCGGCCGGGGAAGGTTACATCTTCGTTAGGACCGCGTAACTAAGCTACCTCCGCAGTGTCCAACAGGAGTGAACTTCGCGGCGCCGCGACGCATCCTCTATAACCCGGCTGCGCTCGCGCTTTTCTGTTGTCTAGCTCACGCGCAGGTCGCACAATTCGAGGGAAAGCCGATTATCGACATCCGATTTTTGGATGCCCAGCCGCTCGATCCGGCTGACCTGGCCAAGGTCCAGCCATTGAAGGTCGGCCAGCCTTTGCGGATGTCCGACGTGGCACATGCCATTGACGGGCTATTTGCTACCGGCAGGTTCGACGACATCGCGGTGGAGGGAGAGGCATCGGGGAATGGAGTCGCAATCCGCTTCGTGACTAAGAATGCCTGGTTCGTGGGCGGCGTCTCGGTACAAGGCAAAACAGGGGACCCACCCAATCGCGGCCAAGTGGTGAGCACCGCGCAATTATCGCTGGGAACACCTTTTCATGAAGACGACGTGACGCGCGGGGTCGACAGCATCAAGCATTTGATGGAGGCCAACGGCCTGTATGAGGCGCAGGTGACGTCTTCCGTGGAGCGAAGCAATAGCGCGCAGGAAGTCTTTGTCACCATTCACGTCAAGGAAGGCAAAAGGGCGAAATACGACCCGCCATTGATTGAAGGCGACACCAAGCTGTCGAACGATACGATTTTGCGGGTCACCGGGTGGCGCCTCCCGATCATTCACTGGTGGCGCCATGTTACGGACGCGAGGACGCGCAAAGGAGTGCACGGGCTGCTCGCTAAATATCAAAAACAGGAACGCCTCACTGCCCGGGTAGAGCTAAAGAAGCTGGACTATGATGCCGAGCGCCGGCGCGTGACGCCCAACTTGAGCGTGGATACAGGTCCGAAAGTGGAGGTAAGAGCCGTTGAGGCGAAGATGTCAAAGCGCGTACTTAAACGCTATGTGCCGGTTTTTCAGGAGAACACCGTAGACAACGATCTGCTGGTGGAAGGAAAACGCAATCTTCACGACTATCTTCAAAGCCAGGGTTATTACGACGTCGAGGTTGACTTTCGAGTGCTTCCGCCGCAGAACGATGTCGAGACCATCGAGTACATTATCTCGCGCGGACAGCGCTACCGCCTGGTGCACGTGGTTATCAGCGGTAATAAATATTTCGACGACGGAACCATTCGGGAACGTATGTTCATGCAGCCGTCTTCGTTCCGAATGCGGCACGGGCGCTACAGCGAAGCGTTTCGGCGGAAGGATGAAGAGAACATTGCCGATCTGTATCGCGCCAATGGCTTTCGCGATGTGAAGGTAATTTCGATTGTCGACCGGAACTACCACAACAACTCGGGCGATATCGCGGTAACGGTGAAGATCGACGAGGGACCACAGTGGTTCGTCGAGAGCCTGGCGATGCACGGAGTCAACCAGGTGAATGCCGATGAGCTGCGGCCACAACTGGCATCTATTGCCGGACAGCCGTTCGCTGAAGTGAACCTGGCCAGCGACCGTGACACGGTGCTCACCTACTACTACACGCATGGGTTTCCCAGTGCGGATCTCAAGGCGTCGTGGCAGGTCAACGGGGAGCCGCATCATATCAATGTCATCTACACGATTACCGAAGGCGACCGGCAATATGTTCGCGAGGTGATCACGTCGGGCCTGCGCACCACGCGCCCGAGCGTCGTGGACAAACAGATCAAGCTGAAGCCTGGAGATCCACTTTCTCCCATCGAGGAGACGGAGATGCAGAAGAAGTTCTACGATTTCGGCATCTTTGCGCGGGTGGATACAGCCATCGAGAATCCGGATGGCCAGACGGATCACAAATACGTGCTCTACAACTTCGAAGAGGCCAACCGGTACGACCTAACGTTGGGCATCGGCGCGCAGGTGGCGCGCTTCGGCACACCCAGCACGGCGGATCTGTCGGCGCCGGCGGGCACTACCGGATTCAGCCCCGAGTTCACCGCTACACTGAGCCGCTTGAATTTCCTGGGGTTGGGGCACACGATCTCGGTACGCGGCAGTTACTCTTCTATCGAGAAGAGCGCCTCGATCAGTTACTTGCAGCCACGCTTCATGAACGCGGAGGGCCGAAACATAACTTACACAATTCTCTTTGACGATACTTTAAACGTACGCACCTTCGCTTCAAAACGGGAAGAAGCATCGGTGCAGCTTTCGCAGAAGTTTTCAAAGAGCCTCACGGGGCTGTTCCGGTTTGCCTATCGCCGCGTCAGCGTGAGCGACGTCGTGATTCCCGTTCTGCTTGTTCCCCAACTCCTGCAACCGGTGCGCTTGGGAATGCTGTCGGCGACCTTGGTGCAAGATCGGCGCGACAATCCGGCGGACCCTCATCATGGCATGTACAACACGGCGGACATTGGCATAACCGGAAAATTCTTCGGCTCCGACCGCAGCTTTGGACGGGTACTGTTGCGCAACGCGACGTACTACAAGCTGACCCGAAACGTTGTTCTGGCTCGGCAGACGCAATTCGGAGTGATCCGTCCCTTTTCCGCGCCCGCAGGCCTCAGCAACCAAGAATCCATCCCCTTGCCGGAACGCTTCTTCAGCGGCGGAGCAGATTCGTTGCGAGCCTTCGCGTACAACGAGGCCGGCCCGCGTGATACAGGGATGCCGCTGGTGCCTGGCGGGCCCGTTTCGGCACCCACCGGGTTTCCGTTGGGCGGAAATGCTCTGTTCATCAATAATGTGGAACTGCGGTTTCCCTTGATTGGCGAGAACATTCAGGGCGTCCTTTTTCACGACATGGGCAACGTCTACAGCTCGCTAAGCGACATGTCGTTCCGATTCCACCAAAAAGATTTGCAGGATTTCAACTACGCGGTGCATGCGGTCGGGTTCGGCGTACGGTACAAGACCCCGATTGGGCCGATCCGCGCCGATCTGGCTTACAGCATCAATCCTCCGTCCTTCGTTGGATTTAACGGCACGCCGGTGCAGCTATTGCAGTGCAATCCCAACCTTCCCCCCTCGGCGCTACCGAGTTTTTGCCAGCCGGTTCAACAAAACACTGGCCATTTTCAATTTTTCTTTTCGATCGGACAGACGTTCTAATGCGGCGTTGTTTTCTATTGCTGATCATCGCGGGCGCTTCGAGCGCGGTGGTGGTGCTGGACCGCATGGCGGTCGTCGTTGGCAAGCATGTCATCAAGACCAGCGACATCGACTGGGATTTGCGGGTCACCGAGTTTCTCAACCGCGAGCCTTTGAATTTCAGCCCCAAGGCAAAGCGGCAGTCGGCCGAGCGGCTAATCGACCAGGAGATCATTCGGCAGGAGATCGTGACGGGGAACTACAGGCGTCCTCCGGACAGCGATGCGGCGGCCTTGGTGAACAATCTGCGGCGCGACCGCTTTGGCGGATCCGACGTGAGGATGCGCGAAGAATTGCAGCGGTACGGCATCACGGAAGATCAGTTGCGCGCCCAATTATTATGGCAACTCACGGTCTTGCGTTTTATCGACCAGCGCTTTCGGCCCGCGGTTATCGTGACCGACGACGAGGTTCACGCTTACTACAATCAGCACCTGGCCGAGCTTCGCCGCCAGTATCCGGATAACTACAGTTTTGAAGCACTGGAACCGAAGATTCGTAGCTTACTGGAGGGACAACGCATCAACGAGAACTTCACTCAATGGCTGGAGGAAGCACGCAAGCGCTATCGGATCGAGTACAGGCAGGAAGCATTCGAATGACCCGGCCGGCAAGAATCATCCGCAATATTGCGATTGGAGTTGCGGCGTTTTTCATCGTGGCAATCGTGGCCGCGGTTTTCGTTGTTCAAACGGACTGGTTCCGCGCCTATGTGAAGCAAAAGATCATCGCGTCCACCGAGGAAAACACCGGTGGAAAAGTAAATATAGATACGTTCACTTTCGACTGGCGGCAAATGCGCGCCGTCGTGACGGGCTTCGTAATCCACGGCTATGAACCGGCCGGGGCAGCGCCATTTCTGAGCGCACAACGCGTGCAGGTGGACATACGGCTATTCACCAGCATTCATCACATCCTGGATGTGGCGTATCTCGGTATCGAAAAACCGGAGGGAAACGTCATGGTGTTCCCGGATGGGCGCACCAACATTCCCAACCCGAAACAAAAGTCAACATCCAACGAGACTCCGCTCGAGACGGTGGTGAACCTGGCGGTCGATCATTTCGAGCTGACCAATGGCCTGCTGACCGTCGCCTCCCAGAAGCAGGAAGTAAACATTCACGGCAACGACCTGAAGGCGGAGCTTTGGTACAACGTGCTCAATGAAGGGTATCGGGGCCAGCTTTCGTTCCAGCCACTGTACGTTGCGTCCGGTCGAAACACGCCAGTGAACTTCACCGTGACGCTGCCTGTTGCGCTACAGCGCGACCGCATCGATTTCCACGACGCCAGGATCAGCACCGCGCTCTCGTCGGTGGTGATCAACGGATCGGTCGAGAGCATGCGCGACCCGAAGATTTCGGCGCACATCAACGGGCGGCTCGCTCTGGCGGATTTGAAAAATGCCGGGGATCTGCCGATTGTGACCGGCTTGAAGAATATTCCACCCGCGGTTGATCTGGATGGCAATGCGGTGGTCACCAGCAACAGCATTCAGGTAAACGGATTGCGGCTGAGCGTCGGACATTCGGATCTCGAAGCGTCCGGCACGCTGAAGAGCCCTCTGGATACCGGCGCGCTCGAGTTTAAGAGCCGGCTGGCTTTGGGGGAACTGGGGCGCCTGGCGAAGTTGGCGGGGGGTCCGGAAGGGATTGTCGTTTTAAACGGAAACGCCAAGCTCGATGCCAACAATAACTATCAGATCAACGGGAACGTGCAGGCGACGGGCGTGTCTTTTCAGCAAGGCGCGCAGCGCATTAGCAACATCAACTTGTACTCAGCGATCGCGTTCGATCCACACAATCTGGATTTAAAGGGACTACGGCTGGCTGCTTTCGGCGGCCAATTTGACGGAAATGCGTCCCTTCAGGACTGGGGCCGCTATCGCGTCGATGGAAAGCTGCGCAGTCTCGATCTCAGTGCGGCTGCTCGCGCCGCCGGACAGAAACAGTTTCCATACGATGGCGCCGTCTCGGGACCGATTGAAGCGGCCGGAGATTTGAAAAAGCCAGGAACCACGAGCGTGACCGCGACCGCTCGGCTCTCGATTTCCCCCGGTAAGCGCGGCATCCCGATAGCGGGCCGGTTGAACGCCGCTTACAACGGCGCTACGGATGATATTCGGGTTGAGAATTCATACATCGCGCTACCGCACACACGGCTAACGTTGAACGGAGCCGTGGACAAGCAGTTGAACGTCGCAGTAACAAGTACTGATCTGAGCGATCTGCTGGCGGCGATTCCAATGAAGTCGCGGCCTTCGATCACGTTAAATGGTGGCCAAGCCGCCTTCACCGGGGCGGTCACGGGCATGCTGACCTCGCCGCGCATCACCGGTCACTTGGCGGCGAGCCGCTTCAGCGTCGAACGGCGGCAGTTCGACAAGCTCGACGCCGACGCCGCAGTTTCAAGCACAGGCGCGGCTATCCGTAACGGCAGCCTGAACCGGGGCTCGATGCAAGCGCAGTTTTCGGCGACTGTTGGTCTCAGGAATTGGGAGGCGCTTCCTAATCAGCCTGTCACGGCCGACGCCTCCATTCGCAATGGAGATCTCGCCGACATGCTTGCGCTGGCCGGTCAATCGAGCAGTGATTACTCCGGCATGTTGGGTGCGAATCTTCACCTGAGCGGAACAATCGGCAATCCGCGCGGGTCGGCCGGTCTGCTGGTGACGAACGGCGTCATCTTCGGTGAGCCATTCGATCGCTTTCAGGCGCAGGTGAACCTCACGGACCAACTGGTGACGATTACGAACGCATCGCTCGAGGCCGGGGCGGCGCACGTCAACCTGACGGCGGAATTTCAACACCCTCGCGACAGTTTCACCACCGGCCGGGTGCACGCTCACGTGCAAAGCAATCAGGTAGACCTGGCTCAGATCCACAATGTTCAGAAACAGCGGGCCAACACGGCGGGTCTGCTGCAGTTGAACGCCGACATCACGGGTAACTTGTCGGAAGTCAAGAGCGGCGGAAAGCAGCAGACCGAGTTTCTACTCTCCAGCGTAAATGGCGACGCAACCGCACGAGGCTTGCGCCTTGAAGGAGAGACTTATGGAGACCTCACCGCGACCACGCATACCAGCGGCTCGACGGTCACTTACCAGCTCACCTCCGACTTTGCCGGCTCGAATATCCGAGTGAGTGGGAACACGCAGCTCGCGCAGGGATATCCGACCAATGCGGACGCGAATATCCGTAATCTCCCCGTGGAGCGAGTCCTTCAGGTGGCGCAACGTACGGACATTCCCGCTAAGGGCAAGCTGTCTGGAACCGCGCACTTGACGGGCACGATCGACAATCCGCAAGGGAGCGCGGACGTGGATCTCGCAAGCGCGGTGATCTATGACGAAGCCTTGGATCACATACGCGCGCGTGTCACTTATCTCGCCAGCAGCGTCGATGTTCAGCAGCTTCAAATCGTGTCGGGAGCGTCGCAAATCGATCTTACGGCGCGCTATGATCACCCGTCCGGCAATCTCCAGGAGGGCAATCTACAATTTCGCGTGAACAGCAGCCGCATCGACCTGGCTCGGATCAAGCACGTACAGGACCAGCGGCCGGGCCTCGGTGGAATTTTACAAATTGGCGGCAGCGGCGCGGCGGAGATCCATGAAAAGGATCCTCGAGTGGCTATTCGCGATCTGGATGCTAACATCAAGGCCAGCGGACTTGCGGCGCAAGGCAAGAACTTCGGCGACGCTAACCTAACTGCCAATACCGCCGGCGGCAAGCTGAACTTTACGGTCGATTCCAATCTGGCAAATGCGACCATTCATGGGAGCGGAAACGCGCAACTGAGCGGCGACTATCCGATTGACGCGCAATTGGCTGTGAGCAATGTCGCCTGGACTCGAGTTCAAGATCTGCTGGCTTTTAACAACGGCGAGCCGTCAAAGTTCGAAGCTGTAGTGGACGGTCAAGCCTCGGTGCGCGGCCCTGTGCTCAAAGCCAATGAGATGACCGGCTCGCTCCAGATCACGCGCCTGCAAGTGAACAACATTCCGGCGGTGGGCGCCGGCCCGGCCCATCCGATCGTGTTTCAGAATCAGGGGCCGATCTCCGCCACGCTCGATCACGATATGGTTCGTATCGATAGCGCTCATGTGACCGGGCCTCAGACCGATATTCAGGCCAAAGGCACCGTGACTTTGAAAGACCAGTCCATGAATGTAACTGTCAACGGCAATATGAATCTGGCGATGTTGCAGAATTTCAGCCAGGACATTACATCCTCTGGCACGGTCGTACTCGCCACCACGGTGCGAGGATCGCTTACCAAGCCGCTGGCGAACGGAACTTTGGAACTGAAGAACGCCTCATTCAATTACGCCAGCCTGCCTAACGGAATCTCCAAGGCGAATGGCGTAGTAACGTTCAGCGGCAACAGCGCGTTGGCGCGCAATCTCACTGCTGAGTCGGGCGGCGGCAAGGTCACATTGGACGGCTTTGCCACCATGGATGGCACCGTGCGCTTCGGCTTGCGCGGCAATGCATCGAACGTGCGTGTGCGCCTGCAACAAGGCGTGAGCATCGTCGCGGACGCGAATTTGCGCCTGGCTGGGACCAGCGACGGCAGTGTTCTATCGGGCACCGTTACGGTCGATCGAGTGACGTATGCCCCGAGAACCGACCTAGGGTCGGTGCTGACGCGCGCGGCGCCGGCGGTGCAAGGGTCCGCTGCTCCATCCCCGCTGCTGGACAACATGAAACTCGACATCCAGGTTCGAAGCACCGACGCCACAGCAGTACAGACGTCCTTGGCGGAGAATCTGCAAGCCGACGCCGATCTGCGCATCCGGGGCCTCGCGAGCAACCCTGGCGTGCTCGGACGGATCACGATCACAGAGGGACAGCTCATATTCTTCGGCTCAACCTACACGGTGAACACTGGCACGATCGCGTTCTACAATCCTGTCCGGATCGAACCGATTCTGGACCTGAGTCTTGAAACTACGGCGAAAGGAGTGGACGTGGTACTGCGCGTGACCGGCCCAGTGGACAACATGAAACTCAGCTACACTTCCGATCCGCCACTGCAGTTCCAGGAAATCATCAGTCTTTTAGCAGCCGGCACAACTCCGACTTCGGACCCAACGTTGCTTGCGAATCAACCGTCGCAACCGCCGCAGACCTTCCAGCAGATGGGCGAATCGGCCCTGGTGGGCAGAGCCATCGCTGATCCGGTCGCGAGCCAACTGCAGCGCGTGTTTGGGGTAAGCCAGCTAAAGGTCGATCCGGCATTCACCACCGGGTCGCAAGTGCCCACGGCACAAGTTACACTACAGCAGCAGATCGCCAACAATCTAACCTTTACCTATGTGACGCCATTGAACTCTTCGAACACTCAAATAATTCGGATCGAGTGGGCGCTCAATCAACAATGGTCGGCGGTGGCAATGCGAGATCAGAACGGGATTTTCAGCGTCAACTTTCTGTACAAGAGACATTTGCATTAAACTTGCTGGACCACTCCCTGGCGGTCATGGCTCGGAACACTGAGTTAGGAGCAGCGCCTGTCATCACTCCACCAGCTTGGCCAGTTCCTCCGCCTCGGCTGGATCCTCACCCAACCACTCAGGATTCTTCGCCGTGCTGTCGTGGTGCGTCGTGGTCTTGAAAAGCTCAAACTTACCGGACGCTGCCACCGGGGCGGTCTTGGCGAGTAGTTTCGCGACCTCATCTTCGCTCAGAGGGCGAAATGTACTAGCCGCTTGGATAGCCTGTTCAAGAATTTCCATTTTGTCCATCCCGGTTATCACCACCGAAGTCGGCAGGTTCATCGCGAAATGCAGGCACTCGATGGGCGTCACGGTTTTGCTTTGGAGGATAACTCCCGCGCCCATGCTCTTCATACCGAGCACGCCGATATTGTTCTTAACCAGCACCGGCAGCACGTGGAGTTGAAAGCTTCGGAAGTGAGCGTCCATCAGATTTAGCGGCATCTGTACGGTATCGAACTGGAAGTTGTGCCGCGCGGCCGTTTCCAACATGTAGAGGTGAACGTGGGGATCTTTATGCCCCGTGAAACCGATGTATCGCAGCTTGCCGGCCCTTTTCGCTTCGAGAAAAGCTTCGATTGCGCCGTCCGCCGCAAAGATCCGGTCGGGATCTTCGAATCGAATCACTTCGTGAAACTGCATCAGGTCGACGTGGTCGGTTTGGAGGCGTCGCAGAGACTGGTCGATCTGTTTGGCTGCTTCCTTCTTCGATCGGCCGTCCACCTTGGTCATAAGAAAGGCCCGGTTGCGATAGCCGTCCTTGAGCGCCTTGCCCATGCGGATTTCACTCTGGCCTTCGTTATAGTCCCAAGAGTTGTCGAGAAAAGTGATGCCGCGGTCAATCGCAGTTCTTACGATTCGTACGCTTTCGTTTGCGTCCTTGATCAGGCCTAGGTGGAAGCCGCCTACACCGATTGACGAAACCTTCTCGCCGGTTCGCCCCAAGCGTGCGGTAAGGAATATCACGGTTACCATTGCCAGTTTGCATACGAGTATGACTCTCTCCGGATGGCCAAAGTTTCCGCTCGGTGAGCCTCTATTAATTGCCTGCGTGAAAGGCGCGGACGTCAACAGTGTTGTCACTGTTTAATGTTGAGTAGCCGGGCAATGACATAATTCTCTGGGCTCTTGCTTCATACAGCTTTGCTTCTTTCTTGCGCTTCAACTTGCGCAACGCTTGCGACCAGGAAACCAAAGACGACGCCACCAGCGGGTGTTCGCCTAACGCATTTTCCCGCATTGTGACAGTTCGCTGATATTCGGCTTCTGCCGATTGCCATTGGCCTTTCGCCATATAGAAGTCTCCCAGATAGGACCTCACCGCTGCACACGCCAACGGAATCGCCTGGCAACTAGCGTTCATTGCTTGGACAGACTGCCGAAAGAGCGGTTCAGCCTGTGTAAGTTTGTGTTGTTGGACGTAGACATTGCCGAGTGCGCTCATGGCAATGGCACGGTCCATGGTATCTGCTCCCTTTGCCCTTTGCTCGGCGGCCAGGCCACGTTCCAGCATCGCTTGCGCTGCCCGATAGTCCCGAATCCCAGTGTAGAGTTGGCCCAGGTGCAAAAGAAGCGCGGTATATTCCAGTCCACTTTCACCGTAGTCATGTTCTGCGATCTTCAGAGCGCGGAGCCAGCACCTCTCAGCCTCGGCAAACTTCCTGGTCTGAGAAAGAAGAGCAGCTTCCGAGTCCAGAATACTAATCAGTGCTCCATTGAATTTAGGCGCGTTTTTCTCGGCGATCGCCCTGGCGTTCCGCAACAATCTGGCTGACTCATCGTATCTTCCCCATTCCGCGTAGAGGCGGCCCAGACCGCCCAACGCCTTGGCGGTTCGAGGGTCGTCGCCTCCGGCATGGCGCGTGAGAAGAACGACTGCTTTCTTATAGTACGATTCTCCTGCACTGAGATAACCTTCGACCAGCGACAGGCCACCTAGCTGCATGTACGTCTCGCCGAGAGCTGTTGCGCCCGCCTCGCCCAACGGTTTCAGCACATCCAGTTCCCGTTCATAATACTTTTTCGCGTCGTCGTAACGGCCCATCTCTTCCGAAAGTACCCCGATGTCGTTCAGGTCGCGCGCCATCGCGCCGATGTTTTGTGAACCATGAGCTTCGACCGCCTGAAACGCCGCGGTATAGCAAGCCAAGGCCTTTTCGTATTCGCCTGCGCGAAAGTGCTGATATCCGGCGTCCCTCAGTAGTTGCGGCGAGGCGGAGATTTTTGAATCGGCGGAATCAGCGGCCCCGCAGTCGGCCCAACTAACTCCAGCCAGAGAAAGAGCGGTGATAAACGCAGCGAGGGTTTGCATACTCGACCGTTAGAGAAGCACGCAAATTGCCAACTTCTCAAACACCTCCATCAATGCGACTATCTCGCGGCGGCGGTGTCTCGAGGTTGGTTCGGCTTAACAGTTACTGGAGTAAGTGGGACGATAAACAAATGCGCCGCGCACGGGAAGGTGCGTGCGGCGCCTATAGTTCGACAGTTTGTACTCAGGTTTGGGTTGAATCAGAAAAGTATTCTTACTCCCAACTGAAGCGATCTAGGGTGACTTGAAAAAACTGATTCCGGGTTGCCGAAGGCGGATGTGCCCGGAATGAGATAGTTCAGCGAGGTTAATTGCGGCGAACCAATGTTGTTGACTTGGCCCGGAGTGAACTGTGGGTGATTCAACACATTGTAAGCATCTGCACGAAACTCCAGATTAAACTTACTCCTGATTCCAAAGCGTTTTACCAGACTTACGTCGAAGTTGTTAATAGGTCGCAGGCCGAAGTTATTGCGGCCACTATTAGGGAATGTTCCCAGGCCTCCGCGGACGAAAGCGGCGTTCGGATTGGTGGCGAGATACGCCACTACCTGACCTTGAGAGTTTGTGAGTGACGTAACTCCGCTTCCCGTTTCACCAGTTCCACTCGGATTGGTGAACACGCCGGATGGATAGAAGCCTCCGCCGAGGAGCGTGTCGAAGCCGCTCTGCAGCGTAGCGGATGCCGGCGTTTCATACGTGTAGGTGCCCGCGAGGTTCATGTTCACAAGAATGTCGCGCACCCAGTTGAATCCTTGCTTGCCGACCGCGCCGAGATCCCAGAGGGCGGTAAGTGTCCCGCGTTGACGGTGATCGTAGATTGAGGAATCACGGCTGATGTTGTGCTCGAATGTGTCGTAGGTTGGAAGACCACTGAAGTATGGGTCGCCGACATTATCGATGAGATGGCTCCAGGTGTAGGCGGCGAGAAACTGAAAGCCGCCGGAAAAACGCTGCGTCCCCTGAACCGCCAAACCGTGATACATGGAGCTGCCCTGGGGAGTCACCATCGTAATAGGGCTGGTAAAACCCGCAGAAGCGAGCGGATTGTTTGGGATGGCTTCTAGACCGGGCAGGGTGGTGGTCAGGCTGTTCAACTGAGCCTGGGATGGAGCAGTGAAGTAGAGCGGCAGATTCTGAGTGGCCGTGACGCGCGGGGTCTCGTTCAAAACCGTCTCGGTGGGTAAATGCACCGCATGCACGCCGAGGTAGCGAACTTCCAGCACGAATCTGCGAAACATGGATTGTTGCCAGCTTGCGTTCCATTGCATGGTATATGGCAGCTTTTGAGTCGGAATAAAGCTGGTGGTCAGTGCCCGCGCCTGCGCGGACGTGATGGAAGGCGAGAAGATATTGGTAGTCGGGTTATTGAAGTAGGTCCCGCCAAAGAATCCGGGAGACGCGACCAGGTTGTTGGTGTAAAGCAACGTCGTGAACCCGGGAGCGAAGATCGGCAGTTCGCCATAGGAATTGGCCTCGTAATTCATACCGAATCCGGCGCGGAAGACTGAGTCCTTCATGAGGCCGGGCGAAAACGCGAGACCAATGGTGGGAGCGAAGTCATGGTTTTGAGTATGCGGCTTCCCAAATGTCAGAACACCCGGAACGTCCGCGATCGAATTCAGCCTCTGGTTCTTCAACGAACCGGGCACGGAAGCCCACTCGTACCGAACCCCGAGATCTAAATGGAAATTCGGATGCACGCGCCATTCGTCTTTTAAATAGCCGTACAAATTGTACTGATCGTCGTTGTAAGTCAGGCTGCCTACCGCCCGCTCTCCCGCTATGTCAGGGGGAAGATTGTTGAGGAACGTCTGCAGGTTGCTATATTCGAAATTGCCTGCGCCCAGGCCGCCGTAGGTCATCGGCCCGAGGTAGCGCCGCCCGTCGAAACCTGCGAGAAACGTGTGCCGGCCGATCACCCAATGGAAGTTGTCGGCCAGACTGTAGGTATTAATCGCGGCAAAGGTGGGTCCCGTAAGGCCAGGGCCTAACTGCAAATTCAAATCCTGTTCGATCCCAATATTTGGAAAAGCGAACAAGCCCGGGAATGTAAGACCGTTCGAACCGGTGTTTATATCCACGCGAGAATAACCCAACCGCAGCTCGTTAATCGCTACCGCCGAGAAATTGTGATATTCCGACAACGACGTCACCATCGATCGCGTACGCTGAGGTTCGATGAACGTCGGTAAGACGGCAGTGCTGGTATTGCCGAGCAGGTCGTTAATCGTATACCTGGCCTGCACGCTGTCACTCTGGCCGATCTTCCAATCGATAGAGCCCACACCGTTGTATTGATTCTGGTGAGTGCGGCTCAAGATAGGAACGACGCCCAGAGGAATCTGCGTCCCATTGACGGTGGTAAAGCTTGTTGCGGTCTGGGCCGCCGGCAAGTAGGTCTGGAGTACACCGAGGTTGCCCTGAGATACTCCTGGAAGTCCCGACAACGCGGCGTAGCCCGCCGAGGTCGGCGCAAACACCGGACTCGTTGGTGTGCCAGCCACGCCTAGTGGAATGTATTCAAAGTCGCCGAAGAAAAAGACCTTATCCCGAATGATCGGGAAGCCGACATTGCCTCCGAAGCGGTTCTGGTCATAACGCGGATTGTTTGTTATGCCTTGCCGGGCGAAACTCTGATCGACGGCGTCGAGGTTGCGGTTCTGGAAGTACTCGAAAAAGTCACCGTGCACTTCATTGTTTCCCTCTCGGGCGGTGGTATTGAATTGGCCGCCGGAAGAGTGGCCGTAGGCCGGCGGGAACTGGTTTTGGTACGAAACGAACTCTGTATTCCCCTCGCTGGAAACGAACGTCAATTGGCCTGGGTCGGCGCGATTGTTGTTGTCGATACCCTCCAGGTAAAAGCCATTTGAGGTTGGCCGCTGGCCGCCAACCACTGGGGCGCGTCCCGGTCCGATCCCGCCGTTGGACGCGACCCCGGCGCTTAACAGCGAAAGGTTATAAGCTCCATATTCGGCGCCATCGCGCGCTAAATAGTTTGTTGACGGAAGATATTGAATATCTCGCGTATTCCAACTAGTTTCGATTCGCGGCCCGTTGAGTTCCTGGATTGGCGAGGCTTCTTCCACGGCGGTAACCGGGCTCGTCGACGCGGTTGGTCTGTTGGATCCTCCAACGGTGATGCTGACGACCGTCCCGCTCCCTGCTGTCACTGTGATAACGTCAGCCGGAGTGCCCGATGTTCCATTCGCTGTCGCGGTCATGCGATAACGACCGGGCTCGACGCTATCGAAGCGATACTTTCCCGACGAATCCGTGGTTGTCTGCTGTTTGACATTGTTGTCCAAGTTTTGGACGACAACCGTGACATTCGCCATTGGCGAGTTGGATGAAGAGCTGACCACACCGCTGATCGAACCTCGTCGATCCGATTGAGCGTGTGCGCCCGCAATAAATCCGAATATGGCAACCCACACGAGTTGCCTTCTTACGTTCGTAAACATGATGCTTCCCACCTCCTGCAATGCGGCTCGATGATGCACGTTGAGCGCCGCGGATGATATTGTCGAATCTGCAACGTGCTTCAATGTGTGAGCGGTAGTGACACGACACTGTCGGGTAGTAGAAATTTCGGAGCGCGTGGAAACTTGCCAGGTCACCCTGGGGATGTTCCCCGCGAATATTCCCTAGAGTTACTGGAGGCGACGGACATTTTTGAAATCAACCACCGAGCTGCATGACTTAGTCGCACAAAATCTCCCCGAGGCGGTGCATTACGCGCTTATTACGCCACCGGGCTACAAGGAGTCGGCGCCGCTCCCGCTCTGCCTGATGTTGATGGGCGGCGGCGGCAGTCGTCAAAATCTGGTCGATTGTCAGCCGCTGTTCGATAGCTGGTGGTCCGAGGGGTCGCTTCCGCCGATGGTCCTGGCTACACCGAGCCCGGGGACGAGTTACTACCTGGAAGATCCCCTTGGTCGCATTCGGTGGGACTCGTTTCTCGCGGACGAATTTGTTCCGCATTTGCAAGCGACATGCAACGTCGGCGCCGACCGACTTTCGACCGCCATCACAGGAATTTCCATCGGCGGCTATGGCGCCCTCAAAACGGCATTCGCGCGCCCGGATCTGTTTGGGGTGGCGGCGGCCATGCAGCCCATGCTCGAGCCGGGCTTTCACGATTCCAACATCGGCGCTCGCAACCGGCTGCATCACAGGGCGGGTGGTCCGCCGCAGCTCGTGGGTTCAACTCGCGATCCGACGCTTTTTGAGTCCAACAATCCCGCGAATCGTGCGCGCACCAATGCCGGCCTGATTCGCAAAACTGGCATGGCGATTTATATCGATGCCGGCGATGAAGATTTCCTGAACGCTCATGACGGCGCCGAATTCCTGCACCGCGTACTTTGGGACATGGATATCTCGCACGAGTATCATCTGGTACGTGGCGGGGATCATGGCGGGCCGAGCATGCGTCCACGCATGCGCTCTATGTACGCCTGGGTTGGCTCCGTTATGAGCGCGTTGCGATCGAAGACGGTTGAGCCCAGCGCCGAGGAGCGAGCGGTGAGCGGGTGGATAGAAGGTGGAATGGCAGGTAATCCGCCCGCGGCCGCACCCACCAGCCAAGAGTTCCTCCGCATTCTTCGGGCGCAGTTCCAGCCGCTCCGCGATCAAGCCGCCAGTTCCGATCGAACAACCAATCGGAGATACGCCGTCCTGCCGAAAATTCCTTAAAATCAAGGAGATAGTGGCGCCGATGCTGGTCAGTCGGCTTAGTAACTTCCAGTTCGATTCTCGTGTGTTGTCCGCACTTCCTGAAGTGAACTTAAATCGCCTGGAACTATACCCAGTTCGAACGGCGGATGTAACGTATTATACTGTAGTGCATCAAATAGCACAGCGCTTCTTCGTGCTTGCGGAGGTGCCGAGGAGCTATGCAAGTAACTGCCGCTCGCTATCGATTACCTATCTCTGACCGTCTGATTTGGCGGTACGCGCCGCTCGATGCTGAGGTTGTGTGTACGAGCGCTGTTCTAGAGACCGTTCGGCAGCACGCCGCGGAGGGTCGCAGCCAGCTGTCTCATGGCGGTCTTGAGGTCGGCGGCATACTCGTCGGAAGACGGACGGATCGATCCATGGAGATCGTGGGAGCGCTGCCGATAGAGTGCGAGCACAAGCTGGGGCCTCTATTCATCTTGTCGGCGGCCGACGAGAAGGCCTTGGATACCACTCTCGCGGGCGACAAACTAGGTACGCTCCAGCCAGTCGGGCTTTATGTATCACATTCGCGGCGAGGCTTTACGGTGGCGGAGACGGAGGCCAAAATTCTCGGTCGTCTCCCGGCTGGACCGTGGCAGTTGGTGTTGGTCGTGATGCCGGCGAAATTTGGACCGGCCCGCGCTGGCTTTTTCATCCGGGGGGCAGTTGACCGATCCTTCGTCTGCGCCCACGAGGTCTTGCTCTCACCGCGGGAGCATCGCTTACAGCCCGCCGCAACCAGCGCATCCATGGCGCCTATTACGCCTATCGTGGCCAACCCTAATCCCGTGAATGGCCCGGCGACTGCGCTTCAACGCCTACAGTCTTTTTTCCCGCAGTTAAAGCGGCACTGGCGACTAAGTCAGTGGAATATGGCGACGACCCTCAGCCTTTTACTTTTGTTCGTATCTACCGGCGGGTTATGGGTGCGAGCGCGGGCCGTGCCGTCGCCTACAGTTCTAATGCATGTAAGCGACTTGGGGACGAACCTTGGAATCGAATGGGATCCCGCTCAGAAGGCGGTCCGCTCAGCCTCCCGGGCCACGCTTGAGGTCCGCGATGGCGAACGCAGGCCCGTCGCGATCCCCATCACAAGAAAAGAATTGGATAATGGCAAAGTTCTCTTTGTTCCTCACTCGGACAACATTGAAGTACGTTTGAAATTGATGCACGGCAATGCGGTATCGTCCGAGTCCGTTCTTTACTTCATCAATCCCGAGCGCACCAAGTCCGCATCCGTGCCCCCTGAGCCCGCGCCTGTGGCTGTCGTTCCTACCAAAACGGCCGTGTCCACGTCAGCGGGCGCGCAGACTCCCCGCCCGGTTCAGGAATTCCAACCCGAACAAGCGGTCCAGCGGGTTGTGGAGAAACGGCCGAAGCCCGATGCGGAGAAACCCGTGAAGACTTTTCAGTTGCCGGCGGTTCAGGCGCTGAACGAAACCGCAAGCATCGCGCCGATGAACCTGCCCGATCTTCCGGATATCCACGCTTCAGCACCGGCGATGCCGGTGGCGAACGGTTCGCCGCTCGCTGCCGTTCTCGCAGCCCCGGCTCATTTGGTGGGTCCGCCGCAATTGCGCACCGGACGTCTAATATGGACCGGGGCACTCCGGAAAAACGCCATGCTCTCGATCACGCCGTCAGGCGCTTCTTCGGGGGTCCTCAGTGGGAGTTTGCCAGGACTTCCGGTGAAGGTCAGCCTTCAGCCGGCCGAATTGGTGGACGGCGGCATAGCGGTTTACTCCAAGTATCCGGAACCATCGGACGCCGAGCAACCGCCCAGCGCCTGGAACGGATGGAAAGTCGTGGTTTACGATTGGGATCCAAAGCGCATTGCCGCAGTGGACGTGGTCGAAGCCCCCGGCCCTGCCAATAACTGGAAGCGTTTGGTGCTGCGCAACGGAGGCCGCAACGTTTCGGTTTTCGTAGTGAATTGGCAGCGTGAATAGTGCTTATTCGCCATCGCGCTGGATCAGACGCGCGACTTTCCTCAGAACCCGCTCCACTTGCCGCATTGCTCCGCGTTCCAATGCCCGGCGCTTCTTTCCAGCATTGTGGCGAAGCTTGCTTGCGGCCGGAAGCTGGCGAAGATTAACGTCCACCGTGAGCAGGATGGCCCTCACGCTTCCCGCCAACAACATCGCCGCCGCTCCGAGATCCGACACAACAGACAACGGCACCAGGGTAACCGCGTCCGCGCAGATATCCACGCCTCGTGCAGCCGAACTAGCCGCTGCCAACGGACTCTCGATGATTCTCCGCAGCGCGGCGTCGATGCCTCGTTTGCGCTTGAGGCTGTCGCGGTATTGCTGATAGGCGGCGACGTCCTGGTCGGCATATCGCAGCAATCGTGCCGATTCTTTGTTGGCAGCATCCAGCAACTTAGTGAGCCGGGCGCGATCGCCCGAGAAGTCCTTTCGTCGCGACGCGACCTTGAGCGTGAGGGCGAGCAGGGCCATGCCGAGACCAGCACAAACGGCCGCGACGGCCACGCCACCCGCTATCGGATCTTTCGCACCTGCGATGTGTTCGCGAAAGGACTCGAGTGTCGATGCGCGGATCGGTTCTTGAGAGGACATGAGGGTCAACCTTATAGAGTCGCACGCGCCCACCACGCCGTTGGGTCAACATGGGACTCATAGCGTCTTTGGAGCGGCGTATACTGTCTCTTGTTCGTCCGCGGGTTCAAATCGTGAAACGTTAGGAGATACGAATGCGAAAAGTTTCACTTATGCTACTGATGCTGGCGCTCGGCATCGGATTAGGATTAACCATCTCGAGCAAACTGGCGAAGGTCAGCGCCCAGTCTAAGGCCGGGACGGGTTTCGCAGCCGTACCGGGAGAGTTGGGATCCGAGGACCTGACCGGCCCCTATGAAGTGGTAAAGAACTGGCCGCAAGACATCAGCACCTTGCCAGGCAATGAAAAGTGGACCTACGGCGCGGGGGAAAGCGTTTTCGCGGAGAGCCCGAATCGCATTTATATGCTATTCCGCGGCGAGCTGCCGAAGATGGCGCCACCTAAGCCAGTCCTGCTGCCGCAACTTGGGCCCAGTATTAGTTTTCCAGTGGCAGGCCTTTGGCGGGATGCTACCACAGCCTCTCTTCCCGGCACGGGCGGCACTGATAACGACATGAGTGAATGGCTGACGGCTTGGGAAGGGAAGTCGCAAAAACAGGGAATCAAGGGCCCGCCCTATCGCCAGCTCGGCGTCGACGCGAAATG
This sequence comes from Bryobacterales bacterium, assembly GCA_963780485.1. Classification (GTDB taxonomy): domain Bacteria; phylum Acidobacteriota; class Terriglobia; order Bryobacterales; family Bryobacteraceae; genus Palsa-89. Next base: position 222,230 of record CAWACO010000029.1, read on the forward strand.
GGAGAACTGCCTGGTCGTGGTGGATGGAAACGGTAAGATCATCGAGACCTGGAAGCAGTGGGACAAGCTCTTCCGGCGGCCGCATTCGGTCTACGTCAGCCCCTACGATCCGGAAAAGAACGTCTGGGTCGTCGACGATAATATGCAGGTCATCTACAAGTTCACCCACGACGGCAGCAAGCTCCTGCAGACCATCGGAACGCCGGACGTAGCGGGCGCGGACGCGACGCACTTCAACCGCCCCACATATATCGATTGGCTGCCCGACGGCACCTTCTTCGTCTCGGATGGCTACACAGGCACACGCGTGGCGAAATTCAGTAAAGACGGGAGGTTTCTCATGGCTTGGGGCAAGCTCGGCGGGCCCCCGCGCGGTCCGATCGACACTAGGCCAGGCTATTTCAGTAATGTGCACGGAGTCGCCGTGGATCCGGCCACCCGTCACGTTTTTGTGAACGACCGCAACAACCACCGCATTCAGGTATTTGACGAAAACGGCAAGTATCTTTATGAATGGAAGATCAGCGCCGATCCATCCAGCCTTCACTTGCTGTATATCGGGTCCGGCAAAAGCATTTGGACCTATGACCGCACTACCAACAAAATGGTCGAGTGGGACTTGCAAGGGCACCTGCTCTATTCCTGGGGCAGCATGGGCGATTTCCCAGGCGGGTTGTGGGGCGTGCACGGGATGAGCGTGGATCAGGAGGGTAATTTGTACGTAGCCGAGGTCGACTCGGGGCGGGTACAGAAGTTCCGTCCGAAGCCGGGCGCTAACCCCGCTTTTCTCGTTGCGAAGCCCGTTTATTCGGCCTGGAAGTAGTCAATACCGTGCTTCACAGCTGAGGGGAATACTGGACCGTCATCAAAACTTCGTGTGACTGCGGCGTCGCGCCGGGCTCGGGTTCTTGACCCATCATACCGCCCACCCATTTGGATGCCGTCGCCAGCGCCGGCTCATTGAGGGAGGCGTCGGAAGAAGCCAACAGTTCCACTTCGGTTAATTGCCCATCCGACGATTGCATTCCGTGCAGCACTACGATCTGCTCAGTGCCGCCCGCCACGTCCGCTGGTGAAGGCCTTATCGACCTGACGTGCCACGGCGCCGACATCACGGGTCCGACACCGATTTGATTTAAGCCGGTGGTCTGAAACGCCGAGGGATTGTTGGGCGGGTCGGTCACGCTCTCGGTCTGTGCCTCGACCACCGTCTGGCCCGCTTGCGTAATCGTGAACTTATTAGCGATCAGCTTGCCGTGAAACTGGAGCGACTTGGAGTAATCGTATTGGACATACAAGCCCGGGGCCAACGAGTAGGTCATTAACGTTCCGGCCTTGGGATCCACGCAATACTCCTCTTCGTCCCACCGCCGTCCGCCCGTTTGGCCCGATGCAGGAGCATTGTGCGAGATCAGCGCACACACGACGTCCACCCCGTTGACACTCCCGCTCGCCGTCCGAAGCGATGCGCGCGGCCCAACCATCGGCTCCGAATAGAAAATGGCCTCTCGAACCTGAAGTAGCCGCAAGGGCAGGGAATTTGCGGGCTGATTGCTATACAGTATGCGATTGGCTTGCAGGTTCACGGCGGAAAAGTTAGGGCCTTGCGCCGTCCAGCGATAGAGCCCTGCTCCGGGCGAGATGTCTTCCAACTGCCACACCCCGCTCGAAGACGAAGAACCCGACGCAGTGAACGTGGTCTTCAGATCATAAGGCTGAGCCCGCACATTGGAAAGCCGGTGCGAGTTGAGCAGCAGGTTGATGATTTCGGCCCGCTGGCTCACATCCTGAATGGGTTGGGCGTTGCCCGTGACCAACTCCAGCGGGTCGGACGGAACAGGAGGCTGCGCCGACTGGGGCAAGGTTCGAGCCACGCGAGCCACTTGCGCTACCAGCGGCGCCTGCAACAAAATAGTCCCAAGCACAATTGCGCGACGGAGAGTAAGCACGGCAGATCTCCTGAAGACATATATAACCCAAAACGCGATGGTTTGGTTGCCACGCCCTCCATTGCCCCTCTGTTGTCCGCCCCACTCTTCCCGTGCTATTCTTTTGCCACGAATGGCCGAGTTTGCATACGCCCCGAGGCTCGCGATTCCAACCTCTGCAGTTCTGGATTCGCCACGCCACTCGGCGCTGGTCCGCATCACTCACTGGATTTTCACGCTTAGCTTTTTTGGACTGGTCGTTAGCGGCTTTGCTATTATCCTGGCCCACCCCCATTTCTATTGGGGCGAAACCGGGGGCATCGGGACTCCCTCTGTTTTCGATCTTCCGCTTCCTACCATGCTGGGCGGACCGTCTGGCTGGGGCCGCTCGCTGCACTTCCAATCAGCCTGGATCGCAGTCCTCGCGGGCTCGCTCTATGTCGTTTCCGGCATCCTCACCCAACACTTCCGCAGTCAACTTTTCCCTGCCAGCGCTGACCTCTCCTGGCGTTCCCTCCGGGTCAGCATTCTTGAGCATCTGCGTTTCAAGCGCCCCGTCGAAGAAGATTCCTACAACGTCCTGCAGCGGCTCTCCTACCTCACCGTCATATTTCTAGTCTTTCCACTGATCATCATCACGGGATTCGCCATGTCTCCGGCCATCACTTCCGTGATTCCGCAGTTCGTCACCATCTTCGGAGGCCACCAGACCGCGCGCACCATTCACTTTTTCCTCGGGGACGTCCTCATTCTTTTCCTTCTCGTGCACATCGCAATGGTGATCCTTGCCGGATTTTCAAGCCGTATGCGCGTCATGATCACCGGCCGCGCGGCTGGCAGACAGGAGCCCTAATGAGCGACCCCGTCTCCCGCCGCAAACTCATCACCAGAGGTTTGGCCGCTGGCGCGGGAGCCGCCGGCTTGGCCTATGCCGCACACCTGGCTTCCCGATTCGGACTCATCCCGCCCGACAGCGGCGGCATTTGGGGCGTTGGAGAAACGCTCACTTACGCCACGCAGCGGATCCTCATGTCTCATCATTCGCTGGCGCGCGAATTCAATCGGAGCGAAATCTCAAAGGTTATTCCCGTCAGTGGCGATCCTCCCAAGACGGAACCTTTTGAGCGCCTCCTGGCCGGCGGTTTCGCGGATTGGCGGCTCACTGTGGATGGCATGGTTGCCCGCCCCTCCACTTTTTCCCTGGATGACCTCAAGCGCTTTCCTTCGCGCTCACAGATCACACATCAGGCTTGCGAAGAAGGTTGGTCCTTCATCGCCGAATGGACCGGCGTGGCGCTTTCTACTGTTTTGAATTTCGTCGGAATCAGCCCGCAGGCCAAGTTCGTCGTCGTCTTTCCCTTCGATGAGTCTTGGGACAGCTTGGATTTGCCAGACGCATTTCATCCCCAGACGCTTCTCGCGTACGGCCTGAATGGCCAGAATCTGCCCACGCCTCATGGCGCTCCAATTCGTCTGCGCGTCGCGCGCCAGCTAGGCTACAAGAGCGTGAAATATCTTTCGCACATCAAGGTCACAGACACTCTGAAAAACATCGGCAATGGCCTGGGCTCCGCATCCCCGGAGGCTGGCTACTCTTGGTTTGCAGGCATTTGAGGCAATGCTTTTCGTCTACGATCCAGCGACGAACCCGCTCAACAACAACGAATGGGCCTTCCCATTCTTCGAGTGCATACACATCGCATCGTTCGCTATGTCGGTTGGCACCATTGCCCTCGTGGACCTGCGGCTTCTTGGGTTGGGCATGCGCCATCAGACCGCCGCCCAGCTCGTCAAGGATACGATGCTGTGGACACTCGCCGGTCTCATCATCGTCATCACCTCGGGGCTGGTGATTTTCACTTCAGACCCGCTCCGGTATTACTATAGCCCCGCTTTCCGGCTCAAAATTATCTGCCTGTTGATTGCGATCATCTTTAACTACACGATCCATCGCAAGGTTGCGTTGTCCAAGCCCCCGCCGCTGGTCGCCAAGCTGGTGGGCGCCGTGTCTTTGCTGCTGTGGGTCACCATCGTTTTCGCTGGACTTTTTTATGCATTCACCTGAGCCGCGCGCGTTAGCAAGCATTTCCGAGGTCGAGTCCTAAATGTCAATACTTGCCGAATTCAGCCAATGGGTCTCAGGCTTGGACTTCTTCACCTCCCTGCGCGAATCAGCCTTGGCTTATCCCATCATCATGTCCCTCCATCTCAGCTCCATCGCGGTTTTTGGCGGACTGATCCTGATGACCGACCTGCGACTGCTCGGCATGGCCATGCCCAACACCCCGGTGTCGGATGTGATCGCGCAGACCCGCATCTGGAAACGGATCGGGTTCGTCGTGATGGTGACTTGCGGCGTTTTGCTGGCTGGCGCGAAGCTCGACAAATACTATGACAACCCGTACTTTCAACTGAAGCTCTTGTTTCTGACGTTGGTTGGAGTCCACGCGATCATGTTTCATCGCAGCGTCTACGGGAACGCATCCGAGCTCGATCGCGCCCCGGCAATCCCGGCCATTGCCAAGACCGCGGCCTGCCTTTCGCTCGTCTTGTGGATCGGAATCTTGTCCTTCGGCCGCTGGATCGCCTACTACGAAAGACCCGGCCAATTCGGCAGCGTTCCGGCAGTCAGCACGCAATCGTCCAACCGCGTACCACCGTCCCATTAACCTGCTACGCATGGAGAATCCGTGGCTGCGCCGTTATACCGTTCTAGTCGCAGCCTGCACCGCGTTGCTGTTCATTAACGGCCCGGTAGTGTCCACCAGTGAGGAGCGGCCTCTCTACTCCTTAGGCCAGACCCACGCCTGGTTAGGAGTGGCGGTAACCATCCTGATGGTTGGCCTGGTGATCTGGCTGTCGCGGTTAAAAGAACCGGTCTGGTTGCGACGGCTCGCCTGGGCCGCCTTGGCCGCCACAATTGTTCAAGATTTGGCGGCGCTTCAGACCGGTCCGCTGCCGGTGCCGGTGAGAATCGCCCACACGGTGCTCGCTCTGCTTTTATTTTCGACCACGATAGTGATCGCTGTCTTTACCTCGGGAAGCTGGAACCAGATTCCGAAGCCGATCCAGGATGGTTCGCGCGCCCGGTTTCTGGCGACGACCACCGCCGCGCTCGTGCTGCTGCAAGTCACCCTCGGGGCCATCTTCCGTCACGGCCTCACGGGCGGGCTGCCGCACATAATCGGCGCGCTCGTGGTTGCAGTTTTTCTCGGCCCGGCTATGGCGGCGATTCTGCGTACCGAGACACCTGAGGTGAGCTCCGCTGCGATTGCATTGATAATGCTGACGACCGTCCAATTGCTATTGGGTTTCGCGCTCTTGACAATGCAGTCCTTCGACGACATTGACCCCCTGGTCGTAATCATCGCAACCACCGCGCATGTGGCCATCGGAGCGTTCACCTTGGCCGCTGCCGTGATAACGGCTATCTTGATCCGGCGCGCTACGGCCAAACCAGGCCCTAACTGATTGAATAGTTTTTGTAATTCTGATTTCAGGGCGCCTCTATAGTGGCGTCAAAGGAGATGCTCATGCGTCGATGTATTCTGCGATTCTTTTTGCCGGGGCGGGTCCTACTCCCCATAGCCTTCGCTCTGATGGTTCCCAAAGCACATGCAATTCCGGCATTTTCCCGTCAGTATCAGACCTCTTGCAGCACTTGCCACATTGACTTCCCGAAGCTAAATGACTTCGGTAAAGCATTCAAGGACGCCGGCTTCAAGTTTCCAAAGGACGACGAGACTTATCTGAAAGTTCCTGCCACACTACTGGGCGCCCCCGCGCAGAAGGATGTGTGGCCGAACGCCATTTGGCCTGGCACAATCCCAGGTTTGCCCCCGATCGGCTTCCGAATGAACACCTTTTTTTCAGGTGACCACTGGACCTCGCAGCAACTTCAACAGCGTGGCTCCACCGAATACGGTTCCTCCATTCATTCCGGCCACCGACTTCGAGACCGGATTATTCAGCATATTCTCGGCTGGTAACCTGGGAGGCGACATAGCATTCTGCGTGGATGACGATATCAGCGTCGGAGGAAGCAACGCCGCCGGTGGCCTGGGCGATGGGTATTTGAAATTTGTAAATATCGGACGCTACCTTCATCTCCCCACCGATGCCCTCGCTTTCCGCGCCGGCCAGTTCGAACTGGACTTGCCATTCACCCAGGCCAGAAGCATGAATCTCAGCCCCTATGATATTTACCTGGAGAGCAATATCGGTGTGATCAATTCGCTCACCAATCAACAGAACGTTGCGAACCAGTTCATGTTTGCGAACGCGGCCAAGGGCATCGAGCTGAGTGGAGGCCATCTCTATGGCGGTTACCATTATTCAGTCGCGGTTGTCGATCAAAATACCAGCGGTCTTAACCAATCGGACAATATCAGCCCGTTTGTTCTCTCCGCAACGGGGAGCGCGAGTGGCGGCGTCGGGTTTGCCTCCGACACCAGTGCCAAGGCTCTCTACACCCGCTTCTCTTACCGCTTAAATCTGGAGCGGGATGAGGCCAGCCGCAAGGATGTGCAGGCAGCCGGTCCGACGGGGCCCCGCGATCACACTTATCTGAATTGTGGCGGCTTTTATCTACACGGGAATTCGCGCCAGGGATTCGTTGGGCTGGAGGCGAACGGCATAGATACAACCCTGCTGACGGTGCATGAGCCGTACTATCGCGCTGGCGGCGACTTCAGTTTCAATTATCGGAAACTCAATATCTACGGCCTTTACCTGCGTGGCAAGGACAACAACCTGCTGCCAGTGGATGCGTCCGGCAATGTGATTCTTCTTCCGCTTTCCCCACCATGGGGTCCTACCCGGTGCGGTTTGTTTCCAACGTACCGGCCACCTTCAGCGGCGGATTTGTGCAGTCCGATTTCCTCCTCCTGCCGTGGGTAATGCTCATCATGCGCTGGGATGGAGTGAACTCTAGCGCCGACCGCATCAACGGCTTCGCGCTCGCCAGTGGTACGCCGTTCTTCGCTCCACTGCGGTCCACTCGCAACCGCTTCACGCCCGGCGCGCAGTTTTTGATTCATCCGAACATCAAGGCTTCCTTTGAATATCAATTTCGTCCTGAACAGAGTGTGGAAAGCGTAACTTCTGCCACCAACCTTCAACAGGCTCAGAGTCCGTTTCGGATCAACACTGCGCTTTTCGGGTTGGAGTTCGTGTACTAATTTATGTCAATAGTTCACCGTCATTTCGTGAAAACAGTCCTTGCTCTGCTGGCCGGCTGTGTAATCGCCTCCGGCGGCAATTTAAGCGGAAAGATCAACGGCAGGAAGGGACCGGCGGTCGTTTACATCGACGCCATCCCGGGAAAAACGCTCCCTCCGCCGGAGAAACACATCACGATGGACCAGAAATCTCTTATGTTCCAGCCTCACGTCATAGTGGTCCTGGTGGGCTCGACGGTGGATTTCCTCAACGGCGATAACGTGCAACACAACATCTTCTGGCCCTCGGTTTCAGGCAACAAAAAGCTGAGCCACAACATGGGTACCTGGCCCAAAGGTGAAATTCGTTCGTTCAAGTTCGATACCCCGGGCATAGTTCCTCTACTGTGCAATGTGCATCCCGAGATGTCCGGATATATTGTCGTCGCGCCTACGCCCTACTTTGCCGAGGCCGACGCCTCCGGGAACTATAAGATCGACAACGTCCCGGACGGCAGCTACACCGTGACGGCCTGGCGTGAGGGAATGAAATCGCAATCGAAGCCCGCCGCCATGGCGAGCAATACAATGCTGGATTTCACACTTAGTAAGTAGGAGAAGGCTAAATATGTACCAACGGACAGTTGTTTCGTTCGTTGTGGTTTTGGTCGCTTTTGTTCCACAGTGTTTTCCCCAGGTGCTCTCGCCGCCGGAGATTCTCGATCCAGCCATGCGCGCGCTCCAGCAGAAGCACCTGCCGGAGCTGAAAGCCGCCGCTGTCGACATCACCTCGCACCATTACCCATATCGGTTCTACCTGAGCCGCAAGTTGGATCTAACAGAACAGCAAGAGCAACAAAACGATCAGCGTTCCATTCGCTTCTCCACTTTCCAAGGCCATACGGTGCTTCAGGTCACGGGCAACTATTTTGCCTCGTACTCGGACGAGTCTATGAACCAGAACGAGCGCGTAAAGCAGACCTATCGCGACGTGATGCTTCCGATCCTTCAGGCGACGGCGTCTCGACTCGGCGGCGAAGCCGAACTGAACGCGTTCGCCATCGAAGTGGCCCACCACGTCCGCAAAAAGGTGTTGGGCGTCGCAGTGGAACACCCGGAGAACCTGGCGCTGATTGTCCCCGTTCGCTACGGCCGAGAAAATCGCCTCCAGCACTAACGTCGAGCAGCAGATGAATGCTCTACTCGAATCGCGGGTCTTCATCGATGGCAAGCCGGCCTCGCTCTGGCCCAATACTGGTGAGGAAACCGCACTCGCGCCGACGGTGGCTCGCATAGTTATCCCGCCTCCACCCGCATCCGCGATCCGGGAACTGTCACCCGCCGCGCTAGGCCAGCAACAGACTTCGTATCAAGTCCTGATCGACCGCATCGTGCACGAGCTGGACGCCGATGCACATTTCACATCCTACGCGCCTCGGTTCTGGTCGGCTTTCACGGCAAGTCCTATCTTCAGTTGTCAGTGACAACCAACCTTGCGCCTTCGGACTTAGGTTCTCAGTACCGCATCGCCGCTTTGGCCTTCGACCGGCACGTCTCCCATTTGATCCGGCCGCTGCTCGGGATCGTGCCCAAGGACTCTGATTTCGACGGCATCGTCTTCAGTTCCACCGTTTCCGCGGTTTCCGAATCCGTCGAGTTTTTCTTTCCGCTTTCTGAACTGCGGCGTTACGCGGATTACGACCTCACCGGGCAGCAATTAATCAATTCCGGGCTGGTGCTCATCAACGGCGAGCGGGTTGGTCTGGAGCTCCAGAGCGCCGAAGCCGACATTCGCTAATGGCCAAAATTGCATCCGGTTGACACCGAACCATCTGACGGTTAGGATCACGCTAGGTATCCAATGAGCGGTCGATCGCTAATTACCGTCGCAATCGCTGTGATGTTGTTGACTTCGGCGATGCTGTCCGGTCAGCCACGGACTTCAGACGGCCAGCCTGATCTGCAAGGCACGTGGACCAACGCAACCATCACCCCGTTCGAACGTCCCAAAGAATTTGAAGGCAAACCGATACTAACGGAAGAGGAGTCGGCTGAGCTTGAAAGCCGAGCCGCTCAAAATCGAGTCGATCGTCCTCCGAGAGAAGGCGACGTTGGCGACTACAATCGGCTCTGGCTCGACTCAGGGACAAAGATCGTCTCAACCCGGCAAAGTTCGTTGGTGGTAGATCCTCCGGATGGAAGAGTTCCGTTGTCACCCGCCGGCGAGGCCAAGCGAAACTACAATCTGGCTCACAACTCCGACTCTTACAAATACATGAGCCCCTGGGATCGGTGTATCACACGCGGACTGCCGGGCGGAATGTTCCCGGCCGGCTACAACAACGCGTATCAAATTGTGCAGACTCCTGGATACGTGTTGATCGTTTCCGAGATGATTCACGAAGCTCGAATCATTCCACTAACCTCGAGCCAGCACCTTCCCGAGACTGTCCGCCAGTGGAATGGGGACTCGATTGGACACTGGGAGGGCAACACCCTGGTGGTCGACACAACCAATTACAACGGCAGGGGCTGGATAACGACCAGCGCGGCGAGCGGGCGCATCAAAGGAGTTCCGCAGAGTGAAGCGTTGCATGTGGTCGAACACTTCACCCGCGTCGATCCTGCCACAATCAGCTACGAAGTTACCATCGATGATCCGGCCGTATACACTCGACCCTGGAAAGTGTCCATTCCGATGACCCGGGATGACAACTATCAGATCTACGAATATGCGTGCCATGAGGGAAATGAAGCCGTGGGCTTGGTGCTTCGCGGCGGCCGCGCAATGGACAAAGGTCGCTGAAGACAGTTTGCCCGGTTGATCGCGTACGATGTACTCGTGCAGATTGGCCTCCTTTCCGACACTCATGGGTTTCTCGATGAGGCCATATTCAGCCACTTTGAGAAGTGCGATGAAGTGTGGCACGCTGGCGACTTCGGCCCGGTGGAAGTGCTTGACCGGCTGAAGAAGTTCAAGCCTGTGCGCGGCGTTTTCGGCAACATCGACGGCCCCGAAATTCGTGCTGAGCTGCCGCGCGACATCGAGTGGAAATGTGAAGGTGTGCGCGTTTACATGACGCACCAAGGGGGCTATCCAGGCCATTACGACCGGCGCGCGATGCGGGAGTTGAAGGAGCGTAAACCGGACCTCTTCATATGCGGGCATTCACACATCGCCCGCGTTATGCGTGACCCGGAGCTGAATTTGTTGCACATGAATCCTGGCGCTTGCGGACGTATAGGCTGGCATCTGAAACGCACGGCAATGCGTTTTGCCGTCGACGGGCCGAGAATCGGAAACGTAGAACTGATCGAGTTAGGCCCGCGCAGCGATCCCACGCGGTAAACAAATACACTATAGTGTGTATAGTTTTCGTCGATCGGAAACTCATCGACATCAGCGTCCCAGGAGGACAGGAATGACTTTGCAAAGAAAGCTTCGAATTTCATTGCTTGCTTTTACAGGGTTGTCAGGAATCGGTTTCACAAGTGCGCTCGCTCAATTGGCCCAGAGGCCAGCGGACCAGTACATCGCAGCGATGGATAAGCCCGACCGGGTTCTAAAGATCGACGAGGTTATTGAGAAGCTGAAACTCAAGCCGGGAGATGTCGTCGCCGACATCGGCGCCGGCAGCGGAGCGTTCTCAATTCCAATGGCAAAAGCGATCGCCCCCAACGGAATTCTGTACGCGGTTGATATCGACCAGAAGATGCTCGATTACGTCGCCGCACGGGCTAAGAAGGAGGGCGTTGCCAACCTCCGGACTGTCTTAGGCGAATATGATGATCCCAAGTTGCCGGTGAAAGATGCCGATGTGGCTTTCTTTCATCGGGTCTTGCACATGATCGAACACCGCCAAGTCTACCTGAACGCGACTGCGAAGTACGTCAAGCCCGACGGGCGCATCGTGGTGATCGATAAGAATCGCGAGGACTCGCCGGACAGTTGGATGTGGCTCAACCAGTCTGACGTGGACACGTGGATGGCGGCTATCAGCTTCTATCCGGCCGAGAAATTCGCTGTGTTCGACGACCGGTACTTCGTCAGCTACCAGCGGCCGTATGGCAACAGTGTGCTTCTGAAGAAGCGTGAAATGAAGCGCGACTGACCAATGGCTATGGTTTGATCACCGCGCGCAAGTACGTCAGAATCGCGGCCAGCTCAGAATCATCGTACGATTTGATCACGGAAGAGTGCCGCCAATTGCTCCCACCTGTGAACTTGACTGAGCCTGGTTCTGCGTTTCGCTGCACCGGCGGGGCTGATGTAAGGTCGTAGAATACGATGCTCTGCTTGCCTTCGCTCAACACCAGGGCTGGCATGGATTCACCATCCATCGTTGCCGTCTTCACGTCGGGTGTGGCCAGCGCCTCGAGTTCGGCGGCGGAGGCCGGCACTTTCGCGATCGGAGCAGCCACGGAAGTCCCGAGGTCGCCAACTTCATGGCAAGTGGAGCATCGTCCAAAGCCACGCACGGCTTCCGTGAATAGCCGCCCTCCGCGCGCCGCTTCGCCAGTTAGTTTGGGCCGCGAGGAGATGGTTGCCGCTGCGCCTCCTGGGCCGATATTGGGATTGGCGATGCCATTCAGGGTCGCGACATAAGCAATCACGGCCACTAAATCCGGCCGTGACAACTTTGTGGCGAAGGATGGCATGCCCGTGTCCGGAATCCCGCGCGTGACCACGCTGTTGATATACGCCTGATCGAAGTGTCGGCCCACCAGGCGCGGAGCCCCACCCGGCCCGCCCTTGACTCCATGGCAGTATCCGGTAGCGCAGGACTTGGCAAACACCTGCTCGCCCTGCTCTAAAACTTCCGTTAGATTCTGCGCCGCGCAGGACATCGTTAGCATGAACGCGGTCACCGCCAATTTTTTCATCGCGAGCTCCCCGGCAGAGCAAATACCACCAATGTCGAGCCCAGCCGCCACTCCTGATCCGGAAACAAAGACTGAGCCAGCGCTCCGACCACGGAAACATGCCAGCCCGTCGGTGTGGCGATGTACTGCCTCCCATTCACCGCATACGAGACCGCCGATCCCCGATTACCGGCACCAGTTTGATAACTCCAAAGCTTGTCTCCGCTCTTGGCGTCCAGCGCGAAAAACTCGCCTTCAGGATTTCCGGTAAACACCAGGTCGCCTGCCGTGGTAAGCATCGAAGCCAGCAGCAGGTACTTGTAGGGCACGCTCCAGGCGCGTTTGCCGGTAACCGGATCCCAGGCGTCCACGTGGCTGTAGGTGGTGCGCCCCGGCGCCAATTTCATAGGAAAGTCGCCATTCATGTAACCTCGCCCTTCTTCGGGCGCCCGGTTATTAGGCGTAATATCGTTGCAAATTTCGTTGACGGGCACGTAGAGAAAGCCGGTGCGCGGAGAATACGCCATGGAGTTCCAGCTTTTTGCGCCAGCGGCACTCGGACAAACGGTGATGGTCTTGCCCAACTGCGGCTCGTTGCGGCCGACTAATTTTCCATCTTCCGTGACTCCGGAGATCCAGGTCCGTACTTCCGGAACCGAGAATGTCCCCAGGAACTCGCCCGTGACTCGATCGAGAACGGAAGTCAATCCGCTTTTGTTCATGTGAACCAGCGTCTGCCGTAAGCGGCCCCGGATCTCGCGGTCGATAAGCAGGACTTCGTAGGCTGAATCGTAATCCCACAGGTCATCCGGAACTTCCTGGTAATGCCAGCGCAGTTTTCCGGTATCGGCGTCTAGCGCCACCACGCTGGCGGTGTAGAGATTTATGTCCTTGCTCTTGTCAGCGCCCGCAACTACGCGCTCAGCGTCGTAAAAATCGGACGCGGCGTTGCCGGTGCCCCAGTAAACCAGATTCAGCGCAGGATCATAAGAGCCTGTCAGCCATGGAGCGCCGCCGCCAAATTTCCAACTGTCGCCTTTCCAGGTCTCATTCCCTTTTTCTCCGGGACCAGGGATCACATACCAGCGCCACGCCAAACGTCCGTTCTTGGTCTGGAAGGCGGTGATGTAACCGCGATGCGCTCCGTCGCCCCCCGTGCCGCCGACGATGACTTTATCCTTCACCACCAATGGCGCGGCGGTGATGTTGCAGCCGCACTGTCGCGCGTCATCGATGTTGACTCGCCACAACAGACGCCCATTCTTCTGATCCAAGGCAACCATGTAATCGTCCTTGGTGCCGAAGAAGACCTTCCCATCGCCCACTGCCACTCCGCGATTTCCTACAAAACCGGGGACACTACGCGGCGGTTCGGGGTATTGATAATGCCAGATTACGCGGCCTGTCGCGGCGTCCAGCGCGAACACGCGCGCCCGGGCCGTGATCACGTACATCACGCCGTCCACCACTATGGGCGTGGCCTGCAGGTTCTCCGCATAGTCCCCGGTTTGAAACATCCAGGCGGGCGTGAGGGCCTTCACATTGGTGGTGTTGATTTGATCCAGGCTGCTGTAGCGCCACGAAAATTGTGTGCCGCCATAGTGCGGCCAATCGGCACGCGTGGCTCCCGCATCCTGAGCGAGCACCGAAGAAGTCGTGAACAGGAACAGGGCGAATCGCATGCTGACTATCATAGTTAATTTTCCAGGTAGTGGCGACTTGAAGCTCAACTACTCCCAAACAATGTTGTGTTCTTCGCACCAGTCGAGCGCGATCTGCCTGAGGGCTGCGGCGCGGAACGCAAACCAGGCTGCTTCGATGCGGTGCCGCCGAATGGTGTCCTTGAACATCCGGAATGCCCCAGCGCCGTGGATGGCGCGCAGAAGGTCTTCACGAGCTTCGTCGGACTTCACCTCCAGCGAGAACCCCTCCATGATCGCCCACTCGTGAACGTCGAACTTGATGGGAAGCTTCCTGAAGCGATCAGTGGAAACGATTCGCTTGGCGATCTCCCATTCCTGTTGCTGCCACTCAGGAAGATCCGGCCCCTCGCCGTCGGCTGTCTCCTCTGCCTCACGCAAAAGATCGCAGGAGACGGTTTCCACCTGGCCGGTGTCGAGATCCAAAAAGGAGGAGGACTCGTCGAACTGCATCTCCAAAGCGTCGAAGATGTCGCTCAGGCGAACAGTCGGCATGGCATCGAAATCATCATACTGCGTTGCTAAGCAGGACCTCAAGTGATAAGATCGCTCCCAACATCATGACTCCTACCCGTCCGTTCTCTCCCTCTACGCGCCGGGACTTCCTGAAGCACACCTCGGCTTTCGCCGCCTCCAGCGGTCTCTTGCTGCATGAGTTAAGGGCGCAAGGCGCCAATTTTGTCACTGTCGAAACTTCCTATGGCAAAATTCGCGGCGTCGACAATAACGGAATCAAGACCTTCAAAGGCATCCCGTACGGAGCGAGTACAACGGGATCGAACCGCTTTATGGCGCCAGCGGAACCGGTTAAGTGGACCAGTGTACGCGATACTCTTGAATACGGACACAGCGCTCCGCAGCGTGACCCGGCCGCTCCGCCGCGTCCGGCTGGCGCTCTCAGTATCTCGGGCGAGAAACTGCCAGCCGAGGGCGAGGATTGCCTGGTGCTCAACGTTTGGACGCCCGCCGTGGGCTCTAGCGGCAATAGCGGTCCGAAGCGCCCGGTGATGTTCTGGTGCCATGGGGGAGGCTTCGCCACCGGTTCTGGATCGTCTCCCGATAATGACGGAACGAATCTCGCGCGCCGTGGCGACGTGGTGGTCGTGACCATCAATCATCGCCTGAACGTGCTTGGTTTTGGAAACCTAAGCGAGTTCAGCAGGGATTTCGAGGCCTCGGGAGATGCCGGCATGTTGGACATTGTTCAAGCGCTGAAATGGGTGCGTGCGAACATCTCCCAATTTGGAGGCGATCCAAACGTGGTGACGATCTTCGGCCAATCCGGCGGCGGGCGCAAGGTGGAAACACTGCTGGCCATGCCCTCGGCCAAAGGGCTTTTCCATCGCGCGATCATTGAAAGCGGAGCGGCCATCAAAGTGGTTGATCGCGACGTCGCGGTGCGCGACTCGGAGAAGCTTCTCGCCAAGCTCGGCATAGAGAAGACCAATGTACGGGAATTGCAAAGGCTCCCCGTTGAGAAGATCATGGCCGCATACTTCGCCGTGATGAAGGAAAACCCGGGGGCCGACCAATCGATCGTAGGATTTTCGCCGACCGTGGACGGCAAGATCCTGCCACAGCATCCATTCCATCCCAATGCCTCGCCGGTCTCGGCCGACGTGCCGGTGATGATCGGTTGCACTCGCACGGAGATGACGCTGTTCTCTCTGAATGACGCCGCCGCATTTTCGCTTACCGACCAGGCGATGCGGGCGCGCATAAAGGATCTGCTGGGCGGCGAGGCGCCAGATATGATCGATCTCTACCGGAAGCTCAATCCCGGAGCGTCACCTTCGGACATCTACTTCCTGGTCGCAAGTGACTACCGCTACGGCGCCCCCACCATGAAGATTGCCGAACGGCGCGCCGCGCTGGGCAAAGCACCCGTCTATTTGTATTACTTTACTTGGGAGACACCGGTACTGGGTGGACGTCTCAAGTCACCTCACACGATGGAGATCCCGTTCGCGTTCGACAACGTGAAGATTTCGGCGCGGCTGACGGGCGGTGGAGCAGCCGCCATGGCCCTCGCCGATAAGGTGAGCGATGCCTGGATTGCCTTCGCGCGTAGCGGCAATCCGAATACGCCAAAGTTGCCGCGCTGGCCCACGTTCAACGCGCAGGACCGTGCGACGATGGTCTTCGACAATGTGAGCAAGATGGTCAACGATCCGCTACGCGAGCAACGCATCGCGATGTTCCAGGCGATGGGTTTGGTGTGAACGCTTTCTGATGATTTTCAGGACCATTACAAGCTGACCCTCGGGTATATTGTTTAGGAGGCCAACGCACTGATGACGCGACCGTATGCCGCTCTTTTGCCGATCCTTTTCTGCCTGCCGGCTGCGCCGGTTCTTGCACAGACGACCATCGGAAGCAGTACCTGCAACTCTTCGAATCTCAATGGGACCTATGAATTCATCTTGAGTGGGCGCCAAGTCACTTCTACCGGAGCCACCTCCAAACTGTTCCAGGCGGTCGGCACTGCGGCCTTCGACGGGCTGAGCAAAGTCACGTGGACCATGACCGCCAACACCATCACGACGAGCCAGTCTTTCGGAACGCCGCTGGTGTATTCGGGGTCGTACAGTCTGCAATCCAACTGCCTGGGATCGATCAGTATTACCACCGGGGACACTGGTACGTTCACTCTCGAGTCTTATAACGAGGGAAAGGCATTCGCGGTGATCGGGTCGGACGCCACCTACGCGTATAACGGGAGCGGCAACGCGCAGCCGGCTACCTGTCCGTCCACGCTATCTGGCGTGCACGAATTCACCGCCAACGGGAGCAGTCTTTCCGGCGCCTCCGTCACGGGCGTCCTGGATGTGGGGGGTGTGCTGCAATTCGACGGGCAAGGCAACCTGACCGCCAACTGGACCCAGGTGGCGAACCTGGCCACCACCAACGTCACGGCCACGGGAGCCTACTCGGTCAACGCCACGTGCGGGGCCTCGGCCACGCTCACCGACTCGGAGAACAACAAATATTCGGTCTCCATCAGCATCTATTCGACTGCGCCGGACTTCGTCCTCGCAGTCTCAAGTCCGCAATTGGTTTTTGACGGATCCGGTTCCGCGGCCCAACCCACCACTGTAAGCGCCTGCTCCGCTGCCACGTTGAGTGGGACTTATGAGTTCACTCTTAGCGGCCGGGTGGCCCCAGGAGGAATCCCCACGAAAATTCTGACGGCGAACGGAGCGGCGGTGTTCGACGGGCAGAGCAAAGTCACCTTCAACCTGACGTCCAACTCCGTCAATGGGAGCCAAGCTTTCGGAATGCAGGTGGTTTACTCGGGAACGTACTCTATCCAATCCAACTGCCAGGGATCGATCACCATCACCAGCGGGGATGTTGCTAGCTTCTCGCTGGTGGCTTATTCCGTCAATGCCACCACCCAGCAGGCCAGGGCATTCACGCTGGTGGGGACCGACGCCAACTACGCCTACAACGGCGGCGGCAATGTGCAGCCGAGCGCCTGTGCCGTTAGCACGCTTTCGGGTACGTGGCCCTTCAGCGCCACCGGCAACTCGCTTTCCGGGTCATCCAATACGGGAGTCGTAGATATCGCGGGCGTGCTGCAGTTCGATGGGCAAGGTAATGTGACCGCCAATTGGACCCAGGCGTCGAACGCGCCTACGGTCAACGTATCCGCAACAGGAACGTACTCGGTTACGCCTGCTTGTCTGGGCTCGATCACCCTGACCGACACCGCGAGCAACAAGTACGCGGGCTCGGTATCGATTTTTGGAGCGGCGGAGGGCAATTTTGCACTGGTGGCCACGAATCCCCAGTTGATCTTTACCGGCGCCGGGCGCGTGGCATCGGTCAATCCTGAGCAGGCGGTGGTGAACGCGGCGAGTTTCGTTCCTGACCAGACCCCGGCGGGCAGCGTCTTTTCGATTTTCGGCGTGAATCTGGCGACCGGGATAGGGCAAGCCACTTCCGTGCCCCTGACCACCACGCTTCTTACCACTACGGTGACGGTTAACGGCGAACAGGCGCCGCTGTTTTACGTGAACGCGAATCAGATCGACGCGCAGATGCCCGAGGACATTGAGCCCGGCGTGGCCACTGTGATCGTGAAGAATGGCTCCTCCACTAGTAACGCGGCGTCTGTCATTGTTCCAGCCACGGGAACGCCGGGTATTTTCGTTTATGGGAACAACCGCGCGGTGGTGGTCAATCAGGATGGCAGCGTAAATTCTCCCAGCTCGCCCGCCAAGGTTGGCGATACTTTGGTGGCGTACTTCACGAGCGGTGGTCCTGTTAACGCCGCGGGGCCGTTGGTGACGGGGGCTGGCTCGCCGAGCGGGCTTTCGCCAGTCACGGGAGCGGACACGGTGAAGGTAAGCGGGGTTGCAGCCACGATCAACTACATGGGATTGACGCCAGGTTCTATCGGGCTTTATCAGGCGAATTTCGTGGTTCCGAAGGTAGCCGCCGGGGATCACCCGGTGGTGATTACGATCGCAGGAGAAAACTCGAATAACCCGTTAATTGCGGTGTCGAACTAGGCCGAAGCGGTCGCACGCAAAGGCCGCTACTTCGCCGGCGGTGCAACTGGCCAGTTGCCGTCGAAAGGCGGCCAGTTCGGCGCCATGGCCTCCTGCTCGGGGTAATACATGGAAGCATAGATCGAACGGATCTTACCCTGCTCGATGAAAAACCACTCGCTCAATAGATTGCGGCGCATCGCGACGCCTGGCTTGCGCTCAAAGACCACCAGACCTAGCACCACGCCCGCCTCCTCGTCAACAATCGGATAGCGGCGCGCCGTCACGGCGAAGATGTTGGCCATGGCTCCGTTCCCTGTGCAGTCGGTCGAACCACCGCCCTGGATCGGTCGCTGCGTGGTCAGCGTTCCATTCTCCACCCGCACACAACCGGGATGCGCGAGAATGATAGTCCCGTCGTGCGCCGACAGCCCGTCAAAGTAACTGTTCGCGATGGCGATCAGCTCGGAGCGCGAAAGCCGCTCGCCTTTCGGAACCAAGCGCTCGCCTGGAGCATGCGCGATCAGATAGTCCGGATCGTGAAACGCGGCGCCAGCCTGCCCTCCGCCCTGCGAGCCGAGACCCGGATCGCCTTTCCGCGATAACACCCATTCGGCCTCAGTTATTTTGCGGTCATCCACCTTCAACCGGAGGGTAACAATGGCCGGTTCGGTCGCTTCTTCGATGATTCCAAAATACCCGGCCTGTCCACTCTCCGCATCGAAATACCGGCGCTGCAGTTTGCCCAGAGCCTGAGCGCTTTGCCACAGCCCCGTGCCCGTCCGTCTCACGATCGCGTTTTCTGTCTGCCGGAAACCCGCCGAAAGATGCGCCGCCGCGGGATTGTGCTGTACCACCGCGTTAAGATATTCGTCGAGCAGCGCCTTCAAACAGGCTCGATCGCAAGTAGCGCCATCCGCGCTACCGAGGACGAGAACGCCCGAGACAATGAGACGGAGCATGGCGATATTTTAGCGTCATGACCCTATGCCCGGTGATCTCGCTCTGCGCAGTTAACGCTTGCTCACCTCCAATTGCACCGGCCGCGCTATCGAGTTTACGTCGGGATCGTAGTATTCATAGACCCGCGATTGGAATGTTCGAGCCCGGATAGGATACTTGGCCCGCAAACGATAGTGGAGCGTGATCGTGTCGCCGGCAGCAATGGAGTCGAAATAAAGAATGGCCTGGGACGCCGTTAAATTGAATTTCTCGAGGCGGCCGCCTTTTCTCCCGGCGCTCTTCTCCTGGTAATCCTGCAAGTCTTCGGTAAGCAGGTCAAATCCCGGAGGGATTCCCAGGTCCACCATCACCATGTTCGCCGTCTTGCTCAAGTTATTCTTGACCGTGGCCGTAGCAGTGGCGATATCATCCTGCGCCAGGCGCGTGCGATCGTAAGCAACGCCGATCGATAGCGGCTCACCCGCAGGTTTCTCGCTCCAGGGGACAAAGTAGCGCCCCACCACCTGATAAGCCAGGCCGCCCGTCCCGGTAAAGCGAACGTCTAGTCTGTTGACCTTGGCATCGATCTCTTTGAGTACGAACTGGTGCAGCAGGTCGTTATTTTCGGGAGTCAGGGCGAGCTTCTGAACGGGCTTGCCGTTTAGAGAAATCTCCACTGTGCCGCGAACGTCCGCCGCTCCTTTTTCAGCCGAGAGCAAAAGCGCTCGCAACGCCATGATGGTCGCTTGCGTAGTGCCCCACGTTCCGGAAGCATCTTTCTTAGCGGCGATGTAGCTGAGCGCCTTGCTCGCAGTTCCCGAAGCTCCGCCCCCCTTGAGCAAGGCCTGCACGGCCAGGCCCGTCGTCTCCACGGCCGCGCTCGCGCCCCCTCCGTAAACACCGGTCTCTTCGGCGCTCCACCATGTCTGCTCGTCCTTTTCGATCCGCGCGTCCGCGAGGAGTTGCATGGCGCGATTCGTGAACTCCCGGTCTTTTCCATAATCGGCGGCGAAGTTAGCCAGAACCGCCAGCGTATAGCTGTCCGTTTTATCGTTCATATGGCTCTGGACGAACTGCTTCGCCTTCTCGATGGGCGCTCCCTGATAACCGGTATTCTCGAGCGACCAGGCGAGGTAGGCGGTAATGCGCAGGGCGTCGGAATTGAAACGGTTCGTGGCGCCTTCGTTAATGAAGGAAGCGTCCGGTTTCCAGCTACCGTCCGCCTGCTGCTGCGCGGCGAGCCACTGTTGCGTGCGCTGAATCACTTTCGGATCGACGTCATGGACCTTCGCCATGTCAGAAAATTCCATTAAGCCGTAAGCGGTCAGGATCTTGTTCGCGGGAGCGTTGCCGAACCAGGAAAATCCACCACCGGGCACCTCAAAAGTGAGCAGCCGCTGATAGCCGTTGGCGATGAATCCGTCGGCTTTGGCATGCACCTCAGGCGTCAGTTTCTGAATGCGCTTCATATAATCGAGCGCCAGCACGTTGGGATAAGTGCTGGACGAGGTTTGCTCGAAACAACCGCCCGGCATGCGCAGGATCGCATCCATGCCTTCCACCACCTGGCTGAGCGGGCCAGGATACAGCCTCACGATTAACTGGCTGGCGTCGGGAATCGCGGCCATTGGAAAATTCAGCTCGTGCCGCACCGCCGTTTCGAGCCGCCCATTGAACACCAGGTTTTGCTCGCGGCCGTTGGGAATCACCTCTATTTCCCGGATTACGATGTCGGCGCGATCAGCCGCGCCGGTCATACGCGCTGAAAGCGTCAATTTGAATTTCCCGATGCGCTTGGCTTCCAGGTTGAAATGAGAACTGCCTACACGCTCGGGATCGACGGCGAGGGTCTTCTCGGGAACGTCGTCCGGCAATGAGAACCAGGCGTCGGGTTGCAGTTGGAGTTTGACGTTTCCCTTCGTACCGGCATAGTTGTAAATGGCGACTGGAATATCAACCCGGTCGCCTTGGGTGAGCGTGACCGGAAGATCAAGGTCCACAAAGAAATCCTGAAAGACCTTAAGACTTCCCGTGCCGCTGCCGAGCGCGCCATGGGTAGTGGACGCCAGCATGGCCATGCGCCAGGTAGTGATTGAATCGGCCATCGGGATGGAGATGCTGGCGACGCCGTTCTGGTCGGTAATGATTTGGGGATTGATGTAGAGAGCTTCAGGGAAGTAGGAGCGAACGTGCGGCGCGGTGGCTGGCTCGGTCGGAATCCTGAGGGCGAGGCCTTCCGTGGGAGCCATTAGCATCGCCATGTCTTGCTGCGCGCCGCTTCCGAGGTGTGTGCCATCGGCGCGAACGAAGCGGCCGGCCATCAGCCGCCTGTCCCATTTGCTGCATCATGTTAAAACCGCCGCCACCACCACCGGGGACGCCGCCAACAACGCCGCCGATTATGCCGCCGCCGAATCCGTTTACGTCGGCCACATTGCCCCCCATCCGAATACGCTGCGCTGGAGCGTCAACTACAACCGCCTCGGTGACGGCGCCCACCTCCAAGACAACCGAGACAACGGCGCGATCGCGAGGCGCCATGCTGAATCTCTGCGACGCAGTTCTGAAACCGGCTGAAGACACTTGTATCTCGTAATCACCTGTGGGAAGCCCCGCTAGATCGAATTGCCCGGTCGCATTCGTGCTCGCCCGTCTGATCTTTCCGGTGGAAATCTCACGCACCTCAGCCATCGCTCCCGGAATTACCGCTCCGGTTTGGTCCATAACTGATCCGGCGATCTCGGCGAGACCGTTGAATGGCCCGTGATCGTGTTCGATATTGAGATCGAAAGATTTTAGCTCCGGATGATCCATGATCTTGCGGCTACGGACTTCAAGATAGGCCGCGAGATCGTCGCCAGTGTCGAAACGCTTGTCAGGACCTGCGCTGCGCAGCAGGTAATGTGTATGCCGTGGATCCCAGGGAACATCGTCGACCCGGAGTTTCGTGTCCCAGGCATCGCGAAATTCCATAGAGCCCGTTTTGGCCAGATCCTGCGCGGAGATCTGGTGTAGCTGTGCAAGAAAACGCGTCCGGTAGCGCGTCCAGTAGGCCGGGTATTTGTCCCGTGGCAAGGCCCGGCCGGCTTCCGTCTCGAACTTGTTCGGATTGACAACCTCCGTCGCCGCGAACAATGCCCGGGCGGCCCGATCGCGCTGCGCGGCGCGAGGTTGTTCCACTGGCTCGACAACGTCGGACATGCCGATGGAATGAATCTCGTACCTGGGCTTCAGCGCTTCTTGCTCGAGATAAAAGAACACTTTCGCGAAACCAGGCTGCTTTTCGGCCAAGAGCAAACACCGCCTCATCCACCACCTGTAGGCCGAGCGCGGCTTGGACGCCTTCGCCATGCGAGTTCGTCACGCGGAACCGAATCCGCGCATCCTCGCCGGGCTTGTAGGCCGGGGCGTCCGCAGTCGCTTCGACCTTAAGTTCATCGGCCGGCTGCACGAAGACCAGCCGATGATCGCCCACTGGACGGGCGTCGCGTCCAAACTGGTATGCGTTGAGATCGAGTGAGCCCGCCATGTCGGGGGTCGCGGTTAGAACCAGCTCGGCCTGACCGTTCCTAATGTCGAGGTCGCGCGTGAGGATAGTTTGTCCTTCCTTGACCACATCGATGTACGCAGTCCCGCGCGCTCTGGTGGAAAAGACCCGAAGTTCAATACGGTCGCCGGCGTGATAGACGGCGTGTTCTGTTCGGAGGAGGATCTGGTCCTCTTCCCGGCGGATCTGCAGTTGCACCGAACTCGAGGCGTGGTTGCCTTCCTTATCATTGGCCTCGAACCGGAGCGTCTCGTTGTTCGAGCCAGGCTTGATCCGCATGATCGCGACGCCGCCAGAATCGGTAGTCGCGGTCTGGTCGCCGCTTCCACCGGCATGGAGTCTCACTTCCGCAACGGCCGGTTTTCCATCCGCGTAAGAAGTGAGAATGAAAAGCTGATTTTCAAGGCCAGGGATGAGTTTGCCGCCCTCGGGAACCGCGGTGACGAGGAGCGGCGATTCGCTGACCGTGACCGGTTCGCCACGAGTTTCAGCATGGCCGGCGGAATCTTTCACCGTCGCCTCAATCAACACGCGAGCGGCGCCTTGGGTGAGAGGGTGGCCCGCAAAATATTTGGGGAGTGTGAGATCGAAATGGTACGTGCCCTCTGCGTCGGTTTTCGCTTGTACGGACGCGATTTCAACTACGGCGACATCCATGTTGGAGGCCTTTATCGTGAGCTCGGCGCGATCGACCGGTTTTCCAAAGAAGTAGTTAGCGCGAACGGTCCCGGTGACATGGTCTCCGGGGCGATAGCCGTGTCTGGCCTTTTGATCTTTGCCGGCAAAATCGACCGCCACTTTGAATTTCGGGAGCACGTACTTTTCGACCTTCAAGGCCAGCTCGGCCCTGTTCGCCGGGTTGCCGTCGCTCGTTTCCAGGATGGCGCGCAGGTGATACGTGCCGAGGTTCACCTCATCGGCCAGTGCGAACTCCGCGGAGGCAATTCCGAACTTGCTGGTCTGCGTCGATTGTTTGAATACCTTGTTGCCGCGCGCGTCTTCCACTTCAAAGGTCAGCTTGCGGCCGGCGGTCGCTTCGTGATTCGAGCGATCGAGCGCCAACGCGCGGGCGTGGATCACTTGGCCTGGCTGGTAAATGGGCTTCTCGGTCGTGAGGAGGATGGAGGCTTTGTCTTCAAGCCTTACCTGCTGGGTGATTTCGGTGGACCCGATGGGCGTGTCCACGACGTAGTGCAGCGGATATTTACCTGTTAAACCCCCGGGTAACCGGAACTGCGCCTCGGTTGTGCCCCTACGATTCAGCGGGCCGTTGAATAACACGCGAACTTTCTGGTTAGAAGGCGTCAGCTCGATCCGCAGCGAGCTCGGGCCCGCGATGACCTCGTTTTTTGAATCGGTGACGATCACCCGCACTGCCGCTGGTCCACCAGTCAGATACGACTGCTGGCCGAGGATGTGCATAATTGGCATACGTAGGATCTCGGAAATGGAACAAGTGCCCTTGATCGCCGGCTCCTTTTCGCCGCTGTAGATGAACTGATAGCGGAGCCGATGCCACACCAAATCGTCCGTTGCGAGCGCCTTTGTCAGTTTCAGATCCGCCTGCCACGTCCCTTTTGAACCATCGATGTCGGCGGCCCGTTCTAGGCGGCCCAACGTCTGGTCTTCAGGATCCAGGACTTCGACCGTCAGTTGTCCCGCGCCGGCACGCGGTAGAACGTAAGGTATCGTAGCGTGCAGGATGCTGCGCGAGTAAGTGGCGGTGGCTAAGTCGGCATTTGGCGCTGGGGGCGCCTGGAAGGAGAGCAACAAGATCCCGGCCGCGATGACCAGCAACGGGGTCAACCACGCGAAAGAATGTTTCATACTCAACTCCTCGGATCGCTGAGTCAATTCGTCGCAGTGCGGTGAATTGGACGTCCATACCGTCTCAATAGTTCCCAGGAGAGAGGCGAATTCTGTTGTATTCACGACCACCGTCGCACATAATTAACGTTGGCCATGGCCCTGCGCGTCGGACTCTTCGCGATCGGGCTGGAGGCCTACTGGAAGCAGTTCGAAGGTCTCCAGCAGCGGCTCACTGAGTATGCCGAGAAAGTCGCCCAACGGCTCGGGCGGACGGGCCTGGAGATCATAAATCTAGGGTTGATCGACAACCCTGAGAAGGCTGCGGCGGCGGGCCATACGTTCCGAAGGGCGGATGTCGACCTCCTATTTCTGCACGTCACCACGTATGCGCTCTCTTCCACCGTTCTCCCGGTGGTGCGGCGAGTCAAGGTTCCGGTGATTATTCTGAACCTGTCTCCGGGAGCCGCGATCGACTACGCCTCGTTCAATGCCATGACCGATCGGGGGAAAATGACCGGCGAATGGCTGGCGTGGTGTCAGGCTTGCCCGGTGCCTGAAATCTCCAATGTATTCCGGCGTTGCAACATCCCCTTCTTCCAGATTACCGGCATGCTAGAGACCGATCCTGCCGCGTGGAACGAGATCGACGAGTGGTTGGACGCCGCGCAGGTCGCTCACACGATGGAACACAATCGCCTGGGCGTCATGGGCCATTACTATGGCGGCATGCTGGATGTCTACTCAGACCTTACGTTGCAGTGCGCCACCTTCGGAGGGCACGTGGAGATCGTGGAAGTAGATGAGCTGGCCGCTTTGCGCAATGAAGTTTCGCAGCTGGAGATTGATCGCCGGCGAGCCAATTTTCTCGAGGCCTTCGACGTCCAGCCCGATTGCCCGGCCGAGGAGCTCGACCGCGCCGCCCGAACTTCGGTCGCCCTGGACCATCTGGTTGAGCGGCATGATCTGGGCTCGCTGGCCTACTATTATTCGGGCTCCGGTAATCCGGCCAACGAAGACGCGATCAGTTCGATCATCCTGGGCACCAGCCTTCTGACGGCCCGCGGAATTCCGGTAGCCGGCGAATGCGAAGTAAAGAATGCGCAGGCCATGAAGATCATGGACGCTTTCAGAACCGGTGGGTCGTTCACCGAATACTACGGCATCGACTTCACGGACGACATCGTCCTGATGGGGCACGACGGCCCGGGCCACTTAGCCGTCGCCGCGGGGAAGATCAAAGTGCGGCCCCTCAAAGTCTTCCACGGCAAAGTGGGCCGCGGCCTTTCGGTTGAGATGTCGGTGAAGCACGGCCCGGTGACGCTGTTATCGGTTGTGGAAACCGCGGGCCGCTTGAAACTGCTAACCGCCCACGCGGAGTCGGTCCCCGGCCCCGTCCTGGAGATCGGAAACACGAACAGCCGGTATCGGTTCAGCGTCGGCGCACGCCAATTCTTCAACGCCTGGAGCGCCCAGGGCCCGGCGCATCATTGCGCCATAGGAATTGGACACATCGCAAGCAGAATTGAAAAACTTGGCGCCCTATTGGGGATTGAGACCGTGCGGATTTGCTAACCATCAATCCAGATGGAAGACTTCTTCCAGCAGCTCCAATTGGCGGTCAGCCGGCCGCCCTTGCGCGTCTTCAAAAAAACCTTTCAGCTCGGCCTGCCAGCGATCGTTAACCTCTCGCAGAGCCATGCCAGCAAGAGCCTGATCGAAGTCGGCTGTCTCAACGTATCCAATGAGCAGCCCGTCTTCCCGGAGGAACAAAGAGTAGTTGCTCCAACCAGTCTGACGCAGAGCCTCGAGCATCTTCGGCCACACTGCCTGGTGGCGCGCCTTGTACTCGTCGATCCGGTCCTTCTTTACTCGAAGCTGGAAGCAAACACGCTTGTAATGAGCCATGTGGAATCCGTACCCGGTCTAATCTTACGTACCGGCGTGGATGTTTTTCAATCCCAGACCCCTAATTTACACCCTCGATTTCACCCGGCTCCTTGGTCTTGAATTGGGGTAGCGTCTTTGTATTCTATTGGTTGTGCTCGCCACTTGCCGTCGGAGAATGCTTGGCACACCAATTGCCCCAATGCTGCTGAGGAGAATAAGCATGCCCCGATTTTTGAATGCGGCCTTGCTCGCTGCCGCCCTGATGACCCCGATCGCGATAGCGCCAACAGCGTTGCTTGCCGACGATCGCACGTACCATGACAAACAACACAACGACGATCATCACTGGGATAGCCATGAAGATCGTGCGTATCGTATGTGGGCAAAAGAGAACCATCGCAAATATAGGGAATTTTCCAGGCTCCCCGACAATGATCAACAAGCCTACTGGGGTTGGCGTCACGAGCATTCCGACGCCGTACTGAAGATTAATATCCGTTAGTCCGCAGCCAAACGAACACCGTCCGACGTTGGGCTCCTACGGCAATGGGGTAACCACGGAATTCGACGTCCCGATCTCGTTACTGACCGTCGCTGAAATGGAGGCGATGGTCTGTAACAGGGTCTCCCCGGTGGGCGGCGTGCCTTGCAATGTAAAAGGCAAGGTCACTGTGAATTGTCCGCCGAAGGCCTGCGAGGCAGTGCTTTGGAACCACAGCGTCGCGGCTGGTTGAATATTGATGGTTGCTTGAGTAGTCCCCAACGTCATGCTGGCCGCTGCGGTGAATTGCAGTGTCACCGACGTAAGCGTGCGCGTGGTCGAGTAGCCGGTCACGTTCAACGCGAAACTGCTGGCGCTTTCACTCGCGGGCACAACGGAGAGAAGGACCGGGGCCGCCGGCGCAACTGAAAATTGCAATGTGGTCGGAGAAGCCGGCGTGACAGAGACATTGCCGGCCTGCGTCGCAAACGTCGGCGTCAAAGTGATCGTGCTGGCGACGGTACCGATTTGCAAATGCAGCAACGGTCCTTGGTTGGCGAAGTTCGCATCGGTGCTATTCGCTGGAATCACAAACGGAACGGTTTGGCCGCCGGTTAAGAACTGAACGGCAGGATCGCTTACGAGATTGCTGGACGTGCTCAGGGTGAGGACGCCGGTCAACGCCAAGGGATATGGACTGGCTAGTTTGAGGCTGACGATCGGCTGCGATCGAGGAGCCACATTTCCGCTTGGTCCCTGAATCGTGTACGCTGGCAGTGCTGGCGGCGCCGTCCCGGAACCAATTAGCGGAATAGTTATCGTATCGATCTGCAATGTTCCATTGACCAGGCCGATGGTCGTGGGCGTGAAATTGATATTGAACTGGGCTGTTTGACCCGGACCCAGACTGGTAGGCAGGTTTGGAACTTCTGCAAGA
This sequence comes from Bryobacterales bacterium, assembly GCA_963780485.1. Taxonomy (GTDB): domain Bacteria; phylum Acidobacteriota; class Terriglobia; order Bryobacterales; family Bryobacteraceae; genus Palsa-89. The sequence goes on from CAWACO010000029.1 coordinate 249,979, forward strand.
GAGAACGGACTGTTGGGTTGGCCTATTACAATGTTCGATACGTTTGCGGTAGTCGTACCCGTATTGGTGATGATGAAATTGAGCTGGCTGGTCTGGCCGATGGCGGTGGGGCTGAATATGACGGCGGTATTATTCGGGCCAAGCGTAGTCGTCGTTGCCCCGGAAACATAGGAGTACACGATATTAGGGCCCAGGCCGTTACCGTTGAGGTTAAATAAGTCGGCGCCGATCAGTAACTCACCGGTCTGGTTTCCGGGCTGCGTCGGCAAAAAGGTCAGCGTGAACGTAAAGCTGCTATTGGGCATCAATACCTGCGGAAATAAGGGTAAGCCGGTGATCTGAAATGGCCCGGCCAGACTGGGGGGAGAATTGATGGTGCCCGTAGTATTGCCGGTATTCTTCACTTGAATGACAACGCTGCTGGTACTGCCCACATTCGTATCCGGCAGGGAAATGGGGCCCGGGGGTGTTACCGGCGTCGACTGAGTTCCCTGAAGCACGTTGTAGGAGAACATCGGCGAAACACCCGTACCCTGAAGGTTGACAGTGACGGGTGTGCCGGAGTCGAAGCTAATTTGGATCTGCGCGGAATCCGATTCTACGGCAGTCGGCAGATAATGAATCAACAATGGAAGTTGCTGTCCGGAAGTCAAGGTATACGGAAACAGTGGTTCCCCGACCAGTGTGAAGGCCGGCGAACCGGTCAAAGTAACATTGGTGATCTGTCCGGAACCACTGCCCAGATTCGATATATTCAGGTTCGCCTGGGATAGTGTATTAATCAGTGTGGGAGGAAACGGGATCGTGCCTCCCGGCTGCAACGGCACCGTGTTTAGCGTTGATTGCAGAACGTAGCTCAACACAAACGACGGGGCCGAGCCCTGCAAATTCAAACTGATCTGGTTTTGCGAGACCGTGGGCGGATTGGTAACGAACGTCTTTTCGCTGAACGGCAGATTAAATTGCGCATTCGCCCCGCTCGACGTGCTGGGGCGATACGTGAGATCCACGATCAGACTGTCGCCCGGATTCAGAGTTAACGGCGGGGTTCCTGCAAGAGTGTCGGTGAAATCCGGCGAACCGAAGAGCTGCGGAGGTTGCGGTACTGTTACCGTTCCGCTCCCGTCATAGGTCGCGGTCAAGCGGACAGTTTGACTCTGGCCGATTGCTGACGAGAATCCGATTGTCGATCCATTGGCGACCACCGCGGCCGTATTGGTGGAGGTCACACGGAGCTGAAATGGAAAGGTCTGCGCGGATCCCCAACCGGCGAGCATCCCGAGCAGCAACGCGGCCCGAACCGCGAACGCCCAGCGCATCAATTCAAGCCTCCCAGGCCTGACTGCGCCGCCGGGACGAAATAAACAGCAGGCTGCGGCATACTCGCGAAAAGCCATAACGGGTCGCCCGGTTTCGAAGGAGAGCAGAGGACAAAGCTGTTTGGTCCGAAGGCAGCGATGCCAGTCGGCTGGAAGTAGAGCGGAAGATTCACCAGGACTTGCTGAGTGGCTGGGTCGTAGGCCTGAAAGATCTGGTCGCTGGCGCCCGCGACATAAATAATAGGCCGGCCTTGGGCATCTCGCCCCGAGGCGATCGCGGACGGATTCTGTAGACCGTCGAGCGGGAAATTCTGAGAACTATGGCTATTGACCGCGAAGACGTCTAACTGAAGCGCGCCACCGTCCAGAATGTAAAGGCTGGCTCCATCGCCGGAGAATGTCAGAGCGACGGGATTTGCCATAGAAAGAGCAGAAGAGAAATTCTGGCCGTCACTCGACAGGAACACGCCGCCACCGTTGCCCTGAGTCGCGAGGCTGCCTTGAATTTGGAGGTTACCCTGAATCGCCAGCGCTATTGTCTTGCCTTGCTGATCGGTCGCGACCGCGGAAAGTGATCCGCCAAGCTGGGAAAGATCCACCAAAGAGCCAGCTTGCGGGGCGCCGGGAAGGCCGGTCAGCACCTGCAACCAAGCTCCGCTGCGAGAATATACGATTGCAACCGAACCGTCGCCGGACCAAACGATGGCATCGGGCTGGCCGGTAAGGCCGGTAATCCTGGTCAATACGGGACTGGAATCTAAGCCAGTCACCAGGAAGCAAGTGTTGATCGCCGCATCGCCATTCGACCCGCGGCCGACCGGAAGTTCACGGCGTCTCTTATTGCCTGTCCGGAAACCAATCGCATAATTCTGGTGCGGCGCGACCCAGCCCATATCGAAACCGATTGCCAGGGCGGGCCCGAACGAAGCGGAGCCCGGCAGTCCGATCACCGCCCGAAAACTTTGGCTGGGTAGATCAAATGTGTAACCCAGGACAGGGCCGCTGAGGGAGGTCGGCTGCGACCATAGATGCCCGATCGACAGAGCGATTCCGAGGGGGACTGCCCAAAGACGGCGCATCGATTAGTGCGGACCTCCCACGGTGGGCGATCCGGGTGTAATCGTAATGGTGGGGACGGCGGCGGGGCTGGAGCTGCCTCCGCGCGTGGCGAGCACGATACCCACGACGGTCGCGGCCCCACCCGCAATGAGCGCGATTTTCACCCATTTGGACGAGTACCATTTGGCCCCCTTCTTTGCCCCCTTGCCCTCGTCCACAATTCTTGTCACATTAGACATCGAAACCGTGGTCTCACCCAGTTGGTTGCCGTATGCGGCCGTAACGTGGACTTCAAAAGTACCGACCTGATTGTTGGCTGTCCAATTCATGGCAGCGGCCTGGCCTTGACCATTGGTATGGACCGTTTGGGAAGTATTTCCTCCGCGAAAAGTGGCTCCAGGGCCGTTCAACGGAAATCGGAACACCACCTCCGCGCCTTCCACGGGGCGATCGTTCTGGTCGAGCACCTGGACCACCAACGGGCTCATGAGACCACGTTCCAGATCGTTCATCGCTTTATTTCCTGCTAGCGCGGTCACCTTGAGACTCCGCACCATCGGAAGGGGCGCCATCGGCGTGGCGGGAGCAGGCTGGTTGCCCTGAGGGGCGATCTGAGGCGTGCTGGGCTGGTTGCTCTGAGGTGAGCTCTGAGGATTCGGTGCAGGCTGCTGCGCCACTGGGGTTTGCTCACCCGCCTGAATTGGCCCAACGGCGAGAAGAATCGCGAGCGCCTGAGGCAACCAGCAGTGCATGGACAGACTTCGATTGGCGGGGTCACGCATGGTGAAGCATCAGTATATCATTCAGAATTGTAGTGGGCTCGGTTCACTCAACGAAGAATAAGCGTAATTACGGTATAGGGCAGGGTCGTGATTGCGAGTTGCCCGAAGGTTGTCCAGATCACCCGCGAATAGGATCGGGGAACATAGAGCAGATCGTTTGGCAGCAAAGGAAAGTCATTGTCCTTGCCCTCCAAAACGCGCTTGACGTTTATGTCAATCTCGGCGCGGCGATTGGTATTTTCGATTGGCCGCAGCACGCGGACTTTACTGCGGTTCGCGTCCCGTGCAAATCCTCCCGACTGGGTGAGAGCCTGCATAATAGAAATAGAATCGCGCTCCCCGAGTTCGAGGCTGCCCACTCTGCCGACTTCTCCATTCATATAGACCATTTCCGCCCGTTCCACCGAGATCACATCATACGGTTGTAACAGTATGTCCTCGGCCGGATTCACATTCTCTCTCAGACTTCCCATACTGATTTCGACCGTGCTGATCTTTTTCTCGGGATCCACAATGGCGTTAGGCAGAGGGATCGCACCGTATTCTGCCCGGCGTGTGACTTTTATGTGGCGACTCGCGTTGGGCTGGAGCCCACCCAAAGCTGTGAGCATTTCCACTAGAGTTCGCCGGCCCGCCAATGGATAGATTCCGGGATTCCTAAAAGCTCCCACGAAGAAGACCGGCTCGCTGCGAAACTGGACTACGGTGACAATCACCTGAGGCTCACGGACATACTCGCGCAACCGGCGGACCAGATCCGTCTCCAGCTCTTGAACCGTCATTCCACCTGCGCGCACGCGACCAAGGAGCGGAAGGTTGATGTTGCCGTCCGCATCGATCCGAAACGGCCTCTCGTTTATTTCCTCTACCTCGGGTGCGCGTACCAGGACCTGATCGTTGGGGCCGAGCACGTAGTTTGGGCGTATGGCATCCTGAGGCAGTTCACGCGGAATAGTCGGAGGTTGTTCGGCTGGACTCGTGTTCTCGGTCGGCCGCTGAGGATTCTGTCCTTGGGCCGGCGCGGGCTGTTGGGGCTGTTGAGTCTGCGCCTGGACGAAAAACGTCGCGGCGCTCAGCAGGAACAGATTACGAAAACACTGGCGGTATTTCATTGGAAGCATCCCATTTCTTGTCAGTCTAGGCTTCAATGCGAGAGGGTAGCGATGCGATTGGATGTCTTGACCGGGCGCACCCAATGTCGATCCACTTCCGCGCCTACCGAGCGGCGAAGCAAATTGATCGATACAATGAGCCGGCATTTCCCCTTTACCTCTTCGAGAATACCTTCGACCCCAGCCAAAGGTCCGTGTTCGATCAGAACAGTCTGACCCAACTCCAAAAAGGGCCACGGCGTGACAAGTAATCCCGATTGTACCATTGTGCGAATTCGCTCGATCTCTTGATCGGGGATCGCCGTCGGAATCCTTCCGCAACCCACTAGGCCTACCACGCCCGGAGCGGTCAGCACCGGCAAGCGGTCCTGCGGATCGAGGCGGCAAAACACATAGCCCGGAAAAAGGGGCTGCTCAATCTCCTTCTTACGGTCAGACCAGCGCCGCTCAATCTTATAGGACGGCGTAAACTCCTCATAGCCACGCTCCTCCAGGTGCACGGCGGAAATGCGCTCGTGATTGGAACGCACTCGAACCGCGAACCAGGCCTGAGCTGCCGGCGTGAATGTGGAGACTATGTCGTGCGACTCGGTTTGAGAAATCATACTTATACCGGGAACTATACTAGGTTGCCCGACCATTTGACATTTGTCAACTTACTGTAGTTCTAGTACTTTTTGGTGAGTAACCTACCGGACCCAGGTCATATTATGCTGTATGGAGCAGGTACTATGCGAAGGATTCGTTTTGCTTTTCGCAGCTTAGCGAAAGCGCCGTTACTCAGCCTGGTGGTCGTGGTTTCGCTTGGTCTCGGTATCGGCGTCAGTACAGCTATATTTTCATTGCTCCACCAGGTGGTTCTGAGCGCGCTGCCGATTCCTCATCCGGAGCAAATCGTGCTGCTGACGGCCCCCGGTGAGTTCAAGAATGGCCGGAATTCCGACAACGATTCCGGCGGTATGGACTACATCTTCAACTGGAGGACCCTCCGGGAATTGGAAAAACACGCGGAAGCAGCGACAGTGGCAGGGTTCCGGACGTTTAGCAGCAACATCGGCTTCTCACGCCAGACAGTTAGCGGATCGATGATGTTGATCTCGGGCCGGTATTTCTCGGTCCTGGGCGTACAACCGTTCATCGGCCGGCTCATCGGGCCGGAAGACGACACTCCTGGCGCTGGCAATCCAATCGCTGTGCTCGATTATCGTTTCTGGCACGACAAACTCGGCGGCGATATGGCTATCCTCAACCAGACCATCAAGGTAAACGGGCAACCTTTCACGGTCGTCGGCATCGCGCCGCCAAGCTTCATCGGAACTACAGTGGGCGACGAAGCGAGCGTCTTCTTGCCGATTTCCTTCAAACCGCACCTGACCCAGGGCTGGGACGGAACCGATAAGCTGGATGACTACTGGGTGTACCTGCTTGCGCGGTTGAAGCCAGGCGGCTCACGGCAAAAAGCAGAAGCGGCGCTGAGTGGGCCATATCAGGGCCTTGTCGACGAAATGGCCGCGACCATCCCGATGCCAGTGGAGAGATCGCCGCGCTTCCGTCAACAGAAGCTATCCTTGCGGGATGGCAGCCAGGGTAACAGCGGCTTTCGCGACGATTATCGAACGGCGCTGAAGATTCTCATGCTGGCCACGGGCTTGGTGCTACTGATCGCCATGGCCAACGCCGCGAACCTGTTGTTGGTGCGCTCGGCCGAACGGCGCAAAGAGTTGGCAATCCGCGCCGCTATGGGCGCCAGCCGAGGCGAATTGATGGGGCAGTTTCTCACCGAAGCCCTGCTCCTGGCGGGCGCGGGTGCAGCAGCCGGTCTTGCGATCGCCGGTGCGACGCTGAAGCTCCTGCTCATCTCGTGGGGAGCAGAAGCGCAGGATTCATTCGCCAGCGCGGGCCTGAACTGGCCGGTACTGTGGTTCAGTTTGGGGCTCGCGCTCGCCACGGGCCTTCTGGTTGGATTCTATCCGGCCTGGGACGCCGCGCGTACTTCCTTGGCCACCACGTTAAACGATGAATCAGCTAAGACTTCGTCTTCGCGCGGCGCCGTGCGGTTGCGCAAGGCTCTGGTTTGCACACAAGTAACCATTTCGATCGTCCTGTTAGTTCCGACCGGCCTGTTCCTCAAGAGCCTGGTGAATCTGTTGCATGTGGACCTGGGGATTCGCACGGCCAATGTGATCGGCTTCCGCATCAAACCTGAATCGAACGGCTACACCCCGATCCAATGCACCGCGATTTTTGAACGCGCGGAGGCTGAATTGGCCGCTATCCCGGGCGTTCGCAGCGCGGTCGGTTCGCTGGTGCCGCTCATCGGCGGTAGTAACTGGGGTACCAGCTTTAGCATGGAAGGCAAGGTCTCCGGCGCGCGTCGGCCCAATTCGAAATTCGATGGTGTGGGACCGGAATTCTTCAGCAAAGCCGGGATTCCGCTGATCGCGGGCCGAGAGATTCGCGAGTCCGACACCGCCACGGCGCCGAAAGTTGTGGTCGTGAACGAAGCGTTCGTCAAGGAGTTCTTCGGCGGCCGCAATCCTATTGGCCATCGCATCGGATTTGGCAAGAGCGGAAATCTGGACACGGAGATCGTCGGGGTAGTGAAGGATAGCCACTACTCCAGTGTTCGACAGCAGCCTCCGCCATTATTCTTCCGCCCTTGGCGGCAAGATGAAAACCTCGGATCTATCTCTCTTTACGTGAGGTCGGAATTGCCGCCCAAGCAGATCGTCCCGCAGATCCGTAGCGTGATGCGTTCCATCGACCCTAACGTCCCTCTCGAGGACGTGCGCACTCTAGAGGAGCAAGTCCATTCTAATGTCCGATCCGACGAGCTGATCATGCGGTTGGCCGCGGCGTTCGCGCTGCTGGCGACCATTCTGGCGATGCTGGGCCTGTACGGTGTAATGGCACATGGCGTCGCACAGCGTACGCGCGAGATCGGCATCCGCATGGCGCTTGGCGCCGCGCCGGCCAGAATCCGTGCCATGGTTATGCGCGAGTTAGTTTGGATTCTCGGCTTCGGATTGGGCATTGGAATTCCGGCGGCTTTAGCATCCACGCGATTAGTCGAGAGCCGGCTCTTCGGCGTGCAGGGGAAAGATGCGACCGTCATCGCGTGCGCGACGTTGCTGCTGGTGATTACAGCTTCCGCCGCTGCGTATTGGCCAGCCCGCCGCGCTTCACGGGTCGATCCGCTCGATGCGTTGCGGTGTGAATGAAGGGATGACATCAACCTCATGAAACACTATCGCTGGATCGCCCTCACTACTGGCATCGGCATCGCAGCCGCCCTCTTGCTTTATGCGGCCAAAACTGACGGCATGAACGTTATGACCGGGCCGAAGGCGTTCAGTAATACTGCCTCTCTAAGTCCCGGTTTAGCCCGCAAGATCACCGTGCAGGATCTTCCGCAACCTCAGCCCCCTGCGATGCTGCCTCGGGCGAGGATGTACATGAACCTGATAGGCGGTTTTGCCAGGCCCGGCAAGCGGCCTGAGAACGCCATCCCGAAAGCCCCGGCCGGCTTCAAGGTCGACATCTTTGTCGCGAGCGGCCTGAAGACCCCGCGGCAAATGCGCCGGGCTCCAAACGGTGACATCTTCATGGCGGATACAGGCGCCGGAACAGTTCGAATCTTCCGTGGCATCACGGCCGACGGGCAGCCGCAGGAATCTTCGCTGTATGCGAGTCTTCCGGGATGCATTCGGAATGAACTTCTATCCGCCGGGACCGAATCCACAGTGGGTCTATGTGACCAATACGAGCACGCTGGTGCGATACGCCTATAAGAACGGCGATCTCAAGGCTACCGGCGAGCCCGAGAAGCTGATCACCGACATTCCCGCGGACGGCGGCCACTCCACCCGCGACATTGCGTTCTCCAAAGACGGCCAGAGCCTGTTCCTGGCGGTAGGGTCGGCATCCAACAATAACGACGATAAGGCCGAATTCCACCGCGCCAACATCCTCGAGTACACACCCGAAGGCAAGTTCGTTGGCATCTATGCGTCGGGCATTCGAAATCCCGTGGGCCTGGCGATTAATCCGGAAACAGGCGAACTGTGGACCTCCATCAACGAACGCGACAACCTGGGTGACAACCTGGTTCCCGATTATGTGACACATGTCGCGCGCGGCGGCTTCTACGGCTGGCCGTGGTTCTACATCGGCGGCAATCAGGATCCGGCCCATCCTGGCAAACACCCCGAGTTGAAGGACAAGGTGATCGTGCCCGATGTCCTGATTCAGGCCCATAGCGCTTCGCTCGGCATGGCCTTCTACGATGGCAAGATGTTTCCAGCCGAGTATTCGGGCGATGCGTTTGCGGCCGAGCACGGATCGTGGAATCACTCCCAGGGCTCAGGCCGCGAAGTGATCCGCATCCCGATAGAGAAGGGGCGAGCTACGGGCGTCTATCAGGACTTCCTCACTGGATTCACCAGCGATGGAGTTGCTTGGGGCAGACCCGTCGGAGTCGCTGTAGCAGCAGACGGCTCGCTGCTCGTCACCGACGACGGCGCTCGGGTGATCTGGCGCGTGAGCTATACAAGTCCCCGTGGCGCAGGTCTCTGACGGTCTCTAAGCCGCGAGAGATTTTCTTGGTAACCTTTATCATCTACCAGAACGCGCGTTTCCGGGCCGCTTATACTGAGATAATGCGCTCCATCATCCGACTCGTTTTGTGTCTCTATCTGGCCGTAACCCTTTCGGCTGATGAGCTTGCGATAACCGAAAAGAGCTTCGGCTGCCTCCTCGACCTGCCGAAAGTAAGAAACACGCGGATTCAGAATCCCGATCCCGAAAAGCTCAGGGAAGCCATCCGAATATTTAAAGACAGCGTACCCGATAAGGAATATCCTACGGGCACAGTTCTGCAGTTGATCCCGACAGAGGCAATGGTAAAGCATGATCGCGCGGCCTTTCCAAACACCAACGGCTGGGAGTTTTTTGCTTTGAAGGTCTCTGCGGACGGTACCACGATTCAGGACCGAGGAGACAAAGTGCTCAATACATCGCTGAAAAAGCCCTGTCTGGATTGCCACTCGCCTGCGGCGAAATTCGATTTCGTATGCGAAAAGAGGCATGGCTGTGCGCCCATTCCTGTCACCGATCAGCAGATAGCTGCGATCCAGTCTGCCGACCCACGTTGTAAGAAGTAAGCGCTTGCCCAGCGTTTCGCGGGAGCCGCCGTCCTCGCGAGTATCCGGGCGAATGCGACTGCGGCTAGTGCATTTCCACGCCGGCTCGCCACGCGATGAGGCCGTCGACGCTGTATCGACCCGGCCCAGAGAAGATCAGCCAAACGAGCATCAACGTGTATAGCACTTCGGGAAGGTACAGGAAGTCGTCGAGCCAGGCGAGGACACCGCTCGCCTGAATGCTGTGGATCCGATTGGTGGCGATCGCGACGATCATGTCTGCCGCGAGCATTGCGGCGCACAGCGGCGTGAGCAGCCCTAGCGCCAGGCCCGCCCCGCACGCGAATTCGACCGTGGAGACGAAAAGCGCGGTGGCGTGCGGGAACGGGATGTGTGACTCGACGATGGTCTGCTCCAGCACGCCGAACTGAGTTGGCACGAAAAGCTTCTTGCCGCCGGAAATACAGAAAAATATGCCGATCAGGACGCGAGCCACAGTTACCGGCATCCATTCCCCGGCGCGGAGCATCGTCAAGGCGCTCTGGATCACTTGCGTCATATTTCGTGACTCGACCCGCCCGGCGGCTGGCGCATCCCATTCTCTCGCTGCTTGCGTCACGGTGTCAACGCGGCGAGCCTACCGCAAGCTCGATCAAGAGCGCAATCGGTCAAGACTGCATTTCTTTGATCGGTTTGCCCGCCAGCCGCGCACCACGGAGCATGTTGCCGCATCGCACGTTGCACAGGCGACACGCTCTGAGCAGCTATCGTTGCTCGGGCCGCTCCGAGCGAGGAAGAGCAGGGGAATCAGAATCCCAGCTTTCCGATAAGATCCATTTGAAGTGTGCCGCAAACTCGATTGCAAGGTGCGTTTCACTCCGAGATTCCTTGGGGCACGGACCAACTCGCGTAAACCAAAATGCAAAGTACGGCGAATTGCAAAGTTCCGAGACGTTTTCGCCTGCCATGGGCATCTCTCCGACGAAAAAAACCAACCACCATGATGATGAAGTCTATTTTGCTATGGAGAAGTGATATTCCCAACGTGATGTAAGGATATATTAGTTCGCGGTCACCATGAGCGTCACCGTCAGAACATGGGACAGTGTTCCGGCGCTCCCGGTAATGCTGAGAGAGTAATTACCTGGAGGAGTGCTTCCGGTAGTACTCACAATCAGCGTGGATGGGCCGAATCCAGGTAGGGTCGGCACCGAAAACACACCGGATGCACCAGAAGGCAGTCCGCTGACCGTCAAGTTTATGGAGTTGCCGAAAGCCCCAATGGATGTGCCCGCGATCCCAAATGAAAACGAGGAACCTGGTGGTCCCGCTGGTGGCGTGCTCATGACGGAAAGACTGAAATCGGCAGCGACAGAAGTGAATTGAGAAGTCGTGAAACTTTGCGTCTGGAAAAGCGTTTGAGCGGTCGCCTGGTTCGTTCCACAATGAATGGCAGCATCCTTAATCAGGTAAGGACCATTTACCGAGCGGGCGATTAAATTGCCGTTGAAATTCAGCGTGACCGAAGTCGATCCGGCCGCAACGTTACCGGTAGCGGACCTGAAATCGATCTGATTTCCGTTCAGGTCTGTAAGTGTGGCTTGCCAGTCGCAGGTACCGCTGGTACGGTTGAAGGCCCCGACTGTGACTTGCAACAAGTCGAATGTTGGGCCCGAGCCTGTGACCACACCGCTCGCGGAGTTTTGGCCTGTGAAATAAAGCGGACCGCGATCAAAAATTGCCGGAGAATACGCTGCCGTGGGCCCAGCATCTGCGATAAATCCGACGCTAACGGGATTCCCGGAAGCCGGAAGTTGCGAAACCGCAGCTCGAATTTTCTCGTACGGTCCATTCACACCAAGCCCGAGGACCTGTTGTGCCGGCAAGCTGGCATCTATATGGCCAGAACCCGTCGATAAGGAAGCTCTGCCGGTCGCGGTAGTCATCTTTCCATTGCTTGCCAACAGCGTGACGTTGAAAAAGTAACTGCCGGCAGTCTGAACGTTCAATTGCGCGGAAAGAACCAAATGGTCGGGTGTTCCGGCAGCATTGGGAGCCACTGTATCGGTGATCGCGCTGAGGGTTGCGACCGGATTTACTACCTGGAATGTCGTAGAAAGAGTGCGGGCAAAGGCCGCCTGCGAAGGCGCCAGTGATGTTCACGAGCACTTGGTACATCCCCGGCACCGACGGTGTGTAAACGCCGGTGTAATTTCCACCGCCCGAGTCGGGCAAAGCAAGCATAGTAGGCACGCCAGTAGCGTTAATATCCCAGGAGAGCGTGGTCGGGTCAAATGTCTGGCCAGTAGCTACCTGCACGCTGAATGTGTTGACACTTGTAGTACTTGCACTCGCAGGAACATTCGCAAAGCCAAGTGCGCCGGTGTCGATCAGAGTTATCGTACTCGGGACATTGACGAGTTTCGCGATCGCTGTTGTGAATGTTCCATTGCTTGTGTTCGTAAGGCTCGCCTGGTAGGTGTATTGCGTGAATCCGCCATTCGCAGTTTGGTTAACGACTTGATAGTTGCTGATCGTCGCCTCGGTGTTCAGACTTACGGGTGGAACGATCGTGGCGCTCACGGCAGCGCCTGTGACTTGTGTGGACCCGCTGAAGATGAACGCGGTGAGAGTGACAGTGCCACCCGGATTATAAACGAGCTTGTCTTTCGCGATCCCAGCCTTGACTCCGGACATGGAAAAGTATGTCGAACTCACACTCGTCGACGTCGCTACCATGCTTGAATTGGCTTTCACCTGATACACACCACCAGGTGATCCAGCAGGCAGAATGAAAGTAGTATGCGTGCCAAATGCGTCAAAGGGCGTGAAGACTCCAGAGGCCACCGCCGTCCCCGAGCCATTTGTCTGCTGTAAAACAGAAAAGCCGAAGGTGCTTGCATTCCCTGCCGTGACTTCCGTTCCATTAGGTAGAATCAATGACATTTGGACTTGCGGACTGGGGGACACTACATCGATGAAGTCGCCATCGTTGGCGGAGGCGTCAACGGTTAGGTTCAAATATGTTGCCGGCGTCGAAGGTGGCGCGGTAAACAATTGGACATCCATAGGCAGCGCGAGCACGCCCTGGCCGCTCGACTGCGCGTACGCCGTCAGGCACAACCCAGTGAAAACTGTAACTAGCCTCATTTTGATTCTCCCAAAGCTTTAAAGTCGAACAGCAACATTTTTTGCAGACCAATGTTGAGGCCAATCGCAAGCCATCGCGAATTTAAGAGGCTTACGCGGCGGCGAGCCGCGTTGACATTGATGTGGCTGTCGAGGTCTAGCGCGGCAAGCCGATGCGTTGGATCGGCGGCAAAAACGTCGATGGTAACTAAACCGGAGGCACCGCCATTGAGCGGGTCTCCAAGAAATCCGCTCTTGGGAAGCGTGCGCTTGTCGACGCCAGCGAGAACTACCAACCGTCCGTCTTCCGAGCTCGCGAAGTTGAGGCTTACGATCCAATCGCCTCGGCGATGATATTCCTTTCCACGAAACTTGTATCCTTCGTAATAAGCGCCGCGATCCTGGCTCGGGTCAATCGGGATTGCTCTGAGAAATGCTGGCTTGGCGAGTTCTTGCTTCAACGTTCGGCTAACTGGATCGTCCATTTCCTTTTCACTTCCAACCGGCGTCGCCTGCTGCCATTCGTCCCCTCTCGCTTGCCGCACGGCGTAGTCATGTTCCCCATCGATCACGAATGCATTTGGGCTACATACTCTTGAACGCGGCTCCCACTCGTGTCCGGGCAGAACCGCGTAGGCGTATGCGGCAACCAACAGCACGTCCGGCGAAACACGCGAGACACGAAAAGTGTATTGATCGAATACAAACGATTCCTTAACATTTTTCGGCGCTGCGAATTGAGAGGGCAGCTCAATCGAGTGCGCGAACTGCCGTCCCTCCAAGATCGTCGGTTTGAGGGTCTGCCCCATAAGCCCGAATGCTGTCACGACAACGAACGCTCCGGCTGAACGAGGCATGCTCGACATGCTTCTATTGCATAGGTTGTATCTGTTGGATAACACCTAACACCCCCGATCCGGTTGTACACGATGCGCCACCACCAGAAACACAACTATCGCCCACTGTGGCGTGGTTCTTTCGAAGCGGATCGAAGGTTAGGGCCCACGGATAAGGATTAAGCGGTCCGTTTTGAACCGACACGAAAGGCGGAATTTGCGCTGCGCGCGCGCTATTTTGGGTCACGACCATGTCGTTCAGATCGAAAGTAAATGACGAGGGCGAAGCGAACACGTTACCACTCAAAACCGCATAGAGATAGTCCTCGCTCCCTACAATGCCATAAAGAACCCCGCATAATAAAGTGGGCTCGTCCATGCCAGCACAGTCGGTCGAGTCGACGTACCTAGTGCCGTGACTGTTGGTTTTGTCGCCGATATCGGCATCTGCCGCAACGGAGCTATAGGCTATGTTATATACCATTCCGTCGACATCTTTAAACGAAGAAGGTGGGTCCACCGTCTGAAGATTGAATTGCCCGACCTGATCGCGGGTCAAATCGGAAATTTGAGGGATATCTGTGCCTACGAAGCCCGAAAGCAAGAAATCAACGAGCGACGGGGCTCCGTTTATGACACCGAGGAGGTACGCGGTGGAGACCCCACCGAGAAGGACGTCTGCAAGAATCGACCCATCATGCGGGGTATCTAGCGTGGTAAGCGATAGCACTCCGAAATTGGCAGGCGTCGGAGGAGCAACGACGTTGGTCGAAACTAGGCCATATTTAAGAAAATAACGTGACCACAATCCTCCCTTGCTGTGGGCAACGATGTGTACCTTGGTCGCTCCAAACTCCGCAGCGAGTGATGGAACCACAGAATCAAGAGTGGCCCCGGTGTCAGGGATGGTCCCAGGGTCCAAGCTTTGAGAATTGGGTTTTGTGGCAACCACGTACGGTACTTTAGCTTGATCCAATGGAATATTGAATCCATTGGCGGTGAACCATGTCTGATCCGTCAGGATTCCGTGTACTAGTATTATCGGCGACATCGCCTTTAAGCTTAGAGCGCCAAAGAACAATATTCCATCTACGGCATTGATGTTCGATTGAGATACATCGAGCGTGGCCCCTATCCGGTTGACCGCAGGAGTAGATGGTTGGCCGGTTGCGCCCCTTTGCGCGAACTTGATGTACTGCGTGTCAATCTGCACGCACGCGGGAAGGCTCGTGATTGGAACGTTCTTGACCAGGTGGTCATTGAGATAGATGCCGACAGTCGATCCGAAGCTGAAGCAACAATCGGTCGTAATCACATCACCGAGATCAAGCCAGGCGTGCGGCGACAGAACCCCGTTCTGCACCTAATTATTCCAGTTCACAAGAAAACCGTTCGAGTCAAACTCGGATGCCGTTCCCGGCCCAACCACGCGGTTGATGGTCATGGTCGCAGTCGACACGAGCGGTGGTACCGGCGTCAAAGAGGAAGCGAGTGCCACATTCCAGTCCGCTATTGATCCGTCATTTAATCGAACAGGCGCGGAAACACCATCGGGCAAGAAAGTTGTGTCCGATGGCACCAACCCACAATCCGCCCATACAACAGACATTGTCACGCCCGCTAATATTGCGAAGTTTAGGTATTTAATCACTGCCCGCTGTTCCTTTCGATTACGGTCTGCAAAGGTATGTCCTCCCGTGACCGGCAGCTGATATAAGCCATCATCGCCGAGGACGATAAGGTTTTCTCTGCATTACTTCGGAAATGAATTTGCTCGGATTGTTAATAGTGCAATATTAGCGAATCCTTGTCAAGGAATAATGATCCCTGAGTTGTATCAGTGTCAAAACAATAATTCGGCGTAACGGTGAGTAATGTCACCTCGATGAACGAACGAGTAGGGGTTGTACCAGATGGCCATCCAAGTTCCGACGTCGCTGGCGAATGGAGATTGGCCCATCGTGGCGACGGTCGGTTCCACGACATTTTTTGACGTCACGTCGTCGCCAGGCGGTGTGATCCTCACGGTTCAACAGTGAGGGATACTTGCCTCGCGATTTAGTCCGGCGATAAAGTCCGAGTCTAGCCGGATCCGGTGAACGCCGCTAGCTACCGAAAACCGCTAAGCCCTGGGTTACCATGGATGGCATGTCGTCCCCGGAGGCCCTCGTCGTCGCGCTCGATGTCGGCACTTCAAGTGTGCGGACATTGCTGTTCGACGTTCGAGGGTGGCAGTAGGATGGATTCGGCGAGCAGATTCGCTATCAGTTTACGACTACCCCAGATGGGGGGGTGGAGCTGGAAGCCGACCAGTTACTGGATGTGAGCCTGCACTCGCTGTCCACCATTCATGAGCAGGTACGAGCGGCCGGCCTCAAGCCGGCGGCGGTGGGATTTTCCTCGTTTTGGCACAGCTTAGTAAGAGTGGATTGGGCCGGGAAGCCAACCACGCCGCTGCTGCATTTATTCGACACGCGCAGCGCCAAGCAAGTGCGCGAGCTCGAGCAGCGGCTCGATCCAAAACGCATCCACGCGCGCACTGGATGCGTTCTTCATAGCAGCTATTGGCCGGCAAAACTTTTATGGCTGCGCGAAACGCGCCCGGATGCCTTCCGACGGGACATATCGGTGGATCTCGTTCGGGGAATATCTGTTCCTGAAGTTGTTTGGCGCCGCCAGCGCATCCACGTCCATGGTTTCGGCCACCGGCCTGTGGAACCAGGCAGCCAACAATTACGACGATGAAGTTCCGGCCGCACTATCGACGTCACTCTGTTTCCTTCGCGTATGGATACAGTATCGCTGGGCGTATTGGGACTGATCGGCGCGTTCCTCGCGATAACCGGCATCTTTGGAATGGCGGCGTACTCGGTCAGTAAGCGGCTCAAGGAGTTGGGAATCCGTCTCGCCCTCGGTGCGCAGCCTAAAGAAGTGTTACAGGCAGCGTTGGGGCGGTTCTTCAGCCGCGACATACCTCGGGCATCCGAGATACTGGTGCGTATTCCGATCACCGCTCTCGTGCTGGCTTTCAGCGGGGGCGTTTCGAGCGCCTGGATGATGAAGCGGCCGCGAAGACTCGCCGTCTTGGCCGCGTGGTTTACGCCGTTTTTCTTCGTGGCTGGCGCGGCCGCCCTCTGGTACGCGGACTCCTTGGACCGCTCCGCTCGACCGCTGTTTGTAATGGCTGGTGTCCTGACGGCGGGTATCGCACTTTGCGGCGCTCATCCCATCTGGTCATCTCTCTCCAGTAGGCGCGGGGACCGACCGCGTAGAAGTTAGCTTGCATCTTCGACAAGGAGCAACAGACCACCTGGTCAGTTTTGGAAAGCAGACCTGGGTCACTTTTACAAAGCGCCGAAGGGCGAATCGAAAACACAACCGACTTATTCGATCTGCCGGTCTTCAGGAGACGAAAGCGGCCGAAAAGGGAGGCGTTGGTGAGGCTACCTCACCGTCTCGCGGGTGCGCAGCGCTGCGGCGATGGCGCGCCCACCGCACCTACTTCAACGCGAAGCCGCCGGTGCCCGCACCGTAACCGAAGCCCGTTCCGTCATTTTGGGTCTTGAGGATTCCGACACTTAAGCCCGTTGCCATGAACGGGGCCGTCGTGTTAAAGGGCGCGAAAACGAACCCGGCGAAGTTGCCCGCGGGAAGCGCCAGCAGGACGTAGGGCGGAATCGTGAATGTTCCCGCGCTAGCGGGGGCGATGCAGATCGCTTGGTCGGCGTTGTTGAACATGTTATCGATCGCGCTCGTCACCGTGATCTGAATGTTTCCGTTCGGGTCGCCTCCCGTCCAGGTGGCCGTCATTCCGCTGGAACGGGTCACAGTGGTGTTGTTCACCGGGCTGACCAACGTCGGCGAGGCGGGGAACGTGACGGTTGCACTGAACGGGCCGACGTCCGCTCCCCCGGCCCCTGTGACGGTATAGACGCCGGGGACCAGAAATGTTCCTGCCGCGCTGAGCGTTGCGTTGAACGTTCCGGGGGTCCCCGTAACGGGCACGCTTCCGTTCGGTCCCTTCACGGTGAAACTGGAACCGGCGTCGAGGGCGGCCGGGTTACTGATCGGAGGATTACCGCCCCCATTGAGATTGTTGAAGACGAGGCAGGTGCCCGGCGGCGGGTCGTCAACCCAGGAGACAAAGAAAGGCTGGGTTCCTGGGTTATAGGTGAGAATTTTAGCGAACTGGAATTGCACGCCGTCCTGGAACACAGGCGGGAGAATACCGTTTAGATCATGGCGCAGAGTGATGGAGCCGAAGGTGACGGGTCCGGCCATGACGGCTTGCTCGGCGTTTATCGATGCCAGCGCGGGATTGGTGGGAGTGCAATCGCGGCTTCCTTTGGAGACCGGCATCAAGGTGCTGTTGCTGATCGTGTTAGCAGCGGTACCGATCTGGACCACTAACGGCACGGCGCATCCGGTGGGAACGTTGTTCGGCACCGTAAAGACAATCTGATCCTCCCCGATGCAGCAGCCGGAACGGCCCTGGTAGACCACCGGGGCTTGAACTCCACCCAGCCATAGTGTGAGCGGAACGTTCGGCATGTTCACGCCCAGACCTGCACCGGAGGCATCGTCTCCGCTGACCGGACCCAATCCCGTAGCCCACAGGATCAGCGTGTCGCCGGGGTTGGCTGCGCCGCAGGCCGTGCTCGGCCCACCGCAAGGGGTTGCTTTGGCGGCCGAGACTAAGCTGTAGTCGGGGTAAGTGACGATGCCCGGTCCCTGGCCAGTCGAATCGATGGTAAAGACGCCCACGTTGCTGGTCACCACGCCGTGGCCCACCGAGTTGCTGGTCTGGCCATTGTAGGTGACTGTGAAGTTTCCCGCGCCGGTGGGCGTATTCGAGGGAAGCAGCGCGGCAACCTGGCTATCCGATGTGTAGTACATGAGCGCGTTCACAGTAGTAGTACCCACCGTGACCGCCACCGACGTGCCGCTCAAGCTAGTGCTCTGGAAGGCTGCCGGAGCGAAGGCGATGTTCGCAGGGCCCATGCCGCTTCCATAGAGAACAAAGACAGCGCCTTGCGCAACGGGCGCATTGAACGTGATGTTGCTGGCCGCGTTCGCCACGGCCGCGATGGTTGGAGCCGCGGAAAGCCACGGAGTCACCGCGGTGACCAGAAAAATGATAGACGACAGCCGCAAAACGCGCGGGTTCATATTGTGCATTTTTTGGATTGTACATCGAGGCATTTGGGCACGCAAGTGTCATGGCGCTCAAAAGCAGATGCTCCGCCGAGAGGGCCGGTGCGGCGTCGTCCATGGGGTACATGCAGCAGACAAACATTTTCTCAGCCGAAAACCGCCAAGGTCCGGGTTACCATGGTTGGCATGTCGTCCGCGGAGGCAGTCATTGTTACGCTCGATGTCGGCACCTCCAGTGTGCGGACATTGCTGTTCGACGTCCGAGGGCGGCAGCAGGATGGATTCGGCGAGCAGATTCGCTATCAGTTTACGACCGCCCCAGATGGCGGGGTAGAGCTGGAAGCCGACCAGTTACTAGATGTGAGCCTGCGCTCGCTGTCCACTATTCATGAGCAGCTACGAGCGGCCGGCCTCAAGCCGGCGGCGGTGGGATTTTCCTCGTTTTGGCACAGCTTAGTAGGAGTGGATCGGGCAGGCAAGCCAACCACGCCGCTGCTGCATTTATTCGACACGCGCAGCGCCAAGCAAGTGCGCGAGCTCGAGCAGCGGCTCGATCCAAAACGCGTCCACGCGCGCACTGGATGCGTTCTTCATAGCAGCTATTGGCCGGCAAAACTTTTGTGGCTGCGCGAAACGCGCCCGGATGCCTTCCGCGCGACGGATCGTTGGATCTCGTTCGGCGAGTATCTGTTCCTGAAGTTGTTTGGCGTCGCCAGCGCATCCACGTCCATGGTTTCGGCCACCGGCCTCTGGAACCAGGCAGCCAACAATTACGATGATGAAGTTCTGGCCGCACTATCGCTGGCCGCACTACCGGTGGATAAGTTGCACCTTTGTCCCTTAGGCGAGATGGATCACGCGCAATCGGAGTTGCTCGCGCCGTACCGCGGCCGTCTAGCCGCCTTGCACGGGATTCCCTGGTTTCCTGCCTTAGGCGACGGAGCTTGCGACAGTGTGGGCAGCGGTTGCGTAACGCCCGATCGTTTCGCGCTGATGGTTGGTTCCAGCGGAGCTTTGCGTGCGGTTTGCCAGCCGGCCGTTAATCTTCCTTATGGACTGTGGTGTTATCGTGTGGACCGAAGCCGCTTTATTCTGGGAGGCTCGCTTTCCAACGGCGGCGAGGTATACGACTGGATGCATCGCACCGTCGCGTTACCGGATCCCGCCGAGACAGAGAAACAACTCGAGGCGATGGCGCCCGGAACTCATGGCCTGTTGCTGCTCCCTTTTCTGGCGGGCGAACGATCGCCTTATTGGCGGTCGGACCTGCGCGCCGCGATCACCGGCTTGAGTCTTTCGACACGGCCCATCGATATACTCGAAGCAGCGCTGGAATCGGTCGCGCTGCGCTTTCTGGAAATCTATGCGCTCATGGCAAAGAGCCTCGGCCAACCTGGAACCCTGATCGCTTCCGGTGGCGGATTGCTGCGATCGCCCGCCTGGACGCAAATGATGGCCGACGCGCTTGGTCTGCCGGTTACCACCTGTCTGGAACCGGAAGCAACCAGTCGAGGCGCGGCTCTTCTGGCGCTCGAGCGGCTCGGCCTCATCAAGAGCGTGGACCAACCGGCTCCGCGATTGGGCGCGGTGCATCAGCCGCGAGCCCAGTATCGCGCGACCTATACTGATCTGCTGGATCGCCAGCGTCTGCTGTTCCAAAAACTTTTCCCGGAGAATTGAACAATCGTGCCTGCTTCCGTGACTGAATTGGCCGCGCAGGTTCGCCTGCTGTTGATGGACGTCGATGGCGTGCTCACCGACGGCAAAGTCTACGGCGTACCCGATCCCGGAGGCAATATCGTGGAGACCAAAGGATTCGATACACAGGATGGCATCGCGCTGCAGTGGCTGTCCTGGAAAGGATTCGTGACCGGTGTCATTAGCGGGCGCATCTCACCGGCCACTGAGGAGCGCGCCAAGCAATGCAACATGACCTACGTGTATCAGGGGCACATTGAAAAGATCCCGATTCTGGAGGAGATTCTGAGCCGATCCGGGATTCCCGCGGCGCAAGTGGCCTACATCGGCGACGATCTGACGGACGTGGTGATCATGAATCGGGTCGGGTTGGGCATCGCCCCCGCCAATGCACGGCCGGAGGTGAAACGCTCGGCCAGGCATGTCACCCAATGCGCGGGCGGCCAGGGCGCGGTGCGAGAGGTGGCCGAGCTGCTGCTGAAGGCGCAAGGGCATTGGGATGATCTCTTGCGGAAATACGAGGTGAAATGAGCGACGAGATTAGTAAAGACCCGGAGACTAGTAAAGAAAGGATCGGCATTGTCATCGTGGCCCGCTCGGGGCTCGGGGTCTTGCACGAGCTGACCGGCGTCATTGCTCGCCATCGCGGCAATATCGCATCGGTGGAGATTATCGAGGAGCGGCCGCCAGAATCGCGCATCTATTTCGAGATCGATCTGCCGGTCGAACCATCGGTTTTGCAATCCGATCTCGAGAAGCTGGAGATCGTTCGCGAGGTCACCGTCGTCAAGACGCTTCAGAAGATTTACGGTAAGCGGATCATCATCGTCGGCGGCGGGGCGCAGGTGGGCCAGGTGGCCATCGGAGCCATCTCGGAAGCCGACCGGCACAATATCCGCGGCGAGCACATCTCCGTGGATACAATTCCGCTGGTGGGCGAGCAGCCGCTGGCCGACGCCGTTCGCGCGGTCGCAAGATTGCCGCGCGCGCGGGCCCTGGTGCTGGCGGGTGCACTGATGGGCGGCGAGATCGAGAAGGCCGTTCGGGAAGTTCGCGCCCAGGGACTGCTGGTCATCAGCCTGAACATGGCCGGCAGTGTTCCCGAAGCTGCGGATCTTGTCGTCACCGATCCGGTTCAGGCGGGCGTAATGGCGGTGATGGCGGTTGCAGAAACCGCCAAGTTCACAATAGAGCGGCTAAGCCGTCGGATATTCTGAGCGTAGTACCGCCTTTGGGTAAGATCTATGGTGGCGACAGGTTGGCGCGATCGGTGACAAACTGACTGTTAACCTCCCGGGATATAGGACTCTATCCCGTTGAATCCCATATGGTCTGACTGGCCGGGGAATTGCCCTACGTTTGACAAATGTCTCCGCGGGTCAGAGCCTATTTTTACTGTGTTGTCGGTATTGGGCTCTTCCTGTTTTCTAACGGGCTCAGCCAATTTACACCCACCGACTTTCAGCAGTTCTTTGCCTACTTTGCTCTGGGCATGCTGAGTGCGACCTGGAGGGTCAAGGTGCCGGGCGTTCCGGTAAACGTTTCTCCAGTGTTCGCTTTTGTTTTGATTGGCATTGCGAATTATTCGCTGGGTGAAGCTCTCATCATCGCTTGCGGGTCGACATTGGTGCAGTGCATGTGGAGGCCCCCTGAGAAACGGAATGCTCGAAAGATCCTGTTCAACGTCTCGGCGGTGGCAATCGGAGTCACGATTGCATACAATCCGTCACACTTCGTGCTAAGCGAAGGCCTGGATCATGCGCCGCGGATGCTGCCGCTGGCCGCGCTAGTGTTCTTCATCATTAACACGGGACTGGTATCTGGCATGATCGCGTTGATGGAACAAGAAGCCTTCCGGGCCGTCTGGCGAAATATGACTCAATACCTGATTTGGTATTACGTCGCCGGTGGACTGCTTGCGACTTTGATCATTATTGCCAATCGGTTGGGAGGTTGGCAGGCCGGACTCTTCATCACCCCATTCCTGTACTTGGCCTATCAGTATTACCGCGAGTATTTGAAACGCCGGGGCGTTCTGGTGGAGTCTTAAGAGCTGACAACTTCGCATGAACCGCTGCAGTTGCGGCCTTCATGACCGCGAAGTACTCATCGAGCGTTTGCAGATTTGTCTGGCAGGCGGGACAAATGAGCAGATGTTCGTCCAAGGTTGCGAGGTTCGCCTGAGGAAGCCTCCCTAGCACGTACTTTTCCAGCATGTCCTCGGGAATGTGAGAGAGAAAGCCAGTGTTCATAACAGAACCTTCCCGGGGGACCAGATACAAGGTCGCCTAGCGCTTGAGCCGCAGGGCCGTCAATTGGCCAGCAAAGGGCTCTTCGATGGCCTTAGTGGGCGGAGTCGGAGGAAGTTCTCAAAAAAAGTGAACCAAAGGGTTTTTGTTGGAGTTTCCGCCTACCCAGCTCACCGAAGCGGGCCTTCGCACGGGATTTCAAAAGGCGAAACTGGGTTTCAGTCAGGCTCATCTCCTCGCAGATCTGTTCCTGGGTCTGCTCATCCAGGTAGAAACGGGTCAGAATCTCGCGGTCGCGATCCGACAAGGTACGAAGAATGCTGGTCATGAATTCGACCTTTTGCTGGAACGCAGCATCCTGTTCGGGATTGTTGCGCCCGTCGGCCACGCGGACCCCGACGTCTAGATGCAGTTCTTCTCGCCGGCTATGAACGACATCATCGATATAGGCAGCTACCTGCCTGCGGACAACCGTCCGAACAAAGCCCATCAGCCGCTCGGGTTCGCGCAAGTCGCCGCGCTTGATGGCTTGCACTACGATGAGGAAAGCATCGTGCACCTTGTCATCCAATTCCTGAGGGCCGAGCTGGCGGCACAGATAAAAGCGAATGCCGCGCGCAAAGAGCCCATACAGATCCTCCAATCCGGAATTATCTCCCGCTCGAATCCGCGCCACGAGTTCGTGCCAATCCACACGGCTGGGGACGGATTCGGAGTGATCGAACTGGTCATCGCCAGTGGCATCGGAGCGGGCGGCGTCTGCCGGCTCGGAAGTGGTGTCTGCTGAACCTGAACAGGTTCCTGGATCGAAAATACCCTGGCTAAAGACTCGAGGCGGTGCGCGCATGTCACTCACTCTCCCTTACGCCAACGTAAAACGCACTCTAATAACTAGATGCGCCTATGACACGCCCGTCGGCGCCGCGGTCGCAACGGTTCCGCAGATCTCTACAGATTCAAACAACTCACGCATCATCACTGTTGAGTCGTGGATACAAATCCGGCTAGGGACTGTTAGTTGGAAGTATAAGAGGACGACAAAGAAGGCGGCCACCAACCTGTCCATGCGCGAGATTCCATCAGCAATCTCTTAAGCTTTGCGGAACGGCGGCTGAATCTCTTAAGTGTCCAGGACGGCAGCGGTACTGGCGATAGTCAAAATTATAACATGAATTCAAGGGAAATGTTCGAAGAAATCTGATGCGCATCGCAATTGTATCCGATATCCACGGCAACCTTACCGCGTTTGAAGCAGTTCTGGCGGATCTACGGCGGACCTCTCCGGACCTGATCCTGCACGGTGGGGATCTACCTCACGGAGGATCGAGTCCCGCGGAAATCGTGGACCGGATTCGCGATCTCGGCTGGCAAGGCGTGCTTGGCAATACCGACGAAATGCTTTTCCGGCCCGAATCGTTGCAGGAGTTTGCGAGTAAATCGCCCAACCTGAGGCCGCTTTGGGACGCGATCGAGGAAATGGCGCTGGCGACCTGTGAAGCATTAGGGGAAGAGAGGATTTCATGGCTGCGCAACCTGCCGCGCGTTCAGATTCACCGCCCGATGGCGCTGGTGCACGCCAGCCCCAAGAGTACCTGGCGCTCACCCGGCCACACCGCCAGCGACGCCGAGCTGGAATCGGTTTATGCGCCGCTCGGCCAGCCCATCGCCATCTACGGGCACATCCATCACTCCTACATTCGCAGCGTTTCCGGAATGATCGTCGCCAACGCAGGCAGCGTCAGCCTTTCTTATGACGGCGATCGCCGCGCTGCCTACCTTTTGCTGGATGATTCCAAGCCGGAAATCCGGCGCGTGGATTATGACGTCGACCGCGAAATCAAAGCTGTCTTCGCTTGCGGTTTTCCCCACGCCGATTGGGTTGCGAAGATGCTCGCGAGCGCCAGCCCTCAGATGCCATAAAGTGGGGCCGGCCTCCGCACCCTATACCTCGGCCAGCGCCCGATGAACCAAATGAATGCTGATAGCGCCCTCGCCGACGGCCGACGCCACCCGCTTCACATTGCCCGCCCGCACGTCGCCCACCGCGAACACTCCGGGCAGGCTGGTTTCCAGCATTTGGGGAGGGCGTGAGAGCGGCCACGACGGGTTCTCCTCTGGGACCACGGGGACATCCAGATCGCGGCCGGTCAGTATGAAGCCCCGATTGTCCATGGCAACGCAGCCCCGCAGCCATTCGGTTCGCGGCGACGCTCCCGTCATGATGAACACGTGCCGGATATCGCGTGTCGAAGTCTCGCCGGTTTTTTTGTCCTGCCACACCACTCGCTCCAGTCGCGCGCTGCCTTCGAGCGCGACGATTTCAGTATCGAGATGCAGGTCAATCCGCGGGTTCTCTGTCAGCCGCTGTATCAGATACCGCGACATGGTACTCGATAACTCCGCCCCGCGCACCAGCATATGAACCTTGCTGGCGGTTTGCGACAGGAACACCGCCGCCTGCCCGGCCGAGTTTGCCCCTCCCACCACGACGACTGCTTCGTCCTCGCACAACTGCGACTCGATGTAAGTGGCTCCGTAGTAAATCCCCTCGCCTTCATACTGCTCCAGATTCGCGAGCTGCGGCTTCTTGTATTGCGCTCCAGTGGCGATCACGATGGCACGGGCCGCGATCGCATCGCCGCTTTCGAGCACTACCTCATACGGGCGACGTGCGCAGCTTAGCCGTACTACACTGCGCGCGATCAGCATTCTCGCGCCGAACTTCTGCGCCTGGGTGGTGGCGCGCGAAGCCAATTCCAGCCCGGAGACTCCGGTCGGGAAGCCCAGATAGTTTTCGATCTTCGAGCTTGATCCCGCCTGGCCGCCTGGAGCGGTCGTCTCGATCATCAGAACATCCAGGCCTTCAGACGCCGCGTAAACGGCCGCCGCCAGACCAGCCGGGCCTGCGCCTACGATGATCACATCGCGCACCTGCGTCTGGTCGATGCTGCTGTTGAAGCCCAGGCAGTTCGCCAACTCCTGAATCGACGGGTTTCGCAGCACGTTGCCGCTATTGCTGCAGATTACTACCGGCACTTCGGACAACTTCACTGCGAAGCGGTCGAGCAGCTCCTGGGAGGTCCGGTCCGTGTCGAGATCGATGTAGGTGTAAGGATATCCGTTGCGGCCGAGAAACTCGCGCAACTCGAGCGTCCGGGCGGAGTGATTCGAGCCCATCAGGATGACGTTGCCAAAGCCGCGTTTGACGAGCTCGATCCGGCGCAGGATGAAGGCCCGTAGCAGGATCTCGCTCAGTTCGGCGTCCTTGGCTACCAGCGACCGCAGCGTATCCGCGTCGAGTTCGAGAAACTCTCCCGGCTCGGTCACGCGCCCGCGCACGAGCGAGCGCTGCCCGGAGATCATGGTCATCTCGCCCGTGAATTCTCCAGGACCATGCTTGACGATTGCCCGCTCGCCGTCCAGGCTCGGCTGCACGATCTCCATGTTTCCCGAGAGCACCACGAAGAACCGAATGACAGTATCGTTGGGCTCGAAAAGGATTTCGCCGGGTTGTACATTTCGAACCCGCCCCAAAGGGCGAATTCGATCGATCTGCGCGGAAGTCAGGATGGGAAAGGCCTGAGTGCGAACGTCGAGAAAGGTTAGCGAGGGCAGGGAAGCCATGACCCATTTTCTCACTGTGGCGCAGGCCCCCGGCCTGTGAATGTGCCCCTGACCTGCCAATATGAGTTCGGCGTGATTGTGCCACATTAGGTTGTGCCACACTAGCCATAGGGAAGGTCATTGATGAAGTTCGGTCTAAAAATGTTGACGTCTGGTTTACTAACGTGTCTAGTGTTGATCTCCTCCGTTGCTAACGCTCAATCCCCTCCGGCCGGTGGTGTCGCTTCGGAATGGGATGTCCGGAAGCTGCTTGATAGCCTGGATCTACAGGCGCAGCATGTAAAGCCGATCATCGACCAGGTAAAGCCTGAGACGTGGGTGGCCAAAGGAGCTCCCAAGGCTTACGTGACGCAGTGGACCACGGCCCAGGCGGAGCTGAAGTACTTGCTGGGGTCCAGCGAAGCGCTTTCCAAGCAGCCCGAACGGCTTACCCTGGCGCTCGACACCTACTTTCGAATGCAGGCGCTGGCATCGACGCTCGGTTCGGTGACGGAAGGGATCCGCAAGTATCAAAATCCGGCGCTGGCCGATCTGATGCAATCAGTAGTGGCCGAAAATAGCTCGAATGCGGACAAGCTGCGGCAGTACGTCCAGGATCTGGCAACTCAGAAGGAAGAGGAATTTCAGGTTGCCGACCGGGAAGCTCAGCGCTGTCGCGAGTCATTGGTGAAACAACCAGCGGCTCCCAGTAAGGCGGTGCGCAAGTGACAGCGGAAGCGGCCATCTTCACTTGTAGCATCTGCGGCGAACCGGCCGGCGAAATCTGCGTGTACTGTACCAAGGACGCGTGTGTCAATCATCGTTGCGACCGGTGTAAGCGCTGCAGCGACTGTTGCGAGTGCGAGATCCCGTTGTCGGCCGCGGAGGCACCCATCATCCACGAAGAAGTAGAAATGCAGACGTATTCGCCGGTGCATGTAGAGGCCCCACCGGAGCCTCAGCCCCCGTCTCAGAGCAGTTCCGCTCCGGAACAAAGTCCCGAGCCCGCACCGCCGCAAACCGAAAATCCCATATTCTAGTAATTATGTTGCTTCGCCCCGTGCGCGCCTTGCTGGTTTGCGCATTCTGCCTTATGACCGCCAACTCCGCTCCTCGCATCCTGGTACATGGCCACCGCGGTGCTCGCGCCATCTATCCCGAGAACACCATTCCCGCGTTCGAATACGCCATCAAGATCGGCGCCGACTTCCTCGAAATGGATGTCGCGGTGACCAAAGATAACGTGCTGGTGATCTCGCACGATCCGCACATTAATGCGGAGATCTGTAAAGGACCGCATCCCGGCATTGCCATTCACGAGCTCATGCTAGCCGAGCTTCGCGAGTACGACTGCGGCGCTTTGAAGAACCCGCATTTCCCCAAGCAGCAACCGGTGCCCGGTACCCGCATCCCAACGCTCGATGAAGTGCTGAGCCTATCGCGCGGCAACAACGTCCAGTTCAACATCGAGACCAAGAGCTTTCCCGATCATCCGGAGCTGACGCCGTCGCCAGACGTCTTCGCCGGCATGCTGCTGGACGTGATCCGCAAGCACAAGCTGGAATCGCGCTCCATCGTGCAGTCGTTCGACTTCCGGACTTTGCATGCCATGAAGCGCCTGGCCCCGCATATTCGATTGTCGACATTGTGGGAAGGCGATGCGCGGCCGTTTGTCGACATCGCGCACGACGGCCAGGCGGAGATCATCTCGCCGCTGTTTAAGCTGGTGACGCCCAAGCAGGTAAAGGCGGCTCACCAAGCCAAAATCCAGGTGGTGCCGTGGACCGCCGATACTCCCGCCGACTGGCAGATGCTCATCGACGCGGGTGTCGATGCGATCATTACCGACGATCCGGCCGCGCTGATCGGGTATCTGAAAGAAAAAGGCCTACGGTAATCTGACACGTTCACACAAGTGTGAACGCAGCACGCGGGAGCGCGTGCGCTACGCTGCCGCTTGCTTCTCCGCCATCGGCCCAATTATAGGCAACACGATCTTTTCGCCGTTGTAGGTCTTGAACATCATATACAGCCAAAGAATGAAGAAGCCGATTCCAATGCACGCGTGAAGCAGGATGGAGATGATCGCCCCTAGAATCGGGATAGCGTGCAAGGCGATCGAAAAAACGGTGGCCACGATCCAGGTCACGATCCAGGCGATGTTCAGGAAGATGGACTGGAACGCATGGAACTTGATGTTGCGATTCTGGTTATATGGCGCGAGCACGAGGAATAGAATTCCGGTTATAAACCCGAACAAATAGCACAAGGCTCCTGCCATATTGTCCGTCATCCCAGCTGCCCCCGCGGGAGGTGGAACGTAGCCCGCTGGCGCCGAGTAACCGGGGGCGCTGTAACCAGGCGGTGGGGGATTATATCCAGGTGGTGGCGGCCCACCGGGCGGTGGTCCTGGGGGCGGAGGTGCACCCGGGCCCGCTGCTGGCGCTCCCGCATCTATGGCCGATCCGCACTTCGGGCAGAACCGCCCGTCCACTGCCGCTCCACAGTTCGAACAAAAAGCCATTGTCCTCTCCCTCGTGATTCACTGTAACGGAACTGGGCTTGAATCGCAAGTAGTTTACGATGCCTTACGGTACTTGACCGTTCTAGATAAACCTGCCTGGCATGGCGCCCGTCCAGAAGAGTAGGAGAACTTAAGTATGCAAGTCCTAAGTAAGAAAATGGGCGCATGGATGGCAGTGGCCGCTCTCGGAACAGCCAGCCTGTTTGCCCAAACGCCGCCACCCGCGCGGCACAACCATCAACATGGCCGGTTAGCTGCGGCGCTGAACCTCACGGATGCTCAAAAGACCCAGATGAAGTCGATCTTTCAAGGGGCCCGGCAGTCGGCGCAGCCAGTCCGGCAGCAATTGAAGCAAACCCGGCAATCGCTTCAAGCCGCGGTCAAAGCTGGAGACTCAAATCAGATTCAGCAACTGGCCGCTACCGAAGGGACTGAGATGGGACAGCTAGCCGCCATCCACGCTTCG
This sequence comes from Bryobacterales bacterium, assembly GCA_963780485.1. GTDB lineage: Bacteria > Acidobacteriota > Terriglobia > Bryobacterales > Bryobacteraceae > Palsa-89. The sequence continues at coordinate 279,051 of CAWACO010000029.1, forward strand.
GCACGCGCGCAAATGTTCAAGATGCTGACGCCCGAGCAGCAGCAAAAGCTGTCGACCCTTCAAGCCGCGATGCATCACTCCCGGCGTGGACCGGCGCCTGGCGCCGCAGTTCAGAACTGAGCGTCTAACCTGAATGCGCCACCGTAGCGCGAGATGAATGCGGTAGAATCCCGGCTTTGGAAGTCATCCTTCTCATCGCTCTGCTCGTTGTTCTTCTTCCTCTGTCGGGATTCCTCTATCAGGCGGCCGGATCAGCTAGCGATCAACGCAAGTTTCCGCCGCCTGGGCGCCTGGTTGACATCGGTGACCGGCGTCTGCATTTGGTGGATGCGGGGCAGAGTAGTCCTACCGTAATCTTTGAATCCGGAATCGCCGCTTCTTCTCTCAATTGGACGGCTGTGCAAGCCGAGGTCGCTCGCTTCACACGCGCTTGTGCCTATGATCGGGCTTGGCTCGGTTGGAGCGATCCAGCGTCAACGCGGCGTGTTACTTCAGTGTTGACCGACGAGCTGCACTCTTTGCTCGCGGCAGCACAAGTCCCTGTGCCGTACGTTCTGGTTGGTCATTCGTTTGGCGGACTTCTGGTACAGGCCTACGCGGTCGCTCATCCGGATCAGGTAGCCGGACTGGTGTTGATCGATCCGTTGCCGGCCTCGGAATGGGCGCATGTTTCCGGTGAACGTTTACGAATCCTGCGTTGGGGCATAAGACTCTCACGCAGGGGTGCGCTGCTCGCACGATTGGGCGTGGTGCGCATCAGCCTGGCGCTGCTCTCGGGCGGCGGTCGACGGATTCCAAAGCTGGTTGCCAGACTGACCAGCGGGCGCGCGGAATCCACGCTCTCGCGATTGGTCGGAGAGGTACAAAAGATGCCACCCGAAGTGTGGCCGATGGTCCAGGCGCATTGGTGCCAGCCCAAGGCCTTCTTAGGAATGGCGGAGTATTTTAGCGCGCTGCCGGAGAGCGCCGAGCAAGCTGGGGCGTTGACCGATCTGCCCCAGATTCCGGTGACGATTCTCTCCGCCGGAAATTCCATGCCACCGCAGCTAGACGAGCGAGGTGCTACGGCTAGCCGGTCGCCGCGCGGCAAGCACGTCGTAGTTCCCGATAGCGGTCACTGGATTCATCTCGATCAGCCAGAAGTCGTGCTGGAAGCGATCCGCGAGATGGTAGAACTTGTACGGCCGCGCTGAACTCAGCCGAGATTCACCCGTCCCAGCAAGTCATGATAACGTGGGCCGGGAATCAAACATTGCATAGAATCAATATCAAGCCATCCGGCGCGACTAGTACTGTGCTGGCTTGATGCCCAGCGCGAAGCGCGTGTCCCATCAACAAATGCTGCAACCCCGGCCCTTCAATTGCAGTCTAAATCTCCAGAAGGTGGGGTTCTCTTATGATGGTCGGCGCGATTCTGGCAGTTTTCCTGATTTTTGGCCTCTTTTTGTCCATGCTCGCTGATTCTCCGAAAAGCGACACCGAGGCGCAATCTGACACAGAAGTGTGAAAGATTTGCACATCTGACGCTGTGATGTAGAATGGCCTGCATGCTGCAGGTCGTTGCATTAAGCTTCTTTCTTCAAATCCAACCCTTCGACATCCTGATTCAACATGCCCATATCGTGGACGGGTCGGGCAATCCCTGGTACCAAGGCGACATCGGGATTAGGGGAGACACCGTAGCGGCCATAGGGCGTCTGGAGAACCTGCCGTCCAAAATGACCATCGATGCCCATGGGTTGACAGTTGCGCCCGGTTTTATCGACATCCACACCCATGCCCGGCGAGGGATTTTCCTGGACCCAGCAGCGCAAAACTACATCCGACAGGGTGTAACCACCCTCATCGAGGGCCAGGACGGCAGTTCGCCCTTACCGCTGGCGCCTTTCCTCAAACAGGTGGCCGACGCGCACCCGGCCGTCAACTTCGGAAGTTTCGTAGGGCAGGGAAGCATCCGACAGCAGGTACTCGGCCTCGAGAACCGGAAAGCGACGCCGGAAGAGATCGCGAAGATGAAGGAGATAGCCCGGCAGGCCATGCTCGATGGCGCGATGGGGCTCTCCACCGGTCTGTTCTATGTACCTGGCAACTTCACGCCCACCGAGGAGGTGATCGAGATCGCCAAGGTGGTGGCCGGTTTCGGCGGCATGCACATCTCGCATATGCGCGATGAGGCAGCGGGCGTTCTGGACAGTGTTCGCGAGACCATCCGGATCGGCGAGGAGGGCGGGCTGCCCACCCAGATAACCCATCACAAGATTATCGGCGCGGCGAACTGGGGCAAGAGCGTGGAGACCCTGAAGCTGGTGGAGGAAGCTCGCGCGCGGGGTGTCGACGTGACCATCGACCAATACCCCTACACTGCTTCGAGTACTGGAACCGCCGCGCTGTTTCCGCAATGGTCGCAGGCTGGTGGCCAGAAGGCTCTGCTTGAGCGGTTGGCTGCGCCGGACCAGCGCGCCAGGATCACGGCCGAAATCATCGAACGCATCAAGATCGATCGCGGCGGCGGAGATCCCAAGAACGTCGTGATGGCGAATTGTCCGTTCGACGCGTCGCTCGACGGCAAAAGCCTGGCCGACATCACCGCCGCGCGTGGCCGGCCCGTCACCATCGAAAACGCAGCCGATACCGCCATCGAGATCCAGCAGAAGGGCGGCTGCCAGGCGGTATACCACGCCATCAGCGAAGAGGACATCGAGCGGATCTTGCGATCGCCGTATACCATGATCGGTTCCGACGGTGAGATTCCGCAGTTCGGCAAGGGCGCGCCGCATCCTCGCAGTTACGGGACGTTCTCTCGCGTGCTGGCCCGCTATGTTCGCGAGCGCAAGGTCCTGACGCTAGAGGACGCCGTTCGCAAAATGTCTGGCTACACGGCCGAGCGGCTGCGCCTGCTCGATCGCGGACTGCTGCGGCCAGGGATGAAGGCCGACATCGTCATCTTCGATCCCGCCAAAGTGCAGGACAAGGCCGATTACGCGAATCCGCACCAGTATGCCGAAGGCGTGCAGGACCTCATCATTAACGGTCAGCGAGTGATCGCCAACGGCCAACTAACCGCGGCGCGCCCCGGCAGGGTTCTGCGCGCGTCGCCCGTAGCGCTAATCAAATGAGACTGCGATACATCGCGCTGCTGGCTGCTTTCGCGTCGTACGCGGGCGCGCAACCTCACAAGACCGAGAACGTCCTCCTGGTCATGACCGACGGTTTGCGCTGGCAAGAAGTATTCCAAGGTGCGGACGCCGGCTTGATGGACGCCAAGAATCATGAAGTAGTCGCCGGCAACCGCGAGGCCTTACTACCGTTTCTTTGGCAAGTGGTCGCGAAGAACGGCCAGATCTATGGCAATCGCACGCTCGGATCCGACGCCTATGTCACCAATGGCCTGAACTTCTCCTATCCCGGCTATAACGAAACGCTCTCGGGATTCGCCGACCCGCGCATCCATAGCAACGATAAGGTCGCCAATCCGAATGTGACCGTGCTCGAGTGGCTGAATCAAAAACCGGCATACCGCGGCAAGATGGCCGCCTTCGGCGCTTGGGACGTCATCTCCTGGATCGTGAATGGTGCTCGAGGCGGCTTTGTCGCGAATGCCGGTTACGATGCGCTGACCGCGCCGCCTGTCACCGAGCGGCTGGCGGCGATCAATCGTCTGAAAGACGAAACACGGGTGTGGGATGACGAGCCGTTCGATTCCTTCGCGTTTCAAACCGCGCTCGAATATCTAAGACTGCATCGGCCTCGCGTAATGTACCTGTCGCTGGGCGAAACCGACGAGTGGGCGCATCGCGGGGATTACGCGCTGTATTTGAGATCGGCCCATCGGGTGGATCAATACCTCAAAGAATTATGGGAAACCGTGCAGTCCATCGGTCAATATCGCGGTAAAACGACTTTGATTTTTCTAACCGACCACGGACGCGGCCAAGCGCCGGTGGAATGGAAGAGCCACGGAGAGAAGATCACCGATCCAAAATATATCTGGATGGCGTTGCTCGGCCCGGACACGCGCGCGCTCGGGGAACGTACCAAGATCGCGCCAGTGACGCAGAGCCAGATCGCTGCGACTTTGGCCGCCTTGCTCGGCGAAGATTATGCCGGAGCCGTGCCGAAGGCTGGAAAGCCAATCGCCAACGTGCTGCCTTAGCGGATAGGAACCACGGTGAAGGTAAGCAGAAATATCACCAGCGCGGCGATGCCGAGCAGCACCCGATTTCGACCCAGGGGCGCGACGTCGCAAATTACCGGATGACGAAGCGCGAAGAAGAATATCAGCACTGCCCACACCAGCCAGCTTCGCCAGTAGAAAATCCCCATCGGGATGAGCGCCACAACAAAGAGCCGTGACAGCAGTTTGTGCTTGTCTGCTGTGAACGCGTACAGAATATGTCCGCCGTCCAGTTGGCCGATCGGTAGCAGATTTAACGCAGTGGCCAGCGTCCCCACCCAGGCTGCCCGCGCCACCGGATGCAGATAGATGTCGGCGGCCCGGGCGCCGGGAAACATGAGCCATTCGAGGACGCGTTGTATGGCCGGCACTCCGAAGATCAAATCTCCGCGCTCGGCGATTCCGGGAATCACTTTCGAATTCGCTAGTCCGATCGCCATCGCCGGAAGCAATAATACGAAACCCGCCAACGGTCCGGCGATCCCAATATCGAAAAGGGCGCGCCGGGTGTAGATGGGCGAGCGGATGCGGATGAACGCTCCCAGCGTGCCGATGGGCGAAGGAAACGGAAGAAAATAGGGCAGGCTGGCGTCGATACCGTAATAAAGACAGGCGAAGTAATGGCCCAGTTCATGAGCCAGCAGAATCGACATCAACGTAACTGAGAACGCCAGGCCTTGGAGCAAGACTAGCGGCCGCGCTCCGATCACGGTGAATACGCTCACGTATTGATCGAGGTCGAGCGGGCGGTTGTTCTCAAAACTCTGTGTGAGCACCACGCCGACAATCGTGGTGGTAAGAAAAGTAAGCAGCAGGAGTAGCCAATGGACCGCCCAGCGGGAAGCGGAAATCGTGGGATGCGAAAGTGTCAGCGCGACCCGGAAGCCGTCAGCCGGTGGGCGTGGAACCACGACGACTACGCTACTGCAGCGACTGCAGCTCCTTGCCCGGTTTGAAGCGCACCGCTTTGCCGGGCGGGATGGCCACCTCGGCGCCGGTGCGGGGGTTGCGTCCGATCCCGGTCTTGCGCGGCCGGACGTTGAAGATGCCGAAGCCTCGCAGCTCAATGCGCTCCCCATGCGCCAGTGCTCGCTTCATGCTCTCAAAGACGGTTTCAACCGCCATTTCGGCTTTGGTCTTCGTTATTCCGGTCTTGTTTACCACTTCGTTAATGATGTCGAGCTTGATCACGGTGTCCCCCTTGAGGATGAAAACGGCACTGAATGCAAGCGGAATTGCTCCCGGCAATGCCCCCACTACGCGGAAGGAAGGAGCAAACCTCATGATAGGATTAGGGTTATAGCCTTGTCAAGACCGGCCCCCAGCCCGCAGGCCAGCTCGGCTCCCCTCTTCAACACGGAAGCCTTCCGAAAAGCTTGCTCAATGTTCGCCACCGGCGTCGCCGTCGCCACGGTGAGAGCTTCAGATGGAACCCCGCACGGGCTCACAGTGAGTTCGTTCACCTCGGTTTCCATCCAGCCGCCGCTGATCCTGATCTGCATCGATTACGCCTTCAATTTTCTATCGCATTTTCGCGCGTGCTCGAGCTTTGCTGTAAACGTCTTGAACGAAACCCAGCGCGATCTTTCGGTGACGTTCGCCGTGAAGCCGGAGGGCCGCTTTGAAGGCGTCGAATGGTACACCAACGTGACCGGCGCGCCGCTGCTGCGCGGCTGCATCGCCAATGTCGAGTGCCGCCTCACGTCTATCATCGAAGCCGGAGATCACGCCATCTTCCTGGGCGAGGTCATGCATGCCGAAACGCCTGGAGGCCGGCCGCTGTTGTATTTCAATCGGGATTACCGCGAGTTGCCGTGATCCGGCACCAACCTAGATTAGCCGTTAGTCAACGCCAGCCACGCTACCAGAGCAGCATACTTCTGGTCCTGCGTCCACGGCGGACCGATGCCTCGGCCTAATGCGGCAATCCGGTTTTCGAGTTCTGCAACCGAAAGACGCAACTGCGCCGCGCCCCGTTCATACGCTTCCCGTTCTTTGACCCCCAACACCCGCAGTCCGCAATGCTCGCCCGCCTCGACCAAAGCCTGGCGATAGAACTCTCCCTCGGCGGTGTGAAGCAGCGCGTGCGACGCCAGGATCGCTTCCAACGCCGGCAGTGAACGGCCCGATCCAAGAATCACTCCGCAGCCGCTGACCTCGAAGCCTTTCCCGCGCAAATCGGCGATCGCAGATTGCAGGGCTTCGCGCGAAAGTCGCCGGGTGCTCTCGGTGCATTTCTTGATCAATGCCTCGGCATCCTGGAGCTTCAGAGGCTCCGCGGCGTGGAAGGGCTGCTTCGATCCTCGAATGGATGAATCCGCCGTTTCGATCCGGCGCCGGTCGATGACCTCCGCTGATTCAGATGAAGCTGTCAACGCCACCATCGCAGCCCACCCGGAATGCGCGCGCAAGCCGAGAGCGGCCCGGCGGATCGTCCTTGATTTGGGCAAGAGCGCGGATTTGGCCATTACCGTTGCGCGCTCGGCGAGTCCAAGGCCGCGATCACGTCCACGCCGAACGCGGCGTCGAGCGATGGAAGGCCCTGGAACGATAGCAGCGTGCTGGCGGGCGGAGCGGTGCTGCTGTAATAGCCCGCTCTCACCGTACGCACTCGCGGGATGATCGCATTGGATGTGACGTAAGTGTGCGACATCACCACCTGATCAAAGCGAACGTTGGAAGAACTGAGTACACGCTGCAGCCGCTCAAATGCCAGCTTGATGTCGCCTTCCTGGCTTCCAAAAGCCAGTTGAGTTCCGGTAATCAGCAGCTTGGGACTCTTTACCAGCGCCAGTTGCGAATAGTTCGGCGATTTGTCGAGGTCGGGCGGATTGAGAAAGTTCACCGGTTCCGGGATCGGCGCTCGCAGCCGGGCCACTGCTTCGCACTCCGCCGCCGGCGTCACCGGCTCGCGCTGCATCTGGACGTAGTTCAATGCGGCGCCTGGGAAAGCGGCCGTCATTAATTGGTGTGCATCCCGCTGCTCGTCGAGCGAACTGACGAAACAGGTCACCCGCAGCGCGTCTTCCGACTGCATGCCGCCGCCCCTAAGAGCGACTGTCAATTTCGCAAGAGACTGCGCGACGCTGGGGGCGTTTTGGCCCGCCAGGAACGCGATCCCGTGCGGATTTACCACCTTCTTATCCACTTCGATGCTCTCCAACACCACTTGAGCGCCTTCCATCGGAAGCGCGCCCACCTGCACCACGCTCAACACCGGTAAGGGCAAATGTTTTTCAGTGAATGTCTCGGCTACCAGCTCGCCCACGCGGCGCAGGTCGCCTGAGCCGGCCACGAACGCCCGCAGCTTGACGATGGTCCCATGATTGGTTTTGAGTAGCGCCTTTAACGCATCCCGCGTCTGCTGCGAAAGCAAACCTTTTCCGATTAAGGGCGACGCACCGAACGTCAGCCGCTCCGTCTCGGCCGTCACTGCGCCCGGAAGTTCCTTGGGAGGAGGGAGCGTCTGAGTGTCCTCCTTCTTCTTCTTTTGTTTGGTCTCCGGCGCCACCACCGGGATATAGCCTTCGTCGTCGGAAGCCGGTTTCTTCTTTTGGGCCGGCAAATCTTCGGCGAGAAGAGCAAAGAGAACAGCGAACAGCGGGGCGGTCCGGCGAAAATGCATCACAGCCAGCGAACCAATTTTATCAAAGCTTGTTACATTAAAGCTTGTTACATTGAGGTTGCGTGCCCGCAATCATCGCGTCTCCGCGCAAAAGCCCGCCGGCCACCTTCACGCGCTATGCCTGGGGCGTGCTGGCCTGGAACCTGTTCGTGGTGCTGTGGGGCGCTTACGTGCGCGCCAGTGGATCGGGCGCCGGTTGCGGAAATCACTGGCCGCTGTGCAATGGCGATGTGGTCCCACGCGCGCCGCGCCTGGAAACCCTCATCGAATTCACGCATAGGATGACTAGCGCGGTTTCACTCATCGCTACCGGCTGGCTGGCGGTGTGGAGCGTGCGGCGCTTTCCGCGCGACCATCCAGTGCGGCGTTACGCGCTGCTGTCGGTTGTTTTTCTGTTCGCCGAGGCGCTGCTCGGCGCCGGACTGGTGCTGTTCGAGTTCGTCGCGTCCAACGCTTCGGTAGGGCGGGCGTTTTATCTGTCCCTGCACTTGGTGAATACACAGTTTTTGTTAGCGGCACTGGCTCTGACTGCCTGGTATTCGCGCGAAGGCGTGCACGAAGCCGTGCGCCGATCGTCGCGTGTGGTGGCGGCCTTGCCCGCGGCAGTGGTGGTCAGCGTAACGGGAGCCATTGCCGCTTTGGGCGACACGCTTTATCCGGTGACATCGCTGGCTGAAGGCATGCGCCAGGATATTTCGACGGCGTCGAGTTTCCTCTTACGGCTCCGTGTTCTGCATCCGGTGCTGGCCATCCTGGCGGCCGGATATTTCGCCTACACAGCGATGTTGCTGCTGCGTTCGAAGCCTCGACCGCTGACGTCGCAAATCGCGCTGGCCGTGATCGTGCTGGCCGTGACACAGCTCGGGGCAGGGGCGATCAACATCACGCTACTCGCCCCGGTCTGGATGCAGCTTTTTCACCTGCTGCTGGCCGATCTGCTGTGGTTGTCGCTGGTTCTGCTGGCGGTGGAAGCCCCGGCTTACAGTTCGTCTTCGGCTTGAAGCGTTTGATCGAGCGTGATCGGCTCGGCGTCTTTCGGAAGCCCGAAGCACGGAAACGGCGTGCTTATGTCGACGGCGGCTGGTGGTTTCATCCGCCTTTTAATTTCGCCTTTCAAGTGGGCGATCATGCCGTCCACGGTGTTAAATGGACCGTAGAACGGACGGTTTTCAGCTTCGTCAAGGTGGGCGTCTATGATCCGCCGTTGCGTGGGTGTGTATTCGTCGGCCGAGGGCAATTCTCGAATAGTGATCACGCCGCTGGATGCCTTGAACTCGACCTGATCGCCTGGCTTGAAACCAGCCCGGCGACGGACAGGCTCCGGCACTGTGAGAAGTTTCTTGCTTTTGACAGTGATGGTCATGCTAGGCATCACGGCCAGAACCCGGTTCGTTTTCAGTGTACGGCATTGCTGCCTTTCGTCAAACGGACTACGGGGTAAGCAGTCCTGCGCGGCGCGTGAACCCAGCAGCCACGTCGCGGCTGGCATAGAAGGAGTAGACTCTCAATAAAAGGAGGAGAACGTAACCATGAGAAAGCTTCTGTTCTGCTTCGGCCTTGCGGTCAGCTCCATGTCTGCGGCTGCCATTGTCTCCACGCAGGCGATTTGCGACGACGTGGTGGTAAACGGTACGAGTTTGGCGGATTGTGGCCTACCCCCTCCAACCTACCCGCCGCCGACGCATTCGCCGGGCCAGGGGGGGTTAGTGTATTCGCTGAAACCCCCCTCACTTCTCCGCCATTCCATTCCGCCTTCGCTTCGGCCACCTTTCAAGATGATTATGTGTTTACAGTGACAGACGGCCCCGCGGAGGGTTTTTTCATAGCATGTTTATTCGCCGGGTTTGACGGTGTCGTGGATGCTGGATCGACAGCTAGCTTCGGCGACCAAGATACAGACTCGATCGGAGGCGGCGGTGGACGGATACGCATGGCCGATACCTGCAGTAGTTCGTCTGCCAGCGTCGTTCCTCGAACGAGCTTCACGCTTGGTGTGCCGATAACGTCGACGTTGTTCTTCACAGCACATGCGCGCGGTGCTGTAATTGAACAGGGCGCGGAAGCCTATTTCGAAGGTTTTCAATTCTTCGATGCCTCAATGAACCGGATCTTAGACGTCACCTACACGCTGGTCGAGGTTCCAGAGCCCTCCGTGGTTTTCCTGCTGATAATTGGATTGCTGGGGCTATTGATTCTGAAACGCTCTACTGCCCGTTACGTCTCAACGCGCGGTTAAGTTCAGTCCCGTATCTCACATCTACCGAAGCGCGTGGGGCAAAAACAGCGCGCGCTATTGCTTCCCCCTCAAACGGACCACGACCACGCAGTCCAATCAAACTGACCCACTACCCGACTGACCCACTACCCACCCACTACCTTGCAGCCAAGCCAGCCAATATGGTATGCTCATGGCGTACCAAAATGCTGCCGATCAGCGCGTTTGACGCAAATTCGAACTCCCCTCTCTACCGGCAGTTATACCTTAAAATTAAGCAGTTAATTGAATCTCGGCAGCTTGCCAAAGGCGAGCGGCTACCAGCCACTCGGGAATTGGCTGGCCAACTTGGCCTGAACCGGACTACCGTCTCAGCCGCCTACGAACTCCTCGAATCCGAAGGTCTGATCACCGGCCACGTTGGCCGCGGAAGCTTCGTCGCCGACCATCCGACAAAACGAACCCAACTGAACTGGCCTGACCTGCTGGAGCCTGCGGCCTCCTCCCCGGCCGCGCCCGCATCCACGCCGCTCGCCAGCTTTTCCAGCTCCCGGCCATCCGAGTTGCTCTTTCCTCTGGAGGAATTTCGATCCAGTTGCACGGAAGTGATCCATAGCGCCGAAGCGCAAACCATCCTGCAACTAGGCTCGCCCTCCGGTTACGCCCCGCTGCGCCGTTATCTTCTGGAAATCTCCCGTGCTGAAGGCGTCGCGCGCGACTCCGACGACATATTGGTCACCAGCGGATGCCAGCAGACGGTCGATCTACTGCAACGAACCCTGGTCCGGAACGGCGAGACGGTCCTGCTCGAAGATCCGGTGTATCTAGGAGTGAGGCACGCCTTCGAGCGAGGCGGTGCACATTTGATCGGTGTTCCGGTTGGTGATGAGGGGCTCGATCTCGAGGCTCTGGAACGGATCATCGCCCGCGAACGCCCGCGGTTGCTGGTTGTCACTCCGAATTTTCAGAACCCGACCGGCGCCACGCTGCCGCTGGCATCCCGAAAAACGTTGCTTCGGATCACGCAGCCGGCGGGCGTTATCGTGGTCGAAAACGATATCTATGGACCGCTGGCCTATGAGGGCGACTCCATCGCTCCGCTGAAGCGCCTGGACGAAACCGGCGACACGGTCCTGCTGCGCAGCTTTTCGAAGCTGGCGTTTCCCGGCCTACGCGTCGGCTGGGTAATCGGCCCGCGCGCGCTGATCGAAAAGCTGACCGAAGCCAAGCAATGGAGCGACCTGCACACCGACCAGCTTTCGCAGGCCGTGCTGTTGCGCTTCGCCGAATCGGGACGCCTGGAGCAGCATCGCCAAAAAATGCTCGACCGCCGGCCGCGAGCGGCTGCATGCCGTACTCAGCGCGTGCGAGAAATACCTTCCGCGGGGAACCACCTTCACGCGGCCGCGCGGCGGGATGAGCCTGTGGGTCCGCTTACCGGGCCGCTCGATGCCGGCGAGTTGTTGCCGCGCGCCGAACGCGAAGGCGTCACCTACCTGCCGGGCAAATATTTCGCGGTCTCGCACCCGGAACCGAACAGTTTACGCATCAGCTTTGCCGGGATGACGCCGGATCAGATCCGATCCGGCGTCGCCATCCTCGGTCGTATATTTCAAAATGAACTGGAGCGCATGCGCGCGCATTCCCCGCTCATCGAAGCTCCCGCAATGGTCTAAGGAGAACACATGTACCTCGACGACAACTTCCGCCTGAAAGTCGGCCTGGCCGAAATGCTGAAAGGCGGCGTGATCATGGACGTGACCAACGCCGAGCAGGCGGTCATCGCCGAAAAAGCCGGCGCCACCGCTGTCATGGCGCTGGAGCGCGTGCCCGCCGATATCCGCAAGGAAGGCGGCGTGGCGCGCATGGCGCCCATCAGCAAGATCCGCGAGATCATGCACCAGGTCAGCATTCCGGTGATGGCCAAGGCGCGCATCGGCCATTTCATGGAAGCGCGCATTCTGGAAGCGCTGGAAGTCGACTACATCGACGAGAGCGAAGTGCTGACACCGGCCGATGAAGAGCATCACATCGACAAGCGCAACTACAAGGTTCCGTTCGTGTGCGGCGCGCGCAACCTGGGCGAGGCTCTGCGGCGGATCGCCGAAGGCGCGGCCATGATTCGCACCAAGGGCGAGGCCGGCTCCGGAAATATCGTCGAGGCGGTGCGCCACATCCGGACCATCGTCAAAGAGATGAAGCAGCTCACCGTGCTGGGCTCACGAAGAGCTGGTGGCGGAATCCAAGAAACTGCAGGCGCCGCTCGAGCTGGTGGAGTGGGTGGCCGAGCACGGCAAACTGCCGGTTCCCAACTTCTCAGCCGGCGGAATTGCGACTCCGGCCGATGCCGCGCTGGTGATGCAGCTAGGCGCCGAGGCGGTCTTCGTCGGATCGGGAATCTTCAAGTCCTCCGATCCCGAAGCCCGCGCGCGCGCCATCGTCAAGGCGGCCACTTACTACAACGATCCGGCCAAGCTACTCGAAGCGAGCGAAGACCTGGGCGTCGCGATGTTCGGCCTCGACATCGCCAAGCTCCCCGAATCGGAGTTGCTGCAAACGCGAGGCTGGTAATGGCCCAGGGGTCGAAAAAGAAGATCGGCGTGCTCGCGCTGCAGGGCGATTTCGAAAGCGCACGAAAAAGCCCTGGCGCGGGCCGGCGCGGAGCCGGTGGAGGTGCGCTCTGCCGCCGATCTCGATCAGGTGGATGGTTTAGTGATCCCCGGCGGCGAAAGTACCACGATGTTGAAGCTGCTCGAAGAGGAGAAACTGCTCGAACCGTTGCGCGAGTTCGGCGCGGGGCGTCCGATCTTTGGCACCTGCGCCGGAGCGATCCTGCTGGCGTCGGAAGTTTTAAATCCGCCCCAGCGCTCTCTGGGTCTCATGGATATCGACGTCGAGCGGAACGCCTATGGCCGGCAGCTCGACAGCCGGATTGCGCGGCTGAACCCGGAAGGGCTCGAAGGCGATCTGGAGGCGGTATTTATTCGCGCTCCAATCATTCGCCGGGTCGGCAATCAGGCCAAGGTGTTGGCTAAGTATCAAGGCGACCCGGTGCTGGTGGAGCAGGGCCGGCATCTGGTGGCAACGTTCCATCCCGAGCTGACCGACGACTCGCGTATTCACAAAATGTTTCTTGACAAGGTATAGTACTAGTCCGAGATTATTTCGGCCTTGACTTAGCTAAAATATTAGTAAGTGCCCCATACTCGGGTCTTATTTGTTTGCATCGGGAACTCGTGCCGCAGCCCGATGGCGGAGGGCTTCGCGCGCACCTACGGTTCCGATGTCCTCCAGGCACACAGCGCCGGGCTTGCGCCCGCGATGGCCGTGGCGCCGCTGACGCATAAAGTCATGCTCGAAAAGAATATCGATGTCGGCCACATGTATCCCAAGGATTTCAAATCGGCGGCCGCCAAAGCCGACCTCATCATTAATATGTCGGGCATGGAGCTGCCGGTGAGAGCCGTCGTTCCGGTGGAGAATTGGGCGGTCCGGGATCCGATCGGCGAAAGCGAAGAGGTTTATCGCGGAGTGCGCGATGAGATAGAGCTGCGCGTCATGCAGCTCATTCTCGCCCTGCGGGCGCGCAAGCAATCCAAGCCGGCCGCGAGCTCGAAGGTTGACACTCGCCGCCGTGGTCTCGGACAATAGAGACGTCCACCACAGTGCGGATGTGGCGGAATTGGCAGACGCGCTAGATTCAGGTTCTAGTTCTCGCAAGGGAGTGGAGGTTCAAGTCCTCTCATCCGCACCAACACCTGAACCATATCTGTAAGTTATAGAAAATACGTAGGGGCATTTGCCCTCTGTAGCCTCTGTAACCCCTCTGGCACCCCTACAACTCAACACGAACTCAACACGGATCCGAATCTTGAGCTACGATAGGTGCTGTCATGTACGGGCTTACCCTCTACCGACGCCACATCCGGGCCTGCACGAAGCACTACTCGCAGAATTTTCGAGTTTTTCAGCCCACCTCCAAAACCCAACGAGCCAGAGACTGCGAATGCCCAATCGCCGCCGAAGGAACGTTAACGCTTGAGGGCCTCGTCACAAACCGCTCGACAAAGACCAACGATTGGAAGAAAGCTGAGCGAATTGCTGCGCAGTGGGAACAGTGGGGCCAAACAACTACGCCGCAAGAACTGGAATGCCGCGTCGTGACCACTTCCTACGCGGTGGCGTCATTCCTTGCTTCCCAGGGCCCACATGGCCGCGGCGTCGAGAAGAACACGTACGCTGCATTTGAAGTTCTCTTGCTCAAGCGATTCGTGCCGTTCTGCGAGAGCAGAGGTTATCATCGACTGAAGGAGTTTGACAGCTTGGACGTGACGACGAAGTTTACGGAGTCATGGATCAATCTCCAGCCCACTCGTCAACGAAAGGGCGTCGCGGTTCCCTCCGATCCTGTAGCGCTGGCACCTACGACCAGGAAGGCGGAACTGGAACGGCTGCGCTTTTTCCTTCGTTACTGTAAAGACCGCGGGTGGATCCAGAACAATCAGGCAGAGAAAATCAAATTCACGGCGTCAGTTAGCAAGAAGTTTGGAATGGAGGCCGACGAGGAAGAGCGGATCTTTAAAGCGGTCGAGACGTTCCCGGATGGAAGAGGTGGCTGTGGCGGCGCCAATGCCCGGGAACTTCGAGCATTTTGTCTCGTCATGCGGCATGCTGGGTTGCGAATTTCCGACGCAACGACCTTGAATCATACACAGCTTGTCGAGCGTGCATCTGGCCGCGGGTCAGCACTGAGGATCTTTCAGAAGAAGACGAAGGAATGGGTTTACATCCCGCTTCCCGATTTCGTTGCGACGGAACTTTCGAGGCTTGAATTCAAGAGCGAGAAGGATGGACGCCGCTATTGGTTCTGGACCGGCAGAGGGGATGACGACACCGCCAAGAACAACTGGTACCGAAAGATCCAGAAAGTCATTACCGCAGCGGGGAAGGAAAAGCCTTTTCTGAATCCGGTATCTCCGCACACCTTTCGGCACACGTTCTCGATAGCTCATCTCAACGCTGGCACAGACATCAAATTTGTGTCGCGATGGCTCGGCCATCGAAGCGTGATCATCACGGAGAAACACTACGCTCATGCCGTCCGCGGCACGATGTTGGCGTCTGAAGACGCCTATGACGCATCTATGGAGCGACAGGAGTCGATTCGAAAGAAGACGAAGGCGGGGCACAGGGGCAGCGAGACGCTTCCGCAACTCGGATTGATTCAGCGATTAGACAGCCGTGCATAGACACGGCGCGCGACTGATTCTGGGATTCGATAGGTGTCGCCGAAGGATACGGTTCCGATCTCGTTGATGAACGTGCGCCGTATCTTCTCGTACGACAAGTTCCACATGGAAGCCAGTTCGTTGAGCGTATAGTGCCGTTCCATCATTGGCACAACGGCGGAATCCTGAACAAACGGGGGCATTCTTACCCGCGCGCGTTCAAGCTTCGCCTTTATCTGGGCCCTCACTACTACCTCGCCGTCAGAGAATTGATTCGAACGGGCCCACTTTAACGACTAGGTCAGTCCGGATGAACCGTATTCGAACAATCGTGCCGACTCCAAGCAGATTAAGCGGTTATGAAGAAACAGTCCAATGTTTTGTTCATGCACCACAATGCGAGTTTCTAATAGCTGTCGGTTCTCCGTCTGCTGTGGCCCACACCACTGAATTGTTGTGAAACTTGCAATCCACGGCGATGAATCCCGTTCATGTAAGCCAAAGAAAACACGAATCGGTGTAGACAACCATAAGCCTTACTCTTCTCCATGCGGCGCAGTGCCGCATCGCTGCGCACCGAGTAGAAGATCTGCAGCAGCAACGCTCGCAGCAGCCGCTCCGGCGCGATCGAGGGTCGACCTACTTCCGAATACAGTTTGCCGAACTGGGGCGACATCTCTTTCAGTACCTGATCCACCAAAGGGCGGATCTTGCGCAGCGGATGGTCGGCGGGCACGCGCTTGTCCGGAGAAATGTAGCTGAACATGTCGTCTTGCTTTTCGTCGGGTCCTCGCATATACAACAAGACGCTTCCAAAATGTTTCAGGCTACATCGCAGAGCAGTTTTTCAGCAAGCTCCTAGTACTACTGTGTTATAAATGATTTTGGCGCGACTGAGGATAGCGCTTCGAGCGGTATCGTGAAGGTGAGATGGGCGTTGTCAAAGCGAAGATCCAGACGGTGGAAGACATCTACCGGCTGGTTTGGGCTGCGGTAGCCAACAAACAGCCCCTGCGGGCGATTTACAAGGAGCGCCCTCGGCTGTTCTGTCCGCACAGATTGGGGCGCAATCAGACCGGCCAGCGTCGCGTGCTCTGTTACCAATACGGTGGGGAGAGCGAAAGTGGTTTGCAACCGATGGGATCCCCGGCAAACTGGCGCTGCATCGTGTTAGAGGAACTCCGGGCGGTGGAACTGCTGGAAGGTTCTTGGAAGACCGCGCCGAACCATTCGCGTCCTGCCACCTGCGTGGTCGAGGCCGACATCGATGCTGAGGATCAACCGGAGCGCGATCCGCAAAAGGGACAGTGAGGAATCCGCCCCAGCAGATGGCGGGCGAGGATCATTCTGAGAGTGGTAATCGAACCGGGACTATGCCGCTCGGGGCGAATGCGGCGAACCGCGGGGCCGGAAGTGTGGTGGCGGTTCGGGGGCCGGTAATCCAAGATTGCCGATGCGTGCTGAGGGGGAAAAACGGTTCCGTTCGGCCACCAGGAACCCATAGGCCGCGATACATAAGGTGGCGTGATGATGAAAGCCACGCCAACCGCGTCCTTCGTAGTGACCCAAACCGAGTTCCTGCTTCAGTTCTTGATAGTCTCGCTCGATGATCCAGCGATGTTTGGCCAGGTGCACCAGTTCGACCAGCGCCGTATCCGCAGGCAAAGTAGACAGCCAGTACTTGGTGGGCTCTTTTTCATCGGCAGGCCACTCGATCAGCAGCCATTCTTCGGGATGCGGTTCCGATCGCCAGTAGTCCCGGTGCGCAGGACGCACCCGCAGAGCGGCAAAACGCGAATGCAGTTTCTGCTTCACTCCCTGGCGCCAGGTCACCTTCTTCCAAGCCTCTGTCGGCAATGACACGGCAAGTTCTTTGGCCGAGACCGGTTGGTGCTTGGCATCGCGCTGCAAAAGCTTGCGGGGTCTTCCCGTGCTGCCTCGGCGGGCCGGGGCTGGCTTGGGCTGTTCACCGGGTTTCCAAACCGTCACGCTGCTTTGCACGCCCACGACATACGCCACTTCCATTTTCGTCAGAGCCGCGCGGAAACTGGTATCCACTCCATAGCCGGCATCCGCTAGAACTGCCCCTTGTGGAATGCCTCGTTGACGAGCACGTTGAATCTGCTCCAGTGCAATTTCCGTTTTAGTCTGAAACTGGATCTCGTTGGGAACGCCAGTTTTCTTCCGCCGCTTGCGGTCCTTGGTCCAGGTCTCTGGCAAGTAAAGGCGGAAAGCCACTGGCATACTCGCCTTCTCGGTGGTCACCGAAACACTGACCGCTACGCGGCAGTTGTCCTGTTTACCGACTTGACCGCAATACTGTCGGGCCACTCCCACTGACTCGTGACCCTTTTTCGGGAACCCCGTGTCATCCACCACCCACGCCACTACCGGTTCCTGGCGGAGCATCGCCGGCAGTATGAAATCCAGACACCGGTCCAAAACAGCTTCATCACTCCATGGGGCGTCGGCCACCACATGATGCAGCGACTGATGCATGCGCCGCACCCTATCGGGAGCCAGTCGGGCGGCCATGGGCTCGACGCTCTTGCGCTCACCTGGCAACAACAGCGCCGTGCAGTAATTCTTCAACGGGATGTTCCGGTCAGCGTGCCCTGCGGCTTCCGCCAGGCCCTCGATATATGCCGCAAAGCGTTGTTCCTGTGGGCCTGGCGCAGTCTTTTTGCCCACGAAACAATTCTACATCAAAATGTTATTTTATAACACAGTAGTACTAGTGGAACAAATTCATACACCTTCTTTATCAGCGCTTCAGTTGGTATTTCTGAGATCAATAAATGAGAACGCCACCTGGTAATTGGCATCGCCGACGGTGTAGTTCCAAGTTCCAATTCTCGGTTCGAACTCAAGTTGATGGCGATTTAGAGCCGTAATGAGTTCAGGCGGTAAGTGCTCGGTTGGATGCCCCAGCATAAGGCTGCCACCAGCAGGCCAGACACCGGTAGCGATGCTCCGCCAAGGTTCGCCCCGTGAAATTCGGATCTCCAAAAGTAGATCTGGCATGCGTGCGCCCTTATCACGTTCGCATAAAGGATGCGCGGCTTCAACCATTAGCGTCGCGCGCCCGGCACGGACGCTCAAAAGCCACTACATTCGGTCTATGATTGCGTTCAGCGTAGCGCTGGGCCGCATTGCCACGGCGCACTTAGCGTCGTCCGGGAAATAGTACCCCCCGATGTCCACCGGCTTGCCCTGCGCCGCCAACAACTCCTGAGTAATCTTGCCCTCGTTCGCCGCCAGCGCAGCGGCTACCGGAGTGAAGCGTTGCTTCAACTCGCCGTCTTCGTCCTGGGCGGCGAGTGCCTTTGCCCACGCCAACGCGAGATAGTATGTCGAGCCGCGGTTGTCGATCTCGTTCACCTTGCGCGAGGGGTAGCGGGCGTCTTCGAGGTACTGGCCGATGGCCTCGTCCAGCGTTTTCGAAAGCAGCGCCGCGCGCGGGTTGCCGGTCTTTATCGCCATCGACTCCAGCGAGGGCACCAGCGCACAGTATTCACCGAGCGAGTCCCAGCGCAGATGACCTTCTTTAACAAACTGCTGCACGTGCTTGGGTGCCGAACCGCCGGCCCCGGTTTCGAACAATTCGCCGCCTCTGAGCAGCGGCACGATCGAGAGCATGCGGGCGCTTGTCCCCAACTCGAAAATCGGAAACAGGTCGGTGAGATAGTCACGAAGCACGTTCCCCGTGACGGAGATGGTGTCCTCGCCGCGACGAATTCGCTCGAGCGAGAATTTCATCGCGTCCACCGGCTTCATGATCTTGATTTCCAGTCCCGAGAGGTCTTGTTCCGGTAAGTAGGCATTCACCTTCTGAATGATTTGCTCATCGTGGCCACGATCCGGGTCGAGCCAGAACACCGCGGGTGCGCCGGTTGCCCGCGCGCGTGTCACACCCAACTTTACCCAATCGCGGATGGCCTCGTCTTTCGTCTGGCAGGCGCGGAAGATATCGCCGCTCTTGACGCTCTGTTCGAGCAGTGTCCTGCCGCCGGCATCAACGATGCGAATCGTGCCGTTGCCGGGCGCGGCAAACGTCTTGTCGTGCGAACCGTACTCTTCGGCCTTCTGAGCCATGAGCCCGACGTTGGACACGGTGCCCATGGTCGCCGGATCGAACTGTCCGTGCTTCTTGCAGTCCTCGATCACGACCTGATATATGGTGGCGTAGCAGCGGTCCGGGATCATGGCTACAGTGTCTTGCAGCGCGTCCTCTTTGTTCCACATCTTGCCGCCGTCTCGGATCACGACCGGCATCGATGCGTCGACGATCACGTCGTTGGGAACGTGAAGGTTGGTCTTACCCACCCGTGAATCGACCATCGCCAAACCGGGGCCCTTGTCGTAACAGGCTGCGATATCGGTCTCGATCTCGCCCTTCTTCTTGGCCGGAAGGTGATCTAGTTTGTCGAGGACGTCGGCCAGTCCGTTGTTGACGTTGGCGCCAATCTCTTGGATCGCGCCGGCGTGCTTCTCCAGGGCATCGGCGAAATACACCGCCACACAGTGCCCGAACATGATCGGATCGGAGACCTTCATCATCGTGCACTTCAGATGCAGCGACAACAGAGCATTGTCAGCTTTAGCGGCGGCCATCTGCTCCGCATAGAATCTCCGCAGCGCCGCGACGTTCATCACCGCGCAGTCGATGACTTCGCCCTCGAGCAGCGGGATGCTTTGCTTCAGCACCTTCACCGCGCCGGCTGAGTCCACGAATTCGATGCGCACGTTGGTTGCGGCACCCACCGTCGTGGCTTTCTCGCTGCCGTAGAAGTCCTTGTCACTCATGTGGGCTACACGCGTCACGGAGCCGGACTTCGGCCAGTTTTTCATCATCTTTTGTGGATGCTTGCGCGCGAACGCTTTCACCGACCTCGAAGCACGACGGTCCGAATTGCCTTCGCGCAATACGGGGTTCACCGCCGAGCCCAGGACCACGGCAAAGCGGGCCTGCGGCGCACGCTCCTCTTCCGTCGACGGCTCCTCGAGATAGTCGGGGATTTTGTAGCCCTTTCCGCGAAGTTCCGCAATCGCTTCCCGGAGTTGCGGAATCGAGGCGCTGATGTTGGGGAGCTTAATGATGTTGGCCTCCGGTGTCTGCGCCAGCTCCCCGAGGCGCGTCAACTCGTCGGGAATCTTCTGGTCGTTCCGAAGACACTCAGGGAAGTTGGCGACAATACGTCCAGCGAGCGAGATGTCAGCCGTTTCGATCTCCACCCCTGTCCCCTTGAAGTACGCTCGTAGGATGGGCAGCAGCGCGTACGACGCGAGTGCGGGGGCCTCGTCGGTCTTGGTCCAAGTGAGCTTCATGTATTGGTCTCCGTGTGAATGAGTGCAGAGAAAACGCGGTCGCAGAGCGGGACGGTCTCAAACTGAAAGCGTAGGATAGCATGACTAACGCGCTGAATCACACCTCAATAGCCTTGATGATTCCTGGTCGAAGGCTTGCTCTTTTCCACGGCCACTGGCGCTCCAGTTACCAGAACACGACGCTCGTGCCGTCCGCGCGGAGGGAGTCCCCGGCCTGACTTTGTCACCCTTATAAAAAGGTATGGTCCGCCGCTTGGTGTCAAGCAAAAACTCGAGATTGTCGGAGGTGGTCTGCAAAAATGTATCCGGCCTACTGGTGGAGCGAACTCCTGGCCATGATGAGGATTCGCGCGCGCCCGTCCTAATAAAGGGGTCGGTCACCTTAGAAGCGACCATTTTTTATAACAGGCTTGGGGCGCGCCGTTAGACTGTTCCGCCATCTCGTTAGTTGGTGCTTGGCAGACCGAGGTCGGTTTTTCTTGTACAACGATAGAACACGTTTGGGGTGTTCCCGGCTGCAATCTCCACTCGCCAAAAGGCACGCAAAACAAGGGAGGGTGAAGTGGGCTTTCTTGCCCTTCGCTTTGATAGCGGAGCATCTTTTGTCGGGTGGTATTCCTGTCTAGCGTGGTGTTCCGGTCCAGGACACGCCTCCGCGTGGCGAAGGGCAAGAAAGCTGTGCCCCAAACCTGCTGATTTTTGGTTCGCGGCCATCTGGCCGGCGAGCGCCGTTGGTAAAACTCACTAGCGCGAATCACTGTGTTCCCGCTCCGTACGGCACGTCGAGAGCTTCTCTCGGTTCCCATTGATCGGTACCAGGCCAGTGATAGTTCGCTCCCTTGGCCAGCACCGCCCACGCGATCCGCGCTAGCTTGTTCGCTACCGCGACAATCGCACAATTGCGGTGCATCCGATGTTCCAGTTCATTCATCCAAGCGTTCAGCGCTAGCCGGTCTCGATGGGCCTGAGTGAAAATCGACCGCGCACCATGGATAAACAGACGCCGCAGATAGGGATTCCCGCGCTTACTGATGCCCAGCAGTTTGGCCTTGCCTCCGGTGGAGTGTTGTCGCGGCACCAGGCCTAGCCAAGCAGCGAAGTCACGCCCTTTGACGAATGCGGATCCGTTTCCGATGGCGGCTACCGTGGCGGTCGCCACCAGCGGCCCCACTCCGGGGATCTGTTGCAATCGTTGGCAGACCGCGTCTTGCTGTGCAATCCTTTCGATCTGCCCGCTGATGGCTTCAATTTGTGACGCCAGCACTTTCCACTCCTGCCAGAGCTGATCCAGCAACTGGCGCAGCAGGGGAGACAGATTCTGTTCAGCGTCTTCCAGGATCAAAGGCATGCGTTGCTGCAGATACTTTCGGCCGCGGCGGAAGGTGATCCCTCGTTCCAACAGAAAGGCCCGGATCTGGTTGATCACCGCTGTGCGGCGCGACACCAGCCGATCCCGCACTCGATGCAGCGCCTGCAGATCTAGTTGGTCCTGGGTTTTGATCGGCACGAATCGCATGGTGGGCCGTTGCACCGCCTCCGCGATGGCTTCGGCATCCTTGTAATCGTTCTTATTGGACTTCACGAAAGGGCGCACGAACTGGGGTGGAATCAAGCGCACCTCATGCCCTTGTGCTACCAGAGCGGCGCCCAGGTGATGAGCTCCACAGCACGCTTCCATTCCAATCAGACAGGTTGGTGTGTTGGCAAGTTGGCGGAGCAACTGGCTCCGCGAGGGTCTTCTCTTGACGACCACGTTTCCTGGTTGGTCCAACCCAACCAGGTGAAAGACAGTCTTTCCAAGATCAATGCCGATCGTTTGTACGTTCATGCTGTTGATGATCCTCCTTTGGATATCACCTTCAAGCTTGCTCCGCACCGAGATGCATCTCAAAAGCGGCGGACCATCCCATTAAGGGACCTTCCCCGCCAATTGCGCTAAAGACCCTGCTTGCCATTTCTCCGAACCGAAGTGATCGATTCACTTCCGCCGGACAGCCAGGCACTTCAACCGCGATAGTATCTTTTTATGAGAACACTCAAGAGATTCTTTATTGCGCTCATCGGGGTTGTCGGCCTTCTTTCAGCACAGAGCCCGGCCGACCAAGCATCCGCCACGATAGGCGGCGTATCCATCACGATTAAGTACTCCTCGCCCTCGGTTCGTGGCCGCCAGATCTTTGGAGATGGCGGCGTGGTGTCGAGGGATTCGACCTATCCTGTATGGCGCGCCGGCGCGAATGCCGCCACTACGCTCCAAACCGGAGCCGATCTCGACATCGCCGGACTCACTGTGCCGGCCGGCACGTATTCGCTTTACGTCCTGGTGAAAGACCCCGAAAAATGGCAACTCATCATCAATAAACAGACTGGTCAGAACGGCGATTCCTACGATCCCAGCATGGATTTGGGCCGCGTCGACATGAAAATGGAAAAGCCGCCAGTGCCCATCGAAAAGCT
Organism: Bryobacterales bacterium; assembly: GCA_963780485.1. Classification (GTDB taxonomy): domain Bacteria; phylum Acidobacteriota; class Terriglobia; order Bryobacterales; family Bryobacteraceae; genus Palsa-89. The sequence continues at coordinate 302,078 of CAWACO010000029.1, forward strand.
GAAGTATACGATCACCACCAGCGGCAAGACAGGCAAACTCCAACTGGAATGGGAGAACCACATCGCCTCGGTTTCGATTCGGGCGAAGTAGCATCCTGTCGCGATTGGGTCGATGAGGCGAATGGCTGGGTGGGCTTAAGGGGCAATTTGGCGGGCGTGGTCCCTTTTTTAATGGGGCGTCAAAATCAGGCGCGAGAAAGTGTGAACGCGTGCTAGGGCTCACCGCAGGCCGATCGTGACTACGTTGCTCGGACGGCTGAGGTAGGTCAAACGCACGGGGACGGCTGGGCCGGGCGCGACGCCGGCGGGCACTCGAACGTTTACCTGGTTCAGACCGGCGATTCCGGGAGCCTTGCCGAAAAACAGAATCTCGGCGAGGCGTCCGCCGATGGTTACTTGCGGAGGAAGCACGCTTCCGTCCATCAAGCCCATGCCATAGATTTCCAGGGCCTCTCCGGCAGCGGCGGGGTTGCTGGACGAGGCGAGCTCGGGCGTGCCCGCGTGCAGGATTGCGCCCTGTCCTTGCCCGTCGCCCGAGAGCGAGACAAGCGCGGGCGGAGGCGTCAATACGAGCGGATGATAGATTTCGGCGCCGGCGGTGAATGGACCACCGGCGATCAGGACCGTGCCGTCGGTGAGCAGAGTCGCGGTGTGCAGAATCCGGACGGTAGTCATGTTGCCGGCAGGTCTGAAGGCGCCGGTGGAAGGATCGTAGATTTCCGCGCTGCTGTTGACTCCCGTACAATCACCCCCTTGCGGCGGGCAACCCCTGGCGCCTCCTGTGATCAAGACTTTGCCGTCAGGCAGCAGAGCCGCCTTATGCCCGATTCTCCTGGCGGTCATGCTGCTGGCCGGAATGAGGGCGCCCCGGGCGCGATCGTAGAGTGCGGCGCTGTCGAAGGCGACTCCAGCATCGCCATTACCGGCGCCCGCCAACAAGACATTTCCATTGGTGAGGACGGTGGCTGTGTTCCAAAAGCCACAACAGTCTCGGGTGTCCGCAGTGAGTGTGTCAGCAACAGGGGTGGACGTGCTGGTTGACGGATCGTAAAGCTGGCCGTCAATATAGATTCCGTTAAGGTCGGTGCCACGATCGAAGAAGACCCGGCCGTCCGCAAGCAAGGTGGCATTTTGGAAGTCGCCTCCAGGCCCGTTGGCAGTGACGCTGAAGGCCTGGGTGGCCGGGTCGTACAATCCGGCGCGCCAACCCGTAGGGTCTGCCAACCAAAACAAAGTCAGAACCTTCCTATTCGGGAGTAAGGTGGCCGTGAAGTAGGTGGCTGCGGGCATGCTAGCCACAGTGGAGAAGGTTCCAGCGGAAGGATCGTAAATCTCAGCGCTGGCCAAGTAGAGGTCGGGGCGAGTGCCTCCTGCAATGAAGACTCTGCCGTCCGGTAGCAAAGTGGCCCAGGCCCAATACCGGCCAGTGGTCATGCTGCCGGTAGGGGTGAAGGTACCGGTGGAAGGATCGTAAAGCTCGGCGCTGGATTCGAAGTGGTTATCCATGCCTATGCCTCCGGAGCCAAAGCCCCCGGCGATCAGAACTCTGCCATCGGTCAGCAGGGTGGCGGTGTGACCGTATCGGGCGGTGGTCATGTTGCCGGCCGGCGTAAACGTGCCCGGTGATTGTGCCACTGCGATTGGGCTGGATAAGTACAGGAGGAGGAGCGAAAGAGCAAAACCTGATTTTAGGGGTGCGCCGATTTTCTGGCGGGTCTGTTTCATGGCCTCGCCTCGTAACGAGACTGAGTTGCGTTTATCACAGCGGCCTTCGGGCCGATGCAAAAGGCCCTGCAATCTTAGCTTAGTACAAGATCGCTTCGAAGTAATCTTCCGATCCGGCTCGTTTTGTCGCCCTTATAAAAAAGGACCCGTTCCCGTCAATTGCCCCTTAAGCCCACCCAGCATTCGCCTCAATCCCCTAATCGCCGAAGATTCCGCTTGCGATTTCTCCCAACCAGAGATGGGATGAGAAGGCCAGTCTATGATCGAAGTCTGTAGCTTCAAATCAATCAACGCACTCACAGGTGCAAAAAGGAGACTGGCCTTGAAAAAGAATACCAAGACGACGCGCCTGCGCAAGAACGCGGCGCAAAAGACAGCAACCACGATGTCGCCTCGGAGGACAGTTGGCATAGATCTGGGTGACCAGACAAGCCATTACTGCATTCTCAACGAGCAGGGCGACGTTGTTTCGGAAGGAACCGTGCGAACGACCGAATCCGGCCTCGAAGAGCAGTTCCGGCGTATGGCTCGCGCCAGAATTGTTCTTGAGACAGGGACTCATTCTCCATGGGTAAGCCGGTATTTGGAACGGCTCGGCCATGAGGTGCTGGTCGCGAACGCTCGCCAGGTGCGTATCATCTATGACAACGACCGGAAGACCGATAAGGTTGATGCGCGCACACTGGCGCGATTAGCACGCGTGGACAAGAGTCTACTGCATCCGATTCGACATCGTAGCGCGGAAGCCCAGGCCGACCTAGCCGTACTGCGGGCCCGCGATCAGTTGGTCTCCGTCCGGTCGACCCTGATCAATTGCATTCGGGGCATGGTTAAGTCCGTGGGCGGACGCCTGCCCAGTGCCTCGGGGGCGTACTTTTCAACCAAAGTACGGGACCAGTTGCCTGGATGTATCAGCGGCGCGCTGCTGCCCCTGTTAGAGGAGATAGAGAACCTCACAATTCGAATCCGTGTATACGACAAACAGATCGAAGAGCTGGCCAAAACGAAATATCCCAAGACGGAGCTAATGCGGCAGATCCCGGGGGTGGGTGTGGTTACCAGTTTGGCTTTCGCGCTGACCATCGACGATCCGAACCGTTTTCACAAAAGCCGCGACGTGGGCAGCTACCTTGGCTTGCGGCCGAAGCAGAGCGATTCGGGCTCCAGCAAACCACAACTATCCATCAGCAAAGCCGGAGACCATTTGGTGCGGCGACTGCTGGTCAATTGCGCTCAATACGTTCTAGGCCATTGGGGGCCGGATTGCGATCTCCGCCGTTGGGGTTTGAGCCTGATGGCGCATGGTGGAAAGAATGCGAAGAAGCGGGCAGTGGTAGCAGTAGCCAGAAAACTGGCAGTGCTGATGCACAAGCTATGGGTTAGAGGTGAAGTGTACGAGCCTTTGCGGCAGGCCAGTAAGGCGACGCAGACCCAAGCAGTACCGGCAGCGTAAAAAAGTCGCTAAGGCAGGAGGCGAGAACAAGACAAACAATCTCCACCAGTTCCGTAGCTGAATAGAATTTTCGAGGACAACCGCCGCGATCGGGCGACTGCGAAGTGATCACGGGTCTACCGGAGCAATCCGGACCCGAAGGCCGAACCTGAGATTGCAGCGCCCAAACAAAAGGATCACATCCTGCACCGAGCAGCAGACGACTGCTCATTTAGTAACTCCCCTTTTCCCGTTTCCCCCAAGGGGCAAGCCGGGGCGGGAGGGTGTCCCCCCACGCCGGAAGCACGCCGCCCGCCAGCAAAAAGCGCTGGCACGCATCGATGCTGCCGGCTCCCCCCTCAAGAGGGCTGCCGCCCCCTTGTGGATCCCCTGCGAGCGCTGTAGCGCAGAACTTGGACCGGTCCGAACCAACCGCATGTTTGGCAGAAGGAGGCCGAAAATCAGCCGATGTTGGAGAATCGTTTACACAGAAACCTTGACACTACTCCTGATAGAGTTGCAAAAAAACAAAGAAAATCCGCCACGGCGTCTTGACTTGACTGTGCCTTCTCATGGAAGTGATCCATGTGACGACCACAAACGACATGCGGCCAGGAGAAACATCTAGCACGAACGCAATCGATTCTAGAACAACATCAAGCAGGAAGCTGAGGAGATTCCGACCACGAAGATAGCGCGCAAGCAGGCCCGGAAAGCCAAGGCCGCGAAGAAAAGGTGGCCGCCTGGGCCTGCTCGTGGAAGTGCAGCTGCTACTGGTAATCACAAGCCGAGTGTTTGCTGTAGTGGTGCCCGGTCGGGATTCCGCCTGAAAAACGCGCATTGCTGATTGTGGCCGAAGTGGTGTGCGATCGGCCAGTCTTAGCAATCTCGATTACTCGTTCCTGCCCCGCGAGTCGCTCCGACTTGAGGCTAATCCTCAAGCGCGAATGCAAAGATCGAATTGCCGGAAGCGATTACCACCTGTTGCTTGCCCCCGCTCAGATAACTGACTGGGTTCGCGTTAATCGTCGCGCCCGTTTGGAAATGCCAAAGCGGACGACCCGTTGTGGCGTTGAGCGCGAAAAAGTCGCCTTCATTCGTACCAGCGAACACCAGATTGCCCGCGGTGGAGAGTACACCAGCCTCAGCCTCGGAGTGCAGTTTGAATTCCCATTTCAACTCACCAGTGTTCGGATTCATTGCGCGGATGGCGCCCCTCGGCTCTTCGCCGACGATTGGGCTTTGCCCGCCGCCGTTAAATTGTGCGCCCGCCTTGTATTCCGCGTTGCCTTTGAGGAACACGCCGCCTACATCCCGCGCGGCCACGAAGAACAGGTTCGCTTGAGGACTATAGGAGGGACTGAACCAGTTCGTACCGCCAGTCACGTCGGGGTATACCTTGGTTCCCTCCACTGCCGGCTCTGAATTCCGAACCACGATCGGTCGACCTGAATCGTCCAGCCCCTTCGCCCAGCTTTGCTTGGCGAACTCTTTGCCGGCGAGGAACTTCCCAGTGGTGCGGTCCAAAACATAATAGAAAGCGTTGCGGTTGCTGAATAGGACAGCCTTGTGCTTTTCTCCCCGTACCACCGCGTCCGCCAGCACGGGGACTTCGGTTGAATCCCAATCATGAACGTCATGCGGAGTGAACTGGAAATACCATTTAAGTTGGCCCGTGTCACCATCCAGGGCGAGCAAACAATCGGAGTAGAGATTGTCTCCAACCCGTTTATCGCCATTCCAGTCCGGTCCCGGATTGCCGGTGCCCCAAAAAACGGTGTTCTGCTCAGGATCGTACGCCCCAGTAACCCAGGTAGTGGCAGCGCCGGTTTTCGCGGTGTCGCCGGACCACGTTTCGCTGCCAGGCTCGCCAGCCGCCGGCACCGTCCAGAAACGCCAAGCCCGACGGCCAGTTTTGGCATCATAAGCATCGACAAAGCCGCGCACACCATACTCGCCACCGGCCATGCCGACCACGATCTTGTCCTTGAGCGCGAGTGGCGCGGCGGTGATCGAGTGACCCAACTTCGGGTCGGCCACCTCGGCATCCCAGCGCACAATTCCAGATTGAATATCGAGCGCCACCAGATGAGCGTCGAAGGTGCCGGTATACACCATGTCGTTCAGAATCGCCACGCCACGGTTCACCGGGCCGCAGCAGCCGCGAACACCTTTGGGCATGGTTCGCGTGTACTTCCAGATCGGACGTCCGGTGAGAGTATCGAGAGCCGTCACGCTTCCGCCTGGCTCGCTCACATACATGATGCCATCGACCACCACGGGCGATGTTTCCACTCTCTCGGTCGTGTGCATCTGGTATACCCAGACCGGCCGCAGGTGCTGGACGTTCGTAGCCGTGAGCTGATTCAAACGCGAGTAGCGCTGCGCGCTATAGTTGCCGGAATACGTGAGCCAGTTGCCAGGCTCGGAATCGGCCTGCCGTAGGCGGTCATAGGAAACCTGCGCGGCTAGCGGCAGCGCGACGGCGAAGATACAAAGTGTGAGTCTCATTGATTACCTCGCAAGGAAACCAGATAGGCGACCAAATCATCCACTTCGGACGCTGAAAACATTCCGCGGAAACTCGGCATCGGGGACTTTCCCGGATCCCTTTGCAACTCTTTCAGGTCTTCTTTGAAAAAGGAGTGAACGCCCCCGTTCAGATCGCGGACCTGGATGGTGAAGGTGTCCTCGTTGAGCCGCACGCCTGAAATGCGGCGGCCGTCCTTGGTAACCAGCCGCACCTCTAAGAATCCCTCGGGGAGGGTGGATGCCGGTTCGAGAATCGCTGCGCGCAAGTGCGCAGTGCTGCGACGTGAGGCGATCTCGGTGAGTTCAGGTCCCAGACTTCCACCTTGGCCGCTGATGATATGACATTGAGAGCAATGTCCCTTAGCTTGGTACAATTCCCGTCCGTGCTTCGGATCTCCCGGGACGGTTTCAAGAGCCATGCGCCCCAGGCTGCGAACATAAGCTGCAAGCTGCCAGGTCTCACGGGTGTCGACGGCATAACCGGCAGGCATCTCCGATCCTTTTATGCCATCCCGGATCACGAGGAACAGAGATTGGTCGTCCGGCGCGTGGGGCAATCGGGGCTGCGCCAGGACCGCGCCCCTGCCTCCTTCGCCTTTCGGGCCGTGGCACCGGGCGCATTGTGCCATGAACAACTGCTGGCCATTTTTCAAGTCAGCGGGCGTCGTGTTCGGGTTTTCTTTGGGGATCACGTATTCAGGGTCGATCTGCGCCATCGCCGCCAAGGCAAAGGAGAAAATCATGCAGACGAGACGCATCCGGACCTCCTTATCTTAAGCGAGTCGAGTATAGCATAGGGTCAGAATTTCGCAGTCACCGATCATAATTTACAACAGGAGTTTTAGTTCCGGCTCGAGAAGGGAAGTGAGGTCCGTGCGCGGCGATGCCCAGGCTCAATGTGGTCCTCCGTAGCCCGAAGCAGGCTGTGGAGCGGGATCTCTTACGCGCAAGAATTACCGCACGGCCACAGTGTTCCCCTCCGCGCAGGACACGCCAGGTTTGCGGGCCCTGGGATCGAAGTGGGCCAGGTTGGTGGGCAACCTTCCTGACGTGTCCCAACTGTTAGATGCGTTGGATGTCTAAGCGGCGAAACTCGTGGGATAAAAATCGGCGCTGGCTTTAAGGGGCCTTAGGGAACACCAAACCGATGCTGTGGTTCAAGTTTGTTGCGACCGCCCCGGCTGCTTCACATCGTGGTTCCCGGGAGAACCCTATAAGAAAAAACGATCACCAGCCTGGCTGTTTGTTGCTGCTTGGCATTCACGACTGCGCTGAGCGCCCAAGCCCAATCCGATCGACGCGTCCAGCGGTTCGAACCCCCTTCGAGCAGATGCACGATCTTGGCTGACTATGGACCGGTGTGGGTGAGGGTTTACGAAGAGTTAGTCAACGGCGGCGTGACTTGGATGGTCTACGACGGAAAACTCGACCGAGGTGGAAAACACGTGATCACAAGCGGCACGGAGCGCATTCGTTACTGCTTTAAGACTGCTGAAAACGACGAAATGCATGGCAACATTGGTGCATGGTGCTATAGAGGCAATACCATCAGGGTGCCGTGACGGCCGATTCCTATTAGCCGGCGCTTGCCTTGCGGCTTATAATTTCGACGAATGGCCGCCGTCGCTTTTGGCCCTCTGTTTTACCCTCGCTTAAAAATCCCGGAAAGCGCGAGATTCCGAGGGAATATTCTTTCTTTCAACCGGCTCAGTTGTGCAGCGCGTCAAAGCGATTGGCGGGCCGGGAAAAATGCGCTTGGCCGGTCTTCCTCCGAACGGCTGAGAGCATCCCGACTCGCCTTTCTCACGGATTCCAAGGGCTTGTTTCTTAAGCCTAGGTCAGTGACGTGATGCATCAAAGGCTTGGGCACGCCGAGTTGCGTCAATCCCTGGTCAGGACTACACGCCAGTCGAGGGAATATACTCGGCGCGCCTTCTCCCACTTCCTCGGCCTTGATGCTTGCCTTTGCGGGACAGGAGGCGGGCAGACTGTGTGGGAATGTAAGATTTCGTAACGTGAAAAGATCGGGTAACCTCAGGGGCGAACGCTGGCGTTATCTACCCAGAACCCATTTGCGGTTAGCGGGCGCTTCACCCCATCACCCCTTAAAAGCGCCCGCCTTCATTTGTCACGCTCATTTTCTCGGTGCCCCGCCCAGTGTAGATTCTATCCGATTACCGGAGGGATTTTGAGACAGCGACTCAATGCTCGGAGTCTGAAGCTTGATCCCGTTCCCAATGGCTGTGCCGCATGGCATTTAGATAAGCGATATTGGCTTTCCCGAACTCAGCCATCGCCGCGGAGCTTGCGTTTTTCTTTGCCTGCCATTCGTCATAGGCGTTTCGATTGACAATATACCGCTCTGCGGCCTCATTGGCTTCCCGAACGGCCGCCGTCATCTTGGATTTCGCTTGATCACGTTCTGTTTTCAACTGCTCCAGATGGATGCTCATTTCTGGTCCCCAACACATCAGATGTCTGCAATGAGTCCCGAGGCGCTTTGAAGGAGGTTGCTCGCGTTCTTCTGCGCTTGAGCCTTCTGAGATTTTGTCGGGTCAATAAAAAGTAATTTCGGGTTAACCTGGTTCGATCCTACGACCGCGAGCCCGAGGCGACGCTTGGAAACCCGGTTTAGAGGCTCGCAAGGAGTCGTTTCGATTGCAAAGACCGAGCCGGTAGGGCCCACTTCTTAAACCGGGCCAGCGCATTTGAAACCTGCACGCCTTTACCGGTGGCCGTGGCCTCCGCCGCCACCGAGACTATGGCCTCCGCCGAAACTGCGACCACCACCAGGGGCACCGCCGAAATTATGAACGCCGCCGAACCCGCGCATCGCACCGCCATCGAACCTAGGGTTAAAATGCGGGGCGGATGGCGTGGGCATGCTTCTAGGTGCCGAAAAGCTCCGCGCCGCTTCGCCTTGAGGTGAAACTCGGGGCGATACGCCACGGAAGGCTTGAGGGATGCTTTGGTTTCCCGACATAACGGGGTGGTTCGCGTTTGGCGGGTTGCCCGGCCGGGCACCGCCTTGGAACGCGTTCCTGTCGCCAACGTTAGGCTGGTTTATTGGACTGTGGCCGCCAACTCGGCCGAAATTGGTTCGCGAAGCGGTCGAAGCCGCCTGGTAACGTCCCGCGAGCTGCCGGTTGGGGTAGGCTATACCGAGCCGATGATCTGGATTGTGTTCCCAGTGGGAACGATTGAAGCCGGCGTGCCAGACGCCGTGAAATCCATAGCGATGAAAGAAGGGGTTATAGACGAATACAGAACGGCCGAACCAGTTCGGGCCCCAGCCCCAACCACCCCAGCCGCCCCAACCACCGAAGCAGAGGCCAATATTAATGGCAGGTCCCCATCCGAACCCGAATGCAGGATAGTACAGTGAAGGGTAGTAACCCCACACCGGCGGTTCCCAGACAAATGCCGGGTCATAGACAGGTACGTAGATTACATCGGGATTGGCTGGCTGAATGACGATAGCCGGTTGCCCGTCTTGCGTTTCCGTGCTCACGGTTTGCTGCGGGGTGGACTTCAGACGTCCGTTGGCTTGCGCCGACGAGCGAAGCCGTTGGACCGCCGCCATCACATCAGTCTGCTGGGCCAGAAATGCGTTACCCAGGTCCGTGGTCCAGCGTATATCCTGGCTTAGCCGGTTCAGTACGTCCGGAAACACGACCAGCATTTGCACGCTGGCGTCCCAGGATTGCTGTTTCGCCGCGTCTGTCAGTTGGGTCCCTCTTAGGGTGGAGTTCCGTTGCAGCCACTGTTGCGCTTCCACAACCTCAAGTGGATAAGTAGATGCGACCAACACCTGCGAGAGGAGCCCATCGGGATAAAGTGCGACCGGCGCTACCAAGTCGGTCAATTGGTCCGCCGTAAAAGTCTGTGTTTGAGGAGGCGCCACCTGTGAATCTCGTTCGGGTGGCGTTTGTGCGTTTGCGGTAAGAAGGGCGCTCGTTAGAATAAATATGATTCCAGCCAGCGCCGGCACCGCAAGTAACCTGGTCGAATTGCGGTCCATTGCTGTCTCCCTCTTCCCCCGATCATCTATTTACTTAGATGCGCGCGGAGCGGCTCCGAGGTGCCCGCGTAACCTACAGACCAACGAGTTTTAAACTGGGAAGCCTGTCAACAAGTGTCGTCCTGGGGCAGGTTTTTGAAAGGCTCAAGGAGCAGGTCGGGAGGGTTCTCGGAGGGATTCAAAAGACAAGTCGTTTGGTGGAGTCTATCTAGCAGATGTTAGAGGGGCACGACCCTGGCTCCTTGAGCTTCACATGGTTAGATTCGCCCTTATTGATGCAAGCTCGGCTCCAAAGATCTATTCTTTCCGTGACAACTAGGAGTGGGTCGTCAGGGCCGGGTGACGAGATCCTGACTCTTAGTGAGTCTTTTATGCCAACGGTCGGATCAGTCATCACGCGTTTCTGCTTTACTTCTTCAACCCGGCGCTCCAATTCGTAACCACGGTCAGAGGTGGTGCAGTGCTCAATACTACGAAGCTTGACGCCCTCTGGTCGCCTTTCGCGGGCGGCTGGCATAGCAGCACCTTCATCTCCTGTGAGGCACCAGCGGCAACAGAGGGCGTTCACTTAAACAGATGAATTGCGTGTGAAGGGCGTTGCGACCGAGGCGTTACCTGCGGCACCCCGGCGGAACTCGAGAGAAGCGCTAACAAGTGGCTCGGAGGAGAAAGAAGTTTCTTCGACTTCCTTTGGAGTCAGCGACAAGACCGTGACCCGTTGTCCCTCGCGCAGAGCTTGCACCAAAAGTTGGCGGCTGTTCTTGAAACGCACTGCGTCGCGATACGTGTTCACCTCGGCGCTGATCTCGACGAACTTCACCTCTTCCACTTCTCCAACTCCCAGTTCGCGTTGAAGACCTGTGGGGATGTCTTTAAGGATGAGTCGTGCGCCTGGCGGCACGCACACGGCAGGAGTGCGTTTGTCTGGCTGCCATTGCGGCCGGTTCGCTATGAACCACTCCTTGATCGCGGTCCACGACCACGGCTTCTTCGAAGTCGGGTCGCAAGAACTCGCAGGGATGATCGGGCGAAGATCCGAGGGCGATGCCAAACCAAGCGATGCTCCGCCGAATCGGTGGACAACTAGTTCCTCGCCGTCAGCGGCGAGACGATTCGGATACACATGCAGTGAATAGTCACACATTGTTTTTCTCCGTGGATTGGATGCGCAAGTCGCGTCCTTAGGATGCCCAAGGTAAGGTGCCTTGGCCCCATGTAGAAAATGCCTTTTCCCTTCGTTGATTTACTTCTTGTATGCGTTAGAGCTCGCCTGCGCCTATCTTGATCTCCAACCAGGAATATCGCCAATCCTTCGAGGTAATGATGCGGGGTCTAGCATGAGCGACGCAATATTTCACAGCTCAGTCGGCATTCAAACGTACCAATGCGGACAGAGTGTGCCCCGCGCCAAGGACTCTCAAGCACGATGAGTTGCAATCGTTGAGCGTACCTCGCCGGCAATCGGCGAAATTCAATCGTCGGGTGTTTCGTTTGCCAGGGAAAACAGCCAACGGTTGCGCCAGATCCTGAAAAACGCGCTTTGCTGATTGTGGCTTGCTGAGGCTGACTATCGTACGAAATGCCAGGACGTCTCACCAGGGTTCGACTTGATGGTTTGGGCCGCGGGTTCGCAGCCCACGGCAGAGTTCTGCTGTACCGTTGCAGTACAAATTTCAAAAAGGAGTTGGTTTTTTTTCGCTGCGACGATTCGGCCAGAATCGGCCAGCACCTGATCACCACCTAATGATGAGGGGGAGCCGGATGGCTGACGTGTCAGCGCTGGGTATCCACTCTGCCCTTCAAATAAGCACCATCTTCCGTTTCAATGCGGGCGGCTTTGATATCACCGGTGATGCTGGCCTGTTTCCTGATGTCAACCTTTCCGTTGCTTCCACGTTGCCATGGACGGAGCCAAGGACAACAATCTCATTGGCGGTTACGTCAGCGCGAATCGTTCCTTTCTCGCCAATGGTTAGACGGTGCTCATGAAGTTCAACTGACCCATCTACTTCCCCATCGATCGTCAAATCTTCACGGCTGAAAATCTGTCCTTTGATCGTTACACCCTTGCCGATGACGGCCGATCCGCGCGGGTCCGGCACTGGAAGTTGTGGGGCGGGCATTGAAGACATTAGGTTTTTTCTCCTGGTTGATACGTTGAGGGCTTCAGCGGGCGATTGGAATCGTAAATTGACGTGCAACTCATCTCGCCCGATTCACATATGACTATCACTATCGACAGGTCCAAATACGTTCTTTAGCCACGTTTCTACTTTGTCAGTTAGTTGCTATGTTGATTTGCCTGCCGCGCGGTGCAGTACACTTTCACCAGTGGACGTCCTCAAAATGCTGGCCCAACTCCGCTCCGAACGAGAGCAGGTCGACGCGGCAATCCTGATACTGGAACGCCTCGCTCGCGGTCTTGGCAAGCGTCGTGGTCGGCCACCGAAGTGGATGACAGGGATGAAGCGGGGGGCAGACGACCCTGCAGCAAGAACAAACCCAAGGCCGAGGGCACTGATTCGTGACACTCGTCCAGCGCCACGTTGCACGCGGCGAGTGATCGGCGAAGACGCTATCGAGCACGAGTGCTTTCGGCAGCTGCCACGGTGCAGTCTTTTCCACCACGACCATTTTTCATGTAGAGCATTAACGGCGCATGGACATTAGCTCGGCGTGGCAGGAATATCAAGCGCGCAGCATGCGACGCGGCCGAAGTCCTTTCCGGGTTGCAATCATCATGGCGACAGAGTCAAATGGCTGAAGCTATGGAAGCGATCAGCCGTGGGCCGGTGAGTCTGCTCTATTTTACTGTCAAGCGGGACGATTTTGCGAACCCGCACCCGCAGCCGCCGTACCGATACTTTCTTGTGACGCAAGTCTTCACCGCCGACGGCGAATATATTTGCACCCAGTTGCTCGGAATCGATCTACGGGCAGTAAAGTACTTGGAGGCCCAGGGATGTGAGCGTCGGACTGCGGACAGGTTGACAGCCGCGGATCGAGAGCGCATTCAAGCGTGCCTGGACCAGTACGCACGCTTTGTGGTGAAGAAGGCAACTGATGCTGTTTTAGGGCACGTCGTCGGCAGTGGTCAGAAGATCCAGTAAACACTGGTGAGGTTCCGCACGATTTGAAGCGTGGTGCCGTGCCCTACCACCCATCATTGTCTTGTGCGAAGGACGGGTCTCATCCCGACGGATTTCTAGCCCTCTAACGAACGTGAACCCCGCGAAGTTGCTGGGACTGAAATAGTCATTCGGCCGCCGACGTGGACCGTCTACTGAGAAAGGTGTTCGCGACGGCCGCGCCAACTCCCGAGAATAGCCAACGCGTTTGAGAGTAGACCATGGCAGGCGCTATGCTAAGGCTTCGATGCCTAAGAAAAAAGCCAGAACCTCGTTCATCGAACCGATGCTCCTGATGCGTACGGAGAAGCTGCCCGAGGGACCAGAGTGGCTCATTGAGCTTAAACTTGACGGGTACCGCGCGATGGCGATCAAGAGCGGCGGCAAGGTCCAGCTCCGCTCCCGCAATGACAATAACTTCAATTCCCGGTATCCGGGTCTGGTGAAAGCCCTCGCCTCAATGCCTGATGAGACAGTGATTGACGGCGAAGTCGTGGCGCTTGATGAAGAGGAAGGCCGTCATTCAATACTTTACAGAATTTTGGGTCGAGGAGTCCCGCTGATTTTTTATATTCGATTGTTGATCCTTCATGGCTGGGAGGTAACAGCGAGCCATTGGTAAAGCGGCGCGAACTGATCGAAAAACACGTTCTGCCGAAGCTGGCGATGATCGGTATTCACTATCTTGAGGCCAGCCTGCAGACCTTCTTTCGGTAAAGGCCCAGGGCTGGAAGGCCTCGTGGCAAAGCGCCGCAATAGCAAGTATGAGCCAGGCTTGCGCTCTGGTGCTTGGCAGAAAATGCGTGTCAATCAAGGGCACGAGTTCGTGATTGCCGGATACACACCATCGCTTAAGAACTTCGATGCGCTGGTCATCGGATACTACGAGGGCGACAGACTGATCTATGCCGCCCGGACCCGCAGCGGATTCACACCCGCATCGAGATCGGAATTATTCAAGAAGATCAAGCCGCTGGAAATCAAGGAATGCCCCTTCGCGAATTTGCCCGAGAAGAAGGCCGGGCGTTGGGGCGCAGGTCTGACCGCCGCAAAGATGGGGGAATGTAGGTGGCTCAAGCCGCAGTTCGTGGGGCAGTTCGAGTTCGTTGAATGGACGTCTGAAGGCCACCTTCGGCACAGCAAGTTTGTGGGGCTCCGCGAGGATAAGAAAGCGGAGACCGTGGGTAGAGAATAAAGGCACGAAAAGCTTCCCTTTCAGCCTGAGTGAATCTAGGGCGATGACGTTTTCTCCCGAGGGCCGGGGTTCGCCCCAATCGCCGGAAAAATCCGGCTTGGGGAAGTTGGGCGGCCCGATCTCCATCGTCAAAATGCAAATAGGTCCTGATGTGGGAAATTATCGGCGGTGCGGCGACAGGCGACTAAGGCCCGGCGATTGTGCTGATCCTGAAATTCCTTGAGACGGACCAGTTTATCGGCCAGCACTGCTCGGTCACGCTCCGCAAGGCGTTCGTCGTTTGAGGACTTCCGGACGGAATCAATGACATCATTGAGGATGCCGTTATCCCACCGGCCATGATCGAGATCATCCTGCATTTGTGTCAGTTCTTCTTTCGTCCTCTCCAGACGCTTGCGCTCTTTATCGCTTGCCCGGACAGCGCTCCAGATATGTTCCAGATCGGTCGTCACATGCATGAAAATGTGCGGGCGCCGCGACTTGCGTCCAACATATGCAGAAGGCCCCGACCGAGATGAACATCCAATTGGCTAACGTGATCAGCGACATCAGCGGCACTACGCCCGGGTCCCCGACTACACAAACACAAAGGCGGTCCATCCCTAGCACACCTGGCCACGCCAACTTATCGAGGAGATCTGACTAATTCACCAGTGCTTGATAAACCAACGTGTTGAACTTCTGCTGAATGTCGGTCGCGTTCGGAATGAGCTGGATCATCAGCACCAGAACGGAGCGGCTCTGAACATCGACCTGGTAGGTTGTTCCGTAAGCTCCGCCCCAACCGAAAGCGCCGACCCCCGCCATCCCACTGGCGCCATAGCGGTCAACGGTTTGAAATCCAAGGCCGAATCCCAATCCGGTGGTCGAGTGAAGCGTGCCGGATTGGTTGCTGGTCATGAGCGCTACGGTGCGCGGCGCGAGAATTCGAACGTCGTCCAGCACGCCACCATTGCGGATCATTTCGAGAAAACGCGCGTAGTCGTGAGCCGTCGAAGTGAGGCCGGCACCACCCGCGAAGCTCTTACGCGGACCATCCACGTAGGAACCTTGGCCTTTTGAGCCTTCCGGAGCGCGAACAAACTTACTGTCGCTATCGCTGGAATACACAGTGGCGAGCCTGTCGCGCTCGGCTGCCGGAATAAAGAAGCGCGTGTCTTTCAGGCCTAGCGGCACGGTGATGCGCGTTCGCACGAATTCATCAAGTGACATTCCAGAAGCCTTTTCGACTACACAACCCAGGATGTCCGTGTTATAGCCGTATACGAAAGCCTCTCCAGGCTGCGCGACGAACGGAAGTGAGCCAAGCCGTTCCATGGTCGCGCATATCGGCTCGTCTTTATCCGCGGTGTACCAGCCGTACCCCGCGGCGGGACCGAGACCCTTCACCTCATAGAGCGAAGCTACTTGCGTCTCGGTTCCGTAAGAAATTCCGGCCGTGTGAGTAAGCAGGTCCCGAATGGTAATGGGCCGCCGTGCTGGAACGATGCTGATGCCGGAATCGTTCTTCACCGCAACTGTAGTCTTTTCGAAGGTGGGGATGAAATGGCTGACCGGTTCGTTCAGCTCGATCTTGCCTTCTTCGACGAGCGCGAGCACCGCAGTGCTGGTGATAGCCTTCGTCTGCGAAGCGATGCGAAAGATCGTAGACGGGGTCATTCTTCGGCCGGCTTCCTTATCAGCCCAACCGACAGCACGCTCATACACCGGCTTGCCGTCGCGCAGCACAAGCGCAACAGCTCCCGCAATGCGGTTCTCATCGACGTAGCGCTGGAGCAGTTGATCGATGCGGGCTGCACGCGCCGGGTCCAGGGCCGGGGCTCGCACTCCTGACACTGGTGGTGCGGACTTAGTTTGCGGCTGAGCCGGCGCGGAGGCCGTAAGTGCCAAAAACGCGAAGGGTAGAAGTAACTTACTCTTCATATGGTTCTCCCATCTTAAAGCTTACGGTGATGGATAGCTCCTGTATCACGGGGCATCCTTCCATTTACTTTTTCAAATTCGAGGTTTGGCGCTGAGTCGAGGCTCCGCAGAAAAGTAGTGGAAGAGTGGCCGACCATCCGTCCATTGTCCGACCAACTCGTAGCACTCGGATCTATGACTATCGCGCCGCCGGTGGGGCGCGCCATTGAACCAAGGCCGCTTCGTTTGTTCGAATCATTTTCCACCCTTCGGCAAGGCGCCTCGCTATATCTCGCCCGTTCAAAGCAGTAATGCCACAGGCAACATGGTGAGCCAGGCAGGCTTTTAGGATGGTCTGAAAGGCCTGTTCCACTTCAGGCGAGTTGCTGTCGACTCCCAGATACTGGTGGAGGTCTCCCCCCGCTCCCACGAAAATTGCTCCCACGCCGGGCACCGCCGCGATCGCATCGGCGTTCTTCAAGCCCTCGGCCGTTTCAATCATCATGATGGCCAAGAGGTCGCCATCTGGATTCAGTGGCCACACGTCCGCCCGCCGCTCATATTCTGCGTCGGAAACGCCCCACCACCAGAGGGCGGTTGCCGGAGCGTAGCCGCGCAACCCCGTCGGCTCGGGATATTTCGAGGTCTTTCTTTGTGGGTAGCGCATGTTGCGTACACCTAACAGCGCCTGTTCTGGGTTGTCGATTCCATTGAAGATCACGCCCATCAGGCCGATGTCGAGCGCCTGCTTTACGAACCACTGCGCCTGTTCGCGGCCGTAAGGAGCAAAGCGCGCGAATATTGCCACGTTTGGCTGGGCGTTGCCCTTCTTGAGAATGCCGGCTTTGTCGATCATGACGATCGTGAAACGGTGCAGCCCCTCAAAATCCATCGGTCCGTGCTCCATCTCCAAATAGACGTAGTCAATGTCGGCGCGGGCCAAGGAGCGGGCGTTTTCGAGGGACAAATCGCCCGTCTGGAACCCGATGAACGGCTTGCCTGCGGCAAGTTTTTCGATGACCGGGTTGAGATGCTTTGGCGCCTGTTGAGCGCACAGCGTGCCGGTTAGGAAGATGAAGCACGCCGGAAAGCGACAAACGAATAACAAAACCGGACCACGGAACAAATTCATCACCTTGCCTCCTTCACCGCAAAGACACAGCCGGCTGCATGCACTGTAGCTATTTACGAACTATGTGAGCGGCGTCTTTCTCGTTTTCGCACACGTCCTCGATTAAGTCGGTGTCGGCGAGAAATTCAAATTGCATCGGGAACGACCAGGTCTTGGTGTAGGCTTGGGGATCGTCAATGGTGACTTCGACGTCCAGGTGACCAAAGTCGCGGCGGCGAAAGCGTTCAATGGTATGAAGAGCCTCAGTATGAGGAAGGCCGTGGTCATCGAGCCAGCTTTTGTCATTGAAACCGCGTGTGTCAACCACGAACCAATCACCTTCCCACCTACCGATGGAATAGCCGAGCCAGGCTGGATTGGACGCCGGGGGATGGGGGCGGCCGTCTGTGAAAACTTGACGAAAACGCGTGAATTCTTCATACAGAATTAGGGTTAGGCTGGCGTTTTGCACAATTTTCATGGGCACGGGAATAAGCATCTGATCAGGGATGCCGTGGGGTAGACAATGTCCGGAGGGCCGGTCTGCTGAGAAGTTTGCGACACGCTGCCGGTAGAGCGCTTCTGCGGCCGGGAGCATAGGCGGTACCTTTTCCCCCGGTCGCATTAAGTTCTCCACGCTGGGACCTATCGACAGACCCTGTGTAGCTTCGTTTGTACGTTCCTTGGTAGCGCAGGCGTTGCCATAGTCCGGACAGATCGGGCTTGCCTTGCGCGGTTTTTGGAACCGCAGCGGCCAGATTGGGTTTGCCATCAGGAGTGCGCGGTATGCCTGGAGTGGGATAGTTCAGCCACTGAGCTGACGCGGACATGGTCCATATCATTGCGAGACAAACGCGGTGAATCATTGATTAACTCCCATCACTTCCGTCCACGCAGATAGGCGTAAAGATCCCTACGGGCCAAGGCATGTGCCGGCGGTTAGCACCATCGCGTGTCAGACGATTCTATCTCACCGAACTTTCGCGTGGAACATCCGCCCCTGGCGACCGGATTATCCGGATATGGCGCGACTGCCATCCACTTCAAGAGCACTGATTTATTACGCCACATGACGAAAAGCGGAATTTTAGACTCTGCGAAACTAGGTGAATCGGAAGTTATTCTCCCAGTGTAGGCACCCCTCCGATCAGTCCTGGTAAAAGCCGATCCGAACAGAACCAGGTTGTGGAAGGGCACCCGAACGATCCGGGAGGTAGAGTGCGCCAGTGCGGACCAAGGAGTTTTTCGCATGTCCGGCTCAGCTCCTCACTGATGCCCGACCCTTCGTGCTGAAGGTCTAGGTGCGAAACGTCTCCACATCCCACGAGATGAGGGCAAGAAACGTTCTACCTCCGGCAGATTAGATCCGAGATTTCTTCCGAGCTTTGCCCTTCGTGGTCAATCGGTGCTCCTTGGCACTGGTCAGGATCTTGATGAACTCGACGCGGCGGAAGCGGACCACCGACGAATCCCCGTCAATGGCGACCATTCTGACCGGCTCGAAACCTTGCTTGCCGAGGATCTGCCAGCCCGCATCGCGGTTGATCTCGCTTTTGTACTTCTTTGAGGCCCCCTTCGGGTACGCGAACCACACTACGGAGTCTCCTCTAACGCTTCTGGCTATCGCCTGTCCGAGCACGTCAACCTCCTGTTGCTTTGTAACAAACGCAAGCGAAAACTCAAGATCAGCGGCATCGTCGAGCTTCCGTAGGACTACAATGTCGTTGAGTGACGCCAGTTCAGGCTCAAAACTTTCAGGGGCGTTCAGCACCACGATCTGGCGCTGGTTTTTCAGGTTCAGCTTTTTGAGGTAGGTGTCATAATGACGATGGTGAACGCTTGGACTTTAACCGCTCTCAAGTGAGTCGCTCATTTCGAACTTAAGATCAAAACAGATGCCGTTGCCTCACCCAATGTTACGCCTACCGACCAGCCCAAGGAATTCGCAAGGGCCAAGTTCACCGCTACAGAAAGCGGCATCCGGGTGATTGAGCTAGGTTTAGCCGATAAAGACGCGACTAAGTCCTGATTTACGCCGATCTCGACCGGATTCCCGTGGCCCGCGCGTTGGACAGCGAGCCTGGATGGATCGGGACTTCACGGGACCGATCTCCAAGAAGATCCTTTTGGAGGCATTCTCCGAGTGGCCGACGATACGGCCATTGACCGCGGTTGGTGTTCGAGTGCTTCGACAGTACCGGCGTAA
>CAWACO010000030.1:0-29002 GCA_963780485.1 Bryobacterales bacterium
GTCCCAAGGGTTGCCTTTGCGCGACATGCTTATCGTGATGCCGTGATCCTTCAGCAGATTGGTGTATTCGGTGCTGGCGTACTGCGTGCCCCGGTCGGAGTGATGGACCAGTCCCGGCTCGACCAGGCGTCGGGCCAGGGCCATGCGCAGGGCGCCGAGCGTCAGTTCATCTTCCAACGTTCGGTCCAGCGCCCAGCCGATCACGCGGCGCGAATAAGCGTCCAGGATGACGGCCAGGAACACAAACTCGTCGCGCAGCCGGATGTAAGTAATATCAGCCACCCACAACTGATCGGTGCCGGTCAGAATCATTTTCCGCCCCAGGTTGGGGTAGATCTTGCGCCCGTGGTTGGAATCGGTGGTGACCACGAACTTTCGCTTCCGCACGCACAACAAGTTGTCCTCGCGCATGAGACGGCGAACTCGTTTCGGATTCACCACCCAGCCGCGCCGGCGTAGTTCCTTGGTGATCCGAGGACGACCGTAGCAGGGCCATTCCACCGCGATCTTCTGAATCGCGTCGCGTAGCTCCATATCCCGATCCGGACCCGGTTCGGCGTCGTCGAAACGGTAGTAGCCGGACCGGGAAACCCGGCCCAGCTCCACCATGCGCTCAATCGTCAATCCACGATCGGCCTTCACTTCTTCTTGGACCTTCCGGTAGACCGCGGATTTCCAGTCACGGCCTGCAGCATCCGCTGCTCCTCGATGCGCTGCAAGCACCCCTTCAAAAAATCGATCTCCAGCGCTTGCTGGCCGATCTTCCGCTCCAGTTCAGCGATCCGGCCTTCGGACCAGCGCTGCTTCCCATTGCCCGGAAACGCATTGCCTGGCCCCTGTCGGATCTCACGCCGCCAGCGGTGCAGCACGTTGGGGTTAACCTCCAAAGCCCGAGCCACCTCGCCCAGCGATACCCCTTGCTCCAGCCGCTGGACCGCTGCCAGCTTGAACTCCTTGGTGTATATCCTTCTCGACAATCCCATGACTCAATTCTCCTTTGAATGGATTTTGAGTCTTAACTGGAGCCTGTCGGAAATAGATAGAACATTTACAGTTGACAATGTTGGATTGCTGCTTAGACTGATACTAGAATGAGCAAGCGATTCCGCGAGTGTTCGTTGGATCAGCCTTTCCTACTGCCGCCGAGCCTGCAGGATTGGTTGCCGGAAAGCCATCTGGCGCGCTTTATCGCCGACGTGGTGCGTCACCTGGATTTGAGAGAGATCTATGACTGCTACGAGCGCAAAGACGGGCGGGGACTGGCTGCCTATCATCCCGAGATGCTGACGCGGCTGTTGCTGTACGGCTACTCGATTGGCGAGTCTAGCTCGCGACGCATTGAGCAGGCCACATACGACGATGTGGCGTTTCGTTATCTGGCGGCTGATCAGCATCCCGATCACGACACGATCGCGAGCTTCCGACAACAGCATCTGGAGTGCCTGGGCCGGTTATTTCTGCAAGCGCTCCAGTTGTGCC
The DNA here is from genome assembly GCA_963780485.1 of Bryobacterales bacterium. GTDB lineage: Bacteria > Acidobacteriota > Terriglobia > Bryobacterales > Bryobacteraceae > Palsa-89. The sequence continues at coordinate 1,480 of CAWACO010000030.1, forward strand.
AAAAGGCAGGACTGGTGAAGTTGGGGCATGTAGCGATCGACGGCACGAAACTAGAAGCCAACGCGAGCAAGCATAAGTCGATGAGCTACGGAAAACTGACTGAACAGGAGCAGTATTGGAAACAGCAGGTCGATGGAATGCTTCGGCGTGCGAGTGAGGTGGATGAAGAAGAAGGGCGAGGCGGGCAGCATCGAACCAATGCGCTGCCTGCGGAACTGGCTGGGGCGCAAGGCCGACTGAAGCGGCTCGAACAAGCCAAGCGTGAATTGGAACAGGAGGCGCAGCAGCAGTTGGAAGAGGCAAAGCAGGCGTGGTCCAGCCGAGGGAAGCGCGGGCGACCCCGCAAAGGAGAAGAGCCGCGGCTCCGGACCAAGGAATGCTACAAGCAGAGGCAGCGGTATTATCGAGCGCTTCGCAACGCGGCGTACCCCTCGCGGGCACAGAATCTCACCGACCCGGATTCACGGCAGATGCACGACAACGGACGAGGCTGTATCGTTCAGGGCTACAATGCGCAACTGGCGGTGGACGCGGAAACGCAAGTGATCGTGGCGGCGGAAGTGACGCAACAAGTGCTGGATCGCGGTCAGCTATTAGCAATGATGGAAAGCGCCGAGCACAACGCCGGTCAACGGCCCGAGATCGTTACGGCGGATGCCGGCTACTGGGACTCCGAAACAGTGCAAAAAGCCATCCATAGCGGCGTGCAGGTCCTCGTTCCGCCCGATGCAGCGGTGCCACTGAAAGCGTGCCAGCCGCGACAAATGGCCAACAATCCTCTTGCGCAACGCATGCGTGCGGAGCTAGCCACAGACGCTGGACGCGCGCTGTATCGGATGCGGCAGGCCATCGTCGAACCGGTGTTTGGCTACATCAAAGCTGTCCGCGGCTTCCGGTGCTTTAGGCTACGCGGCTTGATGCGCGTCCGCGCCGAATGGCGGATCATCTGCACGACGCACAACCTGCTAAAGCTCTTCAGACATCACTGGCGTCCCGTAACCGTCTGAGAGCCGGGCCGTGCGAGCAATTTCGTCAGTCACGCGGGGTTGAAGGCGCTATAACACCGATTTGAACGCGGCTCAATTCGTCGAAGCAAATTTGCACCTTCAGACCTCGAATGCCATTCGTGTTCTTCCGGTGACGCCGAAGAAGGGCATGTTTTCTCCGACAGGCTCACTGGTTGTGTCAAAAATGGGGGCAAGTCCACTGTGTCTTTGGAGGACTTCAGGCAGCCTTTATGGAAGCTCCTCCCACAACTCAGCTCCGGGCGAAACAGTGCTTGATTCGTTCCGCATTCCCTGTACCCAAGCGGCAGCGCCGTCTCTTAACTCGGGATGATCCTCGTCTTTCCACGCACCAGCGGCAAACTGAAGTGCCCTTCGTTGAGCCCGTCGCTGAATCTCGTCACGGATCTCTTCAGCGTCATTCACACTACGAGTGTGACATAGTGCCACGTCACTACGTTCCTCCGTCAGCTCAGCAACAGCTACAACCCTAGCCGCTCCTTCAGCGCCCTCACCCGATCGCGCGATACGGTAAGCTCCGTGCGCTTCTCATCTTTCAACCGCACCATCATCCGGCCGGCAAACCATGTGTGCAACTCGTGTACATAATCCAGGTTCAACAAAATCGCCCGGTGAATGCGAACGAATTTGCGAGGGTCCACCTTCTGTTCCAGCTCCTGGATAGTGTGGTCGACCACGTGGTTCCTCGCCGCCGTGGCCGCATAGGTCAGCTTATCGCGGGCAAAGAAGTGGGTCACTCGTGCCAGTTCGATCAGTTCGACGCGCTCACCGGTGCGGGATGCGATGCGCTCCGGGTATGCGGGTTGTCCCCCTGCAGCAGCGAGCGCGGTGATCCTTTCCAGTAGTTCCCGAACTTCGGGACGAGGCTCCGCGCCACCGCGCATGCGGTCCAGTTTGTCCAAGGCTCTGGCAAGCTGCGGCGCTTCGATGGGCTTCAGCAAATAATCCACCGAGTTGACGCCGAAAGCTTCCAGCGCATACTGATTGTAAGCCGTCGTGAATACAATCAACGGCTGCGGATCGAGCTTGGAGAGCATCTGGAATCCGGTCATCCCCGGCATTTCGATGTCAAGAAAGAGGACGTCCGGCTTCGTTTTAAGGATGGCTGCGATGGCTTCCTCAGGATCCGTGCTCGTGCCTGCGATTTCGACGCGTCCGGTCACAGCCAGCATCCTCTGCAAGCGCTTCAGAGCGAGAGATTCATCGTCAACCAGGAATGCTTTCATGACCATTGCCGGTCTGTGGGACCGCGAGCCGGACGCTGTTCCGATCCCCCCGCCGCTCCACCGTCAGCGCGGCCCGCTCGCCGAATAGAGTTGCCAGACGACCCTTTAAATTATCGCAGGCCGTGTCCAACGGCCGCCGATTCCAGATTAAAGGATGGGCCGTCATCGGATATTTCCATTTGCAGCAGGCCGTTTTCGCGCACCCCGGCGATCCGTATGTCGCCTCCTGTACGGCAGGGCGCGACGGCGTACTTCACACTGTTCTCCACCAGTGTCTGAACAGCCAGGGGAGGAACTGTCGCGTCGCCGGCATCCGGAGCAATGTCGAGCTGGTAACGCAACCGATCGCCAAAGCGGGCGCTTTCGATCTCTAAGTAATCGGTTACAATTTTCATCTCGCTCGAAAGCGGCACCAGACCGGCATGACTGGCATCCAGTGAGAAGCGCAGCAGCGCGGCCATCTGCTCCAGCAATCGCTCGGCGCGCTGGGGATCTTCCGGGATCAGCGATGAGATCGAATTGAGCGTGTTGAACAGGAAATGCGGATGAATGCGCGATTCCAGCGAAGCGAGCTGAGCTTCAGTCGCCAGTTTCAGTGCGCGCTCGCGTTCCAGTTCCTTGGTGCGGAGTTGGAGCGTCGTTTGTTCCAGCCGCGATCGCATCGTCTCGAACATCGAGATCACACTTCCTGCAACGATCGTCAAGAAGGTTGCGACCTTGAGGCTGCCGGTGAATTGGTCCCAGTACGCTCCCGGCGGGCTCCAACCGAGCATGATGAAGATCAATCCCGCGATCAGGCAGCCTACAATACTTGCCCCAAAACTTGCCGCCACCCGCATGGACCAGCGAGCGACTGTGTGTACGTCGCACGACGCCACCCAGATTCGCGGAATCGTGGCAAATGCCAGGCTGCCGATGCACTGCGCATAAACGAAGGAAAATCCGAAGTTGATGACGAACTGCCGCCATGTCACGCCTTGGACCATGGTCACCAGCATGATGGCTGGGACGAAGGCGATCGCCGTGTTGATGAGCACGACACCGAATACGTGTTTCCAACGAATCATAGATCGCCCTGCACTCCTAATCATCTTACTTGCCCGTATGGCAACCGAGACAGCCTGACTGAGCAGGCGTCAGCGACTTCGTCTCGAGCCACGTCGTGGCCGACTTCTCGTAAGGCGTTCCCGGCATGCTCTTCTGAATCCTCTCGAACCACTCCTGGGCCTTTTCTTGGTTGCCGAGCCGGTTGTAACCGTCCGCCAGACCGATCATCAACTCGCCGCGCGGGTGCGTGCCAATGGTGTCGAAGTTGGCGGCTTGCAGCTGGTAAGTCTTCTCGAAATCGCCGACGCCTTTTTCGATCAGCGGACGCGCCATCTCAGGGCTGGGAACGTACTTGGAGGCAGTCAGGAGCACGGCTCCGCGCGGGATGACGACGCCCAGTTGATCAGGCGCGAGCGCTACGGCATCATCCATTTCCTTGAGGCCGCGCGCCCAGAGCTCGCCGCCCTTCTGCGTGTCTTGTTTTTGAAAAGCCTGGCCGGCAGCATAGAACAGGCCGGCGCCATGCCATACCAGAGCTTGAGCATTTTTGGGGTCGGCCGCCAGCGAATCCTCGCAGATCTTCATGCCTTTTTCGAGCGACGCCGCGTCGCCCGCAAATCCCGCGAAGAAGTAGTTGCGGACCTTGAAATCGAATCGATCCTGGGCCGGCAAGAGGCTCGCGCCTCCGATCAGAAGCAGTGCAGCAAGTCTGGTTTTCATGGGAAATCCTTTCGATCACAGCATAAGGGGATGAAGCCAATTTGGCCGCGCTTTGCTGACGAAAGGTCGAAAAACCGGATGAGTGGCGTCGCTGGAAGGATGAACCCTACTCGCCGCCGCGCCGGAGCGAGGGCTCTTCGTAGGTCTCCAGGTTGTAGCGCGTGCGCTCTCCGCGCGGCCGACGTCCGGGCCATTCCAGGCGCATATCCTTGCTGACTTCATCGAGCATCTCGACGGTGGCCACCCTGCTCTCCACCGCGAAGCAGGTCAGCAGGACATTGTCGCAGACGGCATTAATCAAACGTGGGATGCCCTGGGCCCGTACGTGAATCTCGGTCATGATCTCCGGCGTGAACACCGTCTGGGCGGCCATGCCGGCCTTCTCCATGCGAGTGTTGATGTAGTGGGCCGTATCTTGCGGCGTGAACGGCGCCAGATTGCAACGCAGCACGATGCGCTGCTTCAACTGCCGAAGGTTGGGCGCTTCCAGCTTGCGATCCAGCTCAGGCTGGCCCGCCAGGATAATCTGTAGCAGCTTGCCGCGCCGGTTTTCCAGGTTCCCGAGCAGCCGGATCTCTTCGAGAACTTCCCACTCGAGATTATGCGCTTCGTCGATGATCAAGACCGTGGTGCGGCCCTGCTCGGCTTGATTCAGCAGCACGGAATTGAGCGCGAACAGAACTTCCGTCTTAGAGGTGCGCTGGCAGCGGAGATCCAGATCGTACGCGATCATTTCGAAAAACTGGTCCGATGTGATGCGCGAATTGAAAAGGAACGCGAACTCGATGTACTGCGAATCCAGGAAGTCGCGCAGGCATTCCAGCATGGTGGTCTTGCCGGTGCCCACCTCGCCCGTCAGAACGATGAAGCCCTTGCGGCTCTGGACGCCGTAAATGAGGTTAGCCAACGCCTCTTCATGTTGTTCGCTGCGATACAAAAAGGCAGGGTCCGGACTGAGGCTAAAGGGAGTCTCCGAAAACCCAAAATAGGCGTTGTACATAGCGAATAAGGTGAGTAACGCGCCTTTCCTGCCCCTAACGCATCTTATCATGCGAAAATCGCACTTTAGTTATAATCGGCAGAAAATACTGAGCACTCCAGGTTCCAGGACTGGAACTTGTACCAGGGAAACGGTGCTTTAGCGCCCGATTTCGAGGTGTACGAACCCGGCGAGCGTGGCCGGCTGACCAGCCAGAAAGACGATCCGGCGGGTCTTGGGGAACGGCAGCCCGGACTGGATGGCCCGGGCGTAGAAACCCACCTGTTTGAGGATTTGGCGATAGGCCTCGTCTTGCGTATTGAGGTATGCGGCCTTGGATAGGAAACCTGCGCCCCAACCCAGCGGAAAAACGCAGCCGCGATCAGCGCCGCGTACTTCATTTAGCCGCGCCTCCAACTGCTCGATGGTGGATTTCAAAAGGCCGAGGCCGGTCCAATCCGCGTATTGCCTTTGCAGTTGGAGTAACTGTTCCGTGTAAGCGTTCACCAGGCCAAACATGGCCGAGAGGTCGAAGCGATCTCGCTTACGCAGCGCTTTAGCGATTTCAGGCTGCGCTAGAAAGCCGTTCTCGTGCCATCCGCCTTCGAACGTGGTGCCGGGAGCCGCCATCTCCGCGAACGTAGGGGTGCTGTCCTCGGGCCGTTTCACGCTGCCGCCCGGGCTTTGCTTCCAGGCCAGTTCGAACTTGCCCGCACCGCGCGCTGCCAGGGTCGACACGCGCAGCAGGTAAATCTTGAAGGAGTTTTCGGGAATCGTGTTGGAGTCGGAGGCGGACATCAGCCGCATGGAATCGGAGCCGGCCGATCCGAGAGCCGCGTCTTCTACCGCGATCGCGGGACGACGAGGCATCCGTCCTTCCGACGTGGTGCGTGCCGAGATGTCCTGCAACGACTTTTCCGTCATGCGGCCGTGCACCACTCCGGTTCGGAGCGCCCCTTTGATGGCGGTGCCGGGAAGGTAGGGTCCGCTGGGCCCGGTGCTGAAGGTCGGGATGAAGAGATGCTCGGCTCTCGCTCTTTCCCAATACTGCGTGGAGCCGGCATGCTCGAAGGGAATGCGGCGGCCGGCGTAGTTCTGCGCGAAGCCTCCCCAAGACCCAAAATCAAGCTTGTCGGCTTTCTTTAGTTGGCTCAGATATCCTTCGAGTCGCGGACCTTTGGCCAGCAGCCTGAATATTCGCCTCTGGTCGAGCACGTTGACATGATCTTTCCAGACCATGTAGTCGATGGGCGCCAGCCTTTGGCCGTCGCCGACCAGGGTAGGGGTGAGGCAAGTGACGCGATAGTTCATGCCGCCGCTCTCCACGGAATCGGTACCGTCACTGCGAATCCCGCCCGATACACCGGATGCGGAAAGCCTTCCGGAGCCAAATCCCGCGCCGCGCCGCGCAGCTCGCTCCCCGCCAGCAGCACCGATCCCTCGGCGATCATAAGACTTGGCGCCTTCGGCTCACCCCAACGCGCGGGGCTCTCGATGCGTCCCTGGCGCGACACGGTCGAGTAACTGCCTCGCTTCCAATCCACCGAATCCTTGTCCGACGGCGTATAGAGCGAAAGCAGCCAGTAGGCCCATTCGGCGCCCTCGCCGAGCGCCTCTACCGTGGGCAAACTCCACGGCTCCCATTCCGGCGCCTCCGAGCGACCCCACCCGCGCGATCGTTCGCCGCCAAAGCCCGAATCAGCCAACAACAACAGTGCGCTGTGCACCGGCGCCGTCCACTGCGCGGCCGCATCGTCGTCGCTAAACTGGACTACCGTCCACAGACCAGCGTCCCGCGCGAATTCGAGGCATGCCGTTTCGTGCCCGGCTGTTTTACCCGACTCCAGGCGATCCACTGCGGCATTCGAGCGCAGGGCTATTCGGAACGGGCCGCTAGCGCGATCGTGCGGCACCAGGCACTCGCTCTCACCATCCACGGCCCAGCGATCTTCGTCGATTGCTTTATCGGCCAGCAGCGCTTCGACCACCGATAGCGGAACGAACCGCGCACCTTTGTAACGTACTTTAGTCAATTCAGCCGGCGGCCATAGGCTACGCGGTGGAACGATCAGCAGCGTGTCGCCCTGAAACGGATAGAAGGAGCTGAACCGGACCGCCGGCGTTCCCTCGCTTCGAGCAGTCGCGTCCAGCCATTCTTCCCTCAGCCCCAATTGCGACATGGCCGAGCAAAGAGCCGAAAAAACAGTGTCGCTATGACAGATAAGATCCACGCGATCGCGCGCGCCAGAGTCGGGACCAAAGCGCCAAGGCCCGGCCGGCCGGAAGCGGACGGCATAGCTTGTGGTGGAACTCGCCGGTGTCATTGCCTATTCCGCGAGTTTCTCTGCGAAGTCGGCACTCGTAACAAGCGACTGCAAGCCCGCCACATCCGCGGCGCCGAGCAGTTCCTGTTCGGCTGCACCGGAAGCATAGAAGCTCCGGCCACGCCAGGTCAACTTCAAGCTGGACAAAGCCACACGACCGCTTCCGCGTGATCCGCCGCCACCCAGGCTGTCGTCTTCAAGCAGCCGCAGACCCTCCGCCAAGCGCGGGAGCAACTCGCGGTCTTCGGGACAAAGCACGTCCATCACGACCCGAAAATGGAAGCGCGCACCGGCCGGAACGCGCTCCAGCGTTCGGGGATTAGCCTGTGAGGTGATGCGGTCGATCGCATTCTCGCTCTTCACCTCGGTCAGCTCGTCGTCCATGTTCTCGCGCATTTGCGGCGTAATGCTTTCGGTAATCAGCGGAGCATCATAGACCGTTAGGCGCGCCGGCGTAGCCGCGCTTGATTCCAGCGCTTCGCCACCCACGCGTTCCATGCGCCCGGGATTGCGCCCGAAGAGCAGGCAAATCTCGTCATCCGGGCGGTCGCTCTGATGAATTCTTACTTCCTGGCCCTTCCGCTTGGAGACATAAACCAGCTCGCCTGGCGCCGCCATACCTGACGACTGCTCTAGCATCGAGCGCAGCTTGCCGCGCAGTGAGCTGCCCGGAATATAGGGCAGCCCGAAGGCATCCTTCACGACGGGGTTGTCCGCGCCCCCGATTTCGAGCGATCCTTTGCCGGCGCCGATATGGAGCCCGGTCCTGCAGGTGATATCTCCCTCGAGGATCAGCTTTCCGATTAGCTTCAGTTCCGTTTGCGCTGTGTGCGAGCTCATTCTGAACAGTTCCTGGTTTCTGGTTTCTAGTTTCTGGTTAGGGACGCGGCTACTCGTTATAAGCGACGATCGCCTCGAACAAGTCGCGGAAACGCTCGTACCCGCGCGCTTCATTCTTACGCGTGACCTGCAGCAGCAGCCGCTCCAGCGAGTCAAGGCTCCGCAAAGAATGACGCGCGATGGTATATGCGAGGCGCGCGCGCAGCATCACGAACGCTTGTTGGCGCTCATTTTCCGGAGCGCGGACCGCGCGGCGCACGGCATTATAGAGGCGCCGCAACTGGCTCCTGGTTCCCGAATCCATATCGCGCATGCGGCTGACCACGCTGTGGGCCTGGTTGTCCAGATACAATGGGTCCGACATCAGTTTGTCGAGATCGATTTCGGGCGGACCTTCGAAGCGTCCCCGGTCGCCGCCGCGATCACCGCGATCCGGCCGCCGGTCGTCTCCCCGCCCTCCACCTTCCCTGCGATCGCCGTGTGGGCGCTGCCCCCCCGGCCCACGGCCTTCCCGATTGCCCTCTCTTTTCGTTTCCTGCTGCGGCGGTTGCTGAATTTCAGCCATCCAAACCTCGTTCTTCGCTCAAACTTTCGATCTGACCCTCTGTTGACAGTCTCGCCCATTCTAGCGCTACGCGCCCGGAAGGGCGCAACTTCAGATTGACGGGATTCTTGCCGACCAGATCAGCGATCAAACTCGCCCGCGCCTTCTGAAAATTGCGCGAACGCGAGCTGCCCAGGATGCGATAGAGCCGCCGATGGAAACGCCACGGTCTTTCAGCCCGCTTGGCGCCGGGCGCCCGTTTGGTTTCCCGGTAAATACCACACAGATCCCGTATATATTGTGGCGCAATGCCGAACTGCCGCACCATGGCGGTCAGCTCATCCCTCAAGTCCGAGGCATCCGAGAGCTGCTTCCATTCGAGCGTACGTCCCAGCAGGGCAAAGCAGTCTTTATCCGCTGATTTGGCGATCTGCAGCTTGTCGCCGGCCCGCTCGTAAACCGAACCAAGCGGAGTGTCCGAGGCAGGCGCCAGCGCCAGCGCCATGGTGATGGTTTTTCCCTCCGGACCTGGGAAATCGTTGAGATGCTCCTCGGTAAATCGCTGGAAAAGCGCTGTAATTCGCGCGCGAACCCGATCAATGCATCCCAGGCGCCGTAGACCGCGAAATCGTCGCCGCCGGTGTGCAGCAGATTCACTTTACGCCAGAATTCGGGAAGCGAGCAGAGCACTTCCACCTCGCCGGCGAAAAACTGCTTGTACAGCACGGAGAGCTGCACATGCTCTTCGATACTGTGGAGCCGCCGGATGCGAATGGCGAAGCTGTCCACGTCGCCGCGGAGGACGCCCCACACCGGCCGGCCTTCGGCACGCGACGCCAGCACGCCTGCCGAGGCGGAATCGCGGCCGTTGTCGGTCAGAGCGGTGTGGCGCGCGAGCGGAACCGAATCCGGCGACGAGCCGATGCTCCAGGTATGCTTGCCCTTGCCGGCGCTGACTTTGGCGGGCGCCTCGGGCGACCATCCCACCGATGTCGCGTCGCGAAGGGACTGCCCGAGCTCTTCGAAGTAAGTTGAGTCTGGCTCAGCGGAATCGTTATTCAACGGAAAGCCCGTGGCCGCGAGTGGCGTGTCTTGCTCCAACTGGAACTGTTCGTTGAGGCGCTTGCGCACCACCATCCAATCGCCCAGATTTTCGGTGATCGCCCAATGCAAGACCAGATGCCCCTGGCTCAACTCTCGAATCTGGGCGCGGGCCGCAGCGAGGAATTGCTCGGCTTGCGGGCGGACCTCCTGGGGAAGCACCACCAGGAATTGCTCGCCGCCGCTCGACCCCAGCAACATTTTCGAAAGTCCCAGTTCGGCGATCAGCGCGCGCGGCAGAACCTCGCTCAGCAGATTCAGCCAACGCAACCGGCCTATGAAAAGAGGCTCCTCGGGATCTGCGGCGAGCAGAAACTCCTCGGTCCCCAAGATCTTGCCCTGCAATAGGATCTGAACAGACATGCAGAATCAGGGTGAAAGCTCAAATGTAGCACGCTGGGAAACACTAAAGTTCCCGATGGGTCTCGTCGATGAATCAACGTGGCTAGCTCCGCACTTCGCGATGAATTCTGCCTTTACCTTTGGCGCTCGCTCGACGTGCCCGGCACGCTGTACCTGGCCCCCGATCTCGGCAGTGCCCATGCGGTATATGCCGGATTGACTGCTGAAGGCTATGTCGTGAAAGTCGTTCACGCGTCGACCAATACGGAATACGAAATGTCCGACGGCAAGCTCTTGCCGCTCCATTCTCTCAGCCAGCGATAGTCGCGGCTCAGTTTTTCAACCTGCAACCGGCTCGCCGATCCCACTCCCATCCATAAAACACCACTGACGACGCCCACGCCACCAGACATCCTGCTATCAAAGGAAGCCCCAGCATACGCACCGCGTTCCCAACGGCGAACAACGCAACCGTCTGCATTAGACCCCAAGGAATCAGCGCGCCACTTGTGAATCTCCAAGGCGTCTGCGGCATCACGTTCACTACGGAAACATGGTGTCCGATCACCAAGCTCGCAATCCCTGCCAGCACGCCGCCCGCCAAATCCAGCGGCGCAACCAACACTGCCAACATTGCAAGAAACGCCAAATCCTTGGCTAGAAGAATTTGCCACCCGCGCAGCGGCATTTGCAGGTACCGCTCCGAGCCCGCCCCGTCGATTCCCAGAAGCACCTGCGCATGCGTACTCAACGCCAGCGCTGTCACCAGGGCCATGATTCGCAGAGCTTCGGTGTCCACCGTCGTTCCCGAGAACCGGTACACCGTTGTCGATCCCGACAACACCAGCGCTACGTACGGATCCAGCGTGCGCAGCATCCCGCGCCACTGCAATCGCATAATTGCACCTATGGCGCCCGGCGGCGCGGGCACCCATAGCAACCACCCACCGGTCATTGCCGGCAGTCGCTTCGCCACGCTCCTCAGCAACTGGATTACAGCGCCGCCAACAACTGCGAGCGCGCCCACTCGCCATCCCAGACGCAGGGCCAACGCAATGCCGATCCACACTATCGGACTTAGCAACCACGACACCACGCGAACCGCCGCCCATTCCCAAGTCCCCAGCGGCCAGGTCGCGCGCCGGTCCTCAGGCAGCGCCTGCATCGGATCGGTTGACAACGGAAACAGGAGCACCACCAGGAGAATCTCGCTGAAAAATGCCGCACTCTCCGGCTGCAGCGCTACAAATGCGACAAACAGAAACAGGTTCTGCCCGCCGATCGATCCAAACGACCGCACGTGCCGCGCGGAAACCTTGCCGAGCGCACTTAACAGACTTAGGAAGCCGCTGAGCCCAGCCATTCCAAGTCTTCCGCCGTCATTGTCTCCACGCGCTCGAAGTAGGACTCTTCCAGCGACTTCGGCAGATCTCGAATAGCCGAGTTCAGAACAACCTCGCCCCGGCGAATCATCACTACCTGATCTGCCACTCGATCGACCATCGACAAAATGTGCGAAGTTAGCAGCACCGTCACCCCGCGTTGCGCAATCGCACGAAGCTGTGCGCGAATCGTCTCCGCGGTGATTGGGTCCAGCCCCTCAAACGGCTCGTCTAAAAACAACGCCCGAGGATTTGGCAATAACGCCATCGCGAGTGAGGTCTTCTTCTTCATCCCATACGAGCATTGATGAATAAAGGTGTTCCGCCCGTGTTCCAGCCGCAACACACGCAGCAGTTGCTCGGTGCGGAAGCGTGTATCGGAGCTCTTCAATCCGTAAACCGCGCCTGTCAGCTCAAGGTGCTCGCCCACCGTGAGCGCATCAAATAGCGCCAGACTTTCCGGCAGTACCCCAACCACCCGCTTCAGCTCCGGATTGTCCACGGCCAGTCCACAAATCTGCGCCGTGCCACTGCTAGGCCGCATCAACCCGGTAAGCATCCTTACGAGAGTCGATTTCCCAGCCCCATTCGGTCCTAAAAGCGCACAGATTGACCCCGCCCGAACTTCAAACGAAACCCCTGAAACAGCCCGGAATTCCCCAAATGCCTTAGTCAGCCCACGACAAGCAATCATCCACGCTCATTGTCTCATCGAGTCTGTGCCTGGCCGATTGGCCACAACGGCTGCGCGGATATCCGATCCGATTTCGGGCCGTCGTCGGCGAGATTGTGCAGAAGATGACTGATCTCGCCGCCGATCCCATCTGATCATCGAAGGAGGGGCCGTCCCCTTGGTCGGCGGCCATTCGACCGTTTGTTGCCATGCCGATACCAATCACGAATTTTCCGTGCCCTGATCCTTCATCCCTTCAACCACTTCGCCGCCGCTCGCCTCTCCCCGCCCAAATTCACCCGCTACACTCACGCCAGGTGCACATGATGCGTTCCACCTCGGATGCGGGTTACCCTAAAAGAGTCGTGACCGAGCTCCTTCGCGACCTCCAGTTCGGCCTCCGCCTGCTTGCGAAAAATCCAGTATTCACGATCACAGCGGCATTGCTGCTCGCCGTCGGCATCAGCGCGAACACGCTGATCTATAGCGTCGTCGATGCCCTATTGCTGCGGGCGCCGGCCGTGTCGCATCCGGAGAATCTTGTGCGCCTGATCGAGGCTCATCCGAACGATTTCATCACCTGGGACCTGCCCTACAAGCTGTGCGACGCGCTGGCCGCCAAAGATGCCAGCGTATCCGAGGCGATCTGCCAGGGACAAACCGATGTTGCTTTTAGCGATGGATCCTCTACCGAACGTGTGCGGGTCCATTTGGTCTCGCCTAATTTCTTTTCTTCTCTGGGCGTGCATGCCTATCTCGGCCGTGTGCTCAACGCGGACGACGAACGCACAGCCGCCCCCAACGCCGTACTCAGCTATGCCTTCTGGAAGAGGCGATTCCGGGGCGACACCTCAATTCCGGGCCGCGGTATCGTTTTGGGAGGGCACCCTTTCACCATCGTCGGAGTCACGCCCGAAGCGTTCAACGGCCTGGCGATCGAAACTAGCCCGGATATTCGTGTTCCTGCCGCCGTTGATCGCTCTATCATCCAACCAATCGATGGCATGAAACCGGGAGCCGATCCTCTCTCTGGCCAGATCTTCGCGCGTTTGCGAGCGGGCGTGCCGTTCGCGCGAGCCAGCGCTGAGGTCGATCCTTTATTGCATGAGACCTTTCAGGATCTGCTCGACCAGATCTTTCCGCCAGAAAAGGGGGCGGCTCCGGACAGCAACGTCAGGCGTTCGCACCTTCGGCTGGAATCGATCGCCACGGGAGTATCCATGCTGCGCGCCCAATTCTCGCGCGGCCTGGAAGTATTGATGGCCGGTGTCGCGCTTCTTCTGCTGATGGCCTGCGCCAACGTGGCCGGCCTGTTGCTGGCACGTTCCACGGTGCGGGCCCAGGAGATCGGCGTCCGCCTGGCTCTTGGCGCAAGCCCAGCCCGCATTGTGCGGCAGCTTCTCACTGAAGGCCTCCTGCTGGCGTTGTTGGGAAGCGCAGCCGGCATCCTGTTCACATGGGCGTGCCTGCCTCTGCTGATTAGCGGTCTGCCGCCGATTCGCGACCGCGCCGCCGTATTGCAGCCTCTGGCACTGCACATCGATATTAACCTCCGCGTGCTGGGCTTCACGTTGATGATTACCCTGCTGACCGCGGTATTGTTCGCAATATCTCCGGCGTTGCGTTGCGCGCGCTTCGACGTCGCGAGCATTCTGCGGGGCGGCCGCACCACCACGCGCCGCTTGTTGCCGCGCAACCTGATTGTGATTTCTCAGGTCGCCATTTGCACGCTGATTCTGATTGGAGCGGCTCTGCTGGTTGAGATGCTTCAGCGCATGCGCGACATGAACCCTGGATTTGACCGCGATCACGTGGTGACATTCACCATTGACCCGAGCCTGAGAGGGTACACGCCGGAGCAGAGCCGCGCCCTCAGTAAAGCGCTTCTGGAGAAGGCCAGCACCATCCCGGGAGTCGCCGCGGCCAGTGTCGCGGCGCTGGGGCTGATGCGCGGCACCGGCATGAAGGCCACTTTTGCCCCGGCCGGGACTCGCATCACCACCAACGATCTCTTGGGCTGCAGCCTCAACGTCGTCACGCCAGGCTATTTCGAAACCATGGGCATGCACCTGCTCTCGGGCCGCGAGTTCAACTGGTTCGACCGGGATCAAACCAAGCCGCGCAAAGTGATCGTCAACCAGATGTTCGCCGGGCGCTACTTCCCGGGCAGCAACCCGATCGGCGGGCGCTTCGGATACGCGGGTCCGGGCGGCGTGGCCAGAGCGGACAATGAGATTATCGGCGTGGTCAGCGATGCAAAATACCGGTCGCTTCGCGAGCCGATCCCACCCACGGTCTACAATCCGGTGGTCGACGGATTTGAAGTATGGGGTTATCTTGCATGTCCGAACCCCGCAGCGTCCGGAGGCGATGGTCGCGCCGGTTCGCGAAATCCTGCGTTCGCTCGATCCCGAGCTGCCGTTCATTGAAGTACGCACCTTGCGCGAAGAGGTCGAGGCGTCGCTGTGGCAGGAGCGGCTCCTGGCGGTTCTGGCGATCATCTTCGGTGGGATCGCCGCGCTGCTGGCGAGCATCGGCCTATACGGCGCGCTCGATTACGCCGTGAAATCACGCACGCGTGAAATCGGAGTGCGGATGGCGCTAGGAGCGCAGCCGGCGCGGATCATCGGGCTGTTATCGCGTGAGGTGCTGGTGTTGGTGACGTGCGGCGTCGCCTTGGGCCTATGCGCCTACGCGTTCGCAGCCGTGTGGATTCGCCGCGTGCTGTTCGAGGTCCAGCCGTGGGAGCCAATCGCGGTCATCTCTGTTTTGTTGCTTATCGCGCTGGTAGCAGCGATCGCCGCGCTTCCGGCGACGTATCGGGCGGTGCGGATCGATCCAGCCTCGGCGCTGCGCTTGGAATAAAAAACGAAGCCCCTTGACATACGAAGATCTTACTAGTAAAGTCTTCGTATATGGCCAACGAGCCGCCCAGGCCCACTGATGCCGAACTCGAAATCCTGACTGTGTTATGGAGCAACGGCCCTGCTACGGTGCGCGACGTTCATAACGTAATCAGCCGGCGGCGGCCCGCGCAATATAGCACCGTGCTGAAATTCATGCAGATCATGGCCGAAAAAGGCCTGGTGCGCCGTGACGAGAGGGAACGCGCTCATGTCTACGAAGTCGCTCGGCCGCGCGAGTGGACCCAGCGACAGCTTGCCGGACACCTGCTGGAACGCGCTTTCAGTGGCTCGGCCAAGGCGCTTTTGATGGGCGCTCTCTCGGCGCGAAAGGCGACTAAAGAGGAACTCGCCGAAATGCGCAAGCTCCTCGACGAGTACCGAAAGGGAGAGAAATGACGCTGATCGACGGCTGGGTGCAGACTCCACTGGCCGAAGCGGTCGGTTGGACGCTGCTTCATTTACTGTGGGAGGGAGCTATCATCTCGGCCGCTCTCGCCGCCTGCGTATGGGCGATGCGGTCTGCGCGCGCCCGCTATGCCGCCGCCTGTATCGCGATGCTCCTGATGATAGGCGCCTTCGCCTTCACTTTGGTACGCGTAATGCCGGAAGGCGCCCACAACTTGCAGATCGTAAGACCGCCCGTCTTTCCCCCCTGGGATGCTCGAACCGGTGTGGGCGCTCCCGACCCTTCGAATACGGGTTTAGCCGCAATCGTACCGTGGCTGACGCCGTTCTGGATCGCCGGAGTCTGCATTCTCTACCTGAGGCACGCAGTCAGTTGGATCTCGGTATGCCGGCTGCGCCGGCGGGGGGTGTGTTGTGCCTCCGAACTCTGGCAGAAGGAGCTTCGAAGCTTGAAAGACCAGCTGCATTTGTCGCGGCCGATCCGTCTATTGGAATCCTGCCTGGTGGATGCGCCAATGGTCTTGGGTCATTTCCGTCCGTTAATTCTTATGCCAGTCGGCCTCCTTACCGGGTTGCCCGCCAGACAGATCGAAGCCATCCTGCTGCATGAGTTAGCGCATATCCGGCGCTACGATTATCTGGCGAATGTACTGCAGCGCTTTGTGGAGGGGCTGTTGTTTTATCACCCGGCCGTCTGGTGGATATCGGGAGTGATCCGCGCCGAGCGCGAAAACTGCTGTGACGATGTGGTTGTAGCAATGAGCGGCAATGCGCGCGAATACGCCGCGGCGCTGGCCGCACTAGAACAAAACCGTTGGTCCGGCCGCGACCCGGCCGTGGCCGCTACAGGAGGAAGCCTCGTGAAACGCATTCGTCGTTTGCTTTATCCGAAAGGGGCGCATGGTGGTTGGACGCCATTGTTCGCCACCGTAGTACTCATCGTAATCGCCGCAGTCGCGTTGACAGCCTGGCAAGCCGCGCCACCGGCGCCCCAACGCGCAGAGGCATCTCCTTACATCAGATGGCTGAATGAGGATGTGGTCTACATCATTACCGATGAAGAGCGCGCCGCGTTCCAGAGACTGGCGACCGACGACGAACGGGAGAAGTTCATCGAGCAATTCTGGCAACGGCGCGAGACGGTCCCCGCCAAGAACGAGTTCAAAGCAGAACACTATCGTCGTATCATGTACGCCAACCAGCGTTTTCGAACAGCATCGGGCAGGCCGGGCTGGCAGACCGATCGGGGCCACATGTACATTGTCTACGGCCCACCGGATGAGATTGAAGTTCACCCCAGTCGCGTGGCGCAGACGCCGTCTTCAGTCGAAGTGTGGATGTACCATCACGTAGAGGGCATCGGCGATAATCGTACCGTCACGTTCATAGACCGGACCGGGACGGGTGACTATCGTCTCGCACCCGGAAACGCCCCGTGAGAAGGAAGGAATACGATGAAAAACTGGGCTTGTCGCTCGTTGTCGATTCTCTCGCTGTCAACTTTCGTCTGCTCGGCGCAGACTTTCTCTTCCCATTGGGAGGAACTGACGGCGCCGGACTTTGTCAAAGCGCTCGACCAGTCGAAAGGCGTCTGCCTGCTGCCGTTCGGAATCATCGAAAAGCACGGCCCATCGGGCCCCATGGGTACGGACCTGATCAACGTGCGCTACGCGACGTTTCAGGCTACCAAGCAGGAGTACGCGATCGTGTTTCCCGAATATTACTTCGGCCAGATCTTCGAGGCCAAGCACCAGCCAGGCACCATTGCCTACAGCACACACCTGCAATTGGAACTCCTGCAGGAGACCACTGCAGAGATGGCGCGCAACGGATGCAAGAAGGTCGTCATCATTAGCGGCCACGGCGGGAACACGAATCTGATCGCATTCTTCGCGCAGACCACGCTGGAAACGCCGAAAGACTACGTCGTCTACGCAATTACCAACGCTCCGGGTCAGGCGGCGCAGATGCCGGCCGCAGCCCGGCCTTCAAAACCTGGCGTTGACGGTCATGCCGGCGAGGTGGAGATCGCCAGCGTCATGGCGTCCCGGCCTGATCTTGCTCACCCGGACCGGGCCGGCACGCAATCGGGCGCCGATCAAAAGCGGCTCGATCTGCCGGCCAATGTCTACACGGGCATCTGGTGGTATGCGCGGTTCCCGAACCACTATCAAGGCGACGCATCGGGAGCGACGGCGGAGCGCGGCGCGGCTCTTCAGCAGATCCGGGCGGATGCGATCGCCAGTGCGATTCGGGCCATCAAAGCCGACCAGATGGGCCCACGGCTGCAAAAGGAGTTTTTCGAGGAGTCGACACACCCCGTCGATACCAAGCAATAACCGTAGTGCCTAGATCCAAACTTTTTCCGCCGGCACGCCGCGCTTGCACATTTCACACGATCCGGCGTCCTTGTAATAAGTGGCGTCCAGTTTGGCGAGGTAGTAAAAGGGCAGGGGACTGAAGTCGATCGTCTTCGGCGTGGGCTGGTAAATAAGGACGGCTAACCCAACCACCTGAGCGCCGGAGGATTCCACCAGCCGCTTTAATTCCGCCAGATTCTTGCCGGATCGCAGGATGTCATCCACTAGCAGCACCTTCTCGCCCGGCGATTGCTCCAGATATTGGCGGAAGCGCATGGGACCGTTCTCTTCTTTTCGATCCGCCCAATAAACCTGATGCGCGCGCAACGCCTCGCATACGCCATACGCGACGGGCAGGCCGCCAGTATCGGGGCACACGATGGATAGCTCGGGAATCATTGCCCGAATCTCGGAATTGGCTCGCAGCAGCCGGCTCAATCCAACGCTCAGCACCTTGGCGTGCTGGTAATAGCGCATGGCGAGCTGGACCTGCATGTATTCGGTGGCGTGCAGGCCGTTGGGATATTCAAAGTGCCCGTCGCGGATGGCGCCCGTGCGGCGCAGCAGGTTGACCACTTCCTCTTGAGTCGGAACTAGATGCATATCGTTACTTTCATTTTAGGCACGGCGGATCAGCTTGCTCCCTTGCCGGTCAAAACGCGCGGAATGGTTCGGAGAATGATCTGCCAGTCCAAAGCCAACGACCAGTTGTCGATATACTGCATGTCCATCTTCATCCAGGTCTCGAAATCGATGGAATCTCGCCCCGCCACGGCCCACCTCCAGGAAACCCATCAGCCGGATGCCATAGTCGGCCGATTGCTCGAGTGCTTCTCCCAGGTGGCGCGCGTTCTCATTCGAACCCACCACCATGACGAAATGGGGCGTTCCGAAGCCTCTCCGCACGGCGCCAATGGCTCGCGCGGCGTTAATACGGAAGAGGCACAAGAGCACCCAGGCGTAAACGGCGAAGAGAGCGCGACAAACGATCGCCTAAGGTCCAGGCGCGGGATGTACTCGGCGACGACCAGACAAATTGCACCCAGCGCGCACTGCCGGAAGGTGTGGCGCAAGACTACACGCGGGTGCGCGGAGTCGAGCTTTTCATAGATGTTGAACCAGTAGCCGATCGCGATCCAACACAGGATCGACACCACCAGGAGCAGCGCGGCTGTCGGAAAATCGAGGAAGAACTGCTTTTCGAAATGCAGCCGGATGCGCGTTTCGTAAGCGATCAGGAAGGCTAAGGAGGCGAGAATTACGTCCGTAAAGCCGAAGATGGCTTTGACTTTTCGATAGTGACGGTTAAACACCCCGGAAACAGCATAGCATGGGCAAATAATTGCTGAATCCTGGCAACGCGGGCCTGAATCTGTACCTCCATGGATGCTCCCGACCTTCGTTATCCAGTTGGAAAGTTCAAGTTTCCGGATGTCGTCAGCGTCGATGACCGGCGGAAGTTTATCGAGCAAATTGCTGAGACGCCGGCACACCTGAGAGCGGCCATCGGCGGCCTGTCCGATTCACAGCTCGACACGCCTTACCGGCCCGAGGGCTGGACGGTGCGGCAGGTGATCCACCATGTTCCCGACAGTCACCTCAACAGCTACATCGCGTTTCAAACTGGCGCTGACTGAGGATGAGCCTACCATCAAACCATATGCCGAGGACCGCTGGGCCGAGCTTCCGGACGGGCGGTCGGGGCCGGTGGAAGTGTCGCTGAGGCTGCTCGAATGTCTGCATTCGCGCTGGGTGGTGTTGCTGCGGTCGCTCACGGAATCCGATTGGAAGCGGACGTTTCGTCATCCGGACTTGGGCCTGCTGCGGCTCGATCAGAACGCGGCCCTATATGCCTGGCACGGGCGGCACCACGTCGCGCACATCACCGGTTTGCGGGACCGTATGAGCTGGAAATAAATTAGGGACAGTGCAAGTGCACGCAACCCCCGATTTCATCGCATTCGGTAATTGCGCGTCTCGAAAGCGGACGGGTGCGGCCATCCACGGCATCGAAATTCCTTCTCTGGATGACCGGCTCGCCTAAGTTCGCGACAAGCTTGAGGAGTATAGGCCCTGGGTCGTGGCGCATGTCTGGCTGGTGGACCCGCATTCGCGACGCATGTACATATATGAGGCGGGTCTTCTTGAAACGCAGTCGCTCAAGATTTCCGAGTTGGGCGTGGAACTGACTGGCGCGGATATTTTCGAGTGACAAGCGAAAGTCCTACCGTTTGGGTTTGGCGAACTTCGCCGGGTCGATCGCGACATTCGGCTGCACCTCGGTCAACTCGACATTTTCGCGACCATCCACCCATGTCATGGTCCAGCGAAAAGGCAGCTTGACGCCGGCGACCTCACGATAATCCGCGTAATCATACTGAGTGGGAATGCGGCCCACCGGCGAGCTGGCATAGCGCACCAGCCGCACCAGCAAGCCCGATTCCGTATCGAAATAGAATGTACCGATCGCGTCCCCACTGGTGCTGGCTCCCTGGACCACCTGGACTTTGCGCTTATCAATAGTCGCCGGACGGCCGACCCGCCATTGGCCGAGCGATTCGCCGAGAGTTTCCTTGATCCGCGCTGGAAAATTCAGTTCGGCGTCCAGCTTTGCCCCTTCCAGTTCGCCCCCCGTTAGTGGAACCACCGCCACCGGCCGGAGTGGCGCCGCGATCCAGCCGTTGCGGCCGTCGTAGCTGGTGGTACTGTCGCCATTCGCTGTATGGATAACGACGGTGCGTTGACGCGGAGATTTTGCAAAAATTTCGATCGGGCGCTTATCGCTCTCCGGCCCGTAGCCCGAGCTGGTCCCTTTCGCCACAAAGCTGGTGAGCTTGGCGAGCCGCTCGGCGCCGCCCAGCGCCCCTACGTATTTATCAAAAAGCTGATCGACGGAAGGCGCATCCTGAGCCTGCTGGACGATCTCGTCGTCGTCATCAGGCGCAGCGCCGTACAGCGCGCTCAGACTCACGGTGGCCTTGGGGTGATCGCCGCCGCGATGGCAAGAGTAACACGTCACCACTTGCCGCCCGCCGAAGTACACTTTATTGATGCCGAACATCATTGCAATCATCCTGCGCGCCGTCCGCTTTCTCTCGCTAGTATCGGCGGCATAGTTTTCCCACTTGCTGTCATTGGCGGCGTGACAGTCTTCACAGGACATGCCCAGAGCGGCGGAGAACACACCCATCGTGCCCATGAATTCGTTCACGGGAACGCCCTTGAGCACTTGAATGTTCTTAAAGACTTCTTCTGCCGTTTGGCCGAATGTTAACCGCAGGCTCAGTATGCACAGGGCCGTCGTTACGATGACGCGAAGAGAATTGACCATACAAGTTACCACTATCGCAAGTCGGGCCGTGATTTGAGAAACCGCCCGACAAGCTATGCTTAACCTTGACGGCGAATTTCAGGAGGCTGCATGAAAATATTTGTAAGCGGTTTGATGCTGGCTTGCGCCATGAGCTGGGCGGTTGCGCAGCAGTCCACCATCACTCCGACCGCCAAGGAGCTGAACAAAAGTTTCGACGCGGACGCCTCGCAATGGACCCAGCGGTTCGAGCATGAAGGCCGTGCGATTTACGACCAGCGCGCCGAAATTCTGGACGCGATGGGGCTCAAGCCAGGGATGGATGTGGCCGACATCGGCGCCGGTAGCGGGCTGATCTCACGGCTGATCGCACAGCGGGTTGTGCCGGGCGGCACGGTATATGCTGTGGACATTTCCAAGAACATGGTCGACTACATCACCAAGACGGCGCAAGAAGAGAAGATCACAAACATCAAGGCGGTGCTGGGCGATCCGCGCTCGCCGAAGTTGGCGCCCAACTCCGTGGACGTGGCCTGCATCATCGATGCTTATCATCACTTCGAGTATCCGGCTGAGATGCTCGCCGAAATCCGCAAAGCTCTACGGCCGAATGGCATGCTCATGCTGATCGACTTCAAACGTATCGATGGCGTATCACGCGACTACATCTTGAAGATGGTACGCGCCGGAGAAGGCACTTTCACCGACGAGTTTCTCAACGCTGGGTTTGATCTGCTGGAGCGGCGCGATGACATGTTCCCCGACAACTACCTGCTGAAGTTCAAGCTTCGGAACGTGTCGGCGAAAGCGGCCGGAGCAGGGCAGACTAGCCACTGATGGCACGGAGGTTTTGTACCGAGAGCCTTAACGTGGCGGAACAAACGCCAGGAAGTGGCGCGGATTGTCCACCAGGATCCCGTGCAGCGTGTCTTCTTTGACGCCCGCCTCGCGCAGCTTCGGCACGAATACCGTTACGGTCTTAGCATAGCCAGCGCCGCCATTGCGTTTGAGTTGATTCGCTGTCGAAAGATCAGAAGAGAAGAGCAAGTTGTCCGCGTAGCCCGCGTCGATGAGGGCCACGACCATCGGCGCCTGCCTTGCATCGCCTGGTCCGCCCTGTCGATCGAAACCGATGAATGCCCCGCGCTTGCAGAGCGCCTTGTGCACCTCTACCTTCGGGTCGACCAGATTACCCATGTGGCCGATCGCGATGCGCTGCGGCTTGACGCCGGCTGCTTCCAGAATATCGAGCTGCTCCATGGCCGACTTGCCGGGAATGCCGGTGTGCGTGAAGATCGGCAGATTGGTCTGGAGGTGCGCCTTCCCGACCGCCCGGAAAACCTTGCGCTCGAGATCAGTGATGTCACCCCAGCTACCGATTTCGCCGAAAGCTCCCACGGGTTGCGTACGCGCCTGCCGCACCAGCTCCCGCGTGATCTGATCTTCGGTCATGGTGGCGATTTCAGGCGGATAGAACGGCTCCGAATAGTAGCCGCAACCGGCCACGATCGGCATGCCGGATTGCATGGAGAGCTTTTTCAGAAAATCGAGATCGCGGCCCATATCCGGATGCCCGCCGTCTACGATACAGGCCACGCCTTCCTTCGCGGCGGTCCGCAACTCGTCGGACATGAGCTCGACATCCTGCATGAAAAAAGGACCATCGGATGGCGGCTTCTGTGGGCTCTGGCCACGCGCCAGTCCGATCCATTTGGGCATGAAGTCAGGCGCCAGCGACAGATGCTCATGGAAGAGAGTCGCGCCGCCCGCCAAGGCTTCCGGAGGCAGGTCTTTCAAGACTGTCCGGATAATCGCGCCCGCGGCCTTTCCTTGCGCGATGGCGCTGCCGGCAAGAACTGTAATCGCCTCCCTGCGCGTCATTCTGATTTCTTCTGCTCTTCCAGTTTCGCGTAGAAGTTTTTCTCTTGAAGATCCAAATGCGCCTTGTAGCCTTCCGGATCGATGAACGGGTTCGGGCCTTTGCCAAGCTTTGGATACTTCGAACCGAGGTCGTAAAACCGGCCGTGCGACGCGATGAATACATCGCAAGGCAGAGCGCGTAGCATCTTGAAGCTGCGGACGTAGTCGTCGGCGATTTGCGGATAATCCTTGTTGTTCACCAAAATGTAGCCAGGATTCACGCCGATACTGCCCAAAATCACGACGTCGTAGGTTTTGTCGCCTTCCTTTGCCTTCATGGTCCAGGTGGTGCAGCCTTTGGTATGTCCGGCGGTGAGATGCGCCACTAGCGTTGTGCCTCCCAGCGTGACCTCGTCGCCATCATGGAGAATTTTATCGATCGGGTGCGGCTTGCCGCCTGGCATCATTTTACGGAGCGCCGGGACGTCCTGCTCCATCGCCATCACTCGCGCAGCGGTCAACTCCTTCACCATGGCGTCGCCCTCCATGTGATCGCCGTGGGCGTGGCTTCCCAGCAGGATCTTGACGTCGGTGAAGCGGAACCCTAGTTTCTCCACTGATGCGCGAATCACCGGGACCGTGGTCTCGAAATCGCTGTTGATGAGGATGTGTCCCTCCGGCGTCGTAATTAGGAAAGAACCGAGCTCTGTGGTGCCGACGAAATAAACGTTGGCGATCACCTTGTGCGGCGGGAATGGCTTGTTCCAATCGGTTTGGGCCATACTGAGACCCGCGAGGAGTAGCCAGGCTAAAACGCTGCAGCATCGCATAGTGAAGGCAGTGTATCAAAATTAGGGACAGTGTACGGCCGCGTCGTGACCGGAAGCCGGGAAAAATTGCAGGAAGCTTGAGCGCTACGAACGCAAGAATGCTCGCAGCTCAGCCAGCGTTTGTTCAGGTGTCGTTTCCTGCAGCGAATGACCGCCGGGCAGGCCTTTGCCCGACGCATTCATGGCGCGCTCTTTCCAGGTTGCAAGGACGTCGTACATTCGGCCCATGGCGCCATTCGCGGCCCACAGAGCCAGCAGTGGGCACTCGACCTTGTGGTTCATATCGGCTTCATCGTGCTCCAAGTCAATGGACGCGGCCGCGCGATAATCCTCGCACATAGCATGGACCGTGGCGGGATTCTTGAAGGTCCTCACATATTCCGAGTGGACCTCGGAATCGCCGCGCCCCATGTAGAACTCGATGCTGTTGTTGATCAGAGTCTCAGGGAACGGGGCTGGCTGGATCAGGAAAAACCAGTGGTAATAAGCCGTCGCAAACTGTTTCGTGACGTTTTGGAATAGCTTGTGCGTCGGCACGATATCTATAACCGCTAGCTTGGTCACTTTATCGGGATGGTCGAGCGCCATGCGATGTCCCACGCGACCGCCGCGGTCGTGGCCGACCATCGCGAATTTGTCGAAGCTGAAGTTCTTCATGACCTCGACGCCGTCCAGCGCCATCGCGCGCTTGGAATAATTCTCGTGATTTTTGCCGCCTTCAGGCTTACTGCTGTCGCCGTAGCCGCGCAAGTCGGCGATGACCAGCGTGTAGTCTTTGGCCAGGTCGGGAGCGATCTTATACCATGTCGCATGCGACTGCGGCGCTCCGTGCAGCAGCAGTAGTGGAGGGCCCTGGCCGCCGGAGACTACGTGAATAGTTGCCCCCGACGTCTGCACTTTCGAAACCTTGAAGCCGGGAAAGAGGCGGGCATCCGCCCCTGCGTCTTGGGCTTCGGCGGGTTTGAGGTTTGCGCCGGCGGCGGCGATCAATGCAGTGGCTTGCTGGAGGAGTTGCCGGCGTCCGGGTTCTTGGTTGGGCATATGGGCGATTGTACTTCACCGCGCGATTGTGGGGATAATATACGAACGCGAGTATGGCGATCAATCTGAAACCTGTGGACGTCGCGGTGATCGGTCTCGGTGCCGCCGGTGGCGTGGCCGTCCTCCCGCTCGCGCGAGCGGGCCTCAAAGTAGCTGGATTGGAAGCAGGTACGTGGATGGATCCGCGAACCTTCCGTCCGGACGAGCTGCACAATAACGTCCGAGGACTCCTGACCTCGGTGCCCAAGGCGAATCGCGAAGTTCCCACCGTGCGGGATGGACCGTCATCGCCGTCGCGGCGCGCGCAGATCCATCCCATGATGAACGCGGTCGGCGGAACGTCCATCCACTATTGGGCGCAGAGTTGGCGGCTGAATCCGTGGGATTTTAAAGCGCGGAGCGAGGCCACGAAGCGCTACGGGCCGAGCAGCAATTCCGGCGCGATCCACGCTCGAAGACTGGCCTCTCAGCTACGACGATCTGGAGCCTTATTACGACATCGTGGAGCACGAAGTCGGCGTGTCAGGCAAAGCCGGAAATATTCAGGGTAAGCCCGATCCGGCGGGTAACGTCTACGAGGGGCCCCGCCAGCGCGAGTATCCGATGCCTCCATTGCGCGGCAGCGGCTTCACCGATCACATGGCGGATATCGCGCGCCAGCTCGGCTGGAAGCCGTTTCGTCCGCCGGCCGCGATCAACTCCGAAGAATATCACGGCCGTCCGGGTTGCGCCTTTCATGGATATTGCAATCGAGGCGGATGCCATATCAGCGCCAAGAACTCGACTGCGGTCACCACCATCCCGGCGGCGCTCAAGACCAAGAATCTGACCGTGTTCGATCGCGCGCATGTCACCCGCATCGTCTCCGGCGCGGACGGCCGCGTCACCGGCGTCACCTATCTGCGGGATGGCAAGGAATATTTTCAGCCGGCCCGCGTTGTGCTGCTGGCGTCCTATACGTACGAAAACTCTCGGCTCTTGCTGCTATCGAAATCCAAAGCTTATCCCAACGGATTGTCGAACAATCACGGCCAGGTCGGCCGCCATTACTTCGGGCATTGGCAGAGTGGCGTGAGTGCCGTGTTTCCCTACGACATCAATGTTTGGTACGGGACGCCTGCGCAAGCGTCCGCCGTAGACGATTGGGCCGACGATAATTACGACCACTCCGGCCTCGGCTTTATCGGCGGCACCACCCTGCAGCCCCACACGGAGATGCACCCCATCGAAGCCGCCTCCATGAACTTTTCCGGGAGAGCGCCCGGCTGGGGTTCGCGCTGGAAGGCGTATGTTCGGGAAAACGCACCGCGTTGGACCGCAGCCTATCTGCAGACCTCGGCTTTCCCCTACGAGGACATCTTCCTCGATCTGGACCCGGCCGTTCGCGATCCGCTGGGTGATCCGATCTGCCGCATTACCAATGGGTTCAAGGAGAACGAAGCGCGGGCAGCCGAGTTCGGGCAGAAGAAGATGGAAGAGTGGTTTCGGGCAGCCGGTGCTGTGCAGATCCTACGCGCGCCCCCGAATCCGCCTGGCGTCACCACCCACGCCTATGGCGGAACGCGGATGGGCGATAATCCCGAGACGAACGTGGTCGACCGCTGGGGATTCTCTCACGAAGCGCGTAATCTTGCGGTGCTCGGCGCGTCCGTGATGGGCGTGAGCGGCGCGCGTAACCCTACGCTAACGGTGCAGGCGCTCTCCTGGCGGACGGCCGACCATCTCGCCAAGAATTGGAATTCGATTTCTACGTAGCGACCCCTGAAGTTCGCGCGCGCATCCGCCGATAACTGGAATGATGCACGAGACCGCCGCAGCCATCGCAATCTTCGCCCCCACGCTCGCCGCCGCCTACCTGCTCGAGCGCTTATTGCTCGGCCTGGTGCTGTGGTTTGTAACGCGGCACGCCGGGTGAACTGGGACGCTAACCGGAACGCTGATCCCGGTTATTTCTTCGCGGGCTTCTTCGACTCGTATCGAATCTGATTCAATGCCGCTGCTTCATGCGGAAGCTCACTCTCACCCGCCGGAAACTTGTTTGAATTGCAGAACATAAGCCAGCAGGTCCGCGCTCGCCTCCGAGGCTTAACGTTCCTGGCCGATTGTGCGGCATCTCCTTGTGAATCTTATCGAATAGCGCCGTCAGCGGCTTCCCGCTCCACGCCCAAAATAGTTCACCACCTGCAAGTGGGGGTGCTTCTCCATCACCCTCCAACGCCGGGCCGATGGCACGACAACGCAGTTCTGTTCGAAGAGCGCCTGTCCGCGTTTTGCTTGGGCATCCGTATATAAGCCGTCCCACACCGACCGGGAAGCTTGGGCGAGGACCGCCGCGCCGATCACCGTCAGAACAAAGATAATCTTGACGGTCATTCAGCGTGGTTGTCCCATTCGCTCTTCAAGATGACCCCAGCCTTAAGGATTCATCGTTTATTGCCGGCTTGTGTGCTGCGGCGATTTGGCTTTTGTTGTTAGTCGTTGGTTTGATTAAATTCAAACTTCGCGGCCTGTGGCTCCTGCTAGGCGCGCCCGTCGCCCTTCTATGGCCCTTGTATGTGGGCGTTTTATTTTTCGCCTGCGCTCATAGCCGCTCCGCGTGTCCATAGTC
>CAWACO010000031.1:0-122638 GCA_963780485.1 Bryobacterales bacterium
TCAGCACCGGAATAAAACAACCGCATTTCACCGGTTTTGTCGTTGGGAAGAGAAGCCAACGGGAGGACGTGGTACGCACTCTATAACAGTTTCTAAATTCGTCGTCTGAGTTCCTCATGCGATAACGCCGGTATGGTCCAACGGCGGTGTCGCTATTGTGAGCGGGTCTTTCAGCCATCGAAGTTTCAGCCTAGTCAATCGGCCTGCAGCGAATCGGAGTGCAACGGCGGCGACGCTCCGATAGCCACCGCCGGAAAGTCGCCTGTGATCCAGAATATCGCCAGGTGTGTCAGGACAGCTCCCGTAAATGGCCGGCCCGGAATCCGGAGTATTGGCGGCGGCGTCTGGAGAGCAATCCGGCCCTCGTTGAACGCAACCGCCAACGGCAACGAGTCCGGGATCAGAAGCGGAGGCTTCGCAATCTTGCCAACAACAACTTAGCTTTTGATCTAAAGGTTCCGCGGCACAGGTCTGGCTGGTCGGCGTGGGCCTGGAGAATCTTGCCAACAACAACCCAGCTCCGGCGCAAGTTGGGTTCTGGAAGCACTGCCGCCCGCCGCGGCCCACAGAGTGAATGTTGCCAACAACAACGTTCTGGCATCGATTCGTTTCTGCCGGATAAAGGGAATCGTACCATGCTCTCCACCGAACAGATCAACGACCTGCATCGTCTCTACTGGTCCGAGCGCTGGCCCATCCGTAAAATCGAACGCCATCTGCGCATGGGCTGGCACACCATTCGGAAGTATCTCGATGCGCCGGCGCAGGGTCCGGCTCAGCGGCCGCGCCAGTAAACTCGATCCCTTCAAGCCACGATTACCGAATGGCTGGAAAAGGACCCCACCGAACCGGTGCGGTCATCCAACAGCGATTGGGCGGCCGGCTACACGGGCGGTCCACAGATTCTGCGCGAGTACTTCCACAGAGTCCGCCCACGATCCGAACCCCGCGCCTTCGTCCGCATGGAGCCCGCCCCTGGCGAGCGCTTCGAAGTCGATTGGGGGCACTTCGACGCGCTCGATTACTCGGGTGACAAACGCAAGCTCTACGCCTTCGGCCTCGTCGAGGCTCACAGCCGTATGCTCTATGTCGAGTTTACCCATAGC
The DNA here is from genome assembly GCA_963780485.1 of Bryobacterales bacterium. GTDB lineage: Bacteria > Acidobacteriota > Terriglobia > Bryobacterales > Bryobacteraceae > Palsa-89. Next base: position 1,107 of record CAWACO010000031.1, read on the forward strand.
CAGAGCTTTGAAACCTTCGTGCGCTGTCACAAGCATGCCTTTGAAGCCCTGGGCGGCATCGCCCGGGAATGCGTATGACAATCTACTGACCGTCGTAGCCGAGCACGATGGCCGCCTGGTGCGCTTTATCCCTCGCTTCCTCGGCTTCGCCCGCGAATATGGCTTTTACCCGCGGGCCTGCAATCCGGCGGCGGCCTGGGAGAAAGGCAAAGTAGAGCGCGGCATCGGTTATCCACGCCAGAACTTCTGGCCCCTGCGGGAGTTCACCGATCTGCACGATGTGAATCGCCAGGCCCGGCAGTGGCTCTCGGAGGTCGCCAACCAGCGGCAGCATCGCGAAACCCGGCAGCGGCCCATCGACCGCTTTCAGCCTGCCGCGCTGAAACCGCTGCCGGTCATTCCCTACGACTACCGCGACAGCGCCGAAGTGCTCGTGCACAAAGACCTCCGCGTGCAGTTCGACGGCAACCGCTACTGTGTGCCCCACGCTATGTGGGCCACCACTTAATGGTCAAGGCCGATTCCAGCTCCGTCGCGATTTATGACCGCGTTCATGAGATCGTCAGCTACCCACGCTCCTGGCGGCGCGGCCAAACCTTCGGTGCCGAGCGTTTTGAAGCGGAACTGGCCGAACTGCGACCCGCTGCCAGAAGGTCGCGTGCGCAGCAGCGCTATTCCTGTTTCTCGACGGTCTCTGTTCCAAGACCATGGTCGAAGCGTATCTGCGCGACATTGCCGATACTGACCGCGCACTTTCACGTCAACTGACCGAACTGCTCGAACTCATCCGCCAGTACGGGCCGGAAGCCGTGGCCGACGCCATCGAAAAAGCTTCCGCCGCGCGCGCTTTCGGCGCCGACTATGTCGCCAACATCCTGCGCCAGCAGCAATCCCCACGTCGCCCGCAGCCGCCTCTGGTTCTGCGCGATCCCCTGCTGAACGAACTCGCCACCGATCCGTTGTCTCTGCTTGACTACGACGCCTTCATCCTCAATCCCGGAAAGGAAACCGATGACCCCCTCGAACAGAAGCTGAATCAACTGAGTCTGTCGACCATGAGCCGCAAACTGGAGACGACTCTGACTGAAGCCGCCACCAAGAATCTCAGCGCGGCGGCGACCCTGGAGTGGCTGGCCGATATGGAAATGGAAGCCCGCTCGCAACGCGCCATTGAGCGGCGTTTCCGATTCTCGCGCCTGCAGGCCCAACCCAGCATCGACGCCTTTCACTTCCATCACCACAAGAGCCGTATGCAGGCCAAACCCCGGCTCCTGCGCCTGCTCGATCTCTCCTTCCTCGCCAAAGGAACCAACATCGTGCTCATCGGAAATCCCGGCGTTGGCAAAACATTCTTGGCCAAACTCTCGCCTGGCGCGCCTGCCAGGCCAATCAGCGCGTCCTGTTCACCACCGCGATGGACATGCTCAATCACCTGCTCGCTTCCCAGGTCGATCACTCCCTGGTGAGAAAGCTCAAAGCCTACACCGAGCCTTCACTCCTGGTCTGTGACGAACTGGGATATCTGGCTCTCGACCAGCAGACCTCCAACCTCTTTTATCAGGTGATCTCGACCCGCCACAGCCACAAACGCTCCACGGTGATTACGACCAACACTTCCTTCTCCGACTGGGGCAACATCCTCTTTAATACGACCATCGCCACCGCCATCGCCGACCGGCTCGTCGAAAACTCCGAGATCTTCCTGCTGGGCGGCGACAGTCTGCGCAAGGCCAACAAGAATCCCGATCCGCCGGCCGAGTAGGCTGGCTCCGATCATGCGCCGCGCTGTGATGATAACCCGTGCGGAGGAGTCCGCCGGCTAACCCCACAACGGCGCTGCCGAGGCGGGCGGGAGTTTCGGCTCCCGCCCTCTTCTATTTTCTGCCCCCATCCATGTTCAACTTCAGCGCCAATCATCTGTTCCTGATCTCGCGGACGGAATACGCTTCTTGCGCGGTGTTGCTCATGCTGGACCACGATACTCGGCGTGTGTATCGCCTGCTCGACTTCACCAAACGCCTTAACCTCAGATCAGGCTGTGCCTACTGTGTGGCAGGCAAAGTGAACAGCGCCAATACACTCTACCTGGTGATCGAATCGGTCAAGCTGGACACCAAGCACCAGCGGCTTTCCACAACTCCTGTTCCTGCTGACGGCGCGGGAGGGTATGGCGTGCCCTGACCCTCTCGTCGATTCCGAACCCGAATCCATGGCTGGCGTGCTGACTCTGTCGTCGCCGGTCCGCGCACCAGTGTCTGCCGTCGTCAAAACCGGTGGCACAAATGGCGTCAAAACCGGTGAAATCGCGGCTGCCCTAAACCGGTGCTAACATAGAAACGGCTCTCTTTTGATCGCCTTCATGTAACACAGCGTTGGCGGGGCCTGTCATTTTGAAAATAGTTCTCATCGTCGTTTCCCTTTTACACCGTTAGCGTCCAAGATTTACACACACATCAAGGAACAATCCAGATAACTCACAATGTGGAAGGCTCGGCCACGAGGTCTAGGGCATCTCGGAAGTCTGCTGGTCGAACTAGTAGCACTTTTTCCTGATAACGAATCTTAAGAAGCTTGTCTTGCTCGATGTCCCCATCTACGACCACTACACGTGCGCCTGCCGGAATTAGAACCACGGTCTTTCGGTCCTTCTCGGAAATGGCCATTGTGCCATTCGTTAATTTGAAAGTACCTGCAATCATCATTGGCCTTCTCCTCCGAATCCGTAAAGATGCGACGTAGGGGGAGTTGAGTGCAAAGAAGTTTTCTATCTAGCACCCGGAATGTGGGACAATTTTCCGGCCATCCTGTTGGGCGCGATTTCAAGGGCTTAGAAAGCTGCTGTTCCGGTAGGTTTTTGGGACAAGAAACGATGCGCCGTTCCCCTGCCAACAAATTTTGACCTGTAACACTTCGACCGTATGCGCGCCTTCACCCTGAAAGCGTATAGCAGCAACTCTAGGTTGCAACGCTCCATCCTGACTTAGAAGCCGGGCCGGTACTTTTGAGGAACTGCTATCGGTTCGGCTTTTTTTGTCCCTTCAAACTGATGTTGGTGATGATCGTCACTACAGTCACACGTCTTTTTCACGCCACCGACCGGCGGAATATTTTATCGCTGGAAACCCAGCGACGAGCGTGCAGAATTTGCGGCCGGATGGAGAAGGTTCCACGCGAGACCATGCCGCCGCGGCAACCCTGGGTAGTTTGTCCAGAGTGGCCGGTGGTCCCTCCAGAGGACAAATTCGTGCTGATCGTTACTACGCGGTCCATCTATTAGGGGAACTGAAGGAGCCAAATGCCGTCCCCATTCTGCTAACGCTCCTAAACGACCAGGAAGTAAACTACAAAGTGGCCTGGGCGCTGGGAGAAATTGGCGGAGACGCAGCAGTTCTGGGGCTGGTGCAAGCACTCCGCGACAGGAGCCCTGATGTCCGAGTGATCGCGATCCAAGCGATTGAGAAGCTCTATGCGCGAGAAACACTCCCTCATCTTCGTCCATTGCTTAACGATCACCACAGGAGCCATATCGGAGATCCAATCTCAGTTGCTGAAGCGGCCCAGTCAGCAACCGCCAAGCTGGAACGAAGCCGAAAGTAATCGATTCGGGCATTCTGCGATGAATCGCTGCCGCGCTGAACCATCGAGGGCACCGGACACGGCGCGGTTCCGCTTGGCGGCTGGAGCACGTGGCGAGAATCACCAAAGACCTCTGATCAGCCTGGAAACGTTCCCAGCTTGACGCCCCTTGAGGCATGGTGGCAGCATCAGGATCATTACCGGAACCATGGTGGCTTCGGCAACGGAGGACAAGCAGATGCGCGGACAATCCTTCCGCCTATCAACCGCTATAGCGGCGATACTCAATGGGACGCACACGGTCATGGTTCCTGCCGGAGCGATTGTTGTCGTTGTGTCCGATCCCGACTCCCGCGAGTTGATATACGTCTTGCACGACGGACGGAAGATTCAAATGTTGGAGCGGGATATTCGTCAGCGGGGCACGCCTGTCGTGAGTGAGCCGTCACCCCAGAAACGGACAGCAACTGGCTAGCGATCACAAATCGCAATCCCCGTCGCCGTTATCAGAATCGAATCATTCGAACGTTCCCATCATGGCCGGGAGCATGGTCAGAATCACCCAGCTGGCGTCAGTCACCGGCTGATCCGAGGAACCATCCTCTGTGTTTCCGGTCAGCGAAGTGCACTCTCGTCAAAAGGATGCTGACTATCATTCAGTGTATGTTTCAGTTCGTTCGACTGGGTTGCCCCGTGCTTCCCGTGCTTCTTCAACTGCTGCCTTAGTCGGTCGGCCGTGATCAGCACATCTTGCAAATCTCGAAGCCTCTTCTCCCGATCGTGGCGAAGCCGGCCAGTAGATCCAGTCCCCTCTGTTTCGCGCACAGCGGCTCGATCACAACTTCTCGCTGTCTTATGAGCCGTAGCGTCCCTGCTGTGCACTCCTCATACCGATCCTCGTTGTCCACGATCTCGTTGGCTCATTTTTGGTTTGCCTTGCGCATCGGAGGTAGGCTGAACATAATGGACTATATGTCAGGAAAAGCAACAGCCCTGTTGGGAATTGTGGGTGCCGCCGCAGTGGGCATCTACTTCAAATGGCGACGCCCTCGACGGGCGCCGGCGGACGTGATCGAACCTAAGGGTTCAGTGTCTTTCCGTAGCTCCCGACGCATCGAGATCGACGATGATGCGGCGGCGGACATTATTATGCGCGCCAGACCCGCATTGGAGCGGGCCCGTGAGTTGTACGCTTGGTAGCTTTTGACGTCTGGAGGCGAGGTTAAGGTAATCATCTCCGCCGCCGCGGCGGATTGATGCCTTGTCGAACGCTTCGTGTGAGTGCTGACAGACCAGCATTGGCACCGTGCGACTGCGGACGCGCTGCGCTTCATCGCCTAATGACCAAAAGAATCTACTTGCTTTTTTTCTCCCAAGGCGAGTGATGAATTTGACGACAGCAACAGCTTTCAGAACCTTCTAATTCTCATCGGGTCTCTCGGCGCGATCAATCACCATAATATCGATGGGACCTTTTTGTGCATCCAATCGCTTTTGGCAGGGCACATGTTGGACTGAAGCAGGCCGGTCATTGCGAGTAGGGCACACCGCTGTTTGTTTGCGGCACTTTGGCTTGGCGCGGGAAGCATCGTTGTGTTACGTGAGTAGAAATAATCAACATGTGAAGTATGACCATGGCTAAAGAAGGGATTGGGAGCTGTCGATAGTGATAGTCATATGTTGAATCGGGCGAGGTGAGTTGCACGGCAATTTGCGATTCCAACCGCCAGGCGCCTGCTGAAAGCCTTGAAAGTATCAACCAGGAGAACGAACCCTAATGTCTTCAATTCCCGCCCCAAACCTTCACGTGCCGGAGCCACGTGGATCGGCCGTCATCGGCAAGTCTGTGACGATCAAAGGGCAGATTTTCAGCCGCGAGGATTTGACGATCGATGGTGAAGTGGACGGCTCAGTGGAACTCCAGCAGCACCGTCTGACCATTGGCGAGAAAGGCAAGATTCGCGCTGACGTGAGCGCCCACGAGGTTGTTGTCCTTGGCTCCATCCACGGCAACGTCGAGGCAAAGGAAAAGATCGACATCAGAAAACAGGCCAGTATCACTGGTGATATCAAAGCCGCCCGCATCGAAACAGAAGATGGTGCGTACTTAAAGGGCAGCGTTGATACCACGCGTTGACACAGCAGCCGTCAGGTCGAGCCCGTAAGCCGACCCGACATTCGCCTCATCGGCCCGATCGCTCGCAGATTTCGCTTGATGTTTCTTCCAACCGGAGTGATGAACGTGACGACCCCAACAGCTTTAATCAGCAAGCAGAAGCTGAATCTCAAGCTCAAGACGAATGATTTGGGGTCAACGGTAGTTCAAATCAGGCGAGAGCATCCGCCAGCCATGTTTGATGTCTGATGGTCATACGGGATACCCCTAGTTCTTTGACGCTGACGTCGGACCCGTCGAACGGGTTTCCGCTGGGATCGCGGGGTCCTGTCACTGTGCGACTACCCGGTTCTGAGTTCGTGTATATTGAGTCCGTGACCGTGACCGAGGGGTTGATGCAAGGACGAGCCCATGATATCTTACACGGCAAGCAATTGAATTGACGAAATCGAGGGGCGCTAAAGTGACTGAATCCAATCGCGGGCTAGCCACAGCACCCGACCGGCAGCGGTGGCGATGTGAACCACTAGCCGTCGATGTAGAGTGCACCAATTCCGTCCTGGAAATGATCCGGGACTGGGCCGTGGACGGGCGTTGCCGCCTCGCACACTGCGGCCTACAGACAGGCGGCATTCTTTTCGGCGAGTGGACAGACACCTCCATTCGCATCGGAGCTGCACGGCCGATCGAGTGCGAGCACAAATTCGGACCCTCGTTCCAGCTGTCAAAGAAAGATGAAGCGTCGGCCCTAGAAGCGCTCGCGTTGGCAAGGGAGGATCCGGAACTAAGGAAACTTCAGCCGATCGGCGTGTACATGACAAACTCGCAGAATTTTTCGATGGCGGTCGCCGACGTACGCATCTTTGATCGCTACTTCCCGAAGGCCCGCCCCCTGGCTTTAATTCTGCGACCCTCCAAATTTGGCCAGACCCGCGTGGGCTTTTTCGTCCGGGAAAGTGGCAGCGTTACATATTTCGTCGCTCACGAGGTATCGTGCTCAAATTCCGAATCGGCCGACCGAGACCGACAACCGATTGCCCAAAAGCCTCAGGACAAAAATAGCCCAGCGAATGAGGCGGCCCGGCCTGAAGAGGCTGGCACGATCACAGCCCCGCCACCGAGTGAAGTTGTAGGCGCGTGGAGCAGGGAATCCTTGCGACGACGTCTTATGACTGCGCTGAAACGTTTTCGTGATTCTCTGCAAACGCGGGACAAGTTGTGGAACGCGAGTCGAGGGGACCTGGTTGCAGCCATTGTGCTGCTCGGTTTTTGCACAGCCGCAACACGCACCTTGTGGGATCGATCAAACCTACAACCTTCGACGAAGATCCCAATGCACATTACCGATATGGGATCACAGTTGCGAATCGACTGGGATGCTAACGAGGGGCCGGTTCTTAGCGCAACGAGCGGTGTGCTCGAAATCCGTGATGGCGAAGCCGAACCCATCCACTTGCCCTTCGCAAGGGACGCGCTCCGCGCCGGCAGCGTGTTATACGCACCAAGATCGGGTTCGATCCAGGTACGCATGAGATTGATTAACCATAATGGGCCGCCCCAAGAGTCAGTGATTTACTACATCGATCCGGCACGCGTCCCACCATCAGTGCCAGCCATGGTATTCTCGCCGGCAACTTCGAAAAGTGAGCCTCCGGTTGTAGCTGAGTCGGCGCTGCCGATTACTCCGGCCCTGAACAAGGAATCCGGCGTTGAGAGCGCTGAGCGGCAGTGGCCGACAAATAAGAACGGAGGTATGAAAAAAGCGGTTCGACCGGCGAATCGCAATCGCGAGCCACGCGTTTTTCGTTTGCCCCCGTTGCGAACTTCCGCTGCTAGCAACTCCCGGATCCGCGTTGATCTGCTGGATGCGCCTAATGTCAGAATCAGCCAGTCTGCCCCACTGCCGCTCTTCCTTGTGAATGGCGCGACGTTGCCTCGTTCGGCAATTCAAGCACGGCCGAGCTGGGGCAGGCTCATCTGGACCGGAGAACTACAAAAGAGCGAGTTCATCTCGTTTTCGGCGAGCGGGTCCTCGCGAGGCGTACTAAACGGTCGCTTGCCAGGTTTTCCTATCAAAGTAAACATCCAGCCGGGAGAGGTTGTAGATGGTGGGATCGCAATTCTCACAAATGACGCCAACCGAGTAGGCGTCAACGAGCCCGCCCATGCCCGCAACGGCTGGGACGTGGTCGTTTATAAATGCGTTCAGAAGCCGATTCCCGAGTTGAGACTAGTCGAGCCTCCGGGGCCTTCAAATAATTGGAGTCGAATCGTTCTTCAGAACACGGATCGTAATCTTTCGGTCGTCGTCGTGGATTGGCAGTCGATGGACAAACCTAGACCAGGCGACTAAGCTCAAGAACTCCAGCTGGCCAGTTAAACGTGCTGCCCTGGAGGAACCGACAATGGAAATGTCAGATGATGGCAACGTCACTGCAGCCCTGCCTTTCGGTGAGCCATGGTCATCGCCGTAATTCGTTGCCTTTAGCCATTGTCGCAGGCGACTGTTATTTTTCAAACGTTTAGAGATACGTTTGACTAAAGTACTGGGAGTAATAGTACTCTTTGTGGTAAACTTCGAACCGCCGGAGCCGGCCTTTCGAAAGACGGGTATCTTCCTCCGAGTGCCCGTTTTGTCGATACACCGGCTCCGGCTTTCGCGGTCGTGCGTGTCAACTCCCTATGGGATAGGCCCTGCGCGAGGCCACGCGTGCGTGGGTGTGACAATTCCCAAAGGATTCGAAGACCTGCAACATATAATCAACGACAACAAACGGTTCAGCATTGCGGCGACGCTCACGACTGAGAGCTACCGGCGACACTTTGCAGGGGCTGCGTTTTGGGTGAAGCGCCTACCGGCGCGTGGGTGCTATTCCATGACGAGAACCTCCCTCAGCCGGGGCATGGAGCGTGATGATTACGTCCTCTTGCTGGATCATCTGGTGAATGAAGCGCGACTACGAACCCAACAGGCGAAAGCGGCGTACGCGGCACGAGGGCGGCGCTGCAGAAAGCATCCGCTCCGAAAACACATCCGCTCTCTTCCCTCCCATCTATGCTGCAACTATACGCAACATCATTGGGTTGTTTATTAGGGAAGTAGTAGAATTTGAACGTGACGGATTCGCGTCAATCGTTCAGACGCGGCTCATAACACCGTGCTGTCGCCGGTTCGGAGGACACGAACCGATGCCACCGGAGAAACGTCAATCCGATTCTCACCAGAGCAAAGCCGACGCTTTGCGCCAAGCTGCATCTGATAGTTTCGCCGCGCTCCAGATAGCCCACCTGAGATACGAACATGCTCTGCAAACCGTAGCGGAGGAAGATGCTCCTGGCGGCGAGGCGATGATAGTCATCCGCCAGCAAGGGCGGGAATACGCCGAAGCTGTGACACAGTATTCCAATGCGGCGATGGCGTGGTTGGCATTTATGGGGACGACCAAGTAAGATCCGGCCAGTCTCCTTCGGAAGCCCACGACGCGCGTGTGCAAGCTCAAAAACCCACCGCAACTTCGCCTTTGGCAGCTCGAAACCCTGTGTGATCTTTAGGCTAAGCTTTGCTCCAAGAAATTAAATGAATCTCGGAGTCACAGCACGCATCTCTCAAACGACGAGCTTCCCTCAAACCTCTCCCCTCGTATGAATCGGCGTGACACGCAACATGAGCTTTGGCTTTCGATGCAGGCCGCATACAACAAATACAGATATACATCAGACCTGCTGAAAGCTGCCCCTTCGGACATGCCAGCACCGATTTCCTCCGAAGACGAAACCCAACGAATGACTATATTGGCGGTGGAACAACGTGCTGCGTTTGAAAGCTACATTGAAGCCAGGTTGCAATACGCCGAGTTTGAGCGCGACCTCGATAGGGTTACGACAGCGGACTCCACGATTGCTCAAAGGGACCATCAAGCTGAAGTCGGGCGAGGAATGGGGATCCGATTTCGGGGACCGGTCGTCGCTGTCGGTGGTATCGCGCTTGTTGGCGTCATTGCCTTGAGCTTCGCACTGATTATGCGCGAAATAAAGCCCGTTCGCGGTCCGATGCCGGCGCGATTGAGTCAGGGTCGAGACGACCTGGGGTCAGTGGCTGGGAAACTCGATGGCTCCGATGCCCCTCCAACGTCAACGCCCCGGAACATCGTGAATCCTAAGCCTCGCCAGGCAACGGGGAAGATCGCCAGAAAAGAGCAGCCCTCGCGACTCCGTCCGCACAGTTATGAGTTCACGCTGACGCCCTCTAGAAAGTTCAAGCAAGTTGGACCTGTCAGCATCTCACTCCGCGGCGTAGACTCTCGGCGACAGATTCTGGATCTGTTGGTCAAGCAGGAGGGTTCCAAGCCCGCAAAGATGCGCGTCAGCCTGAAGAAGCCCATCTGGGTTACGGAGGCTGACGGCTCTCGGCGCATAGAACTCGTAGCTACACAAATCCAGAGGAATCGTGTGCGCGGCTTCTTGAACGAATCAAAGAGCTACAAACTTGAAGTCAGCTCGAATCGACGGCCAGGGGGATACCCTAGCAGGTTCTAGGATGTGTAGGCAGATCGTCCACCGAGGCACCAGCCTCGAATGGCGTGAGGCTCCTCACCAACGATTGGGAGCGGTACAAGCGACGCGGATGTACGCCGTTGAGGTAAATGTAGCCTTAAGGTTCGACATCCGCAAAACCCGGCACCGCTAGAGGAAATTCCCGACACACGCGATCACCGAGCGATCTTCCGAAGCCGTTTTCTCCCCCAATGTTCGATGATTCTTCCTATAGCTTCCTGGAACTCCTCCAGTTCGACCGGCTTCGATACAAACTCACGAGCGCCAGATGCGAGGCAGAGTTCCCTTGCTGCGGGATTCATGGAGGAACTAAAAACCACTACCGGTGTTCGATAGCCCTTCCATCGCTCAAGCAACGCGGTGCCGGATATCTTCGGAACGTTCAGGTCCAGAATGATCAGGTCTGGACGAAAGTGAGGATTACTCAGCATTAGCAGGGCTTGGTGACCATCCAGAGCGACGTGGAGATTGACCGGCACAGGCAGACGGTTGACCGCATCGCGAATGAAGACTGCCTCGCCGAGACTGTCCTCTATCAACAGTACGTCAACAGACATAGCACGCGAAAGATGCATTACCGGACTGGACCGGATGCAACAAATTCCCTAAATCGGATTTAATCTTGCGAACATCCTGGCAATATTACCAGGCGCGACTAGGAATACTACTTAGGCTTGAGCTACAATACCAGGTACTCCCCCAATGGCACACTGCAAAGATCGGCGAAAGTTCGCGGAACAGTTCGCGCTGGCCGCACGTGAATACTCTGAGGCGGTCGCAAGGTTGGTTCTGCATGAGGGTCCTCCGGCACAAGCAGAATACGACGCGTTGCGATGTTCCGTGAACGAAACACACGACCGCTGCGAAACTGCTGGGCTGGAGTTCGAACAACACGTCGCAACTCATGGATGCTGCGTGCTAACGAACAAATCTCACCGTCAGCGCGGAAACCTGACCGCAGCGGAAAGTCGTCCGAGAACTAACACGTATGCGGCAACCGAACCCCCAGCGCTGCCCAACGCTGCTCTTCCATCTGCGCCGAACGGAAGCTCGCGGATGGACTTCACTCTCGATCACACCCCGTCGTCGCCTCGATAAGCCCGTTAACGAAGTGCGTGTACAACGTCTCCCCGCGATATTCGAAGATATGCAGGTTCGTATTCGTGCGCGCCATGATCCTCAGCGCGGCGGGGAATCTGTACCCGCCCATCTCAACGCCGGTGCGAACATCGCGCAGGGTCTTGTCTTTGGGGATAACGACCACATCCGCCGGTGACCGAAACGCACGAATGCTCTGCGTCGTTGTGCGATCCCCGATGAACACAGGGCTATGGTAGCTCACCGGACGATCGGATCGCAGCTTCATGCGCTTTGGCCTAGTAGCACCGGGGCTGGTGGCGACGAACTACCTAAACACACCTCTCACACAACCATGTCCCATCGATCTTCGTCAACCGTTGCCCACATCGCGGGCAGGTCGCAGGTCGTTTCCTCAACAACCGTACTCCGTTGCGAGAATTTCGCCCAAGTCCCCAGACATCGCTTTCTTGTCCTTGGGCAGTATCGCTTTAACTGAGGCTGCGGTCTTACTACGACCGAGCCGCTTCAGACGGTTTTGGACTACTCCATCAGGGAAGTAGTGGTTCGGGATTATCCCACTAATCACTTTCAGAGCTTTGGCGCGTGCGGCCTGATTCTCTCGGAGTATGGTCAGCCTTTTTGCTGGTACATTATGCTCATTCGTTGAGCACCAGGTGTCAAAAAGCTGATCGGTCATTAAAACCCTCGCGCGATTCGGCTGCGGCTCGCCCGACGACTAGCGGTTTAGCAACGATTATTGCTGTATTTCATCATAACTTTTCTTGCGCGAGATACTTAAGCAGAGCCCAGTTCCTAAATAGACTGCCGCTTAAAAGGAAATGTGCGAGCCGGCAGATGCATGCCTCTTTCGCCCCTGAGCGATGGTGTGGCGTGGGTAGTCGCCGACACGCGGATGTGGATTCCTGCCAGGGCTGAATGCCAGTCTGACGGCGCTTCCGTTGAACGGCAGGCACGCCAATTTTAGATCGTTTCAGGCCGAGGGTTCAGGCCAATCCGACTGTAAACGAAAAACTGTACAGACTACCACCTCGGGATAGCAGCACCAGTACTTTCCGACCATCCCCGTAGCCGAATCTCGCTCGTAAAATACCCCATCATGCCGATGTTTCTCTGCCGATGGCCGAACGGGGATCTTTCCGTCGTTAGTGCCTCTGACGAAACCGATGCGGTCGCACGATTACGCGAACACGGCAACGCGGAGCAGGTGAAAGCTCTGGCAGATGCCCGAGGGCTTAATCACCTTTCGCTTGGACGACTTTGGCGATTTCCAGCTTTGTGGGTTCGGAGCACGCTCGGCGAATTTCATCACGGACAACTGTTACCCCGAGTTGGGCCAGGTCATCTGCAATGCCGACCGAGATGAGATCTACGGCTACACTCCCGCCGCGTTGGATCAGATCCGTGTCGCGGTGGAGCACGAACGGACTCGGCAGGAGATTGAGAATACGAAACAGGCCGACGCGGAAACATGGCGCGACCTTCACGGCGACACTGACATGCCGACACCAGTTTTAGACGGCTTAATCCGTTCCGTAGGCAAGCGAATTATTTATTCGACAGACAACGGCGGAAAGATCGAATAGTGATCTGAAACGAGCCTTCCGCTGTGCTCAATTTTGTGCCCACCCCTGTCGAGCGCCCATCGCGAGCAGTACCGACGGGTGGGCGAAGGTTCGGTCCTACCCAGTTTGGTCTAAGCGCAAAAACCCGGCGTCAAGCACACACGGATTCGTCCAGCGGTTGCGCACATTGCTCGATATCGCGCATACGTGCCAGTAGCGGCTGGTTGTTCAAGCGGATCTCAGCGAGTCCAGGGCTCCGGATTTCCTCGTCAGTTTCGATGATCGATCCCACCGGGATTGTGACAAACGGTGGTCCATCGATGCACGGCTGGATTACCTCGAAAGGGGAAATGACACGAAAACGTGCAACCGCGGGCATGAAAAACGCTCCAGAGCGAGTTGTACACATCTTAGCGCCGCGCGATTGCGAAGTGAAGCTAGGAGAACTACTGGGGCTACGGATGACTCGGCTTTACCGGATTGTTCGCACGCGTGAGGCGCGGTATGGGACACCATTTTGTATCCTCGGCTACCCGCTGCATCATCACGTACGTGTGTGCTGGAGCACGTGATCACTCAGATTATCCAGAGCATCCGTGTATCGCTCCAATGCCAACTTCAACGTTTCGTTCGCCTGATGTACCTCTTGTGCGGCATTGGAATCAGGTTCATCCGTGTAGCTGAAAAGCGCGTCCCGTTGTGCTGCGAACGCCCGCTGATATTCATCACGCGCAACTTCGAGTTTGGCTAGAAGCTCCGCGAAGCTATCCACGTCAACCATTCCCAACAGCACGTGCGAGATACATCGGTTCCGTACATTCGTCAATGTCGCGCATGAACGCGAGGAGCGGCTGATCGTTCAGCCGGATCTCAAACAGTCCTGGACTGTGGAATTCCTCGCCTGTTTCAATGATCGAGCCGACCGCCACTGTCAGGAACGGCTTGTTTGTAACGACCGTGTGGAAAGCTACAAATGGAGAAAGGACACGAAAGCGTGCGATGGGGGAGGACATACAACGCTCCAAGAAATCGGGATATGAGCATGGTAACGTGCATTGTTCGAAGCGGCAACACAAATGACTAGTACTGATGAGACGTAACGGTTACTTTCCATCGGGTCTGTCTGTCATGTTAATGACCAACGCACGGCGATTCGGTTACGAGCCGATCACGCCTGTCCAAGCGAAGCTCCGACGATGTGAAGTGTGCCTTCGGTTTAGGTTCGACGGCGTTACCTTAGCGTAGGTCGTTCGTCGCAGCTTTCGGCTGAGCCTTCTCACGAAGCAGCCGAAGGATCTTGACATGTAATTCCTTAATCGCCTCGTACGCCTCTTGTTCTGCATCGATCTGTTCCAGGAATTGTTCCCGATCTTCCGACGTGATCGTTTGGAGACTTCCAATCAAAGTCAGAGTTTCTTGCTTTTGCTTCGTTTCTTGGTTGACCGTTCCGTAGCGATTGCTAATTGATGTTGAAGCTGGGCGAACTCAGGATGACGAACTACAATGACATCCTTCATCACAGCGACCATTCTACCGCCGATACCTGTCGAGCATTTGGCACGCTGCCTACTTGTTCCCGTGCTCGGTCGCACCTGGCGTCGTCAGTTTCACCGACACCCCCCGCGGCGACGCCTGCTCCCACGTTAGCAAGCGTGATCAGCGTAATGATATTCGAGATTCGACGCGGCGATTTGCCAGCGCACCATCGCATCTTGGAACAACGCGCCGCGTTCTTGCGGCCTAGCTGGGGCATCCCCGACGCGGGCGGCACGATCCTGGTGTAATGCCGTCGCTTCCACGCGAGCGCAAGCAAGTTCCGCGTGAAGTGCGCCGCACAGTTCACAAGGCTTGGTCACCCAACCCAGATGCGGAAAAGTGGGCGGACGTTGCAATATTTTTTCTTTCACTCCGTTGTGTCTAATTGCTGCCTGAAGGCTTCCGGCAAATACTACCAGATCGGACACTTCCCAGCGCTCCTGTGCTATACCAAATCCATTACTTTGGTGTTGTGCCCGATCTTGCGGTGTCGTCAGTTTCAAGGATGATCCGTAGCAAATCCGTCGTTGGTGGATACGACGCCGGTTCCGACGGAGTTACCGCAGGTCTGTCGTGGCCGTCTTCGCCAGATTCTCCTCGCGGAGCAGACGGATGATCTTTTCGTGGAGTTCCGGCAAACACATTTGATGATGTGCTCCACTCTAAGCTTGACGCCCCTCTGGTCGCCTTTCGCGGGCGGCTGGCAAAGCAGCACCTTCGTTTCCTATGAAGCACCAGCGGCAACGGAGGGGCATCTGCTTGGGGAGATGGATTGCGTGTTAAGAGCGTTTCAGTCGAGGAGTTACCTGCGGCACACCGCCACGGAATTCTTTGCCGATCCGCTTTGGAAAGGTCCGCGTCCGACGATGGATACGATCTACAAAGTCTCGCTGATTGGAGATGACAGAGTTTGGCGTCAAAGCCGGATCAGTTTACAATAATCGAAATGTTTGATATCACCCAAACCGCCACACCAGTCAGTGTGACGTTTTCAGCAAACAGCGGCGCAGCTCATTTCTGGATGAAGGAGGAATACGGCCACACAGAGATTTGCTTCAACGTTCCCAGTCGTCAAGCTGACGTTAAGGCGTTCATAGCCGGGGCAACAGCGAACGATTTGTCCGTTGGTCCACCTGAAGCGGGCTAGTTTCGATTCGTTACATTGAAACCACCTTGCCCGCCGCCATCACGCCCGCCGATCTGATCCGCCTCGCAGCTCCCCCCGCTTCGATAGCGCCAAGTCTCGCGTAGTGGAAGTTATTAAGTTCGGGGTATACGATGAAACACATGACCGCCGACGAACGCACGATCGCCAACGCCGCGCTCGGCGTGGGACCGTGGGCGAGCCACAACCAGATCGTCATTGCGGTTGCGGATCTGCTGGGACTCGAACCTCAGCGTGTAGAAGCGGTCCTGCAACGGCTCAGGATTAGGATGGTTCTCGTCTGTGTTAGCGCTGCGAACGCTGGGAGCGAAAACGCTTCGGTTCGGTACGAGCGTGGGATGGATTGGACGGATGAGGGGTGAGAATCTAGCGCGTGCATCCGTAGCAAATCCGAAGCAAATGTGTCGCCAGCAGCCACCACGCATCCCGAGTTCCAAACCCGCAATCGCTTGATTCGCCAATGTACGCCACTGCTCGCTACCCCCTCGCATAGACTTAGGATCTGGCGGCCGAAAGGCCATGGGAGTTCGACCCTCCCCGTTCGCACCAATAAATTCGCGCTTCAGCGCCGGAGACCGGGCGGCCCGCTGGGGCTTTACCTGAATTGATACCATTGATCCTCTGTGCACAGTACGGAGTAAACTTTATGGATATCGGGATCGACACGAACCGAACGGTGAAACCAATGCCTCGGCCCTGGCTCGTATTGTCTGCTTACGTCCTATACGCCGCTGCGGCTTCGGCGCAGCAGCTTACTCTGGAGATCAAGGATTATGCGACCCTGCCCATTACAGGTTCCGCCGAGAAATTCAACGACAATGTCGCCAGCTTGCTGGCCCGCATCAATTATTTGCGGGATGAACCGGGCGGCGGGAAACGATTTTTCGTAAACGATTTGAATGGTCCGTTGTACATCCTGGACAAGGAAACCAAGAAGGTCACTACCTATCTGAACTTCAACGGCCGCGAGGGCCACGGCGGTCTCTTCCACAAGTTCCGGTTTGAAAACGGCCAGGCGAATGGGTTTGTCAACTTCCTCTTCGATCCCGACTACGCACACAACGGCAAGTTCTATACGATTCACCTGGAGGATCCATCGCTGCCCGGCTCGATTATGCCGGATAACACCAATTTTCCTGGCCTCAAATTGGACGGTTATACAACCACGCCGGCCATCGTCACGCCACCCTCGCACCGCAGCGAAGGAGTGATCATCGAATGGACGGACACGAACATCTCCAATTCGACCTTTGAAGGCACGGCTCGCGAGGTGCTACGGTTGCAACTCAACACCTACAGTCACCCACTGGGCGAATTCACCTTCAATCCTGCGGCGCGACCCGGCGATCCCGACTGGCGTGTGATGTATGTGGGTTGCGGCGACAGCCGCACGGGCGAAGAGCACGACCCAGTATTGCGGCTCGGCCCGCAGCGGCTCGATCTGCTCATCGGCAAAATCTGGCGGATCATCCCCGATCCGAACGAACACACCGGTTCCAGCACGCTCAGCGAAAACGGCCGCTACCGCATCCCCAATGACAATCCATTCGTGAAGGTGGAGGGCGCCCGAAAAGAAATCTGGGCGTACGGGCTGCGCAACCCCAACCGCCTGACTTGGTACATAGATCCCGCCGATCACAATAAGGTCACGCTGATTGCTCACGTAGTGGGACTGCAAACCTGGGAGACGGTGGACATCATACACAAAGGGGCCAACTATGGCTACTCTCTGCGCGAGGGCAACGAATTATTGAAGCTCGACAACCACACCGGCCCGTTGCCGGCCGACGATCACATACCGATGCAGATTACCGACACCAAGACCAATGGGATGATTCTTCCAACCTATCCGGTAATCCAATATGGTCATGTCCCGGGAGGCGGCGATGCCATGTCGAGCGGGTACGTTTACCAGGGCAAAGCGCTGCCCGTGTTGCGCGGCAGGTACATTTTCGCCGACATCACGACTGGCAACATCTGGTACACGGATTTCAAAGATATGCTGGCCGCCGATGACGGCGATCCTAAGACGATGGCTCCGCTACACCCGGTGAAAATTCTCTGGGACACACACGGTAGCAAGGAACTCTACGGCTCGATGGCGCCGGTGACGACAATCGCGTATCACGAGCGTGGAGGCAAGGCAGAGACCTTGCCGGGCCGTGCTCGCATCTCGGGCGGCCGCTCCGATATTCATTTCCTCATCGACGACGCGGGCGAGCTCTATATCATGAGCAAAAGCGATGGCGTGATCCGGGCAGTGGTCGCTGCCACCCTGAATTAACCGGCGCAGCAGAACCTATTTCAACCCGAGCAACGGCGGTATACACCGGATTGACAGCGTTGCCCGAATCCGTGGACATAATAATTATGCGTAGATCCGACGGCCATGCGGTTAACGCCCATTCCGCGGGCTTCACGGATGAGCATCAGACTCTCTTCTGGCGAGATATGACCCGTCGCGAGGGCTATATCTTCACGCGCGATGATCGCCAGCACTTGCTTAGTTTCTGGAAGGAGATCTCCGTTCTTAGCAATCGGTACGAACGGGCGGGTCGGACTTGAGGAGCGCCGCACGCCGAACTCGGAGTCCATCGTCGGCATCCAGACGGTACGCCCGAACCCTCCAGACAGCTGAATCATCTGCTCGACGGCCGTCGGATTCATGCCCCGCCACTGCCCGATTGAGCAATTCCACCGAACACTTCAATGCCAGGCACAACCCTGTGGACCAAGACCGCGATTGCATCAATCGAGCGGGCAAGCCCCTCTTGGGTCACCACGGTGCTCCGATCGCACATCCAGTCCTTAAGCTGTCATATAATCACTTTCGGCCTAATAGGAGGCAGCGAATGTCTATTATCGGATTCATCGGTCTTGGAATTATGGGTCGCCCGATGGCGAAGAACTTGCTCAAAGCTGGACACCAGCTTATCGTTCACGATGTTGTCCGCGGTTCGGTCGACGAGGTCGTAGCCAATGGCGCCGCTCGTGGCGCATCCAGCTCAGATGTAGCCTCGAAGTCGGAAATCGTGATCACCATGTTACCCGACGGTCCGGACGTTGAAGCCGCCGTGCTCGGCCCAGGTGGCGTCCTAGAGGGTGCGCGCAAGGGCTGCATCCTGGTGGACATGAGCTCCATCAGTCCGATGGTTTCGCAAAAAATTGGAGCAGCGTGCGCCGCTAAGGGCATCGATTTCTTGGACGCGCCGGTCAGCGGCGGAGAGCCCAAAGCTATCGACGGCACCCTGGCGATCATGGTCGGCGGTGAAGCCAGGGTTTTCGAAACAGTCAAACCTATCCTTGAAAAGCTGGGCTCGAGCGTACTGTTGACTGGCCCGGTGGGCGCGGGCAACGTTACGAAGCTCGCGAACCAGATCATGGTGGCATGCAACATCGCCGCGATGGGCGAGGCCCTGGTACTGGCCACGCGCGCCGGCCTCGATCCCGAAGTGGTTTTCAACGCCGTCAAGGGCGGCTTAGCGGGAAGCACGGTCCTCAATGCCAAAGCCCCCATGGTGATTGGACGGAATTTCAAGCCCGGATTCCGGATCCGGTTGCATCAGAAGGACCTGCGTAACGCGTTGCTGGCCGGTGAATCAATGCAGGTGCCCTTGCCGCTGACCGCCCTGGTGCAACAGATGTTGATCACGCTCATGAATGACGGAAAAGGCGATCTTGATCACTCCGCCATCGTGAATTATATCGAACAGGGCGCGGGCATCGAAGTAAAGAGACCGCAGACGGTGAGCGCTTGACGACTTCTACACGGTGGCCGGCATGGAGATCACTTGGTCGCGAATGGCGCGATTCAGGGCGCTCGTGATGGCATTCAACGACGCCGTCAGAATGTTTCGATGCATGCCAACGCCGGTCACCGGATCGCTCTCCCCGGCCCGCAGCTCCACGAACGAAACCGCCGTTGCATCCGCGCCGCTCCCCACCGCGTGCTCGCCGTAATCCAGAATGCGGACCGCGAAGCCAAACTCCTTGTTCAAAGCTTGGACGAACGCATCGATCGGGCCGTTGCCGGCGCCGAAGATAACACGTTCAGTCGAGCCATCACTAACGGTCGCCGTCAACTGGCCGCTCTCGCCGGCGGAATGTTCCGAGTGAGCGCGAATCGAAAACGGCGTCTGCCGCTCGATGTATTCGACTTGGAAGGCCCGCCAGATCTCCGCCGAGGTAACCTCGCGGCCGGTCGTGTCCGTGATCTGCTGGATGACCCGGCTGAATTCGATTTGCAGTTTCCGCGGCATTTTGATGCCGTAATCCCGCTCCAGCAGGAATGAGACGCCGCCTTTTCCCGATTGGCTGTTCACTCGAATGATGGGCTCGTAGCTGCGTCCCAGGTCCTTGGGGTCGATTGGCAAATAGGGGACCTCCCACAGACTGCCCTCCCGCTGAGCCCCGAAGCCCTTCTTAATCGCGTCCTGATGCGAACCGGAGAATGCCGTAAACACCAGATCGCCGGCGTAGGGATGGCGAGCATGCACGGGCAACTGGGTGCAAAAGTCCGTGCACTCGATCACGTCGTTAATGCGCGAAAGATCCAGTCCCGGATGCAGGCCTTGAGAATACATATTCAACGCCAGGGTGACCAAATCGACATTTCCGGTGCGTTCTCCATTGCCGAATAAGGTACCCTCCACTCGCTCGGCGCCGGCCAACATCGCCAACTCCGTCGCTGCCACCGCTGTTCCGCGGTCATTATGGGGATGCACGCTCAAAACGATGGAGTCTCGATTCTTGACGTTGCGGCCGAACCATTCGATCTGATCGGCGTAGATGTTCGGAGTGGCCAGCTCGACGGTCGCGGGCAGGTTTATGATTACCTTATTTTGCCCGGACTGCCAGACCTCCATGACCGCCTCGGAGACCTCCAGTGCGTAGTCCAGTTCCGTGGCCGTGAAGCTTTCGGGAGAATACTGAAACACCCATTCGGTCTCCGGGAACTGTTTCGCGCATTGACGCACGGCGCGAGCGCCACTTAGGGCGATCTCTTTCACGCCGTTCCGATCCATACCGAACACCACGCGGCGTTGCACTGTCGAGGTGGAGTTATAGAGGTGCACGATCGCGCGGTGCACCCCTCGTACCGCTTCGAAAGTGCGCTCGATGAACGACTCTCGGGCCTGCACCAATACCTGGACCGTCACGTCGCGAGGAATCAGGCGGCGCTCGATCAGTTCGCGGCAGAAATCAAAGTCAGTTTGCGATGCCGAGGGAAACCCGATCTCGATTTCCTTGAATCCGATGTCAACCAGCTTAAGAAACAGGCGGGTTTTGCGAGCCGAATCCATCGGCTCAATCAACGCTTGATTCCCGTCCCGCAGGTCCACGCTGCACCACAGCGGCGGCTTCTCAATGACTCGCGATGGCCATTGACGATCGGCTAGTTCAACCTGAGGAAAGGGCCTATATTTCTTCGAAGGATCGCTCAACATGAGGTCTTCCTGAGATATAAAGATATCTTAGTATAGGCGTTGCGTTGTTGCGGGTACCTGGCGGATATCTGGCCGGTACTAGAACCAAGCCGGGTGCATACTCCTAGCCGGCACAGACACTTTGATCCCTTTTCCCTCGATCCAGTCTCCTGTAACATGTATCCTGGATATAAGTTCTGGACACAAGTTGTGGCTGAATTATCGAAATTGAAGGGTCGCTACGAGCTAAAGGAGTCTCTGGGCCATGGCGGCATGGGTGTTGTTTATCGAGCATATGACACCGTGCTCAAGTGCGATGTCGCTGTAAAAACGATCCGCGATACCCCGGATCCGACGGCACTCCAGTTGTTCTATCGAGAGTGCGAAGTGCTGGCTGCTCTGAATCATCCGAACATCGTGCAGATTCTGGACCTGGGCGAGTTCGAGCAGGAAGGGCAGATGTACCCGTACTTCGTGATGCCGCTACTGCCGGGCGCGACGCTCGACCGGCTGATCAAGGGCCCGAGCCAGTTGACCATAGATCGCTCGGTTGACGTCCTGACGCAAGTCTGCCGCGGCCTGGGCGCGGCGCATGAAAGAGGCTTAGTACATCGCGACCTCAAGCCCGGCAACATCTTTGTAATGCCGGACGATTCGGTGGAGATCATCGACTTCGGCGTCGCCCACATGACCAGCGCCGGCTCTACCGTCGGCCAAAAGGGGACCTTGCTGTTCATGGCGCCGGAGTTGCTCGAGATGAAGCCTCCTTCGCCTCTGTCCGACATCTTCGCGCTGGGCGTCATGGCCTATCAGATGTTCACGCGCCGCCGCCCTTTCGAGCGCTCCAGCGAGCGGGAGATCATCGAAGCCATCATGCATGAGAGCCCTCCCCCCGCCAACGATATCGACCCCAACGTAAACCAAGGCATCAGCCGGGTGCTTCACAAGGCCATGGCCAAGCAGCCCTGGCATCGGTTTTCGACGGCCCGCGAGTTCGCGGAGTCATTACAAAAGGCCCACCGCGGCGAAGCCATCGATTCTTTCGATCCCGGTCGAATCCGGCCCCGCGTCGAGCGCGCCAAGAAAGCTTTTGAGCAGAGCGACTATCAGTTTGCGTCCGAAATCCTGATCGAGCTGGAGGCGGAGGGACACCTGGATCCGCAGATGGCGCAGCTTCGCCGCCAGATCGACGTCGCAGTCCGCCAAAAGCGGGTGCAGCAATTGCTGGAGAGCGCGCGCACGCGCCTGGAAGAAGACGAGTATCCGCTTGCTCTTCAGAAGGTGCAGGAAGCTCTGTCCCTGGAGCCGGAAAACGCCGAAGCCCTGGGCTTGAAAACCAAGATTGAGAGCACCAGCAGCGAGCATCAGATCGAAGGCTGGTTCCGGCTGGTCCGGCAGCATATCGACAACAACGCGTACAGTCACGCCCGTGAGGCGCTTCGCAACGTCCTGCAGATGCGGCCGGATGACACTCGCGCGCAATCTTTACTGGCCGAGGTCGATCGTTTGGAGCAGGAGCACCTGCGCAGCCGCAAGGAAAAGGAAGCCCTCTACCAGGCGGCCTTGGAAGAGTACCAGATGGGCGAGGTTAGCTCCGCGTTGGGTAAGTTGGAGAAGGTTCTCGAAATCGACCGCAAGGTACCGGATCGCTCCTCCACCGACCGGGGCGCCACCTACCAGAATTTCTATAACGAGGTCCGTTCGGAATATGACTCCATGCGGAATTCGTATGCCGAGGCGCGGAAACATCTCGAGGATCAGAATTTTGGGAAGGCGCTGGCGATTTGCGATCAGTTCCTGAGTAAGTTTCCCGGACACGCGCTATTCCAAGCTTTGAAGTTTGATGTTGAGGAGCGGCAGCGCCAACGTCTCTCCAGTTTCATCGCCGAAGTGGACCGCCAGGTGGAGGCCGAGCCCGACCTGGAGCGCAAAGTGAACGTTCTGGAGGAAGCTTTAATGCAGTTTCCCCAGGAACCCCACTTCGAAAGTTCGCTGAAGCTGATTCGTAGCCGTCTGTCGTTGGTCAATTCGATCGTTTCCAAAGCTCGTTATCACGAGGAGCGCAGCCAGTTCTCCGAGGCGCTGGGCCAATGGGAGATTCTGAAAACGATTCACGGCAAGTATCCTGGCTTGGATTTCGAGACGGAACGTCTCGTCAAGCGCCGGGACCAGCAAGCCCGCCTGGAAGCGAAAGCGCGCTGGGTGGAGACGATCGACGGGAATCTGGAGGGCAGCGAGTTCGACAAGGCTCGCGAAGCGGTCCAGCGCGCATTGCAGGAATTTCCGGAAGATGGCGAGCTGCTGGCGCTCCAGAAGCAGGCCGGCCAGGGCATGGAGCGTCAGAGCGAGGCGCAACGCGCTATGGCCCAAGGCAATGATCTGTTTATCCGCGGAGATTTCGTGGCCGGCATTGCAGTTCTGAAGAAAGCCCGTGAACTGGATCAACGCAACCCCGCCATCCGTTCCGCGCTGGCCGCCCGGCTGATCGAACGCGCGCGGCAGATGCTCGAGTCGGACTGGCGCGCCGCCGGCGAATTGCTCGACCAGGCCCTCGACCTCGAGCCCGCCAATGCCGCCGCGAAAAGCCTGCGCATTTTATTGGAAGACCGGCGCCGCGAGGAGTTTGTCGATCAAGCTGTGGCGCAGATCCGCGAATTGCAGACCGCCGGAGATCTCGCGGCGGCGCTGGCTCAGGTCGAGCAGTCGCTGTCCTTTTTCCCCTCCGAACAGCGGCTCATGCGCCTGAAAGGGTCGCTGACGGGCGCACTTTCAGAAAGCGAGAGCGCTCGCGCCCAGAGGAAAGATCTGGAACAATTGCGAGGCCTCGCCGCCGGCGCGCAACTGCTTTCCGACCCCAATGAACTCCAGCAGGTGCTGGACCTGATGTCCAAGATCGCGTCCAATTATCCGCTGGATCCCGAGTTCCAAACGCTGCTGGAAGGCGTCAACCGGCGGCTCAAGTCCGCGGCCATGCTGCGCCCGGCAATACCGCAGGCGCCAATAGTATCGCCGCAGGCGGCAACAATAATATCGACGGCTCCTCAGCCGCCCGCAGCCGCGCGCAGTGTATCAGCCAGCTCCGAAACAGGCGCGGCCACAGCCATTTTTGGGAATCCAGGCGCGTCGGCCGCCCCCCCGCCGCCCAGGCCACCGCGCGCGTCGCCTCCACTGCCGGCAACGCCTCCACCGCAACCTCCCACGGCGCCTCCAGCGCCTGTGGCGTCGAGTCCCCTGTCCAACGCTGCCCCCCAGGTTGTTACCAAGCCGACGCCCGCACCCAGCGGCGCCTCCTGGATGGCCGCACCCTGGTTCAAGTTCGGGGCGCCCGCGGTGCTGGTGTTGTTCATCGCCATGGGTGCTTGGCTGGCCTTGCGGCCTAAGAAAACAATTGCCCCCCCGCCAACTCCCACAACCGTCTATTTCGAAATTCGCACGTCGCCGCCGGGGGCCACCATCCTGATGGGCGCCACAACACTGGGAGGGTCCAGCTCGCAGCTTCATCTTCCGCCGGGACAATATCAGTTGACTGCGCGGAAGGATGGCTACCAGCCGGTGACGATCCCGGTAGATCTCCAAGCCGCCTCGCCATCGCCCTTCAACGTCACTCTGAACCCGCTCCCAACCAGTCTTCATCTGTTCACGCCCTTCAACACCGGCAACCTGTACTTGGACGACAAGCCTTCCGGGACGTTGCCGCAGGACGGCCAGGTTGCAATCACTCCGCTCGAACCGGGCAAACATACTCTGAGAGTCGAGAGCGGCCCTTCCAACGCGTCCATTTCGTTCGAGGTTCAGCCGCTCACTCTTCCCGTGGTCAACAAGCCGGAGGCGAAAGGCATAGACGCGGTTGCAGTCGCGACGTTCCGCGATCAGGCCGCGTTGGCTTCTTCGCAAGCGGATCTCCCGGTGCTCGTGGATAGCCACGACTCCGGCAAGCTCGTCGGTGGCCAGGCAACTTTGAAAGACCTCATGCCCGGTTCCCACACACTTGCGGTAGGCGGATGGAACGGCAGTCTGGACGCTGGCCCAGCGCCTGCGATGAACATTTTTCTCGGTTCGCTCGCCAGCCAGGGCAAGCTTTTTATAGATGTCAAAGGCGCTGCCGACGCCCATATCTTCATTAACGGCGTGGAGCGCGGAATAGCCCAAAAAGGGCGGTACGGATTGTCGCTCGATCCCGGAGATTACGAAATCAAAGTAGCCCGCGACGGTTTCTTTCCCGCCAAACCGCAACGAGCCAACGTGCAAAAGGGCGGCGGTGCTCGATTGAGCTTTGTGCTTCTTCCCAAGCCTGTCGCGGCTCCGGCCCCACTGCCGGCCGAGTTGCCGTTGCCTCCCAAACTGCAGGGTAGCGTCACTGTGGAGGTTTCTCCGCCCAATTCCGAGGTGCGGTACGCGCGCAACGGTGAGTCGACTTATCAATCCTTCCATCTGCCTTCGATGGAATTGGACGCGGGTTCCTATGTTTTCATCGCGCGCGCTCCGGGCCATCAGGATCAAACCAGGACGGTCGAAGTGGCAGCCGGTGGCTCGCAACCGGTGAGGTTCTCGCTCGCCGCGGTCAAGACGGCAGTGGTTGCCCCAACCACGCCCATCCACACCATGACGGCCGAGGATTGGGATAAACCCTGGAAGAGAGACGACGTTTGGTACACGCGCCAAGGCGGCGATTTTGTTCTCTATAAGATCACGCCCACCGCGGGCACTTTCAACTTCGCGATCAGCCCCAGGGAATCCAAGGGCGGCCTGTTCGGAGGTTCTCCGAAGGTCCGCTGGGTCATCGACTACCTCGATCCGAAAAATTACATCGAATTCGAAATCGATAAGCAAACCTTTGCGTCAGCCGAGTATCGGAATGGCAAGAAGACCGATCACGCCAAGAGAAAACCCCATGCCGTCGAGTCAAGCAGCTTCCAGATTCAGATGACGGTGGACGCGGGCGGGATTGTGGTCCAAATCCGTTCTGGCGACAATTGGCAGCCACTGGATCAATGGAGTGAAGCGGGCCACAACTACGCTGGCGGCCGCTTTGGCTTCCGCCTTCCGAATCAGGATCAGATGTATCTCACCGACTTCCGGTTCACACAGCCAGCGGGGAATCGATAACTGACTATTTCCCGACCAGATGCACGATGTCCTTCTCGTTTTCCACGCAGTAATAATCCAGGAACTCGGTGTTGAGAACGATGGTCTGTGTCAGTTTCACCGTCCACGGCGCGGTGTAGGCCTTGGGATCGTCAACGGTCAATTCTATTTCGAGCTTTCCATAATTTGGCCGCCGGAATTTTTCGCTGATCTTCGCGGCATCGGTTATCGGGCTGCCGCTGCGGTCCAGCCACATCCCGTCGCGAAAACCATTCGACTCCACCACCAACGTGTCCCCGACCCACTTGCCGGTCGAGTATCCATTCCAGGTCGGGTCCGGATCGGTAGGAAGCGGCCGCCCATCCGTAAAAATTTGCCGGAAGTTCATGTTGCGCTCATTCAGGATCACCAGCAAACCCGGCGTTTGGATGATCTTTTTCAGCAGAGCGGCGGTGTGCAGCTTCACGATACCCGTCGGCAGGCAGTGTGAGCCTGGATCATCCTTCCCGTTCTCGGCCATCCGGGCCTTCCTGAGATCCGCCGCCCACTTTTGATAAGGCAGACCACCTTTGATTCCCCAGCCAATGTTCGTGAACTCCTGCGGCGTCTGAAAATCCGCGCAGCCTTCCGGCGGGCATGGCTTATTCTTCAACGGCTCCCACATTCCGGAGAAATCCGGTTTGCCGTCGGCCGTCTTAGGCGCGGGCGCAGTCAAATCGGGCTGGCCTTTGGAATTTGTGGGAACGCCGGCGGTGGGATAGTTCAACCACTGCGCAAGAAGGGGCGTTGAGATCACGAACAGGACCGCGGCGATTCGCATGTTCCTCCAAGACTGGTCTTCTCCAGACGGGTCTTCTCCAGACTTGGCCTAGATTATCTCAAAAAGTCGCCAGCGCGTTGAACGATGTGGCCGTCCCGCCGGGTATGCGCGTGAACTGGACAGTCGTAAGAAACTCCCAGCGCTTGCGGCTGGCCGCTTCCTTGGCGACATCTTCGAAATAACCGTTATCCACCAGCGGCACGCCCATTATGGCAATCGTCAGAGTATGAACCGGGCGTCCGGCAGCTTCACCGGTTCCGACCACACCCGACGGCTGCACATCGTTCACGCCATCGCCACCGAGCAGCGAAATGTCCCGCTGTTTGATCCATGGCATCGTCGACGCGTGCAGCCCAGCGGCCTCTCGGCCTACATTCCACGCTCCCATCTTGGCCCGGCGCGCCCACCGCCCGGTGCGAATGAACAGCGCGTCGCCGCTGCCGATCTTGACGTGCGCGTACTTTTCCCAGGCCTCGAGATCGGACACGTAAATCGGTGTGCCCGGCTCCAGATACTCGACACCCTTCATCAGTGGGATATCCACCAGGACGCCGCGCGTGAAGATACCGGGCCCCATGCGATCCATGCCATCGGCCTTGCATCCCTTCGCGTCCAGCTCCTGCGGATGACCGTTGAACACTTCCCACTCGCCATTGCGCATCACGCGATAGTGGCACAGGGCGTCGAGGTGGGAATTGGTACCGTCGTGAATCCCGAACGTGATGATATCCAGGGCGAAGCGCGGCACGCCCTTCGGGTCCAGGCCATACATCTCGTGCTTCGTCTCCCCGAAATTGAAGTTGTCAGCCGCCTTCTCCAGGCTGGCGAAGTGGGCGAGAGAAACCGTGACGCCGTCCCTTACCAGACGAGCCGCCTGCACTTCCTTCTGCGGCGTGACAAGATTCAGCGCCCCGCGCTCGTCATCCTTGCCCCAACGTCCCCAGTTAGAGAGGTCGGTCTCCCACTGATTGACTTGTTCGATAGTGACCGTCGGATGTTGATTGGAATCCGGCTTGGCTTGCGCGCGCGCTCGAACGGACCAGACGCCGGCCAGGCCTACGGTCGCCAGTCCCAGGGCGATTACAACATGAAAGCGTCTCATCGATTTCCTCCTTACGGCGTCGATGGCGGGAGTGCGCGCCGTTTCGTCGCCCGCTCAAATGCATAAGCGAGCTCGATCAGTTTGGGCTCGCTACATGCCATGCCGGTGAAACTGACACCGAACGGTTGCGGTTTGGCATCGAAGCCCACCGGGAATGGAGGCGTCGGCGCGTTCGGCACCATCCCGAACGGCACGATCACAGTCGGATAGCCGGGCTTGGCGGCAATGGCCGCGCCGTTCGCACCAGGAAACAAAATCGCATCCAGATTATTCGCCTTCATCGCTTCATCGATGCCATGCGTGCCCGCGAGCTCGATGTCCTTGGCGCGATCGGCATCGTAGCGCGCGCGATCCGCGTCGACATCCATTTCATCGGAAACATCCAGGTTCGACTGGCCGTACCGAATCGCCCCCGCCTGCGTATGCGTGATGTTCCATTCCCGCAATTCGGTGAGCGACTTCACGGGCGCGGTGGGTCCGAGCGTTGCCAGAAATTTATTGAAGTCGCGCTTCATTCCGTACTTCAGCACCACGGAGCAGTTGGCGTCTTTACCCTTAGCGCCGGTATTGCCGCCACATTGCCCCCACGACAGAAGGTTCTTGTCCGGGTCTTTCGTCATGATGCTGGGGATGTCGGCCGGATCCACAATGATCGCGCCCTGCTGCTTGAGAATCGCGATGGCTTCGGTCATCACGCTGGCCTGCTCCGGATTCAGACCACCGCCGCCACTTCCGGGCCCGCCCCGGCCTCCACCACCTCCACCCGGTCCACCCCGGCCTCCCCGCCCTTCCGGTTGCGGTCCAGGCGGAGTGATCTTATCGTAGTAAAACGCGCGCGGAATCCCGATGCGCGCGCCCTTCAACCCGTCGGCATTCAAGAATCTCGTATAGTCTCGCCCCGGGGGAGGCGTGCACTTTTGAGTGGCCGGATCATTCGGATCGGGCTGAGCGCTTTCGAGTGCGCCAAACATGATAGCGACATCGGCAACGAACTTGGCCATCGGACCGGCAGTGTCCTGGTCGGCAGTAATCGGAATAACGCCGTAACGGCTGATGCGGCCGACCGTCGGCTTAATACCCGCGAGCATATTCTGGTTGGAAGGGCTCAATATCGAACCGGATGTTTCGCTGCCGATATTCCCCGCCCAGAAATTCGCCGCTGTTCCTACGCCCGAGCTGGACCCGCCGGTCTGCAGCGCGGGCCGTCCATCATTGGTTCCCTCGCGCGGATCGCGCCGCGGATCGTAGGGATTGAAACCGAAGCCGCGCACCGCATTGTAGTTACCCGGCATCGGCGTCGGCGCGCCGGCCACCCAATTAGCCAGCTCCGAAAGGCCGGTCTTGGCGATGATTACGGCGCCGGCGTTGCGGAGGTTGATCACTAGCGTCGCATCATATGGCGGCATAAACCCATCAAAAGCCAGCGCGCCGCCAGTGGTTACGATGTCGTGCGTGAGCACGTTGTCCTTGAGCGCGATCGGGATGCCATGCAGCGGACCGCGTACCCTGCCCTGTGCGCGCTCACGATCCCGCTCGTCGGCTTCCTGAAGCGCGTGCGGGTTCGCCGTAATAATGCAATGCAGCTTGTCTTCATACAATCCGATCCGGCTCAGATATTGCACTACCAGATCGTGCGACGTTACGCGTCCTTGCTCCATAGCTGTCCGCATGTCCGAGATGCTGGCTTCGACCACCGTAAACGATCGCTCCGCGCCGGCGACCGCGGCAGTACCTAACAGAAACGAAAGAATCAGTCGTCTCATTGAACCCTCATGCCAGTCATGGCTACCGGCTCGGGAGGAGCTTTCTCCCAGGTGTACGCGCGCTTCATCGCCTGTGTCTCGAACCAATCGAGCTCAGCATTCATTTTGAACAGGATGTGCCGCAGCTCTTGCCAACCGTGAGGTTCCCGTGGCGCTACATAAAGGTGCGTAGGAACTCCGTTGCTCTTAAGCGCGCGATACATTTCGATGGACTGCGGCTCCGGCACGCGCTGATCGTTCTGGCCCACCAGAAAAATAGTCGGTGTGGTAACGTTGGCGACATCCTTGAGCGGCGAGTTATTCCAATAAACGCTGATGGGCGCGTCCTTCTGCCAGGGAGTTCCGCCGAACCAGGGAGTCCGGAACGCGCGAGTATCGCTCTGCGCGTACATCGAAACCCAATCGGCAGCGCCCGCGCCGGAAGATGCAGCCTTAAAGCGGTTGGTAAACGTTATGAGCTTGTTGGTCATGTGTCCACCGCCGCTCCAGCCCATTTTGATCATGTGATCGGGATCGGCGACGCCAGCCTTGATCAGGTAATCCACGCCGGCCATGACATCCAGATGCGCGTTTTGAAAATAATGCCCCACCATGTCGCGCAGAAACGCGTCGCCATAGCCGGTGCTGCCCCGATAATTCGGCTGCAGAACCACATACCCCTTGGCCGCGAGTACCGGGACGTAATTCTGAGTACCGCCGAAGCCGAACTTGTCGGACGCTTGCGGACCCCCATGCGTCTGAACCACCAGCGGATAACGCTGGCCCTGCACGTAATCGATCGGGTAGTACACCAAGCCTTCCACCGTGGTTCCGTCCGCGCCCTTCCATTCCACGCGCTCCTGGCGGGGAAGCCGGAAGTCGTGGGTCAGGTAATCAAATACCGACGTGACTTTTCGTGGTGAAGATCCAGCGCTATCGAGTATCCATACTTCGCCCGGACTCGTCATCTCGAGTGAAGTGAAGACGTGTTGATTCGCCGCCTCGGCCAGGTTCCACTCAGTGATGGCATGTTTCCCATTAGTGAGCTGTCGCGGTTTCCCGCCCCCGGCGCTCACCTCAAATAACTCGGCGTGTACGCCCATATTCGCCAGGAAAAAGATCGACTTTCCGTCCTTGGACCACGCCGCCCGCTCGATTTCGTAAGGCAAATCGGGCATTAGAGCCTCGCGCTTCGCCCCCGCTCGCCGGCGCGATGAAAAGCTTGCTATTGAAATAGGTCTCGAACTTCTGGTCGGCCTGCGCAGTGAAGAGAACTTGGGAGCCATCCGGAGAAATTGCCGCGCCGCCTTCCGATACTTTGTTGTGAGTGATCTGACGCGCGCCACCGCCACCCGAATCCATCACCCAAATTTCACTTTGATCCATGTCCTCCAGCAACGGCGTGGGAGCGCGATGAAATGCGATCTTGCTCCCGTCGCGTGATAACTGATAGCTCATCACTGAATAATTGCCGTCCGTGATCCTATGCTCGGCCTTGCTTGACACCGAAACGTTCCAGAGATGTTGTTGCTGATAGTCTTCGTCAAACAGGAAGACGTCGTCTTTCAATCTCTCGCGTGCCTTCTGCTGCTCGGTTTTCGCATCTGGTGCCCGGAAATAAATGAGCGAGCCATCCGGCGACCATGTGATGTTGGAAACGGCTGCGCCGTGGTTGGTGAGCGCCCGTGCCTCTCCGCCGCCATTCGAGAGCAGAAAGATCTGATTGAATTCGGAATCCGCCCGCTTGGCGACAAAAGCGATGGTCTTGCCGTCCGGCGACCAGCGTGGGTCGGCTTCGCCATCCGGACCCGTGGTCAGCTCCATCGCGCCGGAACCATCGGCGTTGATCTTCCAGATATGGCTGACGCGCTTATTCGCTTTCCAGTTCGATTCGGCCAATACATACAGAATTTGCCGGCCGTCCGGAGAGAGCTGTGGATCTCTCACCTGGGGAACATTCAAAACATCGACCAGCGTCATGGGCCGTGGGCCCTGGGCGAGCGAGACACTTACGGTAAAAACGCATGCAATCAATTGCGAAGATTTCAGCATGGCGGCTCCTAATGAGTTGTGAAAAGATACTATCAGTGAATTTATCATGACTTCTGGCCGAGCCGCGATCTAGCTGAGCCGCGACCTAGCTGAGCCGCGACCAGAGGGAGCGCTCCCTGTGGTACGCTCCATCAAGGAGAATCGATATGAAGAGGCTACCTGTCTTTGCAGCATTGGCTCTGTCCATGCTCAGCTCGTCCCTGGCGCTCGCGCAGCAGCAAAAAGGACCACCACCCCCGATGTCTTTCTTCGTGACCAGTACAGGTTCCGGCAAAGGAGCCGACCTGGGTGGGCTGGCCGGCGCCGACGCGATCTGCCAGCGTCTCGCACAAGCGGCGGGCGCAGGCAACCGTACCTGGCATGCTTATCTCAGCACTAGCGGACCGAACGCCGTGAACGCCCGCGATCGAATCGGCCAAGGTCCGTGGTACAACGCCAAGGGTGGCCGCGTGGCGCAAAACCTCTCAGATCTGCATGGCGACACCCTCGATCAGGCGCGGGTCGGCAACACGCTCACGAAAGCGACCGCGCTCACCGAAAAGGGCGACACGGTGAAGGGCTTCGGCGACACCCCCAATCAGCACGACATGCTCACGGGTTCGCAGCCAGACGGCCGCGCCTATACCGACGGCGCCGATCACACCTGCCAGAATTGGACCAGCAGCAGCGATGGCACCGCTCAACTCGGCCATTTTGACCGAACGGGCGGCCCGAACACGTCCTGGAACTCGGCGCATCCCAGCCGAGGATGCAGCCAGGAGAACCTGGTCAGTACAGGCGGCGCTGGATTGTTTTATTGCTTCGCGGTGCAGTAAGCGCGGACGGCTTACTGCGTTTTCTTTTGCTCTGTTGCCGCCTTCTCTTTGGCGCGCGCGCCCGCAAGAATATCCTGCAGGGCGTAATTGCCCTCATGGCAGGCGTATTCATAGATAGGACCATCGGTCCTCTCCATCGGGACTGACGCAGTCCACGGCCGGGTATATGTCGCCGGATCGTCTACCGTGTACGTGTAGTCGATCGTGTTCGCATCCACGCGCCTGAACCGTTCGGTCACGTGGAGGCCCGAACCGGACCCCGGACAGCAGTTGAAATTGTTGGAAATGATCTTGTCGTTGTAGTTGGTCGTGTCAACCACCAGCGTGTCGCCTTCCCAATGGCCGCGCGAATCCCCCATCCACAGGCGGATGTTCTGATCGGCGTGCGGGCGGCCATCCAGCGGGATGATGCGAGCCTCGTGAATCATTTCCTGCATAATCATCACGTATCCGGGGCTTTGCACAATTTGAAAATTGTTGTTGTAGCCGCCGGGCAGCTTGGGAGTTCCACGAGTGAGGCACCGCTCGGCCAGATTACGGTCGAGCCACGAGTCTGCCGGGTCAGGCCCGCGACGTCTTCGGTCTTCGGCACGCGCCGCCGCCTTCTTCTGACCTTCCGGTGTTAGGGGAGGAAGCCTGCCATCCGGCGGATCGATAATCAGCGACGTTCGTTGCAGCACCTTTCCGCGCTCGCGCCACAGCTCGTTGTACGACCGGCCGACGTCGGCTTCAGCGCCTCCATCCCGGCGATCGGTGCTCAATTCTTCGAGCAGCCGCTTCTCTCGCGCCGCCGCTTCTTGTTCCGTCAAGAATTGTTTGCCGGCCAGATCGCGCGGACGTTCCAGAGGCGTCAAGGTGGCATTCGTCCAGATTCCCTCCAGGTCCGGCTGGCCATCCGCGGTACGCGAAGCCGTCCAGGTTTTCGCCGCAGGCGCGCCCATCGCTTTGGCCGCGACTATTGGGGCCTGAGCGGCGGCAGACAGCGCCAGAATAACCAGAAGCGCGATCAAACGCATGGAACCTCCCTGTCACCCGCCAAGGTACATTCGATTCACGCCGATGTCAAGGCGTTATGGCGACCTCGATTGTCACCGAGGCCTGAATAACCACCATTCCGGTCTGGATGGGAGTGCTCACGCCTGTGGTCGGCACAAGCGCCGTTGGATTTGCCGTGTTTACACCTTCACTGGCGCGCAGCACTGCACCAGTGTGAACGTTGAGGCCCGAGGCGATTGCGGCGGCTTGCGAAAGCGCGCTCGACGCGGCAGTCTTCAACGCCTGTCCGACGGGTACGGTATGGTCCTGGAGGCCGAACGAGACGCCTTGTACGCGATTGGCCCCGCTCTGGATTGCAGTGTCGATCACCTTGCCCACCAGAGTCAGATCGGTCAGCGTCACCTCCACGATATTCGTTACCACATATCCAATGATGGTGGCGTTCTGTCCCGATGGTGGATTGTTATACACCGGCGATACCGAGTAACTGATGGTCTTGATACTTGCGGTCGTGCCGAGCAAAGCCTGCAAAGCGCTGATGATAGTGCCGGCTTGAGCCGCGTTTTGCTGGCTGGCGTCCTGCGCTGTCGCCGCCTGAGTGGAAACGCCCACGTCCACCAGAGCCATATCGGGAGTAACGGAGACACTGGCCTGCCCCACCGCCGTGATAGAGGCGACGCGCATAGGCGTCTGCGCATAAAGCACTGACATAAACGCAAAGCCGATCAGTAGATTTCCGAATTTCATGATTGACCCTCCTCGCCTGTTCCGACCCGTCTTCCAGACCGTCTAATTGACTCTATAACAGTACGAGGTCCTACGCGGACGGCCTGGAACTAGGCGCGGGCGGCGTATTTCGATGGATCGCTGCTGCACGCGGCACCCGCTCGAAACCATCCTGTGGAAAAGAACTTCCGCTTCCGCCGCTGCGTGCCCGATTCGATGCTGCCGCCACTGCAAAATTCCGCAATCTTCTCACATTCCGCGACAGTCCGGCGCTTCGCGGCGCTCGGGTTGAATTCGGACGCGTCCGACAGATTTTCATCCACCGGAATGTCCGCGATCCGGCCGGTCTCAATTTCGTCACACGCGCCGCGCGGAATTGTCTGGCCGTCCAACTTACGATTCAGGATATACCTTACGTTCGGCGCGCCTACGCCGCGCTTGTCCAGGTCGTGACGTCTGCGGGCTGCAAGAAGCAGCGACGGCAGCGCAGGCGTTGTGACCACTAGGACCGCCTTGGCAGCCCGGACCACCACTTCGGTAGCATCGTTCACCACTTCCGGCAAATCACAAATAATCAGATCGTAGCGGCTGCGCGCAAACGCCAACAATCTGTGATATGCCCATGGCGAAACACGACGTACACCTTGCTGGCTCACGGAAGGAAGAACGTCAATGCCGTCCAGCCTGGTCGCCAGGCGCTTCCACCTTTCATCGGTCAGCCGATGTGAGTCTTCCAGCGCGTCCATGATCGAGTATTGAGGCCGGATGTTATACAACATGGATACGGGGCCGGCATGCAAGTCACATTCGAGCAGCAGAACCTTCTTATGAACCATCCTCGACAAGATGTTTGTCACAAATAAGGCCGCCGTTGTTGCCCCGCTCCCGGCTTTGGCTGGCAGGAAGGCGAAAACTGAGGCGCTCTTCTGGCAGCTTTGTGCTTCCAGCGCTCGATGAACCGTCGCGCTGAATTTTCCGATCTCACATGGCAGGCGCAAAACCTGGAACGTCCCATAACCGTTGGACCGCTGCGACAGATGCTCCAGCCGGCTCGAAACCCTGACAATCGTCGTGCCTGGATTAAAACTTCGGGTGTCCAACTCCAGGCTCATCGCCGTCTCCTCATCGTCGATATCGAGAAACAGGAGCTGCGGCGCATAGGAATTCAGGAGCTGCATAGCTTCGCGCGTTTGCGGATAGCGATCCAAGCTGCGATAAAGAGAGATGTCCTGCGCCTCCGAGCACAATCGGTTCACGCACGAGATCACCTCCGGATTCGCGCCGAAGATCATCGCAGTCAACATGCCATTCCTAGTGCAATCGCTGGGCCAAGAGCGCCGGATGTTCAAAACACTATCAACACGCTTCACCCGCCGCGTCTCGCTGCGCCATAATTTTGGCGGAGCGCCAGCAACTTGACGCACCAGCGGTGAACTACCTGAGATTCATCGTTCGTTCAGGGGCCGGAACGAATTGCCACCGGCACTCCAAATTTCTCGGCCAGTTGGGTCTTGCAGTACGACTCGCCCTCTTGGTCGGCCGGGAAATGGTTGCGCAACATTAGAAACATAGGTAAGCTTCGCCAACGTACGATCCTGATCATCAATGAGTATGAAACTCTTAGCTCGAATCTCTTGGACCACGGCTGGTTGCGCTTGGGCGAATGCCGGCGCCGGCACAACATAATGAGTCAAAAGCGCGCCGACACTGCCCGCGGCGAATGCAAGAGTCAAATTTAGTTTTTGATTCATCGGGCGATTCTCCGCTCCCATCATACTTCGCTACGCGGCTCCTTCTAGTCGCGTCGGATTGACGTTCCATCGCGTATTCTGGTCTAATCGCCAAATGCTTGAGCCCCGCAGTATCGCAGTTGCCCAAAACCTTCTTCGGGCTTTGCGATTCTTTGGGCAGGCGCGAACCACCGGCGAGATTCGCGACATCCCAGGCGTGTCCTTGATCTTCTGCGGCTTGAACTACGCAGCCTTCAATGCCGCACTCGTGGCCGAACCCATCGATTCCGACCCCCGCGCCCTGGACCGCGTCATCGAAGTTTCCTCCAAGCAGTTCGATTCCCGCAACGTGCGCTGGACCTGCTGGGTCTGCGACGCCTTTCTCGGCCAACCTCTCCGCCGCGACGCCGGACGCATCTTCAGCCGGCATGGCCTTCGTCCCCTGACCGAAGCGCCAGGCATGTACGCCGAACGTCTCGCGCCCCCGCGCCGTGGACTGCCGCCGCTCGATGTCGAACCCGTAAACGACGATCGCACGCGCGGCGCTTTCGCCCAGATTATGTCCGTCGCCTTCGACATTCCTTACTCGGTGTGCCTGGCGATCTACGGCGCCGAGCGGGCCTGGATGGGCGAGTTGCGAGGCTACGTCGGCTTCGTCAACCAGCGGCCGGTTACCACTGCCGCGGCTATCATCACCGGGGACGTGATCGGCCTCTACTCAGTCGCGACGATGCCGGAATGCCGCAGGCTGGGCTATGCCGAAGCCATCATGCGCAAGGTCGTCGAGCAGGCCGGCCAAAGCTCCGGAATCGAGCGCACAGTCCTGCAGGCCACCCAATCGGGACTTTCGCTTTATAAGCGAATGGGCTACCAGACCGTCACCAACTTCAACGTGTACATCGCCGACTAAACCCGCGCCAACCCACGCGCCCCAATCCATTCCCCCGCTCTCTCGATATCACCCGCCAACGCCCGATCTCCCGTCCACGGCGCGCTGACCTTTGCCAGCTCCGCCCGCACTCGTTCGATCACCCCGCTCGACCGCAACGGCCGCAGGCAATCGAGTGCGCGCGCTGCCGTAAGCAGCTCGATCGCGAGCACATGCCGCGTGTTTCGCACCACTTGCTTCAGCTTCATCGCCGACGTCATCCCCATACTGACGAAATCTTCTTTGTTGCCGCTGGTTGTGATCGACCCGGTGGAAGCGGGATGCGCCAGCACTCGGTTCTCCGCCACCAGCGCCGCCGCCGTCACCTGCAGCATCATGAACCCCGATTCCAGGCCGGCATGATTGGTCAGAAACGCGGGCAGCTCTTCGTTCAGCGACGGATTCACCAGCCGGTCCACCCGCCGCTCGGAAATCCCGGCCAGCACCGTCAACGCGATTGCCATGGAGTCCAGTTGCAGCGCCAACGGCTCGCCATGGAAATTACCGCCCGAAATGATCTCGTCCTCGATCACCAGCGGATTATCGGTGACGGCGTTCAGTTCGATCTCGAGCGTCCGGCGCGCCTCAGCCAGCGCGTCGCGCACCGCGCCATGCACCTGCGGAGCGCATCGCAAAGAGTAGGCGTCCTGCACGCGCCGGCAAGTCACGTGCGATTCGCGGATTTCACTGCCCTCCAGGTACCTTGCCAGATTCGCCGCGCTCTGCATCTGGCCGGGAAATGGCCGCGTCTGGTGAAGGCGCGGATCGAATGCGCGCGGCGTCCCTCGCAGCCCGTCCACCGTCATGGCGCAAATCAGGTCGGCGGAATCGGCCAGCGTCTCGGCATCGAGCAACTGCAAGCCCCCCACGGCCAGCATCGCCTGCGTCCCGTTCACTAACGAGATGCCTTCCTTCGAAGCCAGTACGATCGGTTCGACTCCAGCGCGCCGCATCGCTTCCCCGCCCGGGCAACGCGTGCCCTGAATTTCGGCTGCTCCTTCGCCCATCAGCACCAGTGCGATGTGCGCCAGCGGCGCGAGGTCACCGCTTGCTCCTACGCTGCCTTGGGATGGAACAACCGGCGTTACGCCGTGGTTCAGCAGATCGCACAGCCGCTCGGCGACCAATGGCCGAATCCCGGAGAAGCCCTTGGCGAGTACGTTGGCGCGAATCAGCATCATCGCCCGGACTTCTTCACGCGCCAGCGGCGTCCCGACTCCGCAGGCGTGCGAGCGGACTACGTTGCGCTGCAACTGCTCCAGTTCCTCCGGTGGCACGCGAACATCGGCCAGCAGTCCCACCCCGGTATTCACCGCATATACCGGCGCGTCCCCAGCCGCCAGCCTCTCGACCACGGCCCGTGACCGCTGCATCGCGGCGATGGCATTACCGGCGATCTCGACCCGCTCGTCGGCCGTTGAAACGCGGTGTACTTCGTCAAACGTCAGCCGTGAGCCGTCGAGTGTGACCATCTCTATAGTTGTATCAAGCCAACGTCCCCCCGCCCCCACCTGATATCCTGTGTGAAACCATGGATTTCAACCTCTCCGCTCCGGAACTCAAGTTCCGCGACGACCTCCGCGCCTGGCTCCAAGCCAACGTCCCTCCCGACTGGGAAAAGCATCGCACCGAAGACGAGATGCTGGCGCGTTTCGAATTCCTCCGCGACTGGCAGAAGAAGGTCTACAACGCTGGCTGGGCGGGCATCGCTTGGCCCAAGGAATATGGCGGCCGTGGCGCGACCCTGATGGAGCAGGTCATTTTCACCGAAGAGATGGCGCGCGCCGGCGCGCCCCCGCTCGCCAACGTGCTGGGCCTGATTCTCATCGGCCCCACCGTCATCGCGTTCGGTACCGATGCTCAAAAGAAGCGCTTCCTACCCAACATCCTCAACGCCGAAGAGATCTGGTGCCAGGGATTCTCCGAACCCAACGCCGGCTCCGACCTGGCCAATGTCCGCACTGAAGCGCGCCTCGACGGCGATCATTACGTCATCAACGGGCAAAAGGTCTGGACCAGCTACGGCTGGGCCGCCGATTGGTGCGCGCTCCTCACCCGCTCCGATCCCGCCTCCACCAAGCATCACGGACTCACCTACATCCTGGTGAACATGAAATCTCCCGGCGTGGAAGTTCGCCCGTTGCGGCAGATGACCGGCGAGAGTGAGTTTTGCGAGCTCTTCTTCCACGACGTTCGCGTCCCGGCCGAAAACGTGCTGGGTAAAGTCGGCGACGGTTGGAACGTGGCTATCGGTACGCTGATGCACGAGCGCGCCACGCTGGGCGCCGGAATGCAAATCACTTTCAAGCGCCAGTTCGATCGCCTGGTCGAACTCTCGCACACCGTCCAGCGCAATGGGCAGCCCGCGTCCGCCGATCCCGTCATGCGGCAAAAGCTCGCCCAGAGCTTCGTCGACATCGAAATCATGCGGTTGAATCAAATGCGCGCCATCACGCGCATCAATCAGAACGGGGTCCCAGGCCCGGAAGGCTCCATCCAAAAAATCTTCTGGACCGAGCTGAACCAGCGCTTCCAGCAAGTCGCCGCCGAGCTGCTCGGCCCCTACGTGCAATTAACCAAAGGCGACGGTCATGCCATCGACGACGGCGCCTGGGCCTACTCATTCCTGCGTGCGCGCGGCAACACCATCGAAGCCGGGACCTCGGAAATTCAGCGCAACATCGTGGGCCACTTCGTCCTCGGCCTCCCGAAGAGCTACTAAGAAACGAAGAGCTACTAAGAACCAAGGAATCTATCGTGCAATTCGCATTGACAGAAACTCAGCAGACCCTGAAGAACACCGTTCGGAAATTCCTGGCCGCCGAGTGCCCCATCGCCGAAGTCCGGAAACTCATGGAGACCGCCACAGCTTTCGATCCGGCTCTGTGGCGCAAGATCGCCGAGCAAGGCTGGACCGGTATGATCTCGCCGGAAGAGTACGGCGGATTCGGAATGGGCATGGTCGAGATGGCGGCCACTCTCGAGGAGATGGGCCGAGCGTTGCTCCCCGGACCATTCTTCAGCACCGTCCTGATGGCCGGGCCTTTGCTGGAGAGCATTTCGAACAGCGCAGAAAAGCAGAAATATCTCAGCGCCATCGCGACTGGCGAAGCGAAGGCTGCGGTCGCCTTGCTCGAAGATTCCGCCTCCTGGTCGCCCGACGCCGTCCAACTGAAAGCCACGCCTTCGTCCCAAGGAACCTATCTGCTCGACGGCAGAAAGCTATTCGTCTGGGACGCCGCCGTCGCCGACTTGCTCATCTGTGTCGCGCGCCTGAACGGCGAGCTCGCGCTCTTCGTTATTCCCGCAAAAACTCGCGGCCTCGGCATCACCGATCTTCCCGCCATGGACTCCACGCGCAAGCTCTACGAGGTCGCGCTAGATGGCGTTTCCGTTCCGCGCGAAAATCTGCTGGCGGAGGGCAAGCCGGCGCGTGCCGCTCTCGACCATATGCTGGATGTCGCGACCGTAGGATTGGTCGCCGAGATGACCGGCGGCATGCAAAGGCTCCTCGAAATGACGGTCGAGTACGCCAAAACCCGCAAGCAGTTCGGCCGGCCGATCGGCCAGTTCCAGGCCGTCCAGCATCTCTGCGCCGATATGCTGGTGTACACAGAGAGTTCGCGCTCGGCCGCCTACTTCGCAGCTTGGGCAATCCAGGAACGTGCCCCCGAAGCCCGCTTGGCTGTGTCCGTTGCCAAGGCATACGCCAGCGACGCTTACCGCGAAGTGGGTAACCGTGCCATCCAGGTCCACGGCGGCATGGGATTTACCTGGGAGAACGACGCCCACCTGTACTATCGTCGTGCCAAGGCCTCCGAGCTGGCTTTCGGCGACGCCACCTATCATCGCGAACGAATCGCGAGACTGGTGATCGACGCCGGTCACGTGCAAGAAGCCCAGCCGGTACTTTCGGCGGTGCATTCTTAACCAATTGAAGAATTGAGTCCAAACGTCCGAAAGAAGGATGTTGGCGTATAAGCGTTTCAACTTAGCCCTGTTATTGTGGCTCATACTGGGGATGGCCACCGCGGTTGTCTGTCAAGCACAGCCGCTCACCATCACCACTACGCAATTGCCTTCCGGTCAGTTCAACTTGCCTTACAATGCGCAAATGAACGCCACCGGCGGAACTCCTCCTTATACCTGGAGCGTGGGCGGCGGCCTTCCACCCGGCCTGTCGCTAAGTCCCGCGGGTGTGATCAGTGGAACGCCGACCGGATTTGGCGACCTTTTCACCGTCCAGGTCACTGATGCGAATTATCCCCTATCGGCGCCGGCGCAAGGCATGTTCTTTATAGGCTTCTGCAGCGCGACGGCGAATCCCTCGTCGCAGGGCCATACTTTCGAAGATCCAGGAGGCCCCGACGTACTGAGCGTAAACTCGCCCTGCGGCCCCTTGACACCGGGAACCACGGTTCCCTGGATCAACATCACCGGAACCGTCAATGGCGACGGCTTTGACAACATCAACGTCAACGTCGCGCCCAATGCGACACCGGCCACGCGCACTGGAAACGTCACCTTCACCTTCAACCAGGTGTCCCCGGTGCTGGTAATCAGCTACACCATCACGCAGTATGCAAAGCTTCTGTTCTCGACTCCTTCGCCGTTGCCGCTGGGCGTAGTCGGAGTGCCCTACTCAGTTGCGCTGCAAGCCACCGGAGGTAGCGGGATCAATCGCAGCTTCGCCATCCCGTCCGGTTCGCTTCCACCGGGCCTCTCGTTTAGCGGACAAACCATCAGCGGCATCCCAACTTTGCCTGGAGCATCGGCATTTACGGCACAGGTTACCGACCACGACGGATTTTCCGGGATGCCATTTTCCGGCACTCAGAATTATGCCGTGAACGTCGTGCCTCCAGTGTCCATCACCGCAGGGGCGCTGCCGGGTGCGATCGTGGGTCTATCTTATTCAGCGACGCTAGCCGCAACCGGAGGAGTCCCGCCGTATACTTGGTCCCTCGCTTCCGGCGCATTGCCGTCTGGCCTTTTCCTGAATCCGACGACGGGGACCATCAGCGGAACGCCGGCGCTCAATGCTCAGGGGTCCTATGCGTTCATGATCCGTGCGGTTGATTCGGTCGGCCTGGTATCGGCAGTTCCATTCCAATTGCTGGTCGATCCTCCGCCGCTGGTCATCCGCAATCCCTCCTTAGGACCTGCTACCGAGGGCGTTGCATACGGAGCGACTTTTTCCGCCAGCGGAGGAACGCCGCCATATTCCTGGTTCGCCTCCGGACTCCCTTCGTGGCTCGCGCTGACTTCCGCCGGGCAGCTTTCCGGCACGCCACCGTTGGGCTCTTCTGGAAGCTACAACTTCACGATCACCGTGCAGGACAGTGCCGCCCGATTCACGGGTGTTTCATTCACCGTGCAGGTGAACCCCGGGCCGCCGGTGATCACAACCGCCTCGCCTCTACCGCGCGCGAAGGAAGGCACTCAGGTCAGCCTTGCGTTTCAGGCCAGCGGCGGCGTCAGTCCTTATAACTGGACGGCGACCGGACTCCCCGCCTTTCTGAATCTTTCGGGCGCCGGATTGTTGAGCGGGATGCCACTAGTGGGAAGCTCGGCGGGATCGTACAGTTTCTCGGTCACAGTCGCGGACGCAGCCGGAAGTAGGGCGAGCGGCGCGTTCAACTTATCCATCGATCCGGCGCTATCGATCACAACTTCTTCTCCGCTGCAGGCCACCGTGGGTCAGGCGTTTTCAGCAGCATTCAATGCATTCGGTGGTACAGCTCCATACTCCTTCTCGGCCAGCGGCCTGCCTGGCTGGGCGAGCATGTCGGCAGACGGAGTGCTCAGTGGAACGCCCCCGCGCGGGTCGGCCGGAGGAACTGCATTTGCGGTCGTCGCGACCGATGCGGCGGGGCATGCAAGCAGCGCACCTTTCACTCTCACAGTGCTGTCGTCCAATGGCGGACCGACTATAACGACTCCATCGCCCCTTGCGATGGCGGGTGTCGGCAACTATTATCAAGCGACGCTCAGCGCCACGGGTGGCGCCCCGCCCTATCAATGGTCGGGCTCTGGCGTGCCGCATGGTCTCACGCTAAGCTCGGGCGGTGTCTTGAGCGGAACGCCAACCGCTGCGGGCAACGGTACCGTGACCGCGCAGGTTACCGACTCGAGCGGCAATGTCGCGTTCCAAGCCCTGGGTCTAAGCGTGACACCGGCCAACCTGCGCATCGTGACGCCGTCGCTGCTGGCAACCGCGGAAGTAAGCGTCGCCTACTCGGTCGCGTTTCAGTCGAACGGCGGCGCGCGCCCATTGATATGGACGGCTTCTGGCCCGCTGCCCGCCGGCTTGACGTTTGACTCAACCGGACTCTTGAGCGGAACTCCCACTGCTCCCGGCGACTTCGTCTTCACGGTGCAAGTCACCGACTCTACTGGAGCGTCCACCAGCGCCGCATACGAAGTGTTGGTGCGGCCGTTCGCGCCCGACCTGCTGGTATCCGCAGGCGGCCTCTCATTTGTTGGTGCTCGCGGCGCCGCGCCACCGCCCGTCCAAACTGTCTCGGTCATCTCTACTACCCACGACTCAGTTCCCTTCTCCGCCACCGCCGATACCCCTTGGATTACGCCCACGGCGAGCGGCACAACGCCGGGACGCATCGACGTCAGCGTGAATCAAACCGGACTTTCGGCTGGAAGCTATTCCGGGACGATCACCGTCACCTCACCCAATCGCGCCGCGCTATCCATCAAAGTTGGCCTGACGGTCAATGAGGCGCCTGCGATCTTGCAGGCTTCACCACAGGCGCTCGATTTCTTCAGCAACGGGACGCTCGCGCCATCGAGTCAGAATATTTACGTCCACACCAGCGGTCAGGGCAGCTTGAACTTCACCGTTTCGACTGACGTGCCAGGGCTGAGCGTAAGCCCCTCGTCAGGAACGGTCGGTCCGAACGGTAGTGCGATCCTAGTCGCGGCATTGGATAGCGCCCGGCGTCTCGCGCCGGGCGCTTATGCGGGGAACATTGAAATCGACTCCGCCAACGGAACCGCCAGAATTCCCGTGAGCTTGCTGATTTCGACCCAACCCAAGATGGAGTTAAGCTCGACGGGCATTCTATTGCAAGCCCGGCAAGGCAACGGCACGTCGGGTCCGACGCCCGAGAGCTTCACGGTATCGAGTTCGAACAGCGGCGCAATCGCCTTCACAACGCAGCAGATCGGCGGCGATAGTTGGTTGCAGGTTCTCGACGATGCACCGGCTGGAACAGTGCAATTCACCACCACGAGTGCCGGGCTGCAAAAAGGCGCATATTACGCGCTGATCCGTGTGACCTCGCCCGACGTGTTCAATTCGCCGCAGGATTTCGTGGTGGTGCTGAACGTGACCGATGCTACCGGCGCTCCTGTACCCGACCCCGTTCCCAGTGGACTGGTATTCACATCTTCCG
Source organism: Bryobacterales bacterium (assembly GCA_963780485.1). Taxonomy (GTDB): domain Bacteria; phylum Acidobacteriota; class Terriglobia; order Bryobacterales; family Bryobacteraceae; genus Palsa-89. Next base: position 45,551 of record CAWACO010000031.1, read on the forward strand.
GGAATCAGACCGTCGCGGTCTATACCAGTAGTGACCAACCCGCGCCTTACCAGGTGGCCGTATCAACGGAGAATGGCTCCGGCTGGCTTTCGGCCTCGCCCATCGCCGGCACAGTCTCGACAACCGCGCCCGCGCAGTTGACGATCTCGGTGAATGGCGCCAATCTCAAGCCTGGAATCTACATGGGGGACGTCCACATTTCAATCAGCAACCTGGCCGTCCGCACCGTCAACGTGACGTTCATCGTCCCTCGATCAGCTTCCGCGCCGGCCATGATCGCCGCACGCGCCATCACAACTCAATCGAGCTGCACGCCCGCCAACCTGGTTGTGACCCCAACCAGCCTGGCAGGCAATTTTTCAACTCCGGCCGCGTGGCCGCGCACCGTCGCCGTGCAGCTGGCCGATGATTGCGGCAATTCGGTTACGAGCGGCCGAGTGGTCGCGGAGTTCTCCAACGGCGATCCCCCGCTGTCGCTGAACTTGAGCGGTAACAACGCCGCGGTCTATTCGGCTACCTGGACTCCCTCGCATGCCGCGACCCAGCTTACGGTGACGGCCCAGGCGACTGCGACCGGATTGCAGCCCGCCTCTGCTCAGATTCTCGGCGCGGTGAGCGATAGCGCAGCTCCGATATTGGCCGACAACGGCATACTTCACAACCTTTATCCGCAGCCAGGCGCTCCTTTGGCGCCGGGCACCATCGTGCAAATTTTCGGCTCGGCCATGGCTGCCACAACCGGTAGCACCGGCATTCCTTTACCCAGCGTGCTGAATGGAACCAGCGTTCTCATCGGAGGCGAGTTGGCGCCGCTCTATTACGTCAGCAGCGGCCAGATCAACGCCCAGCTTCCGGTGGATCTCGTACCCGGCCAGCAATACCAGGTGGTGGTAAGCGCGAACAGTGCCTACACCACACCCGCTACCATCAACATCGCGCCGGTCACGCCCGGCATCGCGCGCCTGGCGAATGGGCAAGTGATCGCCCAACATGCCGATTTCAGCCTGGTGACGGAAGACGCGCCGGCCAAACCGGGGGAATATCTGGTCGCGTATCTGGCGGGGATGGGGCTCACCGATACGCCGGTCGGCACGGGCGCGCAAGCTCCTTCGTCGCCGCTCGCCGCCGTCAACGCTTCGGCCTCGGTTGCGATCGACGGCGAGGCGGCGCCCGTTTTGTTCGCCGGGCTGACGCCGGGATTCATCGGTCTTTATCAGATCAACTTCCAGGTGCCGGCTGACATTCAGAGTGGCGACCGAAAACTGGAGATCTTACAGGGCGGACTGGCTGCGAACACCAGCGTTCTTCCAGTTCGGTAATTTTCTCAGAGAACCAGAAGATCGGTAAACTCATTAACCAACTTCGCGTCGTCGTGGCCCAGCCGGCACTCGCCCAAATCGATCCATCCGCTTTTACGGGTGTTCTGAACGAACACCGCCTTGTCCACGCGAAAGGTTTTCGGATAGGGGCATTCAGCCCATCGGGCGCGCGCCACGCGTGTGAGTTCGTCCACCTGATCGGGTTGAAGATTCTGCGCCAGCGTCACGTGCGGATGGTAAGAGAATGCATCTGGAAAGCACAGTCCATCCGCGTTCATGGCGGCATGCATTTGAGTGAGCTGCTCGGTCCCGGCGGCAATGTTCACGTAGATCACGTCCGAGACAGGGAAGACCTCTACGTTAGCCAGATTTACTTCGAAAGGCGCAAACTGCGGTGCGAACCATCGGACCAGATCCCAGGCCGCGCCAGGTGGCGACGAGATGGGTCGCGGCGGGAGAATCGTCACGTGCGCGCGCAAAAAACAGTCCGGCACCAGTTCCTGCCGCATTCGATCCAGGAAGCCTGCTAGAGGCTCGGGGATATAACTTACGAGAGCGAAGGAATTGATCCGATCCCAAGCAGCGGGATCTTTGTACATATGATTAACTTTTATGTTACCTCCACCGGCAGTGGATTGGGCGCGGGAATCGGTTCTGGTACGTACCAGCGCGCCTCCTCGAACCCGATGTACTTAAGGATGCGAAGTTCGCCGCTGTCGACTTCGAGCAGATCGCCAACCTGCAGCTCTTTATCGGTTCCGCGCAATGCCAGCCAGACCGCATAGGGGCTGGCTGCTTCCACGACGTGTCCTTTCTCGTAGTCTTTCGGTTTAGCGATGGTGACGCCCGAAGTGTGCGGCGCCCATCGGAACTGCTGTCGCTGACTATCTTTCAAAAGGTGAATCTGGTATGCGGGCATGTCAGGATCTATTTTCGCTCAAAACAATTCACAATGGAATGTTCTACCGCGGCGGCGTCCTCTTGCCCCTGCAGGATCCATTTGGCGGCGTTCCGATGACTCCAGTAGAGCGACTCGAGCGGACGGCCGAGCAATGCGCGAGGAGCGATCCGGATCACTTCCAGTCCCGGTGGCACGATGGCGCGAAACGGCGACAGCATCCGCATCGCTCCGACAAATGTTTTGGCCACTATACCCGGCGGCTCGGGCAGGACATCGATCACCACGGCCTGGCGCGCGCCCAACTCCGCCGCCGCCCACAGCGGCACTGCCGACAGGAGGCCGCCATCGGACGTCAGTTTACCTTCCAGCCGAACCTGATCGAAGAATCCGACGATCGCCGTCGTCGCCACCAGGTGCTGCCAGGTTACTTCGCGGCTCGGCACGATCCGTGGCCGCAACCGGACCAGATCGGTGACCACCATCCCAAATTCAATGCGTGGTTGATACGACTCGTAGATGTGGCGAATGGCCCGCTGCAGAGGTCGCGAGTCGAGCACGCCGCCAAAAACTCCAGCGGGGACCTTCCACCGATAGCGTGCGGCCTCCTCCAGGTTCAACCAGCGGCGGATCAACTCATCCGGCTCGCACCCGCCCGCGATCGCCCAGCCGTTTACCGCGCCGATCGAAGCGCCGACGATCAGGTCCGGCTGAAAAATCTCAGCCAACACTTTCCAGGCGCCGGCTTGATAGGCGCCGTACATCCCACCAGCCGAGAGCACCAGAGCAGTCATGTCTGAAGCCAAGGAGTCAAGGAGCCACCGCCGCCCGAGGCGCCGTCCGCACAATGTCCACTGGAATCACGTTGTATTCAGCGATTCGCTTTCCAAGAAACCGGAGGTCGCCGATCCACCCGCGTTGCGTCTCCTTTTGCTGGAGCTGGTCAAAAACCAGGTTTCCCAGCGAGTAAAAAATCACACCGTTCCCGTAGCTTTCCACTGGTTGCGTAACGTGCGGATGATGGCCCACCACTACGCTGGCCCCGGCGTCGATGGCCGCATGAGCAAACTTCTGCTGCTGGGCGTTAGGTTTGTGCTGATACTCGACGCCGGCGTGCATCGAAACAATCACCACATCGGCGCGTTCCAGCAAGTTCTTCACGTCGCCGGCCACCTGGCCATCGTCCATCATCGCGATGCGTTCGTCCAGATCGGCGTGATTTCCATTGGACTGGTCGTAGGTATACGCCAGGAAACCGAATCGAACACCGTTCCGATCGAGCACCGTTCCCTGGCGCGCCGCCTCGGCGGTGGGAGCCGTCCCAACCGCTGCGATCCCGTGCTGCTGGAGCCAATCGAGGGTGTATTCCACGCCGTACCGGCCGCAGTCGCGCGCGTGATTGTTAGCCGTGGATACAATATCGATCCCGGCCTGCTCTAAGGCTCGGACCATTTCCGGCTCGGCCTTGAACACCATGCCCTTGTCGACCACGCGGCCGCGGTCGGAGAACGGCGATTCGAGATTCGCAAATGCAATATCGGCTGACGAGAGCAACACCGACACATCGTGCAACGGCCATCCAGGATCACCTTGCGCGCGAGCGACGATGCCCACGTAGCGCGACAGCATTACATCGCCAGCCAATAGAATACGGGTGACCGGAATCGCCAGCGGCAGCACCAGGCTGCTTTCGGTCACGCGAGGCAACAGGCCCAGGGCCGGCAGCAGTAAAAAGGTCCGCCTGCTTGCGCTCACTGAATCTGCCTTGCCGCTGCTTTATCGAGGAACCACATCACGTTGCCTTGAGACTTGGTCACGATCTGCGCCGGATATTTCCTGGGATTGCAGGGCTCCTTGAACACCGCGTGGAGCGCTTCGGCCTTATCTTCACCAGCCACCAACATTATCGTATTCCGCGCCGCCAGCAGGACGCCGGGCAATAGCGTGATCCGCCATTGGCGAAATTTCTCAGCGTACACGGCAGCTACCAGGTTCTCATGGTCGTCGATCAGCGGATCGCCGGGAAAAAGGCTGGCGGTGTGCGCGTCCGGTCCCAGGCCCTGATGAATAATATCGAAGCGCGGAAATTCTCCCGGCCCGAGCGCGAAGAAACTACGAATCTCGTCCGCATACAATTGCGCGGCACGCTGGGGATCTAACTCGGCCTGAATCCGGTGGACATTTCCGGCCGGAAACCTGGCCGGATCGATGAAGTTCTCCTTGGCCAATTTATAGTTGCTTTGCGCATCCGTTGGCGGCACGCCGCGCTCATCCACCCAAAACAGATGGGTGCGAGTCCAATCGAAACCCGACTTGGCCATTTCGGCGAACAGCAGCTTCGGGGTCGAGCCGCCCGAAACAGCCAGCGCCGCACGGTCCCGATTCGCCAGCGTTTCTTTTAGCAGATCGAGAATCTTTCGGCAGCATGCCGCGGCGGCCTCCGGCGGGTCCTCGCAAATATACCAGTGGACGCTCACTGGGGCCTCTTTCGAAGCGTCCAGCGTAGATGAACAAGGCGGGAAGGCATGCCTGACATGCTAGAATAAATCTGACCCGCCATACAACTTGTTGGTGTCTCCGTTAGTTAATAGATACATTCAGGAGCATAGGCACATATCCCAGATGCACAATCGGGAGAAGAAAAAAATCTTGGCCGTGGTGGACGACCTCCTGTTCACCGTCAAGATCAGTGACGCCGCCAAGCGCGTCGGCCTGGACGTGGAGTTCCTGAAGTCCGCGCACGACGTGGTCGAGAAAGCGACCCACGAAAAGCCGCTGCTGATCATCCTCGATTTGAATAACAACTCCGTTGAGCCCCTGCCTCTGATATCCAAGCTGAAGGACAATGGCGACCTGAAGAACATCAGCATCATCGGCTACCTTTCGCACGTCCAAGGGGAGCTTAAGCAAAAAGCCCATGAGGCCGGCGCCAATATCGTGATGGCGCGGTCGGCATTTTCACAAAACCTGCAGCAGATTCTGAAGCGGCACGCTGGCGTGAGGTGAGGGGAACACGGCTAGAAACCTGTGCCACTCGATCAGAAAAGCAAGAAGCCATTGCGTGACGCGTAGGTGCTTCATTTCGTCAATTCCCCCTGCGTTTCCGGCACGAAGCTCAGGCACCTGGCCGGATTCTCGCTAATCGACGGGGCAGGCCGGAATCCGTACCGCTAGGCATGAGCGTAGAAATCGTGATTGCTGGCCCGCTGCATCCGCTCTTCGCGGCGGAGGAAGGTCTCGATTTCAGCATTTGAAAAAACGAACCCATCGTCGGCCGGATTATATAGGGTGGGCTCGGAGGAAAGGTGCTCGTGTTTGTGCATTTTCAAAATCTTAGCGGCCTTGTCGAGTTGGCGCTCTTCGGCTGCGCGGCGATCGGCCTGGATCTGGCGGAGCAGCGCGAGGGTCCGCTCGAACTGACGGGCGAGGCGCTGGCTTTGGGTGCTGATGCTGGCGAAAGCGCGCATGTGTTCACGAAATGCCAAGGCCATCGCGAGAGCGGCTTCGGCCTCCGGATGGTTGACGCGGATGTGATCTTCCATTTCCGTGATGCCGAGCGAAAAGAGATTGGTCTCGACGGTGGCGGCACGGTTCATGCGCCAGGAGGTGTCGATGAGGGACTGGACGAGCTGGGTTTCAGTGGCGTCTTTGGGGTGATATTGATCCAAGAAAGACTGGGAGTGGCGCTCATAAGCGGAGTGGTCCTCGCTGGGCAGGACGACGGTTTGGCCTGTTAATCCATGAAGCCGTGAAGGAATCGGTTTGAGGTCCAGCACTTTAGCGATCGGCGCGACCTTTGTCTCCTCCAGTTCTGAATAGTTAGCGGTTGCGCAGAGCATCGATCGACGGGAGCAACTACCCAAGCAAATGTGTCGTGGCAGCGAAACTGCTTATCCGGCAGTAGCCTTCTGAAGGGCCACTCTCCAACGCAGCCGAATCCATTGCTGGATGTTATAGACCAGCACGGCCCAGAGAGTTTCCATCGTTACTTTCGCTCGTCCACGTAGCTGAAATTGCCGTAGTTTGATTTTGGTTTTGATCCAGGCATTGGGAAACTCGGCTACTTGCGCGCGTCGCCGATAGATTTGACGCGCCTCTGCCGTCTTCATTCTGGCTCGGTGTTCAGCGATGGCCGGATCTGTGGTTACCTGGCGAATTCGGCGGCTCGGTACTTTCGGACAACAACGCGCCTTATGTGGACAGCGCCTGCAATCAGCCGGGTCCGCCCGGTAATAGCGAGCCTGGGCTCCCACCATCGGTTCGATTTTGTAGTAGGGCAGCTGCTGGCCCGCCGGACATTGATAGCGATCCTGTTCGGCGTTATAAAAAAAATGTTCCGCGGTGAACTCGTCCGCTACGCCCCAGCGCGCCTGTTGACCCGCATAACGGTTCTCGGCATAGTCTTCCACCGGGCAGATCAACTCGCTTTTCCCCTGCAGAGCCAGGATGTTTTCCCGGCTGGCATAGCCGCTGTCGGCCACCACCTGACCTGGCATCCGACCAAAAGTCGCCTGGATTTGCTCCATCGCCGGCTGCAACTGCGGCGCGTCGGAGCCACTTTGCGTGACCTGCATTCCGACGATCACCCCGGCCGCCACATCGGTGGTCAACTGCACGTTATAGGCGGGCTCGAATCCTCCTCCGGCCCGCTTCATCACCCTCGCATCCGGGTCGGTTTCGCTGGCGCGCGCCTCCTCCCGGTTGTTGCTTCTTCGCTCACTGCGCACCTTCTCCAACTGCTCCAGCGCCCGCTTCAATCGCTCCTGCGTCTCTCGCGCCGACCGTTTACGAGCTTGCGCTGTACGGCTGTTTTCTACCAGGGGCTGCCGTGGATCACCCATCGCTTCGACCTGTTGTTCGGCCAACTTCAGGTGCTCCCGCAATGTCTCTTCCCCCCGAAACGTATTGCCGCTGGCGCTGGCCCGGATGCGCGTGCCGTCCTGCGTCACACGCTCCAAGCTGATCAGTCCTTCCGCACTCAAAACCCCCAGCACTTGCGTGAACAGATCCCTCAACGCCGCATCGTGGTCCACCCGAAAGTCCGAAAGCGTATGGTGATTGATCGCCTCCATCCCACACAACCACTGAAAACCCGGCTCGTACTCGCATAGCCTGGAAACTTCCCGCGCACTTCCTACGCCGCGACTGTAGGCATACAGCCACACCGCGATCAGGAGGCGCGGATCCCAACCTGGTTGACCAGCATGCCCCTCCACCGAGCGGATGCCTTCATAAAATCGTGCCAGATTGAGCCGGCCGCTGAACTCCCACAGCGCTCGCGCGGGATGATCCTCCGGGATGAGCTGTTCGATATCGATCGGGCGTAACACCAACTGTTCCCGATCGATCGCACGCAAGCGGGGCGCAGCAGACTTGCTATTCATGCCCCAGTCTAACGCCAAAACCGCAAAACATGACCATCAACTTTTGATTTATTCACAGCTTCCATGGCGGAAGGCGTTCATCTTCGAGCGCTGTTTACCGGCTTCGGTGCGGGGGCCGGTAGATTTTTGTGCGTTCGCACGATTAATGGCGGCACGATCGGCAGCACGGTCGGAGCCGTTGGGGACAGTTGCATCTATCTTAGTCATACCTTCGGAATAACATGGAGGGCGGGCGCGTAACGCGACGGAGGTCGGGAAGTTATTGAAGACGAACAGGAGAAGCGGCGTCGACCGATGTGACTGATTGGCGCGATCAGGAGCGAAGTGGCTTGGAGGGCGAACGGGGAAGTCCGAGTTGGCGACCGGGCCATATTGGAATACCTTAGCGAGGTTCTCGATCGCCGATATCACAAGGACGCGACGGTGGGAGCCGCATCGAGGCTTCTATTTTCGCGGATCGAAGCGCACTTCCACCTCGGTATTCACTCTGACCGGGTGGCCGCTCTTGACCGTCGGCTTATAACGGAACTGAGACCACGGCACGGTCTCGCAGAGTTGCGCGCCGCTGTTGAGTTCCGCGATCTTGCCTTCCTGGTCGATGACGACTTTGCAGCGAGCCGTTCCGCCCGTGGGCTCCCAAAGGGGCGCCGTCATGACGGTGGGACCCTCGGTCAGGAGAGCGCGTTGTTTGTCCGCCGGAACGGAGACCTCCGGCGCTTCCTTCCCGGCGTCATCCTCCTTTTGTTTCGCGGAATCGACGGCGCCGGTAACGGGCCCGATCCGGGTCACCAGGAATACGGGCCGGGCGGGGTAGCGCTTCACCTTGGCGCGCAGGTTTATGACGTGGGAATCTGTCACATCAAAGGCAAGTCCGGGCCAGGCCATCCTCACGACGCGGTCGCAGCTGGATTGAAGCGGATAGCCGTTTTTGCCCTGGTCGGGATCGCCAATCGCATCGATAGCCTTTTGCGCATAGACGCCCTCTGCCATGTACTCCTTCCCGGCTTCAACCTGAAAGCCCTTGTTGAAGAAAAGCCGGTAGCGATTCAGGCCATCCACAAGGTAGACGGAAGGTCCACCCGCGTTCATAGCCGCGTCTGACGCGGTTGTTTCGTCGAGAAGAATCTGGGCCTTTCCCTGGATTTTGTCTGGGGCCGTGGCGGGCTTGGATGCTTTGGTGTTCCGCTCGCTGGAACAGCCGGCTAATCCAGCAAGAGTAAGTGCGAGGAAACTAAGAACGTACGTATTGCGGGTCAATGTTCGTGCCCTCCCTTTTTCAAAACGTTTGTTATGAATCTGACGTTAGCACGGGGAAGGCATGGGCGGTGATAACCGCTGCGGCCCGCGGCGGCATCGGGGAGCCGCTCCATCACCAAAGCAAGCGGTCCTGCTTGCGGGCTGCGAAGGTGGTGAGAAGGGCGAAGCGCATGCGACGGAGTTGGACGCCGATTGCCTTCCCGGCTCGCCGAGCTGCAATAGGTGCTTCGCCTATTTCACATCGCCCATAGGCTTGGCGAACTTCGCGTCATCGAGCGGAACGTTGCTCTTCACGTCCGCGATCTGGATGGTGAAGCGTCCGTTCAGTCTGGAAAGCGTCCAGCGGAACGGAATCTTGACGCCGTCCGCGTCCCGATAATCGGCATAATCAATCTGGGTCGGATTGCGGCCCACGGGCGTTTCCGCGTAGCGCACCAAGCGAATCAGCAGTCCCGAGCTCTGGTCGAAGTAAAGCCGCACGGGCAAGCGTCCGGGTCCGGTCCCGATCAGCGACTCGCACATAACACCACCGATCTGCTCGGGAGGAGCGCGCCGAATCCGGGGAAAGATCTCCTTCAACCTAACCGCAATCGCGAACTCGGCATCCAACGACGATGCTCCGGATTCGGCCGGCGACATTTCCCGCGCCGGGCGCCCCGTGTTGCCCATCCAGCCGGCTGTGCCATCAAAAGCGGTAAAGCTATCGCCGTTCGCCGCGTGGCTAATCGTAACGCGCTTGTTGGGGGCCTGGGTGAACACTTCGATGGGCGTCTGACTGCCGCCCACGAGGATCGCGCCCGTCTCAACACGGCTGGTGATTTTGCGAATCGCGTCGGCGCCGCCCATTGCCGTTACGTACTTTTGGATCACATCGTCGACGGTCGGAGCGGCGGCGCCCGCCGGCGGAGCCGTGCTTGTCCCGGCGCGCACGGCGTCGGTTTCGAGTACCGGTGGGACGCTCGCCGGATTGGCAACGCCATGGTGGCAGGAATAACACGACACTTGTTGCCGGCCTCCAAAGCTTCCCTTATTGATCGACGCCACCATGGCCATCATCTCCCGGGCAGTCTTCTTCGCCGGCTTGTCGTCGAGTTCCGCCTTGCCTGCCACGTGGCAGAAAGAACACTCGACGCCGAGCGAAGAGGAAATGACCTGCATCGCCGGCATCAGCTGGTCGGCGGGCGTGCCCTTCAGCTGGGTGATATTCTTGTAAACTTGCTCGGTGGTCTTAGACTCTATCGCCGGTCCATCTAGCGAGTGCTGGGCTAGAGCGATTGGCGCGAAAAGGACGGTTGCGACAAAAAGTACCATGTGAAGGCTGTGTCGCGTTATTTGGGTTTGCATTTCAAATCACCTCGGCTCCTCTGGATTGTACCTAAGAACACCGGCCCAACCTCCAGTACTGCGTTGTGAAGGAGAGCACCTCCGATGTGCCTCAGCGGGAAACGGGCCATGAGTGCTGGCTGTCGGCGAAGCAGCGGGGCCTCATGCCGTAGGATCTAGATCAGGAACGCGAAGTCAGCCAGTATCCCGCTAACCTTCATTTAGCCTTGCCGGACCGCGGCGTGTGGTCCAGAGCTCGAACGCAGTTGGAGAGGCGCCTGACTTATTTCGGTACTTGGCTTCCAGACGCGGCGGCCTGCTCCTCGGCACGGGCGCCTTTCAGGATACCTACCATGCCGATGTTACCTTCATGGCACGCGTACTCATAGACCGGCTTCGGAGAGTGCCTCAGCGGGATCATCAGGGTCCATGGCTTGGTCCAAGTGCCGGGATCATCGATCGTGATTTCGTATTGTAGAATCTCCGGGCCACTGCGGGAGAAGCGCTCAACCACATGCAGCTTGTCGCTGGATAGCGACATAAAGCTTCTCGGTTTGTAGTTAGTCGTATCCACGACGAGCGTATCGCCTTCCCAATGGCCGCGCGAATCCCCAAACCACTGCTGGACCGCAGCTGGAAGATGCGAACCCGCGTCGAGCGGAATTGCACGGGCATCGTGAATCATCTCCGTCATGATGACCACGGACTTGGGCGTCTGAACAACCTGATAGTAACTTTGGTAACCCGCTACCAACTGCGGCGAGCCGTAGGTGATACAGCGCTCTTGCAATGCCCGATCTTCCGGACTGGCGGCCGGACGCTCCCGTGCTGCTGCATTGGCCTCGCGTCGCTTTTGCCCCTCCGGTGTCATGGGGGGCAGATGCCCATCAGGCGGGTCGGTAATGAGGGAGGTTCGATTGTCCCAATCCCGCTCGTCGTTCCAGACTGAGCTGTAATCGCCGGTCTCGCCATCCGTGCTTTTGAAACCCTTTTTCGTGCCATGGACATTCGCCCACACGGTTTGAAACAGAGTGTCGCCGAACGCCGCGTCTCCCTGGCCGTGGAAGAGCTCAGCAGCCTTCTTCTTGAGCGCCGCCACCTCCTGGTCGGTGAGAGATTCCCGCCCGGCTAGTTCCTTGGGCCGCTCGAGCGGCGTCGCATTGTTGTTGGCCCAAAATCCCTGAAGGTCCGGATGGCCGTCGGCGGTTCGGGGCGGTGTCCAGGTCTGCTTGACGGCTTTGGCTTTCGCCAAGGCCGCGTTTGGCGCGACTTGCCCCTGCGCCAGTGAAAGAAGCGTGGCGAATCCAGCTACGAAAGAGAGGCATCGATAGATCATGTTCCCTCCATTGTCATAAGTATACGCCTTGCGGGGCCGGGTTGCGACGGGTATGCAAGGGGGAGTTGGGTCGTCGGTAGCTGGTTCTATTGGGCCCAAACATTGAACTGGGCGCTGGCGTTTCCCATGACGAGATTCACGTTCATAAGGCTCTGCTGCGGCGCGATGAAGTTGACCTGGAAGATGCCCGCGGCTAAGCCCGGCGCGGCGCCGGCGAAGGCGATCGGAAGTACGGTCGGACTGTTGGGGTCGTTAGCGAACCACTCGAGCTGAATCGGCATGGCTGGCGCGGCGAGCGGAGCAGCGTTGACCTGGCCATCCTGGCTGGGCGGATTGGTTTGGCCGGCGCCGGCGAAATACAGGACCATTTCCGAACCAGCCTGGGCCGGATTTGACGCGGAGTTCGGAGAGAAATCCTGATTGAATACGGCGAGGATCTGCAAAACCGTGCTGGTTACGGCGACTTGAACCAGGTTCGATTTGATTCCGTTATACACAACCTGGACGGTCGTGATTGCGTTGGTAAGTTCAAAGGGCGCCACCAGATCGATCTCTTGAGCGCTCACCGAGAGTAGCGGCACAGCGACTCCATCGAATGTGACCTGTACGCCGGCGACGTTGGTTGCCAAAATTCCCGAGTTGATCACGCCGGCGGTAACCGCGGACGGTCCCATCTTCTTCCCGAGGATTCGGATCAGCTCGCCCGGAGCGATCCCGCGGAAATTGGATAGGTTCACAGACGTCACGAGGCTAGCAACAGAGTCCAACGAAATCGCAGGCGGCGTGGGATCGATCTTGGCGATGTAAGCCGGCTGTGCACCCGAGAGATTGTTGAATGGAGCCGTGCCCGCGACATAGGCCAAACCGGAGGAATCGAGCGCAAGGCCTGAGACGGAATCGAAATACGTTGAAAACAGCAACTGCGTGAAGTCCGCGCTGAACTTGCTGATAAATCCTTGTCCAATTCCAATTTGAAATGGACTCACGGTTTGCGATGGGCTGCCGTTAGGGTTCAATGGGCTCGAAATCCAAGGTGCGCCCGAAGAATCCACGGCGATCGATGTCGGGGAAAGACAGCCCGGAGCACCGAGATAAGTGAGACGCAGGATCGAATGCGCCTTGGGATCGAGCTTCACGACCAGCGCATTGCCTTGCGGCACAAATTCGGAAGGTCCAATAAAGAATTCGGGACAACTCGCGCTGGCCTGGGGTTGGAATGCGGCAGGAGAGGCAGGTTGAGACAAGCCGCCGCTTTCACCGGTGACGTAAATGTTGCCCGACTGATCGAGAGCGATAGCGTTCAGTACGTCGTACCCAGGGCCGCCGAGATAGGTGGCGTAGTCGAGACCGCCGGAGGGATTGATGCGAGCGAGGAAACCGTCGTAGATTCCACCGCCGAATTGGGGCTGCAAGGCGTCCGAGGTAGCCGGATAATCCGGAGACAGAGTCCATCCGGCTATCCAGGCGTTGCCGCTGGCATCCAAAGCTACGCCAGTGCCGAACGTGGCACAGCTTCCCCCGAGCAATGTCGAGGAAACCAGCGCGTTGCCGGCGGCTGCGATCCTAGTGACGAACGCGTCACCCGAGTTCGGGATACTAGGGGATGGGTTCATGTAACAGCCGGGAACTGGCGCGGTTTGAAACGCATTTGCCGTTACGGGAAAATTACCTGGCGCGAAACCGGTGATCACCGCTGCTCCTGTGTTATCCAAGGTAATGCTCGTAGAGGATGCCGACTGGCTTCCGAGCAGCGTGGAATAGATCAGCTGCGAACCATCCAGGCTGAGCTTGGAGACAAAGACGTCCCCGGCGGTGTTCAGCTTGGTCTGAAATGCGCCGGGGGTGGTTGGAAAATCCGACGAAGATGTCACACCGGTAACGTAGGCGCTGCCGTTTGCATCCACGGCGATTCCGCTGGCTCCATCGCGTGCGCTTCCGCCGAGATAGGTAGAGTAGAGAACCTGGCTGCCATCCGCGCTCCACTTTGTCACGAACACATTATTTGGTGTAGAGATTCCCAGGAAGACCCGTGAGTCCGCCGACGAGACGAAGAGTGTTTGGGGATTGATGGAATTCGGTAGCGGAAGTTGCGACCAGGTTTGTCCCGCGTCCGTGCTGCGATATAGGACATTGAAATCTGTGACGTATACCGTGGATGGATTCCTCGGATCCACTGCAACGCGGGCGAATTCTGTCAAGTGGGAAGAGGAGAATACGGTGGTGAACGCCTGGCCGCCGTCTGTGCTTTTTTGCACCGCGGATGACGAATTGACCAGATAGACAGTATTTGGATCAGCGGGCGAAATGGCCAGCGTTTGGTTGTTTTGAACGGGCAGACCCGCCTCGGCGGTCCAGGTGTTCCCGCCGTCGGTGGAGATAAATAAGCCCTGGTCGGCCGCCGCTGCAATAATCGTTCCGTTTGAACCTATGACGATGGCATTCACCGGGCGCACCAGTTGGTTGGGCGCAAGCGAGAGCTGGGTCCAGGTCTGGCCGAAGTCGGTACTGCGATAAAGACCAAATGGGAAGAGCCCACCAGTGGGATTGTTGGCGCTCGCAAAAACGGTTCCGGCCTGCGTGGGATGGGCAACGATCACGGTGATGTAGCTGTCGCCGTTAATGATGCCGTTGGTCGAGGCCTGCCAGCTCGCGGCGCCGTCGGTGCTGACGAAGATGCCTTGCTGTGTGGCGGCGTAAAGGGTGGTGGCAGAACTCGCGTCTACCGCCAGGGCCGTGGCCGGAAGGCCTACGCCGGCTGTGGGAGCCCAAGTTGTCCCGCCGTCGGCGCTCTTAAAAATGCCAACTGACGTCGCGGCGTAGAGCACCATCGGCGCGGATGGAGCGGCCGCAATCGCGCTGACTCCAGTAGCGCCTTGAAGCGATGGGAAGCTGAATGTTTGGCCGGCATCGGCAGTGACCAGCAGCGGACCCCCGCCGAGATGGCCCTGGATGGGATTCACAGTGGCGAAATCCGTGGAACTGGTGCTACCTGCGATGTAAAGACTGCCGCGTGTGTCCCGAGCAAGTCCAGTGGCGGTGGTAAAGCCGCTGCCGCCGAACGATTTATCGAAGACGATTTGGGGATCGATCACCAGAGAGCGGTGCTGATCATATGCGCCGGTTCGGAATCGAATGTGGTGGGAGGGGTCGATCCGATAGGCCGCGTCGACGGGCTCCTTCTGGCCTGCAATCATTTGATAGGCCACTGGCTGGGGTTGACGGATCTGGAGCGCGCCGGCGGTCAGAACGAGATCGCCATTCGGATCGATGCGAAGGTCGTCGATGCCGTCGAAAGCGAGGTTGATCTTTCCGGGATCGTGACCGGCGCCGATTTCGAAATCGTATTCGAGGTGGTCCTGATTTCCTCGAAACACGAGATCAATTCCGGAATAGACGGCGCGCCAACGGACGCGGCCGTAGAGATCGTAAGACGCGCGGAGATCGCGGCCGAGGAGATAGTTGGCCTTGCCGGGCATGCGGTCGAGGGCTTCGAGTGACCCTTTAGGGCTGGCGCCAGCGGCCGACATACGCACGGAATGTCCGGCTAATTGCAAGACTGCCGCGCGGGAGGTCACCGAAAACGCATAGCCGGGACCGTGAGACACGTATTGCTGGCCGCGTGCTTCGAAAGCCAGCACACGAGATTGGCTGGTAAAGTTAGAATCTGCCGCGCAACATGAGAGCGCAAGAAAAGAATAAAGGAAAAAGCGCACAACTTCCTCCAAAGTAGGGCGCGGGGACTGTTTTCGATTCTAGCATTGGAGACTCGGCGGGGAAACTCGGTGGGGAACTCGGGCTGTTCAGGCGGCTGCTCCCGTCTGCTACAATCCTGTGTATGTTCAGAGGTCTAGAGCACACTGCTATCGCGTCGCCCGATCCGGCGAAGCTTGCCAAATGGTATGTGGAGAAGCTTGATTTCCGCATCAATCACACCTACGACGGCAACTATTTCGTGCGGTCGGCGGACGGTTCGATGCTGGAGATCATCCCTTCGGAAGGCGCGCGGGCGCCGCAGAAGATGAAGGACCCGGGGATCCGGCACTTGGCCATCAGCGTCGATCAATTCGATGAAGCGATGGGCGAACTCAAGAAGCGCGGCGTGCAATTTCTGGGGGAACCGATCAACAATCAGGGCAACCGGTTGCAGTTCTTCAGCGACGGCGACGGGAACATCCTACATTTGATTCGACGCGAAAAGCCACTGCCTTGATCGGAACTTAGATTGTTTAAGCGGGTATTCAAGGGATTTGCCTATCGCGATTTCCGCATCATGTGGATCGGGGCGTGCACTTCCCAAGTCGGCACCCAGATGCAGGTGCTGGCGCAGAGTTGGCTAGTCTTCCAGCTTTCCAATTCTTCTTTTCTGCTGGGACTGGACGCGTTTCTTGGCACCATTCCAATCGTGCTGTTCTCGCTGGTAGGCGGCGTGTTCGCGGACCGTACCGCGCGGCAGAAGCTGCTGCTCGGTTCGCAAGTGGTTCAAATGACCTGCGCATTTTTCCTGGCGACTTTGTTTGCAACCGGCGTGGTGCACGTGTGGCATATTCTCACACTTTCGTTTATCGTAGGCACGGCGCAATCCTTCGGCGGACCGGCCTACCAGGCGCTCATTCCGTCACTGGTGAAGCCCGAAGATCTGCCGAACGCCATCGCTCTGAATTCGATTCAATTCAACCTGGCGCGCGTGATCGGGCCGGTGCTGGGAGCGCTGGCGCTGGCGATCGGCGCGGCCTGGTGTTTTGCGCTGAATGGAATCTCGTTCATCGCGGTGATCATTACGCTGCTGATCATCCGGCCACATTTCATACCAACCAAGACGGGGGAATCCGTACTGAGCAGCATGAAGGTAGGATTCCAGTTCATCCGCAAGCAGGGCGCGATGGTAGCGTTGATCGTATTAGCGTTTTCGATGACGCTGCTGGCTTTTCCGCTGGTGGTATTTCTGCCGGTCTTCACGCGAGACGTTTATCACGGCGGACCCAGCGTTTACTCGACATTGCTGGTCAGTTTGGGCATCGGGTCGATTTGCGGCGCGTTGATCGTAGCGGGATTAGGAAAATACCGGCGCCAGGGAAGGGCCGCACTATTGATGCTGGTGGCGCTGGGAGTACTGATCACCGGCTTTGCACTCTCGCGGTCGTTCGTCTTGAGCTGCGTTCTGCTTTTCCTCAGCGGTGGCACGCTGCTGGCCGTGTTTACGACGGTAAGTTCTCTGGTCCAAATGATTACCTCGGACCAAATGCGCGGACGGGTGATGAGCGTATACAACGTCGCGTTTCGCGGCGGAACCCCTTTTGGCAGCCTGGTGGTGGGCGCGCTGGTCAAGGAGTTCACGGCCCCGAGGGTGATCGCTTGCAATGGCGTGCTTCTGGCCATTCTGGGTCTATATTTCCTGCTGGTGAATCGGAAAGTTGTGGCGTTGTAACCGAGACACACCCAAGAGCGTCGAGTAAGAAATGAAGACGCTGGTTTTGATTTCCGCGCTTTTTGCCACCGGTACGTGGGATGACTCGGAGCTTCTCAAGGCACGGGACCGGCAAGATCGATCGACACTGGAGAAGATGGCCGGCGAGCTTCGAGTGTCCGCCGAAAAAGATCCCAAGGACGCGGTCGCGCAGTACCGGCTGGCGCTGGCCGAATCGTATACGGCCGAAGTCGCAATCGAGATGCGAGATAAGGCTGCGGCCAAGACAGCGGCGGAGGCGGGGATTGACGCGGCCGAGCGCGCGGTGGCGCAGAAGCCGGACTCGCCGGAATATCAGCGCATCCTGGGAACGCTGTGCGGCCAGATCATTTCCGGCAACGGGATGGCTGCGTTGAAGTATGGAAAATGCGCGCTTACCGCCGTGAACAAGGCCATAGAGCTGGATCCAAAATCGTCCATGGCCTATGTTAGCCATGGCGTCGGAAACTACTATCTGCCCCCGGCTTTAGGCGGCGGCATGGATGTCGCGGTCAAGGATTTCCGAAAAGCGATCGAGCTGAATCCCAAGAACGCGGACGCCTGGCTATGGCTTGGGATCGCGCTGCGGCGGGTGAATCAGGCAGAGGAAGCGCGACAGGCGATCGCTAAATCGGTGGAGCTGAATCCGAACCGCGTGTGGGCGAAAGCAACAGTTGGAGAAGACGCCGGCGCCATAACGATTGGCGTGTCGCGTTCATATGAGTCAGCGACTACAAGTGTTGATTTCCGCGGATCTGGACGCAGAGCTTCGCACGGGCAGCGCACCGTAATCGGGTCTCGAAGTCTGAGTGGGTTCGCCGAGCCGATACGGATCGCGCTCGTGACCTTGTTTGCGTAGCTTGAGGATGGCGTAGAGGCGGCGAAATTGGTATTTGAGTGCACTGAGTGCACTAATTTTGGAGTTCGGCGCGGGCGGGGATCGAAGCCTGGGCGCCCAGGCGCGTCACTGAAATTGCTGCTGCGGCATTGGCGAACCGGAGCGCCTCGGCGATCGAACGATCTTCAGCTAGCGCCACAGCCAGAGCGGCATTGAAGACGTCGCCGGCCGCGGTTGTATCCCGGGCCGTGACGGAAACCGCCGGGCAATGGATCTCCGCATCTGCGTCGCTATAGAAGCACCCCTGGTCGCCGAGTTTCAACACTACCGCAGTGGGTCCGCGCTCCTTGAGAGCACGGGCGAGCGCCGGTGCATTACAGATAGACACACGCTGTGGAGGCAGTCCGAGCAGAAGCGAGGCTTCGCTTTCATTGGGCGTAAGGATGTCAACGTTCGACAGTATTTCGTTGGACAGCGGCACGGCCGGAGCCGGATCGAGGATGGTGCGGGCGCCCTCCTCCCGCGCGATCTTCAAAGCGGCGGCAACGGTGTCCAAGGGCGACTCCAATTGAAACAGCACTAAGCGGGCGCCGCGGAACACGGAGCGCATCGCCTCGGCTTCCGACGCGATCAAAGCGTGATTGGCGCCGGGCGCCACCACGATGCAGTTTTGCCCGGAAGCGTCCACCGAGATCAGGGCCACACCAGTTGCGTGCGAGCGCGTCGCGTGAACTGCGCTGACATCGACACCGGCCGCCGAAAGACTGGCCTTGAGGTGATCCCCAAACGTATCGTATCCCACGCGGCCGATCATTCGCACCTGCGTGGAAGCGGTGGCCAGTTTTGCGGCCGCACAGGCCTGGTTTGCACCCTTGCCGCCCGCTATCATCTGGAAGTCACGACCTAGTACCGTCTCACCGGGCGCCGGGAGACGGTCAACGCCTACGACAAAATCCATGTTGAGGCTGCCCACGACGACGATCGTCGTCATCGGGTGAGATCGATGCCGAATTTCTTCAGTTCCTCGGCATAGTAGCGCCGGTGGAGCAGATCCCACTCCTCGGTGCCCTCGGGGATTTCCTTCTTTTGGGAGCGAATCTTGGTGCGCGCGGCGCGGTCGACTCTTTCTTCCACCGCCAGCAGCTCGGTCATCGATTTGACAATCTCAAGGCGTACGTCGTTGGGATCTTTCTTGAGGCGGAACTCACGAGCTTTGCGGAAGGCGGCCACCAGCTTGTGCGAGATGTCGTTGACCTTATCGCGGGAGAGCTTCATGTTATCTCCCGTATCGCGGCCGGATGCGCGGATCACTTTGCGCTGCGAAATGAGGGTATTCTTGATGCGCCGGAACATCTCCTGATAGCTGACGCTTTCGCGCCGCATGTAGTCGCTGTATTGGCTGAGCAGCTCGCGGACTTCGTCATTTAAACGATCCTCTACTTGCAGTTCCTCTTCAATCAGGTGGCCGATCATTTCGGTCGCCGCATCGGGGCTGGAAGTCTCAATGATCTGCGGCGTCATCCGCTTTACGAGCTGTCGGGACAGATAGGCGATGAATTCTCGACTCAGCAGCATGCTTGTGTTAATTGAGGCAGCGACCGACAACTACTGCCCGACCCGGAATCCTCCCTGAGACGGGAAAGACCGCTAACCGTAATTCTCGCACATTCAGTTGGGAACCTCCCCGCGATGGTGCTCGATAAACTCTTGATCGATCGGCTTGCGGCCGCGAAAACCCTCGTGAACGCCGTGCCAGAATTGAATGCCGGACTCGCCCAGCTTCCAGCAAAGATAAACCTCCTGGCCGTGGAACTGAGTGGGGAAGTCGATGAGACCGACATCCAGATCCTTCACGACGCATCCGTACTCGTGGATTTTTTCGAGCGCGTTTTGTAAACGATGCGCGAGCGACTCGCGCCGTTCCTTTTGTTCCCGCACTTGGGAAAGATCCACCAGCACGCCTCCGAGCATGGTGATGCGGTGCGAGAAGCTTTGCCGCTCATCTTCGGCTTGCTGATAATCGGATTTGAGCGAGATCGCATCCCGAATCGCCGACTCCACCTCGGGAAGTAATTGTTCGGCCTGTTGCAGGGTGAAGAACCGGGGCATCCGATCAGAGTGGGGCAGACCTACACTCCCGAAACCTGGACGGCCAGGGACCGGCTTCGGGGACCATCAAACTCCGCGAAGATGATGCTCTGCCAGGTGCCCAGGAGCACGGATGCGTTGCGCACCTGCAGGCACAAAGTCTGGCCCATCAACATGCCGCGAAGGTGCGAATCAGCATTCTTCCGCTCGCAGTCGGAATGCTCGGGATCGTTATGGCGATAGTACTGTTCGCGGAGAACAACCTCTTCGAAGAAAGTCTTGACGTCATGCAACAGCGCATCCTGCCACTCGTTGATGAAAACCGCGGAAGTGGTGTGCAGCGACTGCAGATGAACAAGGCCATCGCGGACGCCGCTCTTACGCACGATTTCGTTGATGCGATCGGTAATGTTGAGTAACTGCATTCTGTCGTTGGTGATCCAGTCGATGATCCGATTGAAGACCTTATAGCCGCCCAGCGCGGAATCTTGCGCCGCAGCCGGTCCGGCTTCCAGAATCTGAACCTTGGGTTTGCCCATCCTATTGTCCTTTTACGTGATACGCAGCCAACGCAGAAAGCGATGCAAGTGAATCGAGAGACATTACTTGCTCGATTATAGCAGCGGGCGAATTGGGGTAACTGTCAGCATAACGAACGTGTATTTCGCGGGTCTAAGGCCGATACTCCAGCACCAGCGTCGTGATATCGTCGCTCAACTCCGTACCCTCGCTAAAATCCTGCACCGCTTCCACTAACTTGGCCTGTAATTCGCCGCAACCCAGCGAAGCATGGGCGCGCAGCGTTTCAGGGAAGCCTTTCTTGTCAAAAAACTCGCCCTCGGCGTTCTCCGCTTCCGAAAGACCGTCGCTGTACATCACGATTTTGTCTCCGGCCAGAAGATGCACCTTCTTCATCTCATAGGTTGCCGCTTCCAGCATTCCGAGCGGTAAACCGGTGCTTTCCAGTGGAACCAATTCCGAACCGCGGACAAGAATCGGCTTGGGATGACCGGCGTTGGACCAGCACAGTTGCCCATTTCGCGCCAGGGTGCAATAAAACAAGGTCGCGTATTTCTCGCCCTTGGCTCGTTCATACAAGAAGTGATTCATGCGCGCCATTACGTCGCCTATTTCCGTGGGGCCTTCGGAAGCAAATAAAAACGCGCCTTGCAGCAATGCCGCCAGCAACGCGGCGCTCACGCCCTTGCCAGATACATCCGCGATAGCGCAGGCAAACGTGTCGGCGTCGATGTGCCGGACATCGAAATAGTCTCCACCCACCTGGCGCGAAGTGATGCTCGATCCGGCGGCGCGAAACCAGCCTTCCGACGGAAGGTCAGCGGGCAGGAGATCCTGCTGAATCGCGCGCGCGACGTTCAGCTCCTCTTCCAGCCGCTGCTTCTCGCGCTCCTCCTGGAGCAATCTGGCGTTCTCGAGAATCGTGGACGCTTCGAGCGCGAGGGTCTGCAGGATCTCCCGATTGCCGGACGAAAGGTCAGCCGCGGCTCCGCGCGAATCCATGTAGAGAACGCCAACCGTGTCGTTGACAGAGGTCGCAATCGTTTCCTGCAACGAGCCGGTGCCCGTGCGGACGTGAACCAGCGGCACGCAGACGACGCTGCGCAACTCCAGATCGGCGACCGACATTTCGGGACGCACCCCTTCCTGGCCCAACGGATCGAAGGTCATCGATAGCAGCTCGCGGCGGGTGCGAAGCGCGCGGTGGATCAGCGACCGCGGAACGCTGAGGTCGGAACTGTCCAGCGGGATTCCGCGCTGATCGCGCGCCACGCTCACTTCCAGGTCTTCTTCCTTGCGAAGCAGCAGAAAACCACGCTCGGCGCCGGTCACCGAAAGCGCTGCGTCCACAACGGCAGCCAAGACGTCGTGGGTGGAAAGCGAACTCTGCAGCGCACGCGCGACTTCTACCAGAGATCGGAGCTTGGCTAAATTGTTGGCGCCCGAGCCCTGCTGAGACGAAAACTGCTCCATGATGCGATGGATTTCGTCTTCCTCGAGGTTGAAAATCAGGCGGTAGGAATCCTGAAAACCGAAGTCTATCCGGTCTGAGTCGACCAGCCGGTGGCGCTTCACTCGTTCACCATTGACATACACGCCGTGGCGGCTGTTCAGATCCTCGATAAAGTATTCGCCGTTCTCGGAGAAGATGCGGGCATGATTGCGGGACGCTCGGTTATCGCGCAGAACCAGGTGATTGTCGCCTTGCCGTCCGATCAGGAAGGGCAAGCGATCGAGGGGCATGCGGCTGCGGTTTCCAGAAGGATTAATCACCGCCAAAGCCGGCACACGATGGCTCTCGCCCGGGTGAGCACTCGGCGTGGACATCAGTTAATGGCTCCGGTGATTGCGCAGGGAGGCGGGCTCAGGCCGGATATCTTTGGAGGCGGCCACGGCCAACTCTTTCGCGCGCAGCACCTGGCAATGGGCGCAGTAACCGCCGACCTCGGTGCGGGCGAGAACTACATCGAAGCCGAAATGGCTTTCGATCTGCTCCCGCATTTTCTTCAGCAGATCCCCGAAGAATTCCTCGATCTTTCCGCAGCGCAGACAGATCACGTGGGCGTGTTCCTGCTTCAGGCGCGTTTCGTAGTAGTGCTGGTCGCCATCGTGATGCATCAAGTCCAGCTCGTCCACCAATCCGCCGGCCTTGAGCAACTTGAGAGTCCGGTAGACCGTGACCCGGTTGAGCTTGGGATCCTTTTCCCGCGCCAGTTCGTAGAGACGCTCGGCGTTGAGATGTTGACCCGATTGATCGATCAGGTCGAGCAAAATCTTGCGCTGCCGCGTCAGCCGGACGCCGCGTTGTTGGAGCGAATCCTTGATGCCGGAGACTGCCATGAAAAGTGCCGGGGGTGCCTCCTTGAAGAGTAGCAAAATGCACATAAATGGCGGCGGGGCGGACGCCGCGTCGGTGAGCAATTGCGTCAAACGCTGTTTATGCACTCAAAACCAGGAGCCGACGTGGGTGTCGGCCGCGGTCCAGGGGAGCGCCCTACACAGCGACTCTTGCTACAATCACCGTGCATGTTCCGTAAGGTCCTGATCGCCAACCGGGGCGAGATTGCGGTGCGTATCGTTCGCGCGCTGCGCGAGATGAATATCCGAAGCGTGGCGGTCTTTTCCGACGTCGATCGCACTGCACTGCACGTACGGATGGCGGACGAAGCCGAGCACATTGGCCCGGCGCCTTCGTCAGAGAGCTATCTGCGCATCGATCGCATTCTCGAGGCGGCGAAAAAGCATGGGGCCGACGCGATTCATCCAGGCTACGGTTTTCTGAGCGAGAACGCCGATTTCGCGGCAGCGTGTGAAGCGGCGGGCATCGTGTTCATCGGGCCCACGCCCGATTCCATCCGGCGGCTTGGCTCGAAGACCGCTGCTCGTACTCTCGCCAAGCACGCCGGCGTCCCAACCGTGCCGGGTAGCGAAGAGCCGGCCAAAGATCTCGAGGCGGCGCGCAGGTTGGCTCGCGAGCTGGGTTATCCCGTGCTGATCAAGGCCTCGGCTGGAGGAGGCGGCAAGGGAATGCGGCGTGTCGACCAGGAGAGTGAACTGGAAGCCGCTATACGCGAGGCTTCGAGCGAAGCCGAGCGCTCGTTTCGGAACAGCGAAGTCTACATCGAAAAGCTGATCGACAAGCCGCGTCACATTGAAATCCAGATCGCCGGCGATCAGCACGGCAACCTGGTCCATTTGGGCGAGCGGGAATGCTCACTGCAGCGCCGCCATCAGAAGATCATCGAGGAGTGCCCGTCGCCGCTCGTTACGCAGAATCCGAAAATGCGCGCAGCAATGGGTGAAGCCGCGCTTCGAATCGCGCAAGCTGTCGGCTACTCCAGCCTGGGCACGGTGGAGTTCCTGGCCGATGTCCAAAGTAATTTTTATTTCCTCGAAGTGAATACGCGGCTGCAGGTTGAGCATCCCGTGACCGAACTGGTTACCGGTTACGACCTGGTCCGGCTTCAACTGCAGATTGCCGCCGGCGAAAAGCTGCCTTTCAAACAAGACGACATTCAGTGGCGCGGGGCGGCGCTCGAATGCCGCATCTGCGCCGAAGATGCGGAAAACAACTTCTTTCCTTCTCCCGGTAAGATTGTCCAACTCCGCGAGCCTAGCGGTCCCGGAGTGCGGCTCGATTCAGGAGTTTATTCCGGCTGGAATGTGCCCATCGATTACGATCCGCTGCTCGCTAAACTGGTGGTTTGGGATGAAGATCGAGACGCCACCATTGGGCGCATGCAGCGCGCTTTAACCGAATATTCGATCATGGGCTTCGAAACCAACCTGGCCTTCTTCCGGGAAATCATGGATGACCCGGTATTTCGAAACGGCTGGCTGCACACCGGCTTCGTGGACGAGTTTTTCACAAGACGGAAACCCAAATCGATGCCTCCGCACGATCTGGAACTAGCTGTCGCCCTGGCCGCCGCCGCAGCACATTCCAAGAACGGCGGGGCAGAAAGCAGAGACCAGAACGCAGAAGGCAGCCGCTGGCTGACCGGCGGTCGAGGCAGTCTTCTTCGATAATGAAGTGGCAGATCCTCATTGACGGCCATCCAGTCGAGATCGATCCCCAGCACTTGGAAGCCGTGAAAGAAGTGGAACCCGGCGTGTATTCGGTATTGCTGGAGGGCCGTAGTTTCGAAGTTCGGGCCAGCGCGGGGCTGCAGGCGCTGAATGTAGAGACTGGCGGCCGGCGTTTCGCAGTGGAAGTCCGTGATCCTCGCAATGGCAGCCGGCAATCGCGAGCCGCAACCGGGAGTGGTCGCCAAAGCGTCTCGGCTCCCATGCCCGGCAAGGTGGTTCGAGTGCTGGTCCACGAAGGCGATGCTGTCGATATCGGCCAAGGGTTGATAGTTGTGGAGGCAATGAAAATGCAGAACGAGATGAAGGCGGCTCGCGCTGGCCGCGTGGCGGAAGTGCGTGTGGGAGACGGCGATACGGTAGCGGCAGGCGATACGCTGGTGGTACTCGAATAGTTTCTGCCAAAATAGTAGTTGCCATTTGATTCCAAGGCATACGGCACACAGGTGGCAGAGATCCTCGCGCTCGACCAGAGCGGGCACCGGCTGATTCCATTGGTTTCGGCGGTCTGCTCGTCGGAGTTGGCGCGCCAGCGTTTGAAAAGACAAGAGGCATCGGATTTGTTTCCGCACGCGAGAGCCCCGAAAGAAGCCCTGGGTGGATTGTGGCTTTACTTCTCCTGCTTTGATGAATGTCATGAGATCGTGCAAGATTTGAAATCGCCGGAAGCGAGTTTTTGGCACGCGATCCTGCATCGCCAGGAGCCGGACCCCGGCAATTCCGCGTACTGGTTTCGCTGCGTTGGGGCGCATCCTGTGTTTCGGGATCTGTCGGTTGCCGCCAAAGAGATCGTTGCGCGCCATCCCGACGCCGGATTTCGGATTGCCGCCAAGTGGGATCCTTTTTCGTTCGTCACCTTCTGCGAGCAGGCGCGGCAGGAGCCGGGGTCGCCTTCCGAACGCTTGGCGATTGAGATCCAGCAAGCGGAATGGCAGCTCCTGTTCGATTACTGCGCGAGGTCACGCTCGTGAGCCGCGGCCGTAGCTGGGTGGTAATCCTGGTCTTGGGGGCCTGCGCCATCACGGCTTGGGTAGCTTTCAAAAAGACCACGCCTCCCGAGGTAGATTTCACCAAGGTGGCGCGCGAAACGATGGTTAGCACGCTTCCCACCAACGGCAAAGTGGAACCGATCGAGTGGCTGCCAGTGCGAGCGGAGCGAACTGGAGTGGTGACGAAAGTCTTGGTAAGTCGCGGACAGCAGGTAACCCAGAACGAGCCCCTGATGGAGCTTGACACGCGGGTGGCGAGCGCCGAAGTGTCAAAGGCGCAGGCAGCCATCAAGGAAGCCCAGACGCAGCAGCAAGTGCTGGAGCAGGGCGGCCGAATTGCAGAACGCCAGCAGACCGAGGCCGATCTGGCACGGACGAGGCTGGACCTCGAAGCCGCTCAGAAGAATTATCAGGCGCTCGACCGATTGGCCGGCAAGCAGGCCGCGACGCGACAAGATCTGGACACGGCCCGCCAAACCGTCGAGCAGTTGCAGCTCAGAATTCAATCGTTGGAAGAACATAAGGCGGCGCTAGTGACCGGCACGGATAAGGAGATCGCCCGGGCAAGAGTCCAGCAAGCTGAATCGGCCGCCTCGATCGCGCGCACCAATCTGGACCTCAGCGTCATCCACGCGCCGATGGATGGAACACTTTATGACTTCGATCTGAAGCAGGGCGCGTTCGTGAATGCGGGCGATCCGGTCGCAAAAGTCGGGAGACTGGATCGTGTTCGCGTCACTGTTTATGTCGACGAGCCGGACTTGGGCAAAGTGCGCAAGGGTGAGGTCGTGAACATTACCTGGGATGCATTGCCCGGTCATCAATGGAAAGGCGCAGTGGACAAGTTGCCGACACAGATCGTTCCGCTGGGGACGCGGCAAGTGGGCGAAGTAGGCTGCGTGATCGAGAATCCGCAACGCGACCTGATTCCCAATGCCAACATCAACGCCGAGATTCAGGCCACCGTAGTGGAGAAAGCATTGGCTCTGCCTAAAGAAGCTATCCGGCGAGAAGGGCTCGGAAACGGGCGTGTATTTGCTCCAGGGCGATCGCGTGGTGTGGCGAAAGGTCGGTGTCGGCGTTTCCAGCTACACCAAGTCGCAGATTCTTTCGGGCCTCTCGGACGGCGACGCTGTTGCGCTGCCCACCGAGAAGCCGCTCAAGAATGGTTCTAAGGTAGAGCCGGTGTATGAATAAGCTCTAGAAGATCACCTTCATCGCGAACTGCAGAATGCGCGGGTCGTATGCGCCGCGTTACTTGCCCGAAGTTCGACGAACTAAAATTCTGACTCAGCGTGCCGTAGGTCGCGCCCGCGGGCTGTCCGGCCGGGGCAAATGCACCCACAAAGTTCGCGTGGTTGAGGATATTGAACGCCTCGGCGCGAGCTTGCAGCGTGAATCGCTCGGAGAGCTTAAAGGTGCGGCTTAGCGCGAGGTCGAACGTGACGTTGCCCGGACCGCGCAACTGCATTGCGTCCGACATTGCCGTATGTGCCGATGGGATTCTGAACAAATGCCGCGGGATTGACCCATTGGACGCAGATCGCCTGCGACGAACAGATCGGGTTGGTGGCGTAGACATTCGACAAGACCTGGTTGGGACGGTCGTTGTTGAGGGTGGTCAGCGAATTGTCCTTGCCGGACGTGATGTTCAGGGTCTGGCCGCTCGCAGCGTGAACGAGCGGCGCGAGCTGCCAGTTGTTCACCACGTGGTTCACGAATGAGTTGCTGGTGTGAAACGCGCTCACCGCCACTCCGGAAAGATTGAAGTTGTAGCGCGTGTCGGAGATACAGGGGCCCCAATCGGCATGGCGATTAAAGATTTGCGAGTTCGTGGAGGTGGCCAGGGCAGCGCCAAAATCATAGTCCGAGATGCAGTAGGAGTCGGTGAAATTGGCATTCAACTGGAAGCTTTGGCTGAAGCGGTGCGTTAACGAAAGGAGCAGCCCCTCATAATGGGAGACCGCGCCATCGTCCATGGTGTTGATGCTGGCGTAGGAGCCGCCCGTCGCGGGGTTCGCCAGGTAGAGCAGACGCCGTTGATTGGAATTGGCTGTACTGGAGCAGGTCGTGTAATTCACGCCGCCGATAGTACAGGCACCAGGTCCCGAGAAACTCCGACGGGTTCCTCTCCTCCGCGATCCAGAGGTGAGTGGTCTCGTTGCCCAGGTAGCTTACCGAAGCCACCCAACTGCCGGCGAACTGCCTCTGGTAGGTAACATTCCACTGAGTACGTAAGTGGGCGCGGGGATTGAGCGGCATGTTGACATACGTGCCAAATTTCGGGAACAAAAGATTCCCGTTCGTTGGGAACGGATTTCCCCCGGGGTAGGCGAGCCAGGGATTCGTCAACGTGCCTGTCGAAGCGACGTCGACGCTGGTACCAATCGGCGGATTGGTGGTTTCGCGCTCGTTGAACCAGGTTTCGGTTGCGTCATAAAGGAGAGCCGCGCCCACGCGCAAGGTCTGCTTGCCATCGCCGTGCGGGTTCCAGACCAGGCCAAGGCGCGGCGCGAAATTGGTCATAATGCCCGTTCCAGTTCGCGGCCGGAATTCCCGGGTCTCCGGGAAAGAACAACCCGGGAGGCGCATTGGGATGCAGCGTGCTGTGTTGACCCGCCAGGAAAGCCGATTGACTGAATGACGTTCCGCGGAGGTATTTGTCGGGATCGGCGAACGTCGGCTCCCAGCGCAGGCCGAAGTTGACGCTAAAATTCGAAGAGACCTTAAAGCTGTCCTGCGCGTAGATGC
The DNA here is from genome assembly GCA_963780485.1 of Bryobacterales bacterium. Classification (GTDB taxonomy): domain Bacteria; phylum Acidobacteriota; class Terriglobia; order Bryobacterales; family Bryobacteraceae; genus Palsa-89. The sequence goes on from CAWACO010000031.1 coordinate 73,782, forward strand.
TCATCACCCATTGCCGGAGATCATCGGGAGTTGCGTTGGTTTGAATAAAGTCGCTCATTCGTCCTAGCAGGAAATCGACCCATGCCGAGGCCCGTAAACGAGCCATTAAAAGTGGGGGCGCCGTTTTCGTCGAAGCCGGAGATGGTGTTGTTCTGAATGCGAATCAGATTGACCCCGAAGGACATCTGATGACGTCCGCGGATCACGTCCACGTCGTCGGCGAGTTGATAACTGTTGTTGTTGAAATGTCCGGGCGCGCAGGTGCCGCAGAAAGTGGTGAAGCCGCCGGTCATGCTTGAGATCAGCAGGAAGTTGGGCACGGCGCTATACATCTGCGACCCGAGCTGGGTCCAATTGATGGGGAAGTTGGTCGGGCCGCGATTGTCGCGGATGCGGTTGAAACCGACGTGGAATGAGTTCAGCGTGCCGGGGCCGAAAGTGTAGGTGTCGCCTATGGCGGCCTCCTGCGCCTGTTCAAAGTTGCCCGGAGAAGTGGTTGTCAGCAGGTTCTGGCCGTTGAACACGGGAGGATTCTTCCAAACGTCGGTGTAGTAGCGCCCGTACAACGTATGCTTTTCGTTAATTACGTAGTCGGCGCGGCCGATGTATTCGTTTGAGTCTCCGGTAGCGGGGATGCCGAAGGTGACCAGACCGCAAGGGTTGGCCGAGCTTACCGGGAGATACTTCGTTAGTGCCACGGCCACTGGACTCAGCAATCCTACGGGAATCTGGTTGCCGGCGAAGGGAGCGCCGCCGTTGGGGTTGACCAGTTGGATGGTTTTGCCGCTATTGCACGTCGGCCCGGCGATGGTGCTGAAGTCGCCCGTAAGCATGGCTGCGGTGGGAATGTGGGTGGTCGACTGCGGGGGGTTGGAACGATTGCGCGTGCCCTGATATCCGCCGAAATAGAACAGCTTATCCTTGATGATCTTGCCGCCGGCGGTGCCGCCGAATTGGTTTCGCTTCAGCGTATCGGCGCCGGTGGTTGAAAAGAAATTGCGGGCATCCAGATCGCCATTGCGGATGTACTCGAAAAGGTCTCCATGGATCTGGTTTGACCCTGACTTAGTCACGACGTTGACGGTGGCGCCGGGGTGGGTGCCGAACCGCGACGAAACGGCGCTGGTTTCGATGCTGAATTCTTGAAGGGCGTCCGGGAACGGGAAGGGCATGTTGACGTTCGACATGCCGTCGGTGTCATCAGCTCCATCCAGCAGATAGGCGGTGCCGTTGCCCTGTCCGCCTGCGACCGAGATCCGCGTGGCGTTCCAGAAGGTCTTGCTGCCGGTGTCGCCGCTGTCGGCATACACCGCCGCGCCCAGCGTCATGATCAACTGAGTGGCTTGGCGGTTGTTGAGCGGCAGATCGTTAATGCGCTTCTCGTCGATCACCGACGATACCGACGTCTCTTTGGTCTCAACCAGGCTGGTGGTGCCGGTCACCTCGACCCTTTCGGAAATCGATCCGACCTGCATCGGCACATTGATTTGAATATTGTTGTTGACCTCCAAAATAATGCCGGTACGGACGTAGTCCTTGAACCCGTTGGCCTTAACCTCGAGCGTGTAAGGGCCGACGGGGAGGTTGGGAAGCACGTACTGGCCGCTGGCTTCAGTGGTCGCGTTGTGCACCGAACCCTTGTCGGTCTCAGTCATAGTGACCTGTGCGTTCGCCATCGCCGCGCCGCTCGCGTCGGTTACGATTCCGCTGACCTGAGCCACCGCCACAGATTGGGCTGATGCGGGGTTGGGCATGGCCAGCGAACAAATTATTAAAGTGATCAGAGATAGGCCGAAAAAGGTCGACCGGGACAGGTTCATCATGAACTTAACCTCCTGAAAGCAACTTGGCTAACAACCGGGCACGGTGGTACCGTGTGGCTATAGCGCGACAGCCTGTTGAGACATTCTAAGCGGATTAAGGAAGTGTGTCAATCGGATTCTGCGGCGTTTTAACCGCGTGAGCCTTGCGAGGGAGGCTATTCGATTGAGAACGCTAGGAGAACATTTCCTGGTCGATCTGTTCCGAACACCCCGTACCCGGAGCCGGCAAACAGTATCCCGCCCGCGATCGTCGTACCAGGCGCTCCCATAGTCCCACCTTTGGCCGGGACCCTATTGACGGTTGCGAAGTCGCGGGCCGTATCGAATTCCCACAAGACGCGACCGTCGGCCGTGGACAAAGCGTCCAAAATTCCGTCGAATCCGCCCGCGAAAACGACTCCTGGAATCACGGATAAGGCCGCGTACTGTCCGCTGCGGCCAACGCCTGCGGTCCTGGCCAGCGGGTTGAACCACAAGCGTTCTCCGGTTGTCAGACGAAGAGCGACCACACCTCCGCGAGACAGCCCGTAATAGGCGTTCTGCTCGTCCGCGGCCCCGCCCCACATGACGCCATTGAGTCCCTTGGAATTGTCGGCGATGTTCACCTTCCAGACCAGCGCACCCATGCGATCGGGATCGAGGCCAAAGACATTCCCGTCCTTGGTGGCCGCGAGCAATATCCTGCGGCCTCCAGGCAGCGTGCGTAACATCGGCGAGTTTCCAATGTCCAGATCAGGACCTTGCACTGACGGACAATTCTCACTCTTGTTCGGGCCGGAGCAGCCACCCATGAATGCATCGTTGGCCTGCGCCTGAAATACCCACAGGACTTTGCCGGTGTTCATGTCCAAGGCCATAACCGCGTCCGACGTCTTCGCCGCGGGTTCGGTCTCCGAATCGCCAGTCCCAAAATAGATGGCATGCAGCTTGACGTCGACGGTCGGAGAATTCCAAACGGAGCCTCCGGCCGGCGCCCACAGTTGCACGCCTTTGGAGTTTTTCTTGGTTGGCCTGGGAGCTTCTGCAATGGTGTAGGTCTTCCAGATCTGCTCGCCAGAATTGGCGTCCAGCGCCAGGACGCTACCGCGGAATGTGCAGCACGGGTAATCCAGCGTGCTTCCAGACCACTCCTCCGACGATGAGACCGGAACATAGATACGGCCGTCATGAAGTGTGGGCGCCGCCGTAATTCGGGCGGTGAAGTGCTCATCCGCCTGCTTCATCCACAGCAGTTCGCCATTCCGCGCATCGACGGCATATACATTGGAATGGGCGTCGCCGAAATAGGCGGCGTACTTGGTCGAACCGTGCTCGGCGACCGGGCCAATCGTAATCGCATTGCGCACCAAGCCGTTCGCCTTGAACGACCAATAGACGCATCCAGTGGCGGCATCCAAGGAGTAGACATAGCCGATATCCGTTCCAACGAACACGCGACCCGACACTATGGTCGGCTGGCCGGAGGCAGAAACGCCGTTGGGGTAACCGAAAGCCCATTTGAGTTTCAGCCTAGGCACCTGTTCGGCCGTGAGCCCCGCGGCTTTCCCGGTCTGAAAGCGCGAATTCGTCAGGTCGACCGCCCATCCGTTCCAGGCCGGTCCCGCGGAGGGATCGGAGAGCGGAAGATTACCGCGGCAATGATTCGGCATGTTCTTCGCGTCGCCCAACTCCGCGCTTCCCAGTGGCCGGCCACTCATGAATTCCGCCACCCGGCGCTTCTCTTCGTCGGTCAAGTTTTGGGCGTGCACTTTCATCACGCCGGTGGTAAGAGCGGCATAGATCCGCTCGGGCGGAAACTGCCGGAGGGTCGAGGGATCAGGCGCGCGCTCGGCCGCGGCCGGATTCCCGTGACAACTCATGCAGCGTGTTTGGAAGACTCCGAATCCGGATTCGGTGCCGGAAGGACGCCTGGGCGATTGCGCTTGCGCAGCCGCGAGTACAAGAAACACGGCCATTGGCAATGATCTTATGCTCCCCACGTAAACGTCCCTCCGCTGTCAGCGCCCAAATAACCGCAGTGTGTTGTCTTCGAAAATCAAGAATGAAGTGGTTGGGACGCTCACGCGGAACCGCGTCGGCTTCAGTTCGAAAGTCGACACTATCACTCGAATTGCGCCGCCCGGCTTCACCGCGTCCCACATTGCCGATACCTCGATTTCCAGACCTGGATCAATCGGGTGAGGCAGCATCATTTCATCCTTTCCGATCCGCGCTTTCCAAAACGCATAACCCCGAGCGCCATATTCAGACATGACGCAATCACGCGCTTGTTGCAGAGACTCATCTATCCGGTCGGAAGACAATCAGTAGCTCAGTTGCCGATAAACGACGCCGAACGGCGCGATGCCGCTGCACCCTGCTGGACCGTCACAGGACCATTAAATTCCGGCACCTTGAGCGGTTCGAGCATGGCCATGATCTCGGCGCGCCGCTCTTCAAACCACGGCGGCAGGAGCATATGCGTGCCCAACTGATCGTACGGTTCGTCTCGTGCAAATGCGCCCGGCGCAGTGGCCGCGCACTCGGTGAGAATGCCGCCGGGCGAGCGGACATAGATCGAGTGGAAGTAATTCCGGTCTTTAATCTCCGAGCAATCGGTATAGCCTAGCTCTTCGTACAGATTCTTCTGCTCGGCCAGCGCATCGTCGTTGGCGACCTCTAGCGCGACGTGGTGGGCAGTGCCGGCGCCAAATCCCCAGCTCCCGGCTGGCTTGTCCGGTTCGTGAACCAGAATGAGAGTCTTCGCAGCGCCGCCCGTCCCGACTTCGAAGCGATGGTAAGCGCCGTCCTCGCCGGTCTTACGAAATCCGAGAGCTTCCACAAAGAAGCGCTCCTGTTCGGGAATTTCACGAACCGACAATACTGGCCCATGGAATCCGCGCATGCTCACGTCCGGGGTGATTTCGGGCGTCGTCCAGCCTTTGCGTTTATCAGCCGCGTCTTCGATCACCTCCAATTGCAAACCGGAAGGATGTTCGAAGCGGACAAAAGTCTGACCGAACCGCTCCTTAGCCCCGCCGTTCTTGACGTTGTGCCGCTTGAAATGATCGATCCAGAACTTCGACGTGCCCTTTGGGATGGTATAAGCCGTGGCCTGAATCTGGCCCGAGCCAGGACGTCCCTGCACGCGCTTATAAGGGAAGGTGGTGTAGACCGAGCCCGGTTCCGCATTGGCGTTGGAATAATACAGATGATAATGGGCGTAGCGCCCGTCAAAAAGAACCGTTTGCTTAATAAGCCGCTGGCCCGCTACTGCGGTCTGAAAATCGACGTCTTCCTGGGCGCCGCTGGCGCAGACGGTGATGTGATGGATTCCTGTGACGAGAGACATATCAGTTACCTTGCGGCGATTATATCACCGCCTGGGGCTATAATACGTCGAGTGCTTGGCATCGTAATAAGGAGCGAAGTATGCCGCAAAAAACCATCCTGAGTCTGGCAGCCCTGCTCGCATTGTCGCAGGGAGTTTCATTCGCGCAATCGGGTGCGCCACCCAAAGAGGCCATCGACATCACCGATGCCGAGGTGAAGGAAGTCTTGAAGCATGCGCCGCCGGCGGTGGATCAGCAGCTCAAAGTGGTCGACCTGGGCGCTTACAATCTGGGAGTCGGCATCATCCATCGCGGCCCGACGAAAGATCGCGACGACGGAACCATCCCCGGCATCGCGCACCATCATCAAACCGAGACGTACATCATCGTGTCTGGATCGGGAACGCTGGTCACCGGAGGCGCCATGATTAATCCGAAAGAGATTGCTGCCACGAGTGAGGCGTATAAGGTTCTCAATGGCCCCAGCGCCACCGGCACCGTGAAGGATGCTTACAGCCGCGTGGTCAAACCGGGTGATATCATTATTATTCCTCCGGACGTGTTTCACGGCTGGACCAAGATCACCGACCACGTGGATTATTTGAGCGTCCGTCCCGACCCGGATCGCGTCTTGCCCGCGGGTTATGTTAACCCGGCGATCAAAAAGTAATGGATCGCACGCAAGACCAAGCCCCACCGGATGCGCTGTGCCGTTCTGAGCGATATCCTGATTAGGAGGTTTCGAAATGAGCCATCGAACTTTTGCTGGATTTTTCGCAAGCGGGGCTGTGGCGTTTCTGATGCTGGCGCCGGCGCCAGTCAATGGTCAGGGCCCACGCTCGGCGGCGAAAGCAGCCGTCTCGAAAACTATTCCCCGCACGCCGGATGGACACCCCGGCCTGGAAGGCGTTTGGACCAACTCCTCGCTGACGCCCTTGGAGCGCCTTCGCGAATTCGAGGGCAAGCAGTCGGTTACTGAGGCGGAAGCGACCACGTACGAGAAGCAAAACCTGGAACAGAACAATCGCGATCGCCGCGATGGTGGAGCGGACGCCGACGTAGGCCGCGCTTACAACGAGCTGTGGTTCGATCGGGGAAACAAACTGGCACGGATCGACGGGTCCGTTCGAACTTCCTTTATCGTCGATCCGCCGGACGGAAAGATTCCACCTTTGACACCGGAGGCGCAGAAGCGAATGGAGGCCATTCGCGCGCACGCCCGGCTGCATCCCGCCGATGAGCCGAAGGACCGGTCCTTGGCCGAGCGCTGCGTTTACTGGGCCACCTCCGGGCCGCCCATGCTCCCCGGTCCGTACAACAACCTGTATCAAATCTATCAGACCCCCGGATACGTGATGATCCTGTCCGAGATGATCCACGAAACGCGCGTCATTCCTTTGGACGGACGCCCGCATCTGGCTTCGAACATCCGCAAGTGGATGGGCGATTCGGTCGGCCATTGGGAGGGCGACACGCTGGTAGTCGACACGACTAATTTCACAGAGAAGACGCGGTTCCGAGGCTCCAGCGAGAACCTGCATGTGATCGAACGCTTCACCCGCGTGGACGCGAACACGATCGACTACAAATTCACTATCGACGATCCGGCCAGTTTCACTAAGCCTTGGACGGCGGAGCTTCCATTCAACGCTTCAACGGGTCCCGTGTACGAATACGCCTGTCACGAAGGGAACTACGCGCTGGCGGACATCCTGGCCGGGGCGCGCGCCGAAGAGAAGAAGACCGAGGCAGCAGCGCAGCCGAAATAAAACCGACCCGTGAAAAGGCGAGGTGGTACCCTCATCTTTATGCATCCCTCGCTCGTTCTCCGCGCCATTCCCTTGCTTGCTATCTCGGCGGCTCTAGCGATTGCCCAAGATCCCGCGCATCTGATGCAAACGCCCGAAGTAAGGGCCGCCCTCGACGCCGCGAAACACAACGAATCTCATTTCACCGACGAACAGATCCGCATCTGCGAGATTTCAGCGCCGCCCTTCAAAGAAGAGGTGCGTGGTCAAGAACTGGCGAAGCTCTTCAAGCAATTGGAACTCGACAACGTCCACATCGACAAAGCCGGCAATGTGATTGGCACGCGGCCCGGCGCTGCGGCGCATCCGAACCTGGTTTTCTCCGCGCATCTCGATACCGTTTTTCCAGAAGGCACCGATGTCAAGGTCAAGCGTGAAGGCACGGTGTTGAAGGGGCCGGGGATCGGCGATGATTGCCGCGGCCTGGTGGTTATGCTGGGCGTTATCCAAGCGCTCAAGGAAGGCAATGTGAAAACTCCGGGTACCATCACATTCGTGGCCGATACCGGCGAGGAAGGACTCGGCGATCTGCGCGGGACCAAGAATTTATTTAACGATAGCCTGAAGGGCCAGATCGACAAATTCATCTCGGTGGATGGCACTGGGCTCAGCGTTACGAACATCGGCGTCGGCAGCTATCGCTACCGGGTCACGTTCAAAGGTCCTGGCGGCCACAGCTTCGGAGCTTTTGGAATGGCGAATCCCATTCAGGCGATGGGCCGGGCTATAGCCAAGATCGACGCCTTCGAAGTGCCGGCGAATCCCAAGACCACGTTCAATGTCGGCCGAGTCGGTGGCGGCACCTCCGTCAATGCGATCCCGTTCGAAGGCTGGATGGAGGTGGACATGCGGTCGTCGGACAAGGCCTCGCTAGAAGCCGTCAACAATAAATTCAAGGCCGCGGTGAAGGAAGCCGTCGAAGAGGAGAACAGGCGCTGGAATAATCGAGGTCCAGTGACCGGGTCGGCGGAACTGGTCGGTTTGCGTCCGGCAGGAGTTACGCCGTCCGATTCCGCAATTATTCAGACCACTGTGGCTGTCTCGAAAATCTTTGGATTCGATGGAAAGCTTCGCGAAGGTTCCACCGACTCGAACGTCCCCATGAACCTCGATATTCCCGCGGTCACCATCGGGGGCGGAGGAATAGGAACGGGCGCGCATTCGCTCAACGAAGCATTTGATACGAAGGATTCGTACATCGGCACCCAGCGGGCGCTCCTGCTGGCGGTTGCGCTGGCACGTTGAGCGGTACCCACTTGCTGACGCGCGTGGCTCGGACAATCTTACTTCTCGCGCTGTGCTCAGCCGCGTTCTCGCAACAATTGGATCTCTTGATCCTTGGCGGCCAAGTCATCGACGGATCCGGTTCGCCGGCTGTTTCGGCGGACGTCGGCCTGCGGGGCGATCGGATCGTATTTGTTGGTGACTCCGCCAAGCAAGGCGTCCGGGCGGCGCGCACCATCAACGCCAGCGGTCTGGTGGTTGCTCCTGGATTCATCGACCCGCACGCCCACGTAATGGAAGACCTCTCCGATCCGACGCGCAAATCGAACGAAGCTTATTTGATGCAGGGCGTCACCACAGTAATCACCGGCAACGATGGCGGCGGGCCAATTGCGATCGGAGCAATGCTGAACAAGTGGGCCCAGCAAGGCATCGGCACCAATGCCGCGCTCTACATCGGCCAAGGTACGGTGCGGCGTGAAGTGATGGGGATGAGCGACGCTGCGCCGACCTCCGAACAATTGAACCGGATGAAGGCGCTGGTGGAGCGGGGCGTCGACGAAGGCGCGCTGGGGATGTCCACCGGCCTTTATTACGCTCCCGGCAGCTACGCGACAACTGAAGAAGTGATCGAGCTTGCCAAGGCAGCAGCGGCGCGCAACGGAATCTACGATAGTCATCTGCGGGACGAAGACTCGTATACCATCGGCCTGCTCGGCGCGGTCCGCGAAGCTATCCGCATCGCGCGCGAGGCCAAAATCGAAGTGCATATCTCGCACATCAAAGCGCTGGGACCAGAGGTGTGGGGACAAAGCACGAAGGTGATCGAACTGATCCACCAGGCGCGCGCCGAAGGACTTCAAGTGACGGCCGATCAGTATCCTTATTCGGCTTCGGGGTCCAGCGTAACGGCATCGTTGGTGCCGCGCTGGGCCGAGGTGGGAGGCAGCGCCGAGCTTATCAAGCGAATCGGCGATCCGTCCGTTCGTCCACGGCTGGTTCAAGAGATGGAGCAGAACCTCAAGCGGCGTGGCGGCCCTGATTCGCTGCTGATCATCTCCGGGCGCGACCGGTCGTTGGTCGGCAAGAAGCTGGACGCGATCGCGACTGAAAGGAAAGAGGCGCCGGTCGAAGCGGCACTGGAAATCATTAAAGGCGGCGGCGCGGGTGTCGCATCGTTCAATATGCAGGACTCCGACATCGAGAATTTCATGCGCCAGGATTTTGTGATGACCGGCTCGGATGGATCGGAAGGCCATCCGCGAAAGTACGGAACGTTCCCTAGAAAATTGCGGCTGTACGTGCGCGAAAAGAAGGTCATCACCTTGCCTTTCGCCGTCCACGCTTCCAGCGCACTGACCGCACAGAGCCTGCACCTCGCCGACCGCGGTCTGCTCCGCGCTGGATATTATGCGGACGTGATCGCATTCGATCCCGCGAGGGTCGCCGACCAATCTACTTACGAGCATCCGGACGTGCTCGCCACTGGCGTGAAATACGTGATCGTCAACGGCAAGATCGCCGTTGAAGCTGGCAAATATACCGGGGCGCTCTCCGGCCATGCGCTTCGTTCGCAACCGTCGGCCAAATAGCACTAATTCATTAAGGATCAGTGTGTTTGGCTTCCCTTTCACGGGCCTGAGGTTTATACTATGATATGGCAGTTTAGAGGGCGCGAAGAGAAGAATGGCGAACAAAACAGTGCTCGGCGGGTATCGGGATTTTGTGGCTGGCGACCGTCGCTTCCGGCCAGCCGCAATCGGCGCATTCCCCTGTCGCATCTGCCTCCGCCGAACGTGCCCTGCTCAACCAGTACTGCGTCGTCTGTCACAACGAAAAAGCGAAAGCCGCCGGCGCCGAACCGGCTCGCAAGCTGACACTCGATGACCTGGACGTCACCCACGTCGAGAAAGCTCCCGCCGAATGGGAAATCATTGTGCGCAAGCTTCGCGCCGGCATGATGCCCCCTTCCGGGATGCCCAGACCCGACCGCGCCACCTATGAGTCGATGATCGCGTGGGTAGAGAATGAACTCGATCGCACGGCTGTCAAGAATCTCCCGCCGCCCGGTATCCATCGCCTCAACCGCACCGAATACGCGTACGCGATCCGCGACCTGATTGCGTTTGAAATTGATCCCGCGAAGTACCTGCCTTCCGACGACTCGACGCGCGGCTTCGATAACATCGCCGGCGCGTTATCACTCTCCCCTGCCCTGCTGGAAGGTTACACGACGGCCGCGGCCAAGATCAGCCGTCTGGCGATCGGCGATGTGTCGGAGCCGTCGTTAGCAACTTATCGAGTGCCATCGGATACGTCGCAGGATTATCACATCGAGGGCCTGCCGTTCGGAACCCGTGGCGGACTGGTGGCGCAGCATGAGTTCCCCGCTGACGGCGACTACGTGTTCAAAGTTTTCCCCATCAACAAAGGTCTCATGGACAACAACATGTCCTTCGGCGAGATCACCGGCGAGAAATTGGAGTTGCTGGTGGATGGCGAAAGAGTTCATCTCTACGATTGGGACAAAGACCTGGCGCGTGGAAAGGCCGTGCATGCCGGAACCACCGATGTCCACTTCCAAGTGAAGGCGGGGTTGCACACAGTCGGAATAACTTTTCTCGCTACGCAATTGGCGCCAGGTAACGATTTGAACGAGCACTTCCTGCGGAGCACCATCGAGACTGGCGGTCTTCCGGGATTCAAGTTTTTCCCGCACGTCGGCAAACTAGACATCCTTGGACCTTTCAAAGCGGCGGGCGCCAGCGATTCGCCCAGCCGGCGCAGGATTTTTGTATGCCGTCCATCCAGTGCGAGCGAGGAAACGGCCTGCGCGAAGCAAATCGTGGACACGCTGGCGCGCCATGCCTTCCGGCGTCCGGTGACCAACGGCGACACAGAGATGCTGATGGGTTTCTATCAGCAGGGGCGCAACGACGGAAGTTTCGACACCGGGATCGAGCGGGCGTTGCAGCGTATACTGTCTGACCCGGAATTTGTTTTCCGTAAGGAGGCCGAGCCGGTCAATCTGGCGCCAGGCAAGACTTGGCGCATCAGCGACCTCGAGCTGGCTTCTCGTTTGTCATTCTTCCTATGGAGCAGCATTCCCGACGACGAGTTGATTAACCTGGCCGGCCAGAACAAGCTGCATGATCCCGCGATGCTCGAACATCAAGTTCAGCGGATGCTCGTGGATTCCCGCTCGGACGCCCTGGTAACCAATTTCACTGGCCAGTGGCTGAATCTGCGCGCGCTGCAGAGTTGGGCTCCCACACCGGCGTTGTATCCGGATTTCGACGACAACCTGCGTCTGGCCATGCGCAAGGAAACCGAATTATTCTTCGGCAGCATCGTGCATGAGGATCGCAGTTTGATCGATCTGTTGAACGCCAACTATACGTTCGTGAATGAGCGGCTAGCCAAGCATTACGGAATCCCCAATATCTACGGGAGCAACTTCCGCCGCGTCGACCTAGCGCCCGAGTTCGACGTCCGTCGCGGACTGCTGGGGCAAGCCAGTTTGGAAACGATATCATCACAACCGCAGAGAACCTCCCCGGTTGGGCGGGGCAAGACCATCTTGCAGATTTTCCTGGGTGTCAGCCCACCCGATCCACCGCCGGGTGTCGTGATCGAATTGAAGGCAACCGGGGACGCTCACGGCGCCGGCGAGCCGTCGATGCGCCAGCAAATGGAGATGCACCGCAAAGTGGAGCCATGCGCCAGTTGTCACAAGATCATGGACCCGATCGGCTTCTCCATGGAGAATTTCGACGCGGTCGGGAAGTGGCGCACCATGGATGGGGACAGCCCCATTGACGCATCCGGCGTGCTCGTCGACGGCTCCAAGCTGGATGGCGTGAAGGGTATGCGAGAAGCGCTGCTCCGGTACTCGCCTCAGTTCGTGCGCGTGATCACGGAGAAGTTGCTTATTTACGCGCTGGGGCGCGGGACAGAGTATTACGATATGCCTCTGATTCGCTCCATCGATCACGAGGCGGAACCTAACAACTATCGATTCTCATCGTTGGTGCTCGGCGTGGTGAAAAGCGACGCCTTCCAGATGAATCAGAAATTGCAGAGCAGCAGTGGGGCGGGCCTCCCGCCTGCCAGCGCAAGCCTAAAATAAGGAGAGCGGAAGCAAAATGTTTAATACCAGGAAGCACATCTCCCGGCGAACGGTTCTTAGGGGAGCCGGGGTAGCTCTGGCCTTGCCGTTGCTGGACTCGATGGTTCCTGCCCAGACTCGTATCAGCAAGACCGCCGCCAATCCGAAAACTCGCTTCACCGGAATTTTTGTTCCACATGGAGCGGCGCCGGGATGGTGGATACCCGAAGCCGGCGGGCCAGGCGAGCCGAAATCCGAACCAGGCAGTAAGAATTTCAAGTACCCGATGATTCTGGAACCGCTCGAACCGTTCCGCGAGCACACCGTGATCACCAGCGGACTGTGGTCCAAATCGGCCGAGCCCCCGCCCGGACAGACCGGCGCCGACCATTGGGTGGCCGCTGCGTTCCTGTGCGCCAATAAGCCGAAGAAGACTACCGGCGCGGATATCTACGACGGCACCACCATCGACCAAATCATCGCGCAGAAGATCGGCCAGGAAACGCTACTGCCTTCGTTGCAGCTCGCCCTCGAAGATCCGGGCGCCAATTCGAGTAACTGCGGTGAAGGCTATAGCTGCACTTATTCGAATACCATTTCGTGGACAACCCCGACCCAGCCGCTGCCTATGGAGCTGGATCCGCAGGTTGCCTTCGAGCGCTTGTTCGGCGCCGGCGGTAGCGCGGCGGAACGTACCGCTCGCCGTGAGCAAAATCGCAGCATTCTCGATTCCGTCACTGCCAAGCTGGCCAGCTTCAAACGCGATCTCGCGCCCAGCGATCGCTCGCGATTGGACGAATATGAGACCGACATCCGTGAGCTCGAGCGGAGGCTGCAGATCGCCAAAAAAGCGTTAGGCAATGTCTCCACCGAGGGCGTGGTGGTTCCCGCCGGCGTGCCAGAATCGTTCGATGAACATGTGAAGCTGCATTTCGACCTGCAAACGCTCGCGTTTCAAGCCGACATTACGCGCGTGTCCACGGTTCTTTATGCGCGTGACCTGACCGCCCGCTCTTATCCGGAAAGCGGCATTAATGGCGGATTCCATGGGATGTCGCACCATGCGGAAAATCCGGATACCATCGCGAAATACGCGAAGATTAACCAGTATCACGTCAAGTGCCTGGCTTACTTCGTGGACAAATTGAAAAAGACTCCGGACGGCGACGGCACATTGCTCGATCATTCGCTGATTCTCTACGGCAGCAATATGGGCGACTCCAATCAGCATCTTCATTACGATGTGCCGCACCTGCTGATCGGTGGAGCGTCCGGGCAGCTCAAGGGCGATCGTCACTTGAAATATCCGAGCAAGACCGTGACGTCGGGTAATCTTCTGCTGAGCGTTTTGGATCTGTACGGCGTTCACCAGGACAACATCGGCGATAGCACCGGGCCACTGCCCAATCTCGTATAGAATTTCACAGGGAGGCAAGATGCGCGGTTCCAGCAGCATGACAATTAGACTCGCAGCTTGCATGGCAGGGCTGGTCGCTTTGCCAGTGCGCCTATGGCGCGAATAGCCCCGTGGCCGATGCCGCCATGAAGGGTGACAAGGCGGCATTGCGATCGTTGCTTGAACAGAAAGCGGATGTAAATGCTCCCCAGACCGACGGAGCTACGGCGATCCAGTGGGCCGCATACCGCGACGATCTGGAGATGGCCGGCCTGCTGATCAGGGCCGGCGCAAATGTGAAACTCGCAAACCGCGAAGGCGCCACCGCCCTTTATCTAGCCTCCATCCATGGCAATCCCGCCATGATCGATAAGCTGCTGAACGCCGGAGCGGACCCCAACGAGCGCGGGCCGGAGGGTGAAACTCCACTTATGCTGGCATCGCGCGCCGGCAATCTGGACGCGATCAAAGTGCTGCTCGATCACAAGGCCGACATAAATGCCAAAGACAAAATCCGCGGGACCACGGCTTTGATGTGGGCTAGCGAGCAGGCGCATCCGGAAGCCGTTCAATTGTTGATCGCGCGTGGGGCGAACGTCAGCGCTGCCACGGAGCCTGATACTAGAAATTCCAGAAACAACCTCGCCAATACCGTCACACAGAGATTGAACTCCAGCTTCGGTGTCGTGGGTCAAGCCCGAGCCCGCGGTGCTGCGTCGCCGGGTTCGTCCGGTCCCACACCTGTTGGCGGCGCCTCGGGCGGCACCGCAAAGAAAACGCCGGACGGTGAGGCGGGCGGCGACGATGTGGCAATCTTCTTTGGTCCCCCGCGCAAGAAGGACGGCGGCGGTCTGACTCCATTGGTCTACGCGGCCCGCGAGGACTGCCTCGAATGCGCCAAGATACTGCTCGATTCGGGCGCTGACGTCAACCAACGGACGCATTATGGATGGACCGCCCTGTTGACCGCCACTCAAAATCGGCATTACAAACTGGCAGCTTATCTTCTGGACCACGGCGCCAATCCGAACATCGCCAACAATGGCGGCTGGTCGCCGCTCTATCTGGCCACCGACAACCGCAATATCGAAAGCGGCGACTATCCGGTGCGTGCGCCCGATATGGATCACCTGGACTACATCAAGCTGCTCATCGACAAAGGCGCGAACGTCAACGCCCGCGTCTGCGGAACCGATTCGACCGATAAGAAGTGCGTCGGCGATAGCACCGAGACGCGCAATAACTTCACCATGCAGTGGCTGTTTGAGGATGGCGCGACGCCGTTCCTGCGGGCCGCGCAATCGGGCGATATCCCGCTGATGAAACTGCTGCTGGCCCATGGCGCAGATCCGAAGATTTTTACGGCACACAACGTGACGCCGCTGGCCGTGGCATCCGGAATCGGCTGGGTGGAAGGTGTGACCTTCGAATGGTCGGAGAAGGAGACTCTCGAAGCCGTGAAGATGTGTCTCGAACTCGGCATCGATCCGAATGTCAAAGATGACGAAGGGCGCACGTCGCTGCACGGCGCAGCGCATAAGGGACGGCCTGAGGTGATTCAGCTCCTGGTGGACCACGGCGCCAATCTCGACGCGCACGATGGCGGCAGCCGCGATAGCGTAAACGGCGCGCTGCTGGGAAAGACCTGGGTTCCGCTCGATTGGGCGCGCGGCCTGGTTCGCGTGGGCGTTCAGTCGGCGATCCCGCATCCGGAAGCCGAGAAGCTTCTGGTGAAACTGATGACCGATCGCGGGATGCCGATACCGCCGCCGCCAGCTTCGTCCATCTGCCTTACCAAGGGGCTCAACGGCTGCCAGTAATTAGAACAAAATCTTCAGCGCAAACTGGATCTGTCGCGGCGTATTGTATATCCCCGTTATCAGCCCGTAGGTCGGGACTAATGTGTAATTCGTAGCCTGAACCGGTAAAGACCGCGCCACTTGGGTTCCTATAATTGGAGTGATTCGCCAGGTTAAAGAACTCTGCCCGGAATTGAAGTGAAAATCGTTCTGTCAACTTCGTATTCTTCAATAACGCCATATCCAGATTCCGGAAATTAGGACCGAAGATCGTATTCCTGCCAGCGTCGCCGATCGTACCGGGCGTCTGCAGGCTGTAGCAACCCGCGTTAAACCAGTGCGCTACCGTCCCGATGGTGGTGTCGGTCGGGCATCCAGCATTCAGGTTCGGACGCACGCCCGTAGTGTTGAGCGTGATATTGACGCCATCCGACGGCGAGAACGGGGAGCCACCATGCATGCTCCAAATCCCACTGAGCTGCCAGCCCGATACCAGTCTGTTCGCTTTGAAAGGCAGAGCATACACGCTATTAGCGATGAAGTTGTTCCGCACGTCAAAATTGCAAGGTCCGCGATCAAACTTCGCATTGAGAGGATTTTCTAGAGCCGTGCCACCTTCCAGGCCGTAGCTGCCTGACCCGTAGTCCAGGCAGACCGAATGAGTGTAGGAGGCCTGGGCTTGCCAACTGCCCGTGAAGCGGCGGCTCACTCCAGCCTGAAATGAATTGTATTCGGTGTTTCCGATAGGCTCCGCGAGACTGAGCGCGCCCAATGTCGGATTCAGGCGTGGATTCGGATTGGTGCCCGCCACTGGTTGGACGAAATGATAAACCCCGGTCGCATCGGTAGACTCCAGGTAATGATTCTGATCGACGGGCACGAACTGGTGAACGCTGTGCGACCCGACGTAGGCCACCGTCGTCACAAACCCGCCGCGAAATTCGTGCTGCAGGTTCATGTTGTATTGAATCACGTACGGCGTGGTATGCACGTTGTAGTCGAAACCAACGGTGATCTGAGGCGTAGAGGGCGCCCCGCCGCCGAGAAATGGATATGGGAAGGTCGGGAAGGTTTGGGTGGCGGGGATATACGGCGGCTCGATGTAGTAGGAAGATGCGTAGGAGCGCGGCGTAATCAAGTTGTGGAAAATACCAAAGCCCGCGCGAATTGAAGTTTTGTGATCTTCAAAAGGATCGTAGGCGAAGCCCACGCGAGGATCGAAATTCTTCCAGGCCGGGTTAGAAGCAAAAACATGAGGGACATGCGTGAACGCGTTGATACCCGAAGCCGTCGTTGTGGATGGATTGGTGATCGCATAGAGCACGTTGCGTTCATCAATCGGGTTGGTCGCAAATTCGTATCGCAGGCCTAGATTCACGGTGAGTTTTCGAGATACCTTCCAGTCGTCCTGGAAATAGGGCCAAATATCGATTTCGCGGAAAGCGCGATAGGCATCCTCATGCCCCAGCAGCGGCCCGGTCACGGTTTGCGCCGTCCCTTGCAGGAAAAGCGCGAGGCTATTGAAGCTCCATGCGCCACCGATCTGGAAGGGCGGGTTAATATTGGTCTGCAGCCGTTCGATGGAGATGCCAAACCTGATGTTGTGGGCTCCATGAGTCCAGTAAACATCGTCTCCCTCGGTAAATTTATTCGGGACAATGTTGAACGGAAGCAGCGTATTGGCGCCGGCGCCCGCCATCCCTCCGGGAATAGTTATGTAGCCGTCCTCCCGGCCTGAGCCTGGAAAGAACTGAAGCGGCGGGGTTGAATTGGTCGTAATGGAATTCTGCACCGGGCGCGAATAAGCGAAGCGCATCAGGTTAATCAGCGACGGCGTTATAACTCGTCTTTCCTCAATGGTGGCGAACTGGTTATGCGAGACGTCGTGCTCCGGCCACAACGGCAAGGTGTTGGCCGTAGCGAAAGGCTCCGTCAAATCCGCGTGGTCACGAAGGTACCTCACAAAAAGCGAGTCTTTCGAGGAGATCGTCCAGTCATAACGCGCGACCACAAAGTCCTCATGCCCAATCTGATTCGCTACCGACGTGTAGAATCCAAGGCCACTGTTGGGGATCAGGCTTCCGTTGGGCAGAGGATAGAGAGCCAGAACAGCTTGCACGGCCGGAGGAATATTGATTGGCGCGACACCAGGAAGAATACCCTGACGGGTTTGGGCGGTCGGAACTTGAAGCAGCGCGCTTTCTCCCAGCAACTGCCGGATCCCTTCGTAGTTCACGAAGAAGAACATGCGGTCGTGCTTGATGGGCCCGCCGAAGCTTCCGCCAAACTGATTCTTGCGGAACGGAGGCGGAGTGGCAGGATCGATGAACCGCCGCGCGTCCAACGCGCTGTTGCGCAGAAAGTCGTACGCCGAGCCGTGAAAGCTGTTGCTGCCCGACCGGGTGACGGCATTCACCACCGCGCCGTTGCCTCCATACTGCGCGCTGTAGGTGTTGGTCAGCGTCTGAAACTCCCCGATCGCCTCGATCCCCAACGACGTGCCTAGCACCCCGGCGCCTGTTCCATGCGCGAAATAAGTCTGGACATCGGTATCGTCGAGTATTTCCGACTGTCCCTCAGCTCTCGCGCCCGCTACGGAGTAGCTCGTATTTCGGCCGTAAAAGGAACTGGTCGGGCTGTTGTACACCTGGACGCCTGGCGCGAGCAGGATCAATTGCTCGAAATTCCGCCCGTTTAACGGAATGTCCCGCATCTGCGTCGGATCGACGAGATTGGCGACTTGTGAGGAACTGGTGTCGACTTGCGACACCTCGCCTTGCACAGTGACGGTCTGTTGCTGCTGTCCAACCTGGAGCGAAAAGTCGACGACGCTGTTGCCGCCGACCGTCAAGATGATTCCTTTGTGAACAACGGTTTGAAATCCAGGGGCCGCAGCCTGCACGTCGTATTCCCCAATTGGCAGATCGCGAACGCTGAATCGCCCTTGTGGGTCCGTCGCGGCAGATTGAGTAACGCTGGTGCCAACGTTCTTCACCTGGACGGTGGCGTTGGCCATAGCGGCTCCGGAAGTGTCGCTAACGGTCCCGGAAATGTTCGCCGTGGTGTTTTGGCCGTTTAGGAGGAATGTTGCGCTCAGCGCGTAGAGAAACCCCAGTTTACGGATCATCATCGTGGACAACCTCGACTTGTGCCAAATTGTATGCCAGGCCTCCCGTTAAAGTCAATAGTGATATTTCACATTTGGGCCCCTGAAGGGATATAATCTCGACCTTGCGCCGATCGAGTGCTGCTTCGTCATGTCACCGTCTAAGCTGTTGATCTCGAAGATAGGGCCAGAATCGGAAGTTGTGCTTCGGAATTTGTTCGAGCTCTACCTGCACGACATGGCCGAGTGGTTCGAGCTCGACACCCAGGCCGACGGAAGCTACTCTTACGACACCTCCTCGATATGGAAGACCGGCTACGACGCCTATCTGGCCAAGGTAGGTGATTCGATCGCAGGCTTTGCCCTGGTCGGATCGGCGGTTGAGTGGCTAGGCGACATTGGCGCCCAGGACGTGCACGAGTTCTTTGTCATCCGCGGATTTCGAAGAAGCGGCTTCGGACAGAGAATGGCAACGCTTCTTTGGAATGAACGTCCCGGCGAATGGCTGGTCAGAGTTCTTGAATTAAATGCGCCAGCCGTACTCTTCTGGCGAACCGCGATTTCGCGCCACTCGCGTGGTTCGTATGAAGAGGAAAGGCGCATCGTCAAGGGGCGTCCATGGCGATTCTTCAGGTTCGTTTCAAATGGCGAATAAGAGGAATTGCCGAACGAGTTGTCCACCCGGTGTTTCGCCCGAAGTATAATCCCAACTGAGGGTCTGTGCCTCGAATCACCGGATGCTTGGTCGGCGCGGGTTTACTGACGCTGCTTGCATTGCAAGGACAAGAGGTCTCCCTTCAAACCCGTCAGCCGGCATCTCCGAAGAAGCAGCCGGGTGTCGAGGAATCCTCGCAGAGGCTGCGCGTTGACGCTAGCCTTGTTTTGGTGCCGCTTACTGTTACCGACAAACTGGGACGGACAGTTGTCGGGCTGGAGAAAGAGAATTTTCGCGTCTTCGACAACAAGGTTGAACAGGCCATTACTCAACTGGCGATGGAGGATGAGCCGGTTGCGGTCGGATTTGTCTTCGACATCAGCGGAAGCATCGGCGCTGCCATGGGAACATATCGGATGGCGGCCCGGGAATTCTTCAAGACAGCGGACGAAGACGACGAGTTCTTCCTGGTCGAGTTTGAAAGTTCGCCGAGGCTTGCGGTGCCGCTCACTAAGGTCGGGGCCGACATCGAGTACCAGATCATGATGACGAAATCCGGAGGGATGACTGCGCTCTTCGATGCCGTCTATTTGGCAGCGAATGAGATTAAGAAGTCGAAGCTGATCAAGAAGGCCCTGATCCTGATTTCTGACGGCGGGGAGAACCATAGCCGCTATAATCTGGCCGAACTCGAGAATGCCTTGCGCGAAACGGATGCGCTCCTCTACTCGATCGGCCCGGCCCCGTGGTATTCCTCCGGCGACAACAACGGTGGCTTGCTGAAGCACCTTGCCGAAATCACAGGCGGCCGTCTCATTGAGATTGGGGGGGCCGATTTACCGGACCTCGCCCAGAAGATCATCGTTGATCTCAGGAACCGGTACCTTATTGCATATTCACCGCAGGACAAGAGGCGGGATGGCCGGTATCATCACATCGAGGTTCAACTTGTGCCGCCCAAGGGCCTCGGAAGGCTGACCGCTCATTGGCGATCCGGATACTACGCGCCTTCTGAATGACGGTGCAGTCCGCGCCGCGGAGGACGCTCCGAGCGTGCGTCCGAAGTTCAGCCGCCCGTCTTCAAACTTGGCACTATCGCGTGGTTCTTCAGAATCTCATCTACCTGCGCGGCGGAGTAAGGCGGCTGCTGGATCGATAGAACGAGTTCAATCTGTTCTTCGTTCAGATTCTTGGCCTTGTATAAGTGGAGGATGTACTTAGCTCGATAGCGCTGATCGCTAGCGAGAAACATCACGTCATTTCGCTTCACGGCCGCGATCCAGCCTTTGCGGTGAAATTCTAGAAGCGTCTCCTGCTCGGTCTGGAGACCGGCGGCGACATCTGGGAACGTCTGATATCCGGGCAATTATTTCTCCTTGCGCGACACAGCTATACTTGCTGCGCCCCGCCCTTCGGCTTCGATCTGATGGAGCATTTGTACGGTCTCGGAAAGGTGGGCCTGGAAGTAGCGGCGCATAATGTCGAGGACTTTGATCAGCACGGGATGCCGCAGGGAGTAGAAGACTTGGTTGCCCTCCTTCCGATTCGCGACCAGCTGCCGGGTGCGCAGGATTGCCAAATGCTGAGAAAGGTTGGCCTGCTCGACGGACAGGCGTTCTTGAATCTTACCGGCAGAAAGTTCACCGTCTCGCAACGCTTCGATGACGGCGATTCGGGTGGGGTGCGCGAGAGCTTGAAAAACGTTGGCTTTGTAGACGCGCAACGTGTTCTGCACAATCCGATTATATTCGATATCTCGAATATAAGCAAGCAGTACTAAAATACTACGGCGCGGGCCGAAACGATCGGCCATCAAGTCCAGGTACATTGGACTAGGAGTGAAACTGATGTCAATCGCAACAGACCATGATCAGGTGAGGCTTCAGCAACTCAACGAGCAGTACATCGAAGCTGTGCTGAAAGCAGACGTGAACTGGTATCGGCAGCATCTTGCCGACGATTTCGTATGCATCGATTCTGAAGCTACCGTCTTCGACAAAGAGGCGTTCTTGGAACACACCGCGCGTGGACCGTATCTCGCCGATTACAAGCTGGAAAACGTCAAAGTGCGGATTTACGGCGAGACGGCGCTGGTGCAAGCCACCGGCTTGTTTACTCGAAAAGACGGGGCGCCGGGCATGTGCCGCTACACGGACATCTATGTGCGATCGGGAAACGATTGGAAGGTGGTTTCAGCTCAAATTACCCGGGCTCAAGTCCGGACGCAGGCGGCCGGTTAGAGCGCCAGTCCCAACTGTTTGCCGAGCTCGACGCGCAGCCGGACAGCCGCTCGCGTCCAGTCCAGACACAGATGCGCCACACCTTCGCGGTGGCCAAGCTTTACGGGGTATCCTCCAGCGATGTCCGCGAGCCATTTGCGCCCCAGGTCGGTTAACTCACACTGCTTTTCAGCGATAGGTTCCAGCAGTCCCCCGCGCTGCATCGCGGTCGTTGATGTCCACTGCCAATCTGCCTGCCAGATGGTTGTAGCATGTTCTCGCAAAGCGCAAAACTCTGACCTCTTCGGGCTCGTGATCCCGCACCCGCGGAAATGGAGCTAATCCACCGAGCGCCTCCCGCGCGGTTCCTACATCGGGTCCGGCTAGCCGGTAGTAGGGGTGCCGGCCCTGGTTCTCGACACTGAGCAGCCCACCCTCGACCAGTTTTGCCAGGTGGCCGCTCGCGGTTTGGGGCGCGACATTCGCGCTGAAAGCCAGTTCACCGGCGGGAAGCGCACGTCCGTCGAGCAGCGACAACAGCATGGCCGCGCGAGCCGGTTCTCCAATGAGCGCCGCATCCCGGATGAAGCCTGTCTCCATGCTCACAACTTATCAGACTATGTTCGAGGACATTACGGCGCAGACCGAAGCATTCGTCATGGAGCTGCCGGCGGATTAGGGATGAATCTTCTCTTTCCTCTCGAGCATTCCGATAAAGTGCTCAATCTTCCGGGCGCGAGTCTCCGCCTTTTTCACGGTCTGAATTCGCCACAGGACTGCATAGCGGTTCGCCCGGTCCAGAGTCTTGAAAAATGCCGCGGCCCGCGGATTCGCGTCCAGAGCCTTCTGAAAATCGGCCGGCACGGTTGCTCCGCTGGGCGAATCATAGGCTGCATCCCAGCGTCCATTCTTCTTGGCATTCTCGATCGCCTCCAGCCCCGAGGCTTTCATCTCGCCCCTCGCAATCAGCACCAGCGCTTTCTCGCGGTTGATCTTCGACCAGATGCTCTTGCTCGAACGCGAAACAAATCTCTGCAGCCACGTTTCTTCGTTTTCAGGCCTCTTTTGGCCGTCGATCCATCCGTAGCACAGCGCAACTTCGATCGCTTCCTGGTATGACACCGACCGCAACCGCGAGCCCTTCTTCGCCAGCCGAAGCCACAGGCCAGCGCTTTTGCGATGGTTCTTTTCCAGCCACGTAGCCCAGTCCTGTTTGGACTTGAAGTGCTTTACCGGGGAAGGGTTCAACTGTTTTTCGCGGCGGCGTATGCGTCCGCGCCCATCAAATGAATCGACACGTACGGCTCATCGCCTACCACCCAGCTGTCGTGCCCCGGCGCGATGTAAAACACGTCGCCGGCCTGCATCTCGATTACCCGGCCGTCATCCATGGCCGCAGTCGCGCGTCCGGAGAGCACCATACCAACGTGCTCCACCGCGCAACTCTTAGCCCCCGCCATGCGCCCTACATGCTCCGACCATTTCCATCCTGGCTCATACGTCGCGCGGCCAATGGTCATCCCACCCAGCCGCACCACTTCGAATTTGCCTTTCTCAAAAGCACGAACCTCATCGGGCTGCTCAAATCGCTTCAAGATCACGTCCAGCATAGAGTTTCCATTATCCGCTTCTTAATAGGTTTAGATCTCGAGGGGGATCCGGAGCCGCGCATGAAGTCGAATTTGCGAATCCGTCCCCTATCGGCGTACGTCGTATAATCGGGTTAATTTGGCACGTTCTCGTCACCGAGGTCAAAATGTCCATCCAGCCGTTTAGCTCAGGTTCCGCACGGGCAGTCTCGGTTCTCTTGTTATTCACACTGATTGTTCCCGGGATCGGATTCCTTTTCGCGCAGGATCAGCAGCCGCCCCCACTTCCGCCGCCGAACCAAGTTCTGACCCCCGACCAACTGAATGACTTGGTAGCGCCCATCGCGCTCTATCCCGACCCGCTACTCAGCCAGATCATGGTGGCCTCTACTTATCCGCTGGAAGTGGTGCAGGCTTATCAGTGGCTCCAGCGGAGTCCCGGCCTCAGCGGACCGGCTCTCACCGAGGCCGCACAACAGCAGAATTGGGATCCGAGCGTTCAGGCCCTGGTGGTGTTCCCCGACGTTCTGAAGCGCTTGAATGACGACGTCACCTGGACCACGAATCTGGGCAACGCCTTTCTTGCGCAGCAGCAGGACGTAATGGACGCGGTACAGCGCATGCGGCAACGCGCCGAGCAGGCCGGGAAACTGGCGCCCACGCCACAGGAAAACGTAATCGACACCACGGACAACGGCCAGCCGGCGATTGAAATCATGCCCGCGGACCCGGCGGTGATGTATGTCCCGGTCTACGATCCGGTGTGGATCTGGGGACCGCCGCTCTGGTATCCCTATCCGCGCTGGTACTGGCCGCCTCGCACGGTCATCGTGGGCGGAGTCGGATTCGGCTTCGGCGTCGGCATTAATGTAGGGCTGTTCTTTGGTGGCGGCTGGCATGGATGGGGCGGGTGGGGCTGGCATCCAGGCTGGGGTAGCCATGCCATTATCGTCAACAACACATTTATTCATGAGCACGGCTTCAACGGCAGCCACATCGCCGACGTGCATGGCAACGGCGTATGGCAACACGATCCGGCCCACCGCGCGGGCGTACCGTATGCGCGTCCGGAGCTGAACAGCCAGTACCGGGGCAATGTGCGGCAGAGCGTGGCGCCGCGCTCGATCCCGGAAGGTGCGCGCGGCGGAGCCGTGCAAACGGAGCGCTTCGGTAATCGGGACATTCCTCGCAACGTACCGCCCCAACAGAATAACCGGGGAGCATTCGGCGGCATGGAACACGGCTCAGCGGCGACAACCCACGCCGAACATGGCTATTCGAGTTTGGGCGCGGCGAGAAGCTCTCCCGGAGGATTTAGAGGCGGCGGGGCTCCAGCGGCGCGCGGCGGCGGTGGTGGACGAAGGTAGGAGGCAGGGCATGTCGAACACGAAATCTCAGATTTTGCGAGCCTCGCTGCTCACGCTTGCGATGGCGCTGACGCTGCGCGAGGCGGTTTCCCAGACGAGCCAGCGGACTTTCTCGACGCCCCAGGCAGCCGCGCAGGCTTTGGTGGACGCAGCCGCGCAGAACGACACCGCTGCCCTGCTCAAGCTGCTGGGACCGGCCGGGAAAGACATCGTCCAGTCTGGCGATGCAGCCGACGACAAGGCTGCGCGCGCGGAATTCGCACAACGTGCCCGGGCTAAGTTGCAGGTGGAACCGGACCACGATAATCCGAATCGTGCAGCCATCGTCGCCGGCGATCAGAACTGGCCTTTCCCGGTGCCGTTGATCCGCAAGAACGGCCAGTGGTATTTCGACGCCGCAAGTGGCCGCGTGGAAATTCTGGCGCGGCGAGTGGGCCGCAACGAACTGGCCGCCATCGACGTCTGCCGAGCGTATGTGGAGGCGCAAATGGAGTACGCCTCGCAGGATCGCGATGCAGACGGCAACCTGGAATATGCGCAACGGATAGTCAGTACGCCGGGCAAGAAGGACGGATTGTATTATGAGGGCGAGCCGGAGAACCTGGCTCCGAAGTCCTTCGCCGATGCGGCGGAGGTGTTATTGCAAGGCCAGGGCAAGAGGCCGGTGCCGTATCACGGCTACTTTTTCCACATCCTGAAGTCGCAAGGCCCGGATGCGCAGGGTGGAACGATGGACTATGTGGTGAAAGGCGAAATGATTGGCGGCTTCGCTCTGGTCGCATGGCCCGCGGAGTACGGCGTTTCCGGCGTGAAGACCCTGATCGTAAACCATCAAGGGATTGTTTACGAAAAGGATCTAGGCCCGCAAACCGCAACCGTGGCTCGGCAATTGACTCGGTTCAATCCGGACAAGAGCTGGAAGCCGGTAGTAGGCGAATAGGCCGAACCGGTGATCCAGCGGCCGGCTTACCGCTGACATGATAGTCGAATGTAGCCGAGTGGATATCCCACACCGGATGGCCGGCTGGCCGCGAGGAAAACGGGATCGCGCTGGTCTGGTCATAACGGTAGAAATCGAACACTTTTTTCCAAGGCGTCTTCCACAGTTGCGACAGATCAGCGACGCGATCCTTTGTGGAGCCGGACGCAAAGTTTCTAAACTGGTACCGGCCGGGGCCATTAACGACGTCTTGGGCGGGCGCGTGAAAAGGAACACATAACGCCCCCACGACTCCAACGGCCAGCCATCTTGCCGTCATTTTCATTTCCATAGATTGGACTCCCTGGAGAGTTAGAGAAACGGGGCCTGCCGGAGACCCCGCGCATCAATCACCGAACCGACGCTACCGGCGCGCCGATCGACGTACCGATGATTTCACCGGAGATGACCAGTTCCACCCGGCGGTTCTGCTGACGGCCTGAAGCCGTATCGTTTGAGGCTACGGGCTGAGTTTTTCCAAAGCCTCTGGTCGTAACCGAACTCCCCTGCATGCCCTGTTGCGTCAGGTAGTCGCGCACGGCCTCGCCGCGGTGTTCCGAGAGCCGCTGATTGTAGTCGTCGCCACCGACGCTATCGGTATGGCCCTCCACTTCGAGTCTCAGGCCCGGGTGGCCGGATATGATGCCGCCCACTCTGGCGAGTTTCTCGCGGGCAACTGGCCGCAAAGAAAACTTGGCGGTGTCGAACAGAATATCCGGAACATTCACGATCAGTCCGCGGGCTGTATCCCGAGTCTGGAGAATCGCGTTGAATTGCGCCAAAAGTTGGGCGCGAAGTTCCGTCTTCTCGGCCTCCGCTTGCGCCCGCTCTTTAGCAGCGCGATCGAGGTCGGCTTGGGTGCTCGCCCTTTGTGCATCGTTTTCCAGTTTCAAACGGGCCGCTTCCGCTCCGGCAGAAGCTAACCGTGTGTCGTTTTCGGCTTTCAATCGGTCCGCTTCAGTCTGGGCAGCAGCCAACCGCATGTTGTTCTCGGCCTTCAGTCGATCCGCTTCGGTCTGCGCAGCAGCCGCCCGCATTTCGTTCTCGTGTCTCAAACGATCAGCTTCTACCTTACTGGCTGCTACCTGCGCCTCATGTTCCGACTTGGCATGCTCGGCATCGGCCAGCGCGGCGATTCGCGCGCGGTCTGCTTCGCGCTTTACGCGATCGGTTTCCGACTGAGCAGCGGCACGGTCGCCTTCGGCGCGCGATTCACGCTCCGCTCCTGCCCTACGTTCGGTGGCAAGCTGCTCTTCCTCGATCTTCTTGACGGTGATGATCCGGGCGTCTTCCGCCATTTGAACGGATTCGCGCGCCACGGTCCCGATCGGCTTCTTGCCAGCCTTGCCTTTTAGATAACCCTCGGCATTCTCGAGGCCCTGGGTGGCTTTCAGGAACGTGTCGCCGGCATAGTGCTCGGCGCCGGTCCAGCGCGCAATTTGTACGGCGTTCCGTGCTTCGTAAAGCTCCAAGGGAACCCTCGGGTCGAGCCGTCGCGGTGTGATCTCGGCTGGCTTCACATTCAAAACGTACTGGCCCCGCTGTAGCAGCTCGTATTTCGCATCTACTTCTTCAATGGTGCCGGTGGTGTCATTCCTGACAAAATTTTCCATGACCACTACGTCGCTCGGTTGCGTCACGGCGAAGTACGGCTCCGCGGTCACGATCAGACCGAAGGACTGCAACTCCGTCGTGGCATCCAGCTTCGTCTTACCTCCGTGATTGACGAGCACCTCACCAACATTGGTAGCGCGGCCCTCGGGAGTGATGGCCCACATGACATAGGTCAAATACTCTTGGCCAAACTGAGTAGCCGGCCCGAGCTTTTCCATGTCGACATCCATCTTGATCACGCCTTGCTTGCTCTCCATCCTCGCCTCACCGCGAGCTTCAGGCATTAACGCAGTCCCACGGAAGCCGATCTTTGTCGCTCCGCTGCGATGGTTGTAGTTGATGGCCTTGGTTGTTCTTGCAACCACGGTAATGCGATAGATGGGCGCCGTCACGCCGTTGTCAATCGGTTGTTGGGTGGGGTTCGGAGCCTGTGGCGCCTGGGCCAGTGCTAGTCCGCACACCGTCAGGAATACGCTTGCAAGTTTCATCTTTCAAAACCTCGATCCGTCTTCTGGGTGCACGAACCGAACCGAAAGCCTGAAATGATGAGCCTGATCGCCCCGCCTTCCATTCCGCGCGAATCTGCCGGCAGAAGAGGCCATGGCGAGTAACCGTATATGGTCATCTGACCGTTGACGGTCATTTAGCTGAAGAATCCCGAGGGAAGCTTTCGCCCATTTGCAAGAATCGAGCCGTGGCTATGAAGCTGCCCTATGGACGTTCATGATCGAAATCTGCATGCTCGCCTTCGGTACTGTGCTGTTGTTGGGGAGTATCGGCGCATTCTTTCTCTACATTCCGTTCCTGCCCATTGCAGTTGTCGTAGTAATATTCCTGGGGATGGCCCTGGCCTTCCTGACCGGTGTCTGGGTGGGAGGCACTCGAATCCTGCGGCGGCGTCGCCAAAAGCGCGTTTCACCACCGATACTTCATGTTGCGCCGACTTCCGCCAGCCTGTATACCGAGTAAGCCGGGACCCGCTTACTCCTTGTGCGGAGCGCCGGCCGCTTTGTGCGCCCCGCGAGAACAGCATGTCTGCAGGACCTCTTCAACTTTTTCGATCAGCTGATCGGTTGTAAATGGTGGAGGGAATAAGTCGAACTTTTCAAGGATCGCGCGGTATTGAAGCCGATCATCCTGCAAAAGACCAGCTACTAGAAGAACTCCCATGTGTTGGTTTCTTTCGCGCAGGTATTTTGCGGCCTCGTGTCCGGAGATGCTCTCGACGTAGGGATAGGTAATCAGGAGATCGATCTTGCTGGCGCCGATCAGATCCACGGCCGTGCCGAGGTCACCCGTCGCCCGGACTACGTAGCCGGCCTGTTCCAGCGCTTCTTTCATAACGGCGCGAATAATGGGCTCGGAGCAAAGCAACAAGATCATAGCGTTGGTCGCGGGGCGCTTGTTGGTTGTCATGCTGGCGATCCGACCGGCTCGGCCTCCGCCTGTTTCCGGGCGCGTCTCCGATCCGACCACTCACGCAGGCTGTCAAAGTATAGGTACACCACCGGTGTCGTGTACAACGTCAGCAGTTGGCTCATAATCAGCCCTCCGATGATCGTAATTCCCAGCGGACGGCGCAGCTCGGATCCGGTGCCGGTTCCGAGCGCCAGCGGCAAGGCGCCCAGGAGCGCGGCCATGGTGGTCATCAGGATCGGGCGGAAGCGCAACATGCACGCTTCGACGATGGAGTCGTATGAATTCTTGCCTTCGTTCCGCTCGGCCGCCAGAGCGAAATCGATCATCATGATGGCGTTCTTTTTCACGATGCCGATCAGCAGGATGATGCCGATGATGGCGATGATACTGAGGTCGTTGTGGGTGAGCAGAAGCGCCAGCAACGCGCCGACGCTGGCCGCCGGCAGGCTGGAAATGATGGTGATGGGATGGACGTAGCTCTCATACAGCATCGCCAGAATGATGTAGACCGTCACCAGCGCCGCGGCAATCAGGATCGGTTCGGTGGCTAGCGAGGCCTGGTAGGCTTGTGCGGTACCGGCGAATTCAGTCTGGATGGTTGCCGGAAGCCCGACCTTAGCGGCCGCCGCGTCGGTGGCATTCACGGCATCGCCGAGCGCGACGCCCGGCTTCAGATTGAAGGAAATGGTGACTGCCGGAAAGAGACCCTGGTGAGTCACCGTCAGCGGAGCGGTGGTGGGAGCGAATTTGGCGAAAGCGCTCAACGGAACCTCCTGTCCGCTCGGCGAATGCACGTAGATTTGGCTCAAAAACTGCGGATTCTGCCAGAACTCCGGCGCCGCCTCCATCACCACGTGGTACTGATTCAGCGAGGTGTACATGGTGGATACCTGGCGCTGGCCGAATGCGTCGTAGAGCGTGCTGTCGATGAGTTGCGGCGTGATACCGAACCGCGCGGCAGTTCCGCGATCGTACTGAATCATGGCTTGCAAGCCCGCGGTTTTGCTGGTCGCTGCTCACGTCGGCGATGAGGGGAATGGTCTTCAGCTCATCGACCATCTTGGGCGCGAACTTATTGAGATCGTCCAGGTTGTCGCCCTGCATCGTGAATTGATATTGCGCGTTACTCTGCCGGCCGCCGATGCGCAGATCCTGCGAGGCTTGCAGGAACAGCGTGGCGCCGGGAATCTTGGCCAACTTAGGCCGCAGCCGCGCGATGATCAGGTCGGCCGGGATGTTCCGCTCCTGCGAGCGGCTTTAAGCGAGACGAACAGACGCGCCGTGTTGTAAGTGCTGCCTCCGGTGAATCCGATCACAGTGTCGACGGCCGGATCCGCGGCGACAATATTGATCATCGGCAGCATGATCTTGTCCATGGCTTGGAACGAGGTGTCCTGGTCGGCTTGAATCGATCCCTGAATCCGTCCGTTATCCTGTTGCGGGAAAAATCCCTTGGGAACGCGAATGAACAGGTAAACGTTAAGTCCGATCGTGGCCAGCAAGACCAGCAGCGTAATCGCCCGGAAACGGAGCGCGACGGACAGCGTCCTCCCGTACAGATTCACCACCCAATCGAAAGCCCGCTCGCTGGTGCGGTACATCCAGCCATGGGATGGCTGCTCTTTCAAGCAGATGGGCGCACATCATGGGAGTCGCGGTGAGCGAAACCACCATGGAAACCGCGATGGCGACCGAGAGCGTCACCGCGAATTCGCGAAACAGGCGGCCCACGATGCCTCCCATCAAGAGCAGCGGAATGAACACCGCAATCAGCGAAACACTGATGGTAAATACGGTAGAGCCGACTTCCTGCGCGCCTTTGAGCGCGGCTTCGAATGGACGCAGGCCCTGTTCCAGATAGCGCGTGATGTTCTCGATCACGACAATTGCGTCGTCGACCACGAAACCAGTCGAGATGGTGAGCGCCATCAGCGAAAGATTGTCGAGGCTGTAGCCCAGCAGATACATCACGCCGAATGTCCCCACCAGCGACACGGGGACGGCGACGCTCGGAATGAAGGTCGTCGCGCCCGTTTCTCAGGAAAACGAAAACGACCAGAATCACCAGCATCACGGAGATGATCAGTGTCCTCTCGGTGTCGCTCACGGAGGCGCGGATGGTGACCGTTTGGTCCATGGCCACCTTCACATCGATCGAATGCGGAATAGAGGACTTGAATCTGCGGAAGGACCGCCCTGAATGCGATCCACCGTATCGATGATGTTCGCGCCGGGTTGGCGGAAGATGATGACCAGGACGGATGGCTTGCCGTTCGCATAGCCGGAATTACGAAGGTCTTCCACCGAATCCTGCGCCGGCCGATATCGGAGATTCGCACTGCCGATCCGTTGCGGTAAGCCACCACTAACGGCTCATAGTCGCTCGCCTTGAAGATTTGATCGTTGGCGCCCACTTCCCACATGCGCAGGCCGTCCGAAAAATGTCCCTTGGGCGTATTGGCATTCGCGCCGCTCAACACGGTCCGGACCTGCTCCAGGCCGATGCCATACTTATTCAGAGCCGTCGGATTCAATTCGATCACGAACGCTGGGAAGCGAACTTCCTCCTACAGTCACCTGTCCCACGCCGCTCACCTGGGACAGCTTCTGCGCCATGATGGTCGAGGCGGCGTCGTACATCTGGCCTCGCGTGAGGACGGTCGAAGTGAGCGCCAGCATGAAGATGGGAGAGTCGGCCGGATTTACTTTCCGGTAGGAAGGATTGTTGGGAAGATTGGTTGGCAGATAGCCGCGGGCGGCGTTGATGGCGGCTTGCACGTCGCGCGCGGCCGCGTCGATGTCCCGATCCAGATCGAATTGCAGCGTGATGCTGGTCGATCCGAGGGAGCTCGATGAGGTCATCTCGGTGACCGCCGCGATGTGTCCGAATTGGCGCTCGAGCGGCGTTGCCACCGATGAGGCCATGGTCTCGGGACTCGCTCCGGGCAAACCGGCGCTCACGGAAATGGTCGGAAACTCCACTTGCGGCAGCGGCGAGACCGGGAGCAGCCGGTAGGCCGCGGCTCCCGCCAGCGAAATCGCGACCACCAGGAGCGTAGTGGCGACGGGCTTCCGGATGAAGGGCTCGGAAATATTCATCGCTTACCTGGCCGGAAGCGGTTCCTGTGCCCGCAGGGACGTTCGTCCGCTTGTTTCTTGCCGCGAGAATCGCGTCCGCCAGCCGGTCGAACCAGATGTAGATAACCGGCGTCGTGTACAGCGTCAACAATTGACTGATCAGCAGGCCGCCGATGATCGTAATCCCCAAAGGCCGGCGCAGCTCCGAGCCGCTGCCCGAGCCCAAGGCCAGCGGCACAGCGCCCAGCAGCGCCGCCATGGTGGTCATCATGATGGGACGGAAGCGCAGCAGGCAGGCTTGATAGATGGCCTCTTCCGGTTCATGCCCTCCTTGCGCTCCGCCGCGAGCGCGAAGTCGATCATCATGATGGCGTTCTTTTTCACGATGCCGATGAGCAGCACGATGCCGATTAACGCGATCACGCTGAAATCCTGCCCGAAGACGATGAGAGCGAGCAACGCGCCGACGCCGGCCGAAGGCAGCGCGGATAGGATCGTCAGCGGATGGATGTAGCTCTCATATAGAATGCCCAGGACGAGATAAACCGTAATCAGCGCCGCCGCAATCAGGATCGGCTCGTTTGCCAGGGACGCCTGGAATGCCTCGGCCGTTCCCTGATACGCGGCCTGCATGCTCGGCGGCATGCCCATTTCGTCGTGCACTTTGTTCACGGCCGTGACGGCATCACCCAGGGATGCGTTCGGCGCCAGATTGAACGAGAGCGTCACTACGGGAAACTGGCCCTGATGGTTCACCGTGATGGGAGCGCGTGGTGGTCTCCACGTGAGAGAACGCATTGAGCGGAATCTGGCCGCCATTCGGAAATACCGAGGAGGATTGAATGGAGGTAGCCGTCGACGACGCGCCGGATGAACCGGTCGTAGGATAGGGAGTGCGGCCGAGGGAGTGCTGGAGAGTGTGCCCGAGGAAGTGGTCGACGATCCGCTCGATCCTCCCGCGGCCGTCCGGATAAACAAGTCGTTCAGGTCCGACGGATTTTTCTCGAAACCAGGCTTCACTTCCAGCACCACGTGATATTGGTTCAACTGGGTAAACATGGTCGAAACTTCCCGCTGGCCGTAAGCGTCGTACAGCGTCTGGTCGATCGCCGAAGTGGTGATGCCGAAGCGCGCCGCCGTATTGCGATCGAACACCAGCTTGGCCCGCAGACCAAGGTCTTGTTGATCGCTGGCCACATCGCTCAGCTCCGGCAGCTTTTGCAGCTTGGCGAGCATCTGCGGCGCGAAGCTATTCAGTTCGTCTACGTTCGGATCTTCCAACGTGTACTGGAATTGGGTCCGGCTCACGCGGTCCTCCACCGACAGATCCTGTACCGGCTGCATGATACAGCGTGATGCCCGGCACCTTGGCCAGCTCCGGCTGCAAGCGCCGAATGACATCGCTGGCGCTGATCTTTCGCACGGCGATCGGTTTCAAGTTGATAAGAATGCGCCCGCTGTTCAAGGTAGTGTTGGTCCCGTCAATGCCGATGAAGGAAGACAGATTATCGACCGCCGGATCTTGCAAAATGATCTTGGTCAATTGCTGCTGCTCGCTGGACATTTCCGGAAAGGACACCGACTGGGCCGCTTCCGAGACGCCCTGGATGACGCCGGTATCTTGAATGGGGAAGAATCCTTTGGGAATTACGATGAACAGGAAGATGGTCAAAACCAGAGTCGCGGCCGCGACCAGCAGCGTCGCCACCTGCCACTGCAGCACCCACTTCAGCGTCCTGCCGTAGAAAGCGATGACGGCGTTGAAGCGCGTTCTCCGAGGCGCGATAAAAGCGTCCTTGATTCTCCTCCGGCGTGTGCTTCAACAGCTTGGAGCACATCATCGGAGTCAGCGTGAGCGAAACCACGGCGGAGGCCAGGATGGTCACGCTCAGCGTGACGGCAAATTCACGAAACAGGCGGCCCACGATATCGCCCATGAACAACAAAGGGATGAGAACGGCAATCAGAGAGACGGTCAACGAGACGATAGTAAAGCCAATTTGCGCGGAGCCTTTGAGCGCCGCCCGGAGCGCCGGCTCGCCGGCTTCGATGTAGCGGGTGATGTTCTCGATCATGACGATCGCGTCGTCCACCACGAAGCCGGTTGATATCGTCAAGGCCATCAAAGTCAGGTTGTTCAAGCTGTAGCCAAGCAGGTACATCACGCCGAAGGTGGCGACCAGCGACAGCGGAACGGCGATGCTGGGAATGATGGTCGCGGCCAGATTGCGCAGGAACAGGAACATGACCATCACCACCAGCGCCACCGTAAGCATCAACTCGAACTGCACGTCGCTCACGGAGGCCCGGATGGTAGTGGTCCGGTCGGTCAGGACGCTGACTTTGATCGAGGCGGGCAGCGTCGACGTGAGCTGCGGCAGCAGTTGCTTGATGCGATCGACCACCGAGATGATGTTCGCGCCAGGCTGCCGCTGAATATTCAAGATGACCGCCGGAATCTCGTTCATCCAGGCTGCCTGGCGGACGTTCTCGGTATCGTCGACCACGCTGGCAACGTCGGTCAGTTTGACGGGAGCGCCGTTCCTGTACGCGATGATGAGCGGCGCATAATCGGCGCTGGAGAGCAACTGGTCGTTAGCGCCAATCTGGTAGGCCTGATGCGTTCCGTCGAAGTTGCCCTTGGCCTGATTGACATTGGCGGCGACAATGGCCGTGCGCAGGTCTTCCAGATTGAGGCCGTAAGATGCCATCACCGTGGGATTGGCTTGAATCCGCACGGCCGGCTTCTGTCCGCCGCTGATGCTGACCAGACCAACACCGGGCAATTGCGAAATCTTAGGCGCCAGGCGCGTGTCGGCCAGATCCTCAACCTTCGAGAGCGGAAGTTCCGTCGAGGTAAGGGCCAGCGTCAGGATCGGCGTGTCGGCCGGATTGGTCTTGCTGTAGATCGGAGGAGTCGGCAGGTCCGCCGGAAGGTACGTACCGGAAGCGTTGATCGATTGCTGCACTTCCTGTTCGGCCACGTCGATACTCAGGCTGAGGGTGAATTGCAGCGTGATCACCGAACTCCCGTCGGAGCTGGTGGAGGTCATCTGCTGGAGTCCGGGCACCTGGCCGAATTGGCGCTCCAGCGGCGCGGTCACCGAAGATGCCATCACGTCCGGGCTGGCGCCGGGATAGAACGTAATGACTTGAATGATGGGATAGTCCACCTCCGGCAACGCCGACACAGGCAGCTGCTTGTACCCTGCGGCGCCCGCCAGCAGGATGCCCACCATCAACATCGTGGTGGCCACCGGCCGGAGAATGAAGATCCGGGACGGGTTCATCTAACTTTTCTTGGGGGCCTTGCCGCCCTTCTTGGCTGCGGGAATCGCTGAGGGCGCCGACGGGTTTGCGGACGGGTTAGCCGGCGCATTTGCAGAGGGGATCTGAGCGTTGACCTTGGTCCCTTCCTGCAGTTTGTCGACGCCGGTCATGACCACCACCTCTCCCGGTGTCAGCCCCGAAGTGACTTCAGAGTTATCGCCCTCTGTTGTGCCGATGGTGATTTGTCGCACGGTCACCGTGGAATCCGGCTTCACCACGTACACATAGGTCGCTTGCGAGTTACGTTGTATCGCGGCCGTAGGCACCAGAGTTACTCCGTGCTTTTCCTGCACCAGTAAGCGCGCGTTCACAAACTGATTCGGAAACAGCGAGTTGTCCTTGTTGTCGAAGGTTGCTCTCAGCCTGAGCGTGCCGGTGGTTGGATCAATCTCATTGTCCAGCGTGGTCAGCGTTCCGCTGCTAATCTTGGTAGTCATGTCGCGGCTGTAGGCGTCCACGGTCAGACGCTGCCCGGCGTTCATCTTCTTGACCACTACCGGAAGCTGGTCTTCGGCAATCGTGAAAATCACGCTGATGGGCTGAATTTGTGTGATCACCAACAGCCCGTTTGCATCGGCGGCGTGAACGATGTTTCCAGGATCCACCAGGCGCAGGCCAATGCGTCCGGTGATGGGAGCCGTGATATGGCTATAAGTGATATTGAGGTTGGCGCTATCGATCAGGCCCTGATCGGTTTTCACGATTCCTTCGTCTTGGGTTACGGTCGCTTGCTGGGTCGCGAACTGTTGTTCCGGAATCGCCTGCTGCGCCACCAAAGTTTTGTAGCGCGCAAGATCGATGCGCGCATTATCGAGGGTGGCCTGATCCTTGATCAGTTGACCTTGGGCTTGTGTAAGCTGAACCTCATAAGGACGAGGGTCGATTTCCACCAGCAGATCGCCCTTATGTACGAGATCGCCTTCCTTGTACTTGACGCTCATCAATTCGCCGTCGACGCGGCTCTTCACGGTCACGGTATAAATTGGGGTCACGGCGCCAAGGCCGGTAAAATATACACCGATATCGCCCTGGTGGGATTTCGCCGCGACTACCGGTACAGCGGCCCCCCCTGCTCCGCCCTTCCCTTTTGCCGTAGCCGAGCTGGCGGATTGCGTGGTCTTGGTCCTTGACCAAACGAAATAGATGCCAATGCCCAGCACAACAAGAACGGCTAGCCATATGAGCCAGCGCCTGCGGGCAGGCTTAGTTACTGTTCTCGGCCGGGCACGCTCCGGGGGCGCGGGCTTAACGGGTGGGGGTGGGGTTGAAACTGCTAGCTGCTCATCAGTTTCGGGAGTCTCTGTGGGCGTCCTTGGGCTATCGGGCATATGCTTCGGGGAACTGTTTCATTTTCTCCCTAGCGAATTGGGCCCGCAACATCGAGGCCTGAGGCCGAGGCTCTCCAGCAGCATAGACGCCGAATTTACAGCAGTTGTTTCATACCGCGCTGTGGGCGCAAAATCCAGGATTCGAAGGGCGCCTCCCCCACAGGAATGGCGGCCCTTCTTTGGCGGTGGTTACCTCGAGTCTCCGTGACCCTTTTGGTAGCCATTCTCGTAGGCTTTCTGGTCTTCGTCTTTCTTGAAGTGCCTCTTCCTGCTATGGTCCTTGTTCTGCGCATGGTCGGCCTGGCCTTCGCGCACGCCCTGCTGGTACGTTTTGTTTTTCGAATAATCCTGTTGGTGGTCCTGAAATGGAGCCCCCACGGCCTGAACCGTGACTCCGCCGAGGCCAGAGCCCACCGCTAAGGCCAGAACCCACACACATGGTTTCAAATTGATTCTCATAAGATTGATTCCTTTCCTTTCGTCTTGAGCCAGTTTGGAAGACGCACGCCCGTGGCCGTTCAAGGCTTGATGCGGCGTGACTTGTATCCCCAAGCGGATGCGCCTTGGGGATCCCAAAGTGAAGCAACGAACCGCTAACCATATATGGTCATGCGACCGCGTATCGTCAGATCGTTCGTTTACTTCTCCAAAACCTTTTCAATCTGGCCGACTTTCTTTTGGACTTTGCCGGCCAGCTTCTCATTTTGGCCTTCAGCCGCTAGCCGAGGGTTGTTCGTGGCTTGTCCCGCCTTCTCTTTGGCTTTGCCTTTCAGTTCATGAAAGCTGCCTTTAATCTGATCCGTGGTGCTCGGTTTCATCTGGTCTTCTCCTCTTTTCTTTCGAAACTTTCTATAAAATGTGGATACCCTTGGCCCCGAGTGCGAGTACGGGGTCAACTGCCGTGAGCGCGGGAGCGCAAGGTTTCTGCGGCACGGTACCAATCTTCTTCCGCTGAACCCTCCGGACACCCTCTCGCTCTCCAGAGTTCATAAGCCAGAGCCGCGATGTCAGAATGTCCAAAAGCAACGATGCCATGTCCGACTGTGGGCGCATCAGTAGTTTGATGGGCCGTTTGAGAGTGCTCCTGCGTCTGCCGTGAATGCTCCGAGCCTGTAAGGTGTTCCTGTTTCCCCTGCTGCTCGGCAACACGATGGGCATGCGCGGCGCCGTCTTTCAATTCGGCGGCTCGTTGGTGATTCTCGTAATGGGATCCGTCGTTATAACGAGTAGACATATTTAATCCGTCACTATCTGCCCTCCCGTGGAGGCGCAGTCTACTCTTCTCACGTGCACGACAGCGACCAAACCCCTCGGGTTTCACGTGAACGGTACGGCGTGTGCTCTAACATCCGCAATCATGAGAATATACTCAGCTACTACAATTACCGGAGCCGTCTTGACGACCCTCCTGGCGCTCTCGGCGTTCGCTCGCGACCATAGCGCGTTGAACGGCACCTGGACACTGGTGCCCGCCAAGAGCGATTTCGCCGGCCAGCCCGTCGTTCAAACCGGCACCGTGACGATCGCCGATCGGGAGGGCATCATCATCGTCTCTCGCAGTTTCGTGTATGCAGGCGCTACCGAAACCTTTTTCTACAGCGACGTCACCGACAGCGAGCACAACGCCACGATTCACAGCGGCAAAGACCTCAAGAGTAAAACCAAGTGGGATCATGACGTCCTGAAGGTGACAACCACGCAATCCGGCGCGATTACACTCGAAAGCTACAGCCTTGCCGCGGATGGCGCCATGCTGGTCAGCGTTGAAAGGCCGGAGCGCAAGCCGATCACCCTCGTCTTCCAGCGCTAATAGCGGAACTGCCCGCTGCGCAGCCTCTGACCGCCGGCAACCACCGCATTGGCAAGTCACGTGCCGCCAAAAAGCGCATGAAGAAACAACACGATGAAGGAATCCCAACCTACGATACAGTTTCGACCAGGCCGAAGGGGACGGGCCCGGGTTCGGCCGGCCAGTCGGGAGACACCCAAGGATTATCGGATGTCGCGGAGGCAGGCTCGGAAAGCGTCGAAGAATTAGTCGAGGAAGGACAATCCTTCGAGGCCGAAGTGACTAGCGGCGTGGAAGAAGCACCCGACCCGGATGTCGCGGAAGTGCACACCAAAGAGGTCCCGGAGGACGACGTGCCCTCCCAATACCTGGAAAGAGATCAGTGACCATCCCCGGCCACCTGACCATTAGGCGTTACCAGTCTAATAACCTCTCAGAGCGCCGGCGCGCGTCTTTTGCCCATTTGGCGGATACCTGCGCTGGATATTCCTCCTGCAACGTTAGGCCCTTCTCATGCCCTTAGTTGCATCAGAGGAAATAAAATGAAAAAGCTCAAACCGTGTTGGTCCTTGCTGGCGATAACGCTCATGGGGGCTCTGGCGGGGTGCTCAACGACATCCACGAAATCAGCGGATGTTTCCAGCCAGATCCGCACGTCGCTCGATCAGGCCGGCTTCAAAGATGTCTCTGCAAGTCAAGATCGCGACAAGGGAGTCGTGACTCTGGCCGGACATGTAGCAGCAGACGGTGACAAAGCACAAGCCGAATCCATCGCGAAGTCCATCGCGGGCGCCCAAGTTGTGTCGAATCAGATTGCAGTGATTCCGCCGGGTGCTGAGAGCGAAGCTGAAAAGGTGAACTCTGACCTGGATAAGGGAATCAAGAGTAACCTGGACGCCGCCCTCATCCAATACAGGCTTCACGAGAGCGTGAAATATGCCGTCAAGAATCACGTGGTCACGCTGACCGGTGAGGTGGATTCTCAATCCAAGCGCGCGCATGCGGAAGAGGTCGCGGCCGCCGTTATAAACGTGCATCAAGTGGTGAACGAGCTGCAAGTTAAAGGGCAAAAGGCCAGCTCGTCGAACTAAACGTGGCGTAGGTCTCTGACCTGCGGAAGACGTGGTGCAGGTCTCTGACCTGCGACAGACTTTTTCAACAACCTCCCGTTTGACCTGCTTATGCGGGCCGTCAACTTTCAACTTAAAAGCGTGCTCGGCACTGAGCACAGAAGGAACTACTATGCTTTGGACGATCGTCGCTCTGTTCGTGATTCTGTGGCTTCTGGGATTCAGCCTTAGTATTGGCGGAAACCTGATCCATTTACTGCTCGTCGTCGCGTTGGTGGTTGTCGTTATCAACCTGCTGAGCGGTCGCCGAGGCGCAGCTTAGATCTTGGGCCTGCGTCCTATGATCACCGTGGCTGGGCCGGCTACCCGGCCCAAGCTCCGGTGCGAGGTAGGCGCCATTGTCCTGTTCGGAACGATCGCGGCACTATATTTTGCGCGCGAGATTTTCATCCCCTTCGCGTTTGCTCTCATTCTGACGTTTCTATTGACGCCAGTGGTGGCTTTTCTCCAGAGACTGCGCATCGGTCGCGCGGTGTCGGTTCTCGTGACCGTCCTGGTTTCTTTCGCGGTGGCTGGCGGCATCGGTTGGGTCATCGTGAACCAGTTGGTGGATGTCGTCACTCAGCTCCCTCTGTATCGCGAGAACATTACCTCCAAGATCGAGGCGCTTCACACCCCGGTCACGGGGCAGTTAGGCCAAGCTGCCGAAAGCGTTAAAGAGATCGTACGGGAAGTCACCGGCCCGGACGCGACTTCGACGAATGCTACCTCGCCGCCATCGCTAGCGCCGCGTCGAAATCTAAAGCAGCCGACTGGGCCGCCTGCGCCCGCGTCGCCTGTGGCGGTTCGAATGGTCGAGGCTCCCACCAGCGGATGGGCGCAGCTTCGCGATCTGGGCATGCCGGTTCTCGCGCCCCTGGGCCTGGCGGGTATTGTCGTCATCTTTACGGTCTTCATGCTGCTTAAGAGAGAAGACCTGAGGAACCGTCTTCTGCGGCTGGTCGGGTTGGGTCAGTTGAACGTAATGACGCAAGCGCTCGATGACGCGGCAGCCCGCGTCAGCCGATACATCCTTTTGCAGTTCCTGGTCAACGCGGGTTTCGGAGCTCTGTTCGGCTTTGGTCTTTACTTAATAGGCGTACCCAATCCTGCGTTATGGGGAGCTGCTCGCCGGCATCCTGCGGATTGTGCCCTACGTAGGAACGCTCGCCGCGGCGACGCTACCGATCGCGCTCTCGTTGGCCGTTTTCGATGGATGGCTCAAGCCACTGCTCGTCTTCCTGCTGGTTGTGGGCCTCGAACTGATCATCGCCAACTTCGTCGAACCCTGGCTTTACGGCGCCCACGTGGGAATTTCTTCCTTGGCGCTGCTTGTGACGGCCGTCTTTTGGACCGTTCTGTGGGGGCCCGCGGGCCTGATCCTGTCTACTCCCCTGACGGTCTGCGTCGTGGTTCTGGGGCGCTATGTTCCGCAACTGTCGTTCTTGCATATCCTGCTGGGAGATGAACCGGTTCTCGCGCCCGAAGCCCAGATCTACCAGCGGCTGCTCGCGATGGACCAACTGGAAGCGCATACCATTGTCGGCCAGTTTCTTAAAGGAAGGCCCTTGGTCGAGTTATACGACTCGGTGCTCATCCCGGCTTTGAGCATGGCCGAACAGGATCGGCACAAAGGAGCAATCGACGCGGCCAGGGAAGAATTTCTCTTTCTCAGCATCAACGAAATGATCGCCGAGTTTTCCGAGTATCAACCCGCGGACAGCTCATCGGAAGAAGAAGCCGCGCCGATACCGGACGACGCCGAGCATTTTAGAGGGAGGATAGTTTGTCTTCCGGCTCATGACCAGGCCGATGAGATCACGGCCGCAATGCTGGCTCAGCTGCTGGAGCAAAAGGGATTCGCGGTGCTGTCCTTTCCGAGTGCCGGCTCGTCTCCCAATGAATGGCTCGCGGCGATTGATGCCAGACCGAGCGACGTGGTCTGCATCTCCGCGTTGCCGCCTTACGCTTTCGCGCCAGCGCGGGCGATGTGCAAGCAGATCCGGGAACGGTTTCCAAAACTCAAAGTGGTGGTTTGCGTCTGGGGATTCAGCGGCGATACGCAAAAAGCTAAGGCCCGTTTCGAGCGAACTCAGCCCCATCGCCTCTCCACTAGCCTCGCGGAGGCGCTGGAGCATGTTCAGGAACTCGTTCGTCCCAAGCTGGAGGCGGCTCCTCTGATCGCGTGACTTGACATCTGGGCGGGCTCGAAGCGAACGCGAGCCGTGCTGGCGCGGCTATTCCGCTCGGAGCGAACGCGATGCTCTGGCAGAAGTAAACACGCGTATGCCGCCGGCCCCACCTACGTGCACTTCGGAAGTGAGCCCGATAAATAGCCCGTGCTCGACCACGCCGACTATGTGGTCCAGTTCGCTCGCCAGTGCCTTCGTGTCGGCGATCGGGCCGAATGTGCAGTCCAGAATATAGTGACCGCCGTCACTCCTGAACGGTTCGCCATCGGCGCCTTTCCTGAGAACCGCATTAGCGCCAAGATCCGTGAGCTTGCGTGCCGCCGCCTGCCAACCAAACGGGACCACTTCTACGGGAACAGGTCCGCGCTCACCCAGGTGATTGACAATTTTGGCCTCGTCCACGACGATGACGAATCGCTGGCTTGCATCGGCTACAATCTTCTCCCGCAACAGCGCGCCGCCGAGACCTTTGATCAGATCCAAGCTTCCGGTCTCAACTTCGTCGGCGCCGTCGATGGTGACATCGATTTGAGAGTACTCAGCCAGCGTGGCAAGCGGGATTTCCAGGGCGCGCGCTTGCGTGGCCGTCCGCTCCGACGTAGGGATACCGATGATGCGAAGTCCTTCTCGGACCCGCTTTCCCAGCGCGTTCACAGCCAGAGCAGCCGTAGAGCCGGACCCCAGGCCAACGATCATTCCATTTGCGACTCGCGCTACGGCTGATTCCGCCGCGGCCTGTTTCCGTCGATCTACAATGTCAGCCATGCTGTTGCCTGAAAGTTCCGTTGACCTAGATCAGTGTACTTCAGCGGTACTGTCGGAGGTGTTGAGTGGTAGTGTGGCAACAAGCGCGTTAGCGGTTTTCGTGGATGACGGATCGTGGACTGCCATACGGCGCGTGGCAAGGAGTGTGGGAACCGGGTGGTGCGGTTACTCTGAAAGTCCCGAACGCGTCATAGACGATCTCGGAGCATACCATTCGCTACCACCGAATGGACTCAGCCTGGTGAAATCCATAACCGCTGATGAAGCATTCTTCGTGCGAATGCTTCTGGAAACATCCTGCATCCAAGACGGGTTGTACGGGACTCGTTTCCCCACTTCGGACCACTGGCATACGAGATGGTCTGTTCGCGTCTGCCATGACATTTCCATTGCGTTTACTCCCCGTAAGACAGAGTACCACCGCCTACAGTGGTCTGCGCGTGCTTGAAGCGATCTTGCTTTACACCGTTCTTTCTAGCCCCCGCTCCGACGCTTCCCAGCCGCGCATATGAAGTTACGTTCAGCTTCGCTGTATCGGTCGCAGTAGTCCGATGCCAAGCACTAGTACACCAATCGCGAGCACCAGTGCTCCGATATAAATCAGTGCGACGGCTTGATTGGGCTCGGTCGTGGTTGGAGGACCGACTGAAACGAAGAATCCTGCCGATATAAGAATGGCGGAAATCGGCACTCCAATCCGCACCAACCACAGCAGCGACACGGGTAGCACGGCAGAATCGGCCAACAACTGGCAGATCAACGAAAGGATTACTATGACACCCGCGTGCGCGTGACCTGCGCGGAAAAAATTCTGGCGCAGCGCGTTGTCCATGTAACCGGAAGTTCGGTCCATGAGTGATCTCAACAAGAAGTAGCCGCCATATTGAATGGTCGGAACCGTGATAAGGATAATCCCTGACATGAATCGTGCTTGGCTTGTCATCGTCATCTCCTAGCACAAAGTTTGCATGAGTTCATGACACGTGCAAGCATTTCGGGGACCGAGGCGAACAACTGGCTGGACCGAACCATAAACGTCCCGAAGGTGAGTAGTTTGACCGTGGAGCAGTGGATCGATGAGTTCAACCGGCTAAAGAAGCTGAACGCAGAAATGCTTTCGGGCAAAGTACCGAAGACGAAAGCCGCAGATTCGAAATCGACGAGCACGAAACCGCGCAAATCTCGAACGTAGACGACACCAGGGCGTGCTCGATCAACAACTGCGAAAGTATGCAGTCACCAGGACGGTAGCCACAAATACGAGCGAGAGCGAAACAAAGCGTTTCATCTTCCCGACTCGGATAGCTGGGACCGCAGAGAAATCAATCCCACACGCCTCGCAGTACGGTGCTTCATCGTTCGTCACGGTCTGGCAACGTCGGCAGCGCTTTGCCATGCTGCCAACGATTATGCTCGAAAGAACTCCCGGCGGCAATCGGGTGGAAGCGCTAGCGTGTTCGCCTTATCTTCGCCTATACTGGGGTGTGTCCACCGCCCGGTCGTGCTCGGTTTCGTTCAAGGATTCGGAAGGAATCACGCACTCCGTCGAGATCACCGCGAGCAGTCTGTTTGAAGCCGCTGTGGTTGCGTTGGCCGAGTTTCGGAAACATGGTTTCACGGATGCGACGTTCGGACCGGCGACAACGCTGAATGTTCGCGTCAAAGCGCCCGAGGCTTCGCATGTGGTTTCGATTGGCCAGGTCAAGGCGTGGTTGGATCGTGTCGGCAAGAGTCCCCGCGAGCAGGTGGAGAAGAACAGATTGAAGTATTTGCTAACACGGTGAACGCGGGTATCACAAACCAAATTCTTAACCGTGCGAACCAGAGCATTGAGCTGCCGACGATACATTGGATCAAGGGATAAGAGACCTCACTACCTGTTGAGTAGCTGGCCGCGCGAAGTGGTAGCCTCCGTTATATGAATGACGCCTTGGTCGCAATCGCGTCAGTCCTAGCGTTACAGGCCCCGGCCATAGCGTTCCAG
This sequence comes from Bryobacterales bacterium, assembly GCA_963780485.1. Lineage (GTDB taxonomy): Bacteria > Acidobacteriota > Terriglobia > Bryobacterales > Bryobacteraceae > Palsa-89. Next base: position 117,774 of record CAWACO010000031.1, read on the forward strand.
ACTCCGACATTTCGGTCCTCGGCGCGCCTGGTCCAGGTCAACGTCATCGTTCGCGACAAAAATGGTCCCGTTTCGAATCTCACGAAGGACGATTTCGGCCTGACTGATCGCGGGAAGCCGCGGATGATCAGCATCTTCTCCGTCGCTACCGCGAAACCAACCGCGAATGCCGCTCCTTTGCCGCCGAATACATTTTCGAACCGGCCGCAGGACCCGGGTAGCTCGCCCGGCAACGTGACCATCGTCCTGCTGGATGCCCTAAACACTTTGTCTTATGGAGCGTGGTTCCACGACGATGCCGGCCCTACTCATTTTGAGGACCAGGCGCTAGCGTACGGCAAGAACCAACTGATGAAGTTCGTCAAGGATCTGGATCCCAAGGATCGAGTCGCGATTTATGCGCTCGGCAGATCGCTGCGCGTCCTGTGCGACTTCACCAATGACCCCTCGCAGCTTCAAAAAGTACTGGCGGAATACCGCGACTCGTCAGTGACACTGGCGGAAGTAGCGGAACCGCCACCGTCGCATACCAGCTCCGCGGAATTGAATGCCGCCATCGATCCGTCGAATCAGAAAATGGCAGCCCTTGCGAATGGCGGCCGGGCAGGCCTGACTATGGCTGCTCTGCTCGCAATCGCCAATCATGCCGCCGATATCCCCGGCCGCAAGAACCTGGTCTGGCTGACCGCAAGTTTGCCCTCTACAGGCCCGGCGATTGCGCGATTGTTGAGTCGAGCCAACATTGCGATCTATCCCGTGGATGCTCGCGGGCTGGTGGCTTCGTTCAATCCCCATTTTCGGCCAATTGGGATCGAGACCATGCAGGAACTCGCGGATGAGACCGGCGGCCGCGCCTTCTATAACAACAACGACGTTTCGGGCGCCATTCGCAAAGCCGTGGATGACTCGGACGTCAGTTACACGCTGGGCTTCTACCTCGACAGCGGCTCGCTGGATGGAAAATTCCATGAGCTGAAAATTCGGGTGGACCGCCCCGGCGTTGATATTCGCTATCCCAGTGGCTATTTTGCGGTCACCGATGAAGCCACGGCGGCTCAGCGGCAACGCCGGATCCACAGCGCGCTGGCGAGCCCTCTTGAATCGTCTGCGATTCACATTCTGGCGCGAATTGACCGATCGGACCGAGCCCTCGAAGTGAGCGGCTCGATCGACCTGCGCGACCTTCAGCTAGCCGAGACAGGAGGTCTGCGCAAGGGCGCTGTCGAGATTTTTCTCATTCAGCAGGGTGCTCTTGGCAACGTTCTTGACCAAACTCACAGCCGTTTCAACCTGATTCTCAATGGGGAGCAATATGCGGCGTACTTGAAATCGGGCGTATTTTTCCGGCAGGATATCGAACTCAAAGAAGGCGCCGCGACGCTTCGTATTCTGTTAGGCGATCCAGCGAGCGCCACCGTCGGAAGCTTGATCATTCCAGTTTCGCGCGTGAAATAGCTGCGACAGTGCGCCAAATACGTCCTGCTACAGGCCCTGCAGAAACGGATTCCTCGCGCGCTCCCGGCCGATCGTCGTAGCCGGCCCATGACCCGGAATCACCGCCGTGGTGTCCTCAAGCGGCAACAGCTTGTCATGGATGGACCGCAGGATCTGCTCGTAATCTCCGCCCGGCAAATCCGTGCGGCCGATGCTGTCTAGAAACAGCGTGTCGCCGGCGATCAGCTTGTTCTCGGCGGGTATCCAGAGGCTGATGCTGCCCTGCGTATGGCCGGGCGTGTGAAGAACCTGGAACTCGGCGGGCCCCAGCACTACCTTCTCACCTTCTCGCGCGTCTACATCGATCTTGGTTCGCTCGGGCGTCGCCATTCCCAGCCAGGCGGCCTGCGCGTCCAGGTGCTCGGAAAGCGGCTGGTCGTTGGCATTCATGTAGACCGGCGCCCCGGTAGCGGCCTTCAGCTTTTGCGCGCCACCGATATGGTCGATATGCGCGTGCGTGATGATGATCGCCTTCACGCGTAGCTGATGCTTCGCCAGAATCGCCAGGATTCTCTGGATTTCATCGCCCGGATCGATCACCACCGCTTCATGGCTCTGCTCGTCGCCGAAGATCGAGCAATTGCACTGCAAAATACCCACTGGAATAATCTCGTGAATCATAACTCGTATACTCGAACCCCCTGCCCCGTGCAGAATCAGTAACTTATTGATTCTACGCCGTCGGAAATGTACTCAAAGTAACACAAATTCAACCCTAGGTACAAAAAGGTACAGACTGCCTTCGAAAAGGACGATTACGAATTATGAGTCTAACCATTTATCGTCGACACAGCGCTGATTGCCGGGTCCACACGCTCGATTTGTTGTCCTCACGTGAACTCCGTCACTACCGGGATTGTGAGTGTCCGATTTGGATCGCGGGCACCACGGACAAGGAAAAATATCCCCGGCAATCCCTCGGTACCCGTGAGTGGGCTGTGGCCGAAGCGAAAGTGCGGGCGATCACCGCTGAGGTAGTGGAGGCTGCCGTCCACGGTCCCACCATCCATGACTGCATCCGTCGGCACCTCGATGCTCACACTCCACACGTAGCCGATCACGTACTCGAGCAACATCGGCTTACGCTGGCACGGTTGGAGGCGTTTGCACTTGGCAAAAATAAAACCTACATGTCCGAGCTTGACGTGGACCTGTGCGAGGATTTCAAAACCTACGTCCTCGGCAAGTTCAAGTCCACCACGCAAGCGCTGTTCATTTCCAAGCTCAAATTTTTCCTTCGTGAATCTCATCGCCGTGGTTGGATCGCCGATCCGGTGCACATTCGCATTCGAAACGTCCGTGCCGTGTACGAACAGAAACAGCCGTACACGGATGATGAAGTACGCCGTATCCTCGATGAAGCGGAGCGGTTGAACGGCGGTACCGAAGGATACGCCTCCAACGGACGCACGTTTCGGCTCCTGCTCGAACTGATGTTGGAGACCGGACTACGGGTGTCTGATGCTGTGCGGTATGATCCACAACGTTGTGTTCGCTCCGATCTGTGGGTGTACACATTCGAACCCACCAAACAGCGGCGTAACAAACAGCGCCGTACAGCCGAGGTGTTCTTGTCCGATCGCCTTCACGGGGCGATCGATCATGCCGCGTGGTTGTCCCTGCGCTATCCCTTCGCGTACCGCGCATTTGATAGTGGACCGACCACCCTGGAGTACACCGTGTACATCACTATGCGTGCTATCGGCGAACGGTGTGGTGTGGCCGACTGCCGACCACACCGACTGCGGGACACATTCGCCGTGCGGATGCTCCTCCGAGGTGTACCCATCGAAGACGTATCCCGCTTGTTAGGACACGCGTCGGTGCTGGTCACGCAGAAATACTATGCTGCGTGGACTACGTCCAGGCTTCGTCGGCTGGAGGGTACGGTGCGCGAGGCGCTCATGGATCCGCGCGGCAACTGATGCGGGCACGGAGTACGTCGTGTACTTCCTGCGTCCTGCGGATTCCCCCACCCCTTGGAGGCGTAGCACTCCCTGTTCGTCCTGGATCAGTCGCCGGATCGTTCCCGCCGAAAAGTTCCACATCGCGGCCAGCTCTGCCGGAGAGTAGTGGCGTTCTTCCAACGCTGAAACAGGTTGAGGATTTGGAGCCACCTGTTTCGTTGCCGCGCGGCTCATGCTCGCCCCGGCGATGCCGGGGTCGGTCCTCCAATTAGGGTCATCATCTTTCTTTTCTCCTTTTAACTGACTTCTGACCTTCCAACACTTGATACTTCTGCACCGCCCCATCCGCCGACTTCACCGTGATAGATACCGCCGCCCTGGAGATCGCCCGTTCGGTCGCCCTTGCAGCCATCTCGGCGAGCGTCTCGCAAAACACCGGCGGAAGTTCGTTCATCATATCCGCCGAAAACGGATTCCACGCCTTCCCGCCTCGCATCGCCGTCGCCAGGTCGTGTAGCGCGGGGTTCCTCGCTCGGTCCGCGGCTGCGAGTAGCGCGGCAAAATCGTCCGATTGCTCGTCGATCCCGAGCACTTTCGCGAGGCGAGTTAGCGCAGGGATTTCCGGCGGATACCTTTTCCCGGTCTCAATCCGGCTGAGAAGTCCCGAATCAATTCCCATCGCTTTGGCAACTTCAACGATGCCGAGCTTCCTCGCGTGCCGCCAGGTGCGGACGAGCGTGCCGAAGGGCAGTGGTCCTCCGGGTGGTGTGGGCTTTGCCTTCATCTACACAAACTGTATCATAGTGTGACAGTAGTGTCAAATGTACAGGTTTCTGCCAAAAAGCCAGGCAATGCACTGGCGCTGATTTTGTCCGAAAGTGCTGAGCAAGGATTGCGGAGACAAAGCTCTTGCCGACACCGCCTTTGCCCTGCAAAACCAGGTGAACCGATGCCGCGGTCCCATTTCCACTTGTCTCTAGGCTTGTCATCGGTTACCTTCAATCGATCAAATGAGTTTTTTGTTAATCGAGAACGGGTCATACTCAAAGCTGGATTGCTTCGCTTTCTCCCGCTGTTCTCGCAAGTTGCGGAAAGGATCTGACGGTGGGGCTGGCATACCATCGTCGGACTTAGGCATTGCTGTCGGCGGCGGTTGCGTCTGAGTCGCCCTAGACTGTCGCAGGCGCCGCCGCAACCTGGACACGTAGACCCGGAATTGCGCATATGACATCTCTAGTCCGTCGCGGTTGGCAGCTTCCCAAATCTCTTTGAGCTTCATCCCTGCGGCCAAGCTTGCTTGGATCTCGGCCCACGCCCACGCCACTTGCCCGATCTTGGTGGAAGGCTGAGTCGCCGGCAGCGAGCGCAAATGAACGAGATCCGCTCTTGACCTTTTTCGGCGCATCGCTGTCTGTGTCGACATCGGGCCTTTGATTTTCCCCCTTAATTTGTAAGGGAACGGCG
>CAWACO010000032.1:0-46483 GCA_963780485.1 Bryobacterales bacterium
GGTCCCGGCTAGTTGCCAATGACGAAGTCGCCGTAAGATGCGCCAAAATAGCGGGCGTATCCTCTCGCACCTTGCCCGAATGACGGGTTAGCGTTCGTGAGCTGAGCCTCAGCCGCGAACGCCGCAGCGAGGATAACCGTGCCCCGATCGAACGAGTCTTGGCGGGCAATTTCAAACTTTTCCTGTGTTGAAAGAGACTTGTAGTTTTTCAGGCTGGGCCAGGTGCGATTGTTCGGAATGATGCCCAGAATACGCTTGTTCTCCACTGGTTTAGGAGCGACATTTACCGAATCAGTCAAACTCTCCAAAGAACCTTGCTGACCGAACGATAACGATGGAAAGCATGCCGAGGCGAAGAGGATGATGAGTAACCAACGGGCCCGGGCGAGACGGCAAGAGCGGGCGGACATTTTCTTTCTACGATCCACATTTTCTTCTGCCTCTCGAGTGTTGGTGTATAGGTCAGCGAAGCCGGTCAGCGAAGCCGGTCAGCGGCATCCCAGGCGCACTCATCGCAAGGATTCTCTACCAGGACAATTGAGCCGAGCGCTGGGACGCGCGCTATTCAGTTCCCTACCCGAAGCTGCACCTATCGGTCGCGTTGTGCCGAATCCCGATTCAGCGCCCCTTCAAATTTCCCCGCGGCTGCCGGAGTTTTGAAGTCGCCGGTCAGAATTTCACGATTGGTTGTGTCGTGTCCGTAGAGTTCCCGGTTGGTTTCCCCATCCGGCCGAAGCGTCGCGCCTGTCAGCGAGATGCCCGCGAACAGCCCACGCGAACGGGAATAAGACAGCATTTCCGCCTGAAGCGCCACGTCCGTCTGAGCGCTCAAGTCGCGGCCAATCGGGCCAGCCGCCACGGACGCATCTCCGCCGAGCGTAAACTTATCGGATAAGAGATGCTTCATCCCGCCATCGTTCATCACGAGCAACACAATATCGGTTTCCGAAGCGCCAATCTGAAACCCGAAACTACCGCCTTCCGAGCGCATAGCGGCCGGAGCGCTCCAGCCCGAACCACCGTGCCGCCGGCATACCGCGAACCCCCGGCCATATTCCGCTCCGAAGATGAATCCGGCCTTTTTCATACCCGGCACGACAACCACGCAGCGCGCCTTATCGATCAGATCTTGGGGGATACCTTGATCGTAAGCCCTCATCATGTCGGTCAGCGCGTCGGCCGAAGCGTCCAGCCTGTCGTCAACCTTGATTTCTCGGTCCGCCGCGAAGGCGGTGGTGCTCATGGATCCGGCAAGTGCCAGAACCCAAACACAGTGTTGTAGATTCGTTCTCATTAAATTCATCCCTTTCGTCTTTCGTTTTGAAGCTAGGACTCCGTTTTGTCCTGGCCACTATCGCTGGGAACTTGCCGGGGAAACGGACCCACCGTCATTCTCGATGAGGCACGCCCATGGCCGTTCATGTCAGTGCGGCCGAGATCGAACAGCGAAAACAACCGCCTCTTGTTGGAGGGAGTTGCGCAAGTGCACTTCGGAGCACCGAAATGACGAGTTCTTCGCAAACGTGGGCTTTAGCGGGTTCCAGGGCACTACTGCTGCGTCGAAGGGAGTTGATCCTGATTGGATGCGGAAGATGTTCTTTCTTGAGGGCCCGAAGAAACGGGGGCAGGCAGATCCTCGACTGCCCACCCGATATAAATCTTAGCGGTGCGCCGCGACCTCAGCGACGGCTGGGAGGTCAGCGCTCGCTTCGCTAGACGATGAAATATCTTGGGCTCCCGTATGCTTTAGCAGGTCTTTCGCGCGTGTAATTTTCTCGGATGTATCGCAGTGAACGGAAAGCAGAATTCCGCCCGCTTTGATGTGCCCTTCGTATCGTTTCGCTTCGTACTCGGGGATGCCCATCCCAACGAGCGCACCGATCAGACCTCCGACGGCGCCGCCTACTCCAAGGCCTGCAAGAGCGCCCATGATCGGGCCGGCGGCGATGAACGGACCGACCCCGGGAATTGCAAGAACGCCGATCCCGGCCAGCAATCCAAGAGTTCCACCGATGATTCCGCCGGTCGTAACTCCTGCGGTCGTGCCTTCTGGCGCTTTTGTACTCTTGTCGTGCGCAAAGTCTTTAGTGCCCTCATTGTCCGGGAGCAACACCGAGATATCGTCATTGGAGAACCCCGCGGCCAATAGGTCGTCGACGGTCCGTTCGGCTTGCTTTGCGTTTTGGTAAATACCAAACACTGCTGTCTTTTTTCCTGCCATGATATGGCCTCCTTATGAAAACTTTGATTGCAACTGGTGATTCTAATCAGAGCTGTGACATTGGCGTGCCCGACGTCCGATTGATTGACCTTGTCGGCCTCAGTAAATGGCGGCAGCCCTAGATAACATGAAAAGCGGCTTGTCGGTCATGATTCTGCATGTGAAGGCCCAGTCGCCTCGCCGAAGCAGACAACCGGCTCCACGTACGGACTTCTTGTTGCCTCTTTGCGGATGACCTTCCTGATTTGACCATCCCCGGTCACCTGACCGTATATCGTTAAAAGGTACCGTTCACGGAACCGGCCCACGAGCAACAGGTTCAGCGTACTGTCGCAGGATGGATGTGCGCTTCGATTTGATGACATTCAGCGCAAAGTCGGGCCGAAGATCCAGAGATCCGTAGCTAATGCGGTGTGCATGGTCGCCTCACGGGTCTCTGAGTTGCCGATAAGCGCCCCTAGCTCGTCGAGCACGCGGAGGCTATAGCGTGCTGGTTGGGCGATGCGTCTTCTGCCAAGACTCCGACCTCCTCATCGCGGGCAGCATTGATGCGCTCCAACACCTGCCAGTACTCGTCCCGCTCCACTGCGTCCAGGACGGCGGAGATGATCGGTTCCAGCCGTTCCTTGGGGAGATCAGAGAAGTGCTTCATGTTGCGTTCGATTTCTCGATGGGCGAAATCGCGCCGGTGCTCCGGGAGTTGCGCAAGCGTCGGTAGATCTCCTGCTTCACTGGGCCTTTTGCGAGGTTCATCAAGCCTGTGTTGATGTCATGACCTTCCCGCCGGCCATTCCAGGTCCACAGGTCTGTGAGCACCCAAACCGACGACGGATCATTTCGTGAATTCCCCGGCAGGGACGAGCTCCTTCGATTCGTCGTATCCATCGATCCTGCGGATTACGTCGATCAGCGATTTGACGTCGGTGGTGATGCACTCCGCCTTACCGTCTTTGATCGATTTTTCGACCGTTCTGGCGGGTTCGGTAACGGGGTCAAAACCATACCCGCCGCATGTCCCGGAAAGCTGATGGGCGACCTCCTGCAGCGCCGTCAGATCGTTGCGCTGCAAAAGATCGGTCATCTTGCGCACCTTGCCAGGAAGCCTGGCCACGAATTCGGGGACAATCTCCATGATCCGTAGATCATCAGCATGACTACTCTTGATGGTGTTAAAAGCGACGACGGGGTTGGAAGCGATAACGCGATTGGAACCGCCTGCGTCACCGGCCGGAGCCGCCGCCCCGTCGCCTGCTCCGGAGCTATCGGCGGGCAGTTGTGGACAAGCAATTCCGAGGTACTTATGGACGGTTTTCAACAGTGTCTCTTGATCCATGGGCTTGCTCAGGTAACCGCTGCATCCGCTGGCCAAACATTTTTCGCGGTCTTCCGCCATGGCATACGCCGTCAGCGCGATGATCGTTAGCGTCAGTCCCTTGCTGCGCAACTCCTTGGTGGCGGTATAGCCGTCCATGACGGGCATCTGCATATCCATCAGGATCAAATCGAAGGTCTGCTGGGCCGCAAGATCGATGGCCATCCGCCCGTTCCGGACCGCAGTCACGGATGCTCCGGCGTCGCCCAGTTGCATTTGCAGCAGCCGCTGATTGTCGTCTCCGTCCTCGACCAGAAGAATGCGCCCGCGAAGACGAATATCGCACCGCTTTTTCCGATTCCCGCTGGCGGGCGATGCTGACCCGTTAAAAATTTGCACTCGTTCCACGCCAGCAGACGGGCCGCCGTCGACCTTCAGTGTGAAGGTACTTCCAATACCAGATTGGGCCGTCACCGTGATGTCACCACCCAGGATGCGAGCCAACTGCCTGCTGATGGTCAGACCCAATCCCGTTCCTCCGAACTTACGGGTGATGGACGCGTCACCCTGTGTGAATGGCACAAATAGCCGCGCGAGCTGTTCCGGAGTCATTCCAATCCCGCTGTCGGTCACTTCAACGCGCAGCGCTATGTTCGGGCCGCCTGCTCCTTCGTCCGTGATCTTCATGTTGACCCTTCCAGATTCGGTGAACTTCACGGCATTGCCGAGCAGATTGAGGAGGATCTGTCTGAGCCGCATTGGGCTGGTTTGGATCAGGCGCGGGATCGGGTCCAGGAACGTGACTCCGAAGGCCAGCCCCTTCTCTTTCGCCCTGGGACCCACGAGTGAGACGATCTCCGACAGCAACTCTGGCAGGTCGCAGGAGATGAGATCCACCTTCATCTGTCCAGCTTCGACCTTAGAGAGATCGAGGATTTCGTTGATGAGTTCCAGCAAGTGCAAGGAGTTCCTCCGGATGATCTGGATGCATCCGATTTGCGCGCACTCTTCCGCGCTCTTGGTCAGCAACATCTCTGAAAATCCCAGAATGGCGCCCATCGGCGTACGGATCTCGTGACTCATGTTCGCTAAGAACTCGCTCTTAGAGCGGTTGGCGGCCTCGGCGTTCAGACTGGCTTCCGCCAGTTCCCGGGACAGGCGTTTGCGCTCGGTGATATCGCGAATGTTGCACTGAATTACGTTCCGCCTGCCTTCCCGGTAGACATTGCTGACGAACTCGACGGGGACGTGCCGTCCGTCTTTGTGTTGGAGTGGAAGGTCCTCGTAGCGGATCCGGCCGGCCCTTTGCAGCATCACCATCGCTTTCTTCGACATTTCGGCATCGTGGAAGACGCCGATTTCCCACAGCTCTTTTCTCAAAAAGTATTCCCTGGGATAGCCCAGCAGATCAGCCATGAAAGGATTGACGTGGAGCACCTTGGTGGACACGGCATCAAGGATAAGGATGCCGTCGTGGGCCGACTCAAACAAGCGTCTGTAGCGGACTTCTGAAATCTCCAAATCCTGTTGCGCTTGCCGGCGATTACTAACGTCATGGAAAACCAGCACAACCCCGGTGAGACGCCCGGCGGCGTCAAAGATTGGACCGATGTGGCCATCAATCGGCCACTCGCTGCGATCCCGAGCGACGAGGACCGTCTGGTTCGCGAGATCGGCGTTGCCCTCGCGAACGGCTTTTGCGAAGGGAGTTTCATCCGTCTGGAATGATTGCTCGTTCACGATATTGAAGATTTCCGTCAGGTGCTTGTGCAGTGCATCGCTCTGACACCATCCCGTGATTTTTTCCGCGACGGCATTCATGAATGTGATGCCGCCTTCCGGGTCAGTGACGATGACGGCGTATCCGATGGCGGCCAGGGTTAAACGGCACTGGGCGAGCAAATCGCGGGCTTCCGCTGCGGCACGCTTCTGTCCGGTGGGATCCCGGATGGAGACCAGGATCATTCCATTTTGACCGTCCTTACCCGACAGACGCTGCGCGCTGAGTAGCATCGTCCCGCGCCCCAGCGCCGGAAACTCTTGTTCCACCTGGAAATCATCAAACCCACCGTCCATCTTCGGCAGTTCAGTCAACCGGGTCAGGAGGGTCGGGATATTCCACTGGCCGTTGCCGAGCTCGGCCAACTTATTCCCGGCCGCCTGGCCGGGGGCGAGCTGGAACGCAGTGTAGAAAGACTTGCTGGCAGCCTGAACGCGAAGGCCGGCATCGAGCACCAAGAACAGCTGCTCTCGCACCGCTGGGCTGTCGCTCTCCTGGAGACGCTGGCGATCTTGATTTTGCGATGGTTCCGGGGTGTCCATTGTGCACGCTTTCTTTGAAAGAAGACGAGAGTGTGCCCATGGGCCGGGCTAGACTCGGGTCTAGCAGATGGATAGGAGTTCAACGAGCCCGGGGCCGGTCGCGTACGAAGTGACAATCGAGCCGCGGCTTCAGTAACTACTAAACAGCTCTAGTCTAATTAGAAAGTGCTTTCGAAGTTGAGACTTCTCCAACTTTTTTGTTTGTTGTGCTAGCCTATCGCGTTTGCGCCTCGAAGGCTCCGCGCGTCATATTGGAAGACAAGTTCCAGATCCTCGGCCCAACTGAGAGCGACAGGCCGCCAAGAAATGCCCGCAAGTACTCGGCCACCGGAAACCTTGTCAACCTGGAGCGAGGAACGCTGACTCTCATAACGCAATGCAAACGAGCAAGAGTGCGTTCATCTTAGAATCGATGGAGCGCCTAATCGATGATTTTGGCAACTTCGCCGGCCTTGATGGCCTGAAACACACCTTCAGGGATCGACCAAGCAGATAGAGGAGACTGCTGAGGGCTGGTGCCGGTTGAGCCGATAACGGTCGCCGCTGTCTCGATCGTAAGGGCATGAGCTTCGAGCGCCTGGGCAGAGAGTACGAGGATGTCGAAGCCCTGAGCTTGTTGAGGCGCCTTATCAATGGCCGACGAAGTCCCGGCCGGCAGCTGAGCTGAGGTGCTGTTGGGCAAAGCCGTGGACAGGTCGAATCCCGCGGCCTGGAGTTCGAGCGCGCGGGCAGAGATTTCGATGATGTCGAAGCCCTGTACCGCCTGAGACGCCTTTTCAGAAGCTGGCGAAGACGCAGCCGAGGCGCCGTTGGACAAAGGCGTGGACAGGTCGAAAAGACCTACATTCGTTGCTGTGACAGATCCCACAAATACCTTCCTATGCCGTGGCTTTAATGTGAAGGTTGCACGGCGTATTCCGCAATCAGACGAAGCCTGGTGTTGGGCTGCAAGCCTGCCCATTACAACCTCTTACAGTGTAATGGAACTAGTGCTATCGAGTCTGTTCAAAACTGCTCACATTCGTTTTACGGATCTGATCGCTGGGCTCTGGCAGTCCGTAGGAAGACCCTTTCTTAACGGACTTTCGGCTTTGAATCACTGCGGCGATGGGCCCACGACTCTGCGAAGCGCTTCCGGGAGTCCTATCCGGAGAAACTGATGGCCTCCCTGGCGCCCGGGCCTGTGTTTTCCGGCTGCTAACGATAGTGTTTTTCGAGGGCAAGAGAGTTGTCTCTACCGCACTCAAATCGAGAAACTCGACGTCATCACCCAACCAACCCTCGGGCCCACAAACTAGCCCGATTTCCCGCCAGGAAACCAAGCACGTTTCTTGATGAAGAGTTTCTAAGGCCTTTGGCTTGAAAGGGACTGCCCCGGAAGACGGCGAAAAGAGCTTGGAACAATTAGCCCGTTTTTTTTGGGCCGCGATCACGAATCGGGTGGTCATCCGCCTGGCTCCTCACCGAAAATCATTTTCCACGACGGGAGGCGCCTTTCAACTTGTCCTGCGACACCGTTTTTGCCTTATTCTGGCGTTAGGATTCTTCCGATCCCGCGCGAGATTGAGTCCCAGCCCCACTGAGCATCAAGCTTTCTTCCGCGGCAGGAACCGCCCGACGCGAGCCGTGACCTCTACCGGATTGAAAGGCTTCGTAATGTAATCGCTCGCTCCGCAAGAAAAGCCCTTAAGAACATCAGCTTCCTGCTGTCTTGCGGTAAGCAATACCACTGGGATGCCCGCAGTCCGGCCGTCGGCGCGCAGATTGGTCAGCACTTCGAATCCATCCATACCAGCCATGTTCACGTCGAGAATCAGGGCGTCAGGTAAAATCTCACGGACCATGGCCAGCGTTTCGGCGCCGCTGTGCGCCAGATGGCATTCCGCCCCCGTTCGACGCAATGTAGCTCTTAACAGCGTTCCGATGGCGGGATCGTCGTCGGCGATTACAACCTGAGCCGGTCCCTCCCTTACGGCGGGATCGGTATTTCTCAAAACCGGGGAAAGCAATTTGCAGCAGCGCACTAGAAGTTCTTCAGAATCCCACGGCGTCGTCAGGAAGTCGCGAGCGGCTGTCTCAATCGAAACAACTTTGTCGGATATAGAAGCACGCGAACCGACGAACAGAATGGGCTTGTGTAGTCCAGGGTTGGTATGTCTTTGGCAAGTGGAGCCGGCCTCGGTACCGAGATTAAGTATGACGATGTCGAATCGTTGGACCATTGCCGTCGAGAGACCTTCGGGCGGCGTCTCTATGCAAAGCGTGAAACATTCTGCGCAATCCAGCACCTTAGCAATCCGGTTGGCTTCCGGTTGGCTGAAACCTGCTAACCCAACGCGTTTCCCCGATAGCTTTTTCACGATCTCACTCGGCAGAGCAACCTCGAATGCCGGCGCTGATGCTGCCTCGCCGATCAGTCGCTTAAGGTCCTCGAGCGCTTCCCTGACCGCAGGAACGTCTATTTTCTCGGTAGATTCGATAAACAACTCGGTTTTCTTAGCCTGGTCTGTCACGCCTGGCATTCCTAGAGTGCCCGCGATACCAGCCCAGCGGTGTAACGCGCGAAGCAGGCGGTCCCTATCGAAATCCTCTGACAATAATCCAGCCAATTCCTCCAGCGATTCAGCGATAAAATTGTTGCGGATATCGCGCAACAGATCCCGGACATCACTCGCCCCTTTTGGAACCGCACGAGATGTCTTATCAATGAAAGAACGGACCAGTGACCGAAAGGTAGAAGTATCGATGGGTTTTCCGATGTATCCATTGCAGCCGGCGTTCAGGCAGCTCTGTTCATCGTCTTTCCTTGAATAGCCTGATAGAGCGACGATGCTGGCGCCATTCAGTTCGGGGTTTGCACGCAACTGACGTGTCAGTTCCAGCCCGCTCTTTCCCGGCAACTGAATATCCATCAGAATCAGACCGGGTTTGAAATAAGCCAAGACATTCAAAGCTTCGTCGGCATTGAACGCAAAACGCAAGTCATACCCCTCGCCCGACAGCAGCGTCCGCACGAGCTGCACGTTCATTGGGTCGTCTTCGACAATCAGGATTGATTTGTTGCCCACAACTTCTAGATCGGCTGTATTCGCACCAACCTTTGACCTTTTGTTGCTCGTGGGTTGACACGCGGGCAAAATAATGTTGCCAACGTATTTCATTCGCTAATAGCTGCCAACGAGGGAAATAGCAGTGACCGGAGGAACGCAACAAGTTTAGTGCAGGAGGTTAATTCGGTTCTCGAGCTAAAGTCTGGCGGTATTTAGCATGTTTCGCTGGCACTCGAGGCGTCTGCGCTGGAACGTCAAAACCTTCCGGCTCTCCTTTGCATGGTGCAGATGGACAATTTTTGGAGTAATGCATATTAACGTGCGGCGCCAAACTCAGCTCAATCATTACCGCCGCATGTCGATAAGCACTCCAGAGTGGCAGAACCGTGCGGCGAAGTGCGCCAGCCGCTCGGGTGCCGGGAATATGATTTCTCTGAGAACTTACCTGCTTGGCAATTCGGATGGAGAACTAGAAAGCTCTTACCGCAGGATGATCAACCTGTTTCTTCAGGCCATCTCTCGGCACGCCGTGGAAGGCGACAGGGCCGACTATGAGCGGTTCCGCTCCGATATGAACGACTTCGCCGATCGGTTCACTCCGAAGCTGTCGATATCGGAACAATTCATGGTGCTTGGCGAAGCGTTGCGGGCTCTAGAGGATTACAACCGGGACACCAGCAAATCCCTCCGCGTTCAAATCGAGGAACTCCGAACTATGATCAACGCGCTCACGCAAACCGTTATCGTGGTGGGTGCGAGCAACGGGACCTTCGTCGCCAGACTGCAAGAGATCGAGAAGGTACTGAAGCGGCCAGGCACGGTGGAGGACCTTCACTTAGTCAACCTGCAACTCGGCGAATGCCTGCTACACGTTCGCGGAGAAGCTCTGCGTCGGAAGACCGAAGGAAAGGTTGCTCTGGAGAGCGTCCAGCAGGAACCGGCCCAGTCGCAGGAGCGGTTGAATGGCTGGTCATTGCGCACCCGCCCGGATTCGCCTATCGGGCTTCCTGGCACAGCGGAAGCCCTAAAGGGATTGCAGGAGGCAACCGCGGCGCCCGGTACTAAGTTTCTCTTGCTTGCTGTCATTGATAGTCTTCAGGCTGTCAACGCGCGCTTTGGGTACGGTATCGGCGAGCAGGTCTTGGCTATGGCGGCGGAGCACTTCCGCAGCTCCTTGCCCGCTGAGGACAAACTCTATCCCTGGCAGGGAAACGCCCTTTTGGCCGTCCTTGGCCGGACTGCATCCATCGATTCCATTCGCGCAGAAGTCCGGCGCTTCGCTGATAAGAAGCTGGAGAAGGCGTTCGTCATCGGCTCGCGCTCCGTGCTGTTGCCGATTTGCGCCAGCTGGGTGATCTTTCCGATCGTTCCTCCCGTGGATTTGCTTGTCCGGAAGATCGAGACCTTCACTGCCCAGGTATCGCCGGAGACCGCCCATCGGTAAACTGGGAAACGAAGACTCCGCCTTTTGTCAGCCGAAAGAAACCATCCGTCAGAAACGCCCATCTTCTGCGCCAGAGCGAGATGGGATAGTATGCAGGTCACGCCCGAAGTGACCTTCCTGCCGCTGATCATTCGCTAATTGGCCACTCGGAATCTGAGTTGATCGGACTCCCGTCTCTCTCGTTCACGGATGACCTTTGCCGACCAGCAAAAATCATGGACACGATGCCCGTTTTGAAGTAGTCCAAACTATGCGAACGTATTTCCGGGACGCAACCACTTTAGGGCAAGAGCTCTACGGTTAGCGTTGCTCCGGCCACCTCGGCTATTAACCGAAACATCTTCACTGGCGTGCGCGTATCTTTGGCGATCCAAATGGTGGATTTGGCCGGACCACCGTCTGCGGAGGAAAGCTCCACTTTGAAGGCATCGAACGTGCCTGCCGGCACCGTGACACTTTCCGGCCCGGATACTTGAAGCTCCATCAGCTTGGCTTTCTGCTTCTGCAGATCGAAATTGCGAAAAGAGGTAGTGTAGCCATCGGCGAGCGGAAGGCAGCCGATCGCAAGATAGGCTCCGGCTGCATCGGCAAATAGGGGGCCGTCGAGATCCACGGAAAACGGCTCCTCCTCGCCATTCATGTTACTGGTGCCAACGGCTTTGCCGCTCGAGAATTCGACGTGTATGCTCACTGGCCCTTGCTTCACGCTCCGCTTTCGGAGCGTCAGGCTGCCTTTCTCAAGGATGGTTGTGTCCAGCATCGCGCCCATGGGCGTGTCGGTATACTCGATTGCCGTCCATGCGCTACCGCCATCCTGAATGGCGGTTGAAACTTTCAGCTCCATTTGTTGATCGCCCATTGAAATCTTGGCATCGTATTTGTAAGTGCCGGGCTTCAAGTCGGCTGTCACCTTAGGTACGCCGACCATCGATGCCTCCGTTGAAAGGTTCGTCGCCACCGCTGTCTTTCACGTGAAGAATGAACTTGGAATCGCGAGTCCACAGAGAAGCGGCGATCGGGCGCGCGATCTCCGTCGTCATGAGGCGGGCGGAGCTGAACGGCTGGCCGGTGTCCTTCATCCAGATATCACATGTATTCTTCCAGGGCTTCAGAAATGCGATGTATTTGCCATTCGGCGAAAGGTGAACGCCGGAAATTTCGGGATCGCCGAAAAGCAGTTCGCGGCCAATGAGGCGTGGAAGACCTTGCATCCTTTGATACCAAGTTAGCGGATTTTCGCGTATCGAGCCAGTGTCAGGTTTAGCTCTAAATCCCACTTCTGGACACCACCGACTACAAAATGGAAATCCGTTACAATTAAGTCAGTGATTTACCCAGTCAAATGAAGACAAATCCTGTTTTTGATCCGAAGTTGTTTCTTGCCAGGGTCGGGAAAGGTAGGACGATTACAGACTACCTGAAGAACCGGACCGTTTTCTCGCAGGGCGACCCTGCGGATTCCATCTTTTACATCCAACGAGGCAAGGTGAAAGTCACGGTCGTCTCCACACGGGGCAAAGAAGCAGTTGTCGCCATATTAGCGGCTGGCGCCTTCTTTGGCGAAGGATCGTTGGCAGGCCAGCCGAACCGCATGGCCAGCGTTAGCACAATGTCGGAGTGCTCGATCATGCGGCTCGAAAAGGCGAGCGTGCTCCGTGTGCTCCAGAACGAGCCAAGCTTTTCCGCAATGTTCCTCCATTATTTACTCTCCCGCAACATTCGGGTTGAGGAGGATCTGGTGGACCACCTCTTCAACTCCAGTGAAAAGCGGCTCGCACGCGTTCTACTCTTGCTCGCCAACTTCGGGAAGGACACCAAACCGGAGCCGGTGATAGCGAAGATTAGCCAGGAAACGTTGGCTGAGATCATTGGCACTACGCGCTCAAGAGTCAGTTTTTTTATGAACAGATTCCGCAAGCTAGGCTTCATTGACTACAATGGCGGACTACACGTTCACAGCTCGCTGCTGAATATGGTCCTCCATGACTGACGCCGCGCTCAAAAGCCGCCTCGGTAAGCAACTTTGAACAGACTGCAAGCCCGTTAGATTGCGACTGGAGGGCCAGGGTTGCGAAGCCGCTGCGACTCGTCGGTAACGCGCTCTAGTCGCCGAACTATTCCTAACTGGCGCTGGTTTTGAAAACGGCACCCTTCGAATTGGGTTGACAACCGAAGAGTGCGTGGAGGCTTGACTGTTTTTCGTCACCCTCACTTGGGAGGGCTCCTGCGGATCACGTGGGGACGATTAACGAACTGATCGGAGCACCCGATGCACAATCATTGTTGGACTGAGCGGCAGGCTGCGGTTCGAGAGGTGTTTCGTCTTCGGAATAGTTTTCCGTTTGGTGCCTGCGTTGTGGAAGATCTCCGCATTCGCAACTACGCGCGGACGGCCGTGGAATGCTCCGTCCGCCTGGTCGCCGAGTTAGCCAAACATTTCAACAAGCCGCCCGAGCAACTCGGCAAGGAAGGAGATCCGCTCGTGGCAGGGAAAGACACTGGGAGTAGCGCTGAACTTCTCTCTCACACCCGGTGAGTCGAGAACTCAGTCTTAAGCCACTGGAAGGATCGCCTCGGAGCGGAAATGTACGGTGACGCCGACGCGAGCGCAGCTTTCTTCGATTCTGGCCGATCGTGCCAACCTGTCGGGCTTCGTATCGATGTCCTTCGGTAAGCGTTGCAGGTATTGCTGTCATTTCTCGAACCGTCCCATCCATGGTTCAATATCGTAATTCTATAGAGCGCCCTCAAGTCTACATGCGACTCCTCTAAACCTCGTGTGGAATTTCGCGGCTCCCGCGAGAGCCAGGCAGGTAGCCAGATCCGAGTGAGCCGACTGACCTTCGCGAGATCCTTGCGAAGAGCTACCCACTAGATGTGTGAACCTCCTTCTCCGCGAGTCGTCTACCGCGTCGCTTGCGAATGGGGTCATACCAAGTTTCGCAATCGGTTGCACGGCGGGGAGTTCGACCAGGATCACTCGGCCTGGTTTATAAATCGGCAACAACGTGGGTGTGGGAGATGGGTGTCAGTGCTGTGGTGCGAGCCCGTTGGCTGCTATGAACCGTCACGATGCGGATCGCTCCGATTTCGGGCGCCTCCGTGTTCGAATCTGTCGACACATTGTTTTCCTGAGACTGACCGGAGTCTTACATTCCAGAGCGATTTCCTATCATGTACTAGGATTTCTTCCAAGGGTCAGATCTGGAACTCTTTCGAGTATTATTCGGTTAACGAGAGTGACAGGTGCTCCAAACGCCGTTATGGCAGCCGTTTTTGACCACCTCTTGGCGGGCTCCAATACCTGGTCGAAACCTGGCGACCCGCGGGCCTTCCGCATCGATACAAATTGGTTCACGTTCCAGCAATGGCAAGCGCTGGTTCACACCGACAGCACATCCGTGTTTCAACAGTAGACGGTCAGAACGTGTCGGCGTGCAAGCTCAAGGGACGACTAAGATAGCGGTTCCGACAGAGGGGTTGTGGACGCCCACCGCGGCGTTGCGTGTGTGCGCGAGCCCCATTCGTGAATCATTTGCGCAAAATGCTCATCGTCCAGAATCGCCTTGGCGCACCGTCAGAGTGATCAAAATGGACGTATAATCGATAGCTAGCCAGGGTGCAGGCCACGCATTAAAGGAGAATCGCATGCTAAATCGACGAAGTTTTCTGGTGCTTGGAGCCGCCGCGCCTACCATTGCTGCGTCGCCGACCCTGGGCGCGGTGAAGACCCGTCGGGTGGGAAAAGTTGAAATCGCTTTCAAGTCTCCGCCCGGCTCAAAACCGAATGGTTTACAGGCTACGAAGGACGGCTTGTGGATAATCGATCAGGCCGAGGGCGATAAAGCCTACCTCGTCAGTTACGAAGACGGCAAGGTTCTACGCTCTTTCGGAACCGAGACCGATCGATCGAGCGGCATCACGTTCGACGACGGCACGCTGTGGATTGGTTCCACCTACAGCCGCGAAATCGTTCGTTGCGACGCGATGACTGGCCAGACGCTGGAACGGCATTTCACGCCGGGAGCCGGAGTGATCTACCAGATGGCTGGAGATCCGCCGGCGCGCAGCAGTCCCCTCGCGCCGAAGCGGCAGCCGGCGTCGCCGAAGAAGTCGGAGCAAAACGCGGACCCCAGCAAGGTTGGAGGATTCCAGGCAGGGCAGTTGCTTGGCAGCCGCGCTTTGGGGACGGGCGCTCACGGCCAGGAGATCCGGGACGGCAAGCTCTGGATGGCCGTGCCTCCGGCGCGCATGGTTTTCTGCCTGGATCCGAAAACGTGGGTCATTCAGAAGCGGTTCGACACGGCCGGCAATCGCCCGCACGGAATCGGCTGGGAGGGCAAGTATCTCTGGGTCACCGATTCCAATTGGAACGCGTTCCACAAGCACGATCCGGAGACCGGCGAAATTGTCGAGAAGATTCAACTGGCCGATTCCGATCCGTTGCCGCACGGCATGAGCATTTGGCAAGGAACGATGTGGTACTGCGACGACGTGGGCGTCGTGTGCCGGTTCAAGTTGTAAAAGCCCGGCAATATACGCCGACGGACGACACGTTGCGCTGTATTAAGAGGTATGCTAGGCATCAGAGCTTTCAAAGGAGGCGCAGCCTGCGGCAGGGTGCCGCGCTGAAGCTTCCTGAACGCAGGAAAGGGAGAAAGCATGAGCACCAAAGGAAGATCACGACGATCATTTCTTGTTAATTCCATGGCAGGCCTGAATGCGGCGTGGGTAACAGCCAACTACCCAGGCATCCTGGCCGCTCAAGAACACGTGCGACAGGCAACCCAAGCGGGTGGAGTACCGAAGCTCGCGTTCTTCACCGAAGCGCAGGCCGCGGAGATCGAGGCCATGACGGCCCAGATCATCCCCACCGACGAGACTCCTGGTGCCCGCGAGGCCCACTGCGTCTACTTCATCGACCGCGCTCTGTCCACTTTCGATAAGGGCCGCCAGCCCGCCTATCTGCAAGGGTTGCAGGATCTTCAAGCCAAGGCGCAGCAGCTCTACTCGGATACGGCGAAATTCTCGGCGCTCAATTCCGACCAGCAGCTCAAGGTGCTTACTGATATCGAGAAGACGCCCTTTTTTAACACGGTCCGCAGGCACACGATCATCGGATTCCTATCTCGCCCGGTGCATGGGGGCAACTACGACAAAGTCGGCTGGAAAGTCATCGGCTACGACGATTCACTGAACTTCAAACCACCGTTCGGTTACTACGACGCGCAGGCTCTGTCCGCCAAGAAAGGGTGAAGGAGAAAATACTATGAAACAGTATCCGACATCAACTGAGGTCGATTTCGTTGTCATCGGTTCAGGAGCCGGCGGGGGCATCATGGCCAAGCAGTTGTCGACGGCTGGCTTTTCTGTGGTGGTCCTGGAGCAGGGTGGTTGGGGAAAGTACGGCCGCGAACACGAATACAACAAGGACGAATGGCTGAATCTCAACCTGAGCGACGACGATCGGCTGATGAGCGACCCCTCGCGTCAGCGCAATACGTTCCGCCGAAACGACAAGGAGATAGCTGTTCCAGGCACACACAGCTATGGCTGTGTAGTGGGCGGCGGTACGGTCACGTACGGTAGTAGCAGCTGGCGCCATCTGCCGTATGAGTTCAACGAGGCATCTTATGATCCAACGATCCCTTCCGGCACCGGCATGGCGGACTGGCCGATCACTTACGAGGAACTCGAACCTTACTACACCCAGGCGGAATGGGAAATGGGCATATCCGGCCTGCGCGTTAATTCACCATTCCTCGCGCCGATGACGAAAGACTATCCGGTGCCACCCGTGCCGCTGAAGAGCTCGGGCGCGCTACTCAATTCCGCCGCGGCCAAACTGGGATTGACCTCCGTCCCAGGGCCTCTCGCGATCATTACGAAACCCTATATGGGGCGCGAAGCTTGCGTCAACTGCGGAATCTGTTCCGGCTACGGCTGTCAGGTGCGCGCGCGATCCAGCTCTGCGGTCACCATGCTGCCGCTCGCCGAAAAGACCGGTCGCTGTGAAATTCGGGTGAAGAGCTACGTGCGCGAGATCTCCGTCGACAACGCGGGTCGAGCGACCGGGGTCATCTATTTCGATGCCCAAAAACGTGAAGTGCGTCAAAAGGCGAAAGCTGTGATTCTCTCCGCCAATGCCGGGGAGTCGGCTCGCCTGCTGCTGATGTCGAAGTCGGCGCGTTTTCCAAACGGGCTGGCGAATTCAAACGGAGTCGTTGGGAAGTATGCGATGTTCGGCAATGGCGCTGGTGCCAGCGCGCTCTTCGAGCATCCTCTGAACGAGTACAAGGGCGTCATCTCCGGCGCGGCCATCGTGGACTATGTACCTTCGGATCCGAAGCGCGGCTTCTACGGTGGCGGGCGCATGACTGCGCGCGGCTATCTAACTCCCTTCGAGCTTGGCTTGGGCGGATTGTCGCCGGATGCTCCGCGCTGGGGTTCGGGATACAAGAAGGCCCTTCAGGAAGAAGCGAATCACAGGATGACGATCAGCTGTTTCGTCACGCAGATGCCCCTCGAGAGCAATCGTGTCGATCTCGATCCCGACGTGAAGGACGAGTGGGGCCTCCCGGCCATGCGCATCACGTTATCGTCTCATCCCGACGACAAGAAGAACATGGAGTTCTTCCGGCAAAAGTCCGTTGAGGTTCTGGAAGCTGCCGGAGCCAAGAAGGTCTGGGCCCAGCCGGTCGGCGACAGCCGGGGGGGCGCGCACAACCGCGGTACGTGCCGGATGGGGAACGATCCCAAGACATCGGTGGTAGACAAGTATCACAAGGCGCACGATGTGCCCAATCTTTTCATCGTGGACGGCAGTGTTTTCGTCACCGGTGGGCGCAATCACCCTACGCTGACGATCCAGGCGCTCGCATTCCGTGCGTCCGAACATATCATTAAGAGCGCCAAGAAAGGCACGCTCTGGACGAGCTTGTAAGGTGGGGCAGGTCTCCGACCTGCCTCTTAGACTTCGTGCAGCTTGATTACGGTGCGGTCGATATCCTTGATCGCAGGTCGACCGCAATGCGCCATATCGCGCGCGATTTCGGTCTGCAGCATCTCCAGCACTTGCTGAGCGCCGTCCGGTCCATAAGCCGCCAGACCCCAGACCACCGGCCGGCCCAGCAGCACGGCAGTCGCGCCGTACGCTAATGCTTTGAAGATATCCGAACCTCGGCGGAAACTTCCATCGATCAGAACCGGCGCCATTCCGCCCATAGCGTCCAGGATGGACGGCAGCATCTCCATTGACGACGCCATTCCGGGAGTCAACAATCCGCCGTAATTCGATACCACAATACCGTCGATGCCGTGCTTCAACGCTTCGCCGGCTTCCTTTGGCGTCAGGATGCCTTTCATCAGCACCGGTACGCCGATCCCCTTGCGCATCTGGTCGATTTTGTTCCAGTTCACGACCGGCCGGGCCATGGCCTTGGGAAGCGGCGCGCCCACCGTGATGCAGATCGCCTTGCAACCAGCCTTCACCGCCAGATCCATTTTTGCCCGGACGCCGGTCACATCCTCATCGGGGAACACCTGATACCACAGCGTCGTCTTCGATTCCGCGGAGATCTTCTCCATCGGCAGACTCGATTCGCAACTGACCACCATCCACGATTTGGCGGCCGACGCAGCGCGCACCATTCCGGCTTCGCCATCGGGATGATAGTTCTGAAGGCGCGCCATCGGTCCGACGATGACAGGCGCGAACATCTTTTCGCCGAAGAGCGAGATCGTCAGATCGAGATGGTTCGTGGGTGCCATCATGCGCGGCCGGAAGGTGATCCGGTCGAAGAAGGAGCGATCGCTGCCGGCAATGGCCGCAAAAACGTCGGGCGCCAGTTTGCGCTCGGCCATGTTCTCGAATTCGAGCACATTGACTAGATCCGCGCGCGGCGCGATACGTCCAGGAGGCTCGCCGATCAGCTTGGGCGGGTGATCCGCAATCAAGGGGGACGCCGCTGCTAGAGATCCGAGACCGGCGAGAGCTTTGCGTCTTGTCACAACGGTTTTCTTCATCGGAAATGAGTCCTCAATAGAGTGCGGTCAATCGATGCCAGATCAGGACAGCCAGTCTGGGCCATCGCGGTCACAAGTTCTGACTGCAGGATTTCTAGAATCCGCTGAACGCCGGGTGGCCCGTAGGCCGCGAGGCCCCAGCGTATTACTCGGCCGAGACACACCGCCTTCGCTCCCAGTGCCAGCGTCTTCAAGATATCGGAGCCGCTGCGGATTCCGCTGTCAAACAACACTGGAACCCTGGCCGGCACTGCATCCACGATTTCAGTCAGCACTTCCAGCGTGGAGGGGTCATAATCTAGCGAGCGGCCACCGTGATTGGAAACGTAGATGGCATCGAAACCATGCTCCACGAAAGCCTTAGCATCTTCGCCAGTCAGGACGCCTTTCACCGCCAGGGGCACGGTGAGCATTTTGCGCACCTGATCGGCGTACTGCCAGTTGTACCAGAGCCTTCCCGGGGGTACCCGATATGGATTGCTGGCTGCCGGGGTAGCTGCGCCACGCCCGCGGCCAACGCGACGGTCTCCGCCGAGCGGTCCGGCGTCCAAGTGCCGGTCATGCAAGGAGTGCTCGTAGTAAGACGCCTGTTGATCGACCGTCATTACGATCGCCTTGGCTCCGGCTGCGAGCGCCCTGTCGAGGAGCTCTTTGGTACTATCCATATCTTCCTGTGGATAAAGCTGCCACCACACCGGACTCGCCGCGGCCGCAGCAATCTTATCAACCGGGAAAGACGCATTGGCGCTGATGATCATGGGCGTGTTGGCCGCCGAAGTCGCGCCCTGGTGTGTGCCCATTTCGCCATCGCGATGTAGCGCGCCGTGCGCGGCGCTGGGAGACACCATCATCGGGAAGTTCAGCGGAGTGCCTAAAACATTGGTGGCGGCCTTGACCGAGCTGACGTCCGCCACTCCACGGGGCACAAGTTCGACCCAGTCGAATGCTTCCCGATTCCGGCGCAGCGTGAATTCGCCTTCTGAGCCGTAAGCCGTGTAAGTATATGTCTCGCGCGGCAGCTTGGCAAATGCTACGGCTTCGAATTCAACAGCGGTTTTGAGCTCGTCCATTCCCGGGATACGAGAATGATCGCGAAACGGATCCTGTTGCGGCTTGAGCAGAGACGCTCCCGCGAGACCGGCGCCCAATCCGCCAAGAACGCTCCGCCGCGTTGTGCTGGCCTTCTTCATCTGCTGGATACCTCCCGCCCGGTCATAAGAACACGCCGGCTTCGGTTGTCAATATAGCCCAATCGTCGCCTGCTCCGCTGCCAGCCGGCACAGGGCAGGATCAGAGCTCAACCACATAAGCTTGCGTCACGCCCGTCCGGTCGCTGGCGAAGGCGACTTTGTCTTCCTCGAACGACCAGGAAGGATGCGGGTGAGTCCATTGAGGTCCATACACAGTGTCCGCGGCATTCTCCATCCAACTCAGCGTGTTCCGGGCCTGGGCGAAATCCTCGGCGAGCGCATAGCGCGATTTGCGCCACTGTGTGCCCTGGTTGCTGGATTCGCTGAGGCAGACCTGGCGGCGGGCGCCGGTGGAGGCGTCGATGATCTGCAGACCTTCATCTGGGTGATTGGTATCGCAGAGAACGCGCTTACCGGCACGGTCCGGCGCAATGTGCCACGCGTTGTACTCGACGATCGTGGAAATCGTACGCGTGGTCCAGTCCATCCGGCATAGCGCGCGCGGCCAGATAGTGAATACCAGGTCGCCGGTCAACCCCAGGAACGTTTCATGGACGATGAACTCGTCATTACGGTGTTGATGCAGGCATTCGAGGCCACTGCCATCGGTACGCACCCGATGCATGCGTGGGGCAGGATCGCCCGAGAATTCGATCCACTCGGGTTCTAGCGGATGAAACTGGGGGTGGATCACCGTGCGCGGAAACGGGATTTCGCGCCAGCTTGAGCCATCGTAGCGACCGACCACCAAGCCACAGCATGGGCCCTGTTTGTAAGCCGCCGTGAGCCAGTTGCCGTCAGGGCTGATCGAGCATTCTCCCAATTCCGATCCGTGCCGCTCGATGATGCACCGTTCCGCCAACGTGTGGCGCTCGATGGCCCACAGGCCTCCGCCCCGCGTAACGACAAGCGCATTTGCGCCAGGATGCAGCGCCGCGCTGAACGGGTGGATGGGCGGGCCGGAAGTGAGCTGTCGTGTTTCACCGGATTCAAGCGAAACTTCAAACAACTGCGGCGAGCCGGTCCGGTAGGAAGTGAAGAACATCGTGTGTCCACCTGGAAGGAACGAGCTTTGCAGGAAGTAGGTAGGATGGTTGACCGCCGATCCTTCGGTAACCTGCCACATCTGCGCGCCGGTGGCGCTATCGCGATAACCGGTCACACCCGCCCCAGGTACAGATCGCGGCCTTTGACCAGAGCCTCGATCTTGCGGTCTGCAATGGAGCGCTTGAGCATCCATAAACCGCAATCGGGATGGATCCAGGCGACACGGCCGGGACCCAGCATTCGTTCGGCGCAATCCAGCCTGCGAGCGATCTCTTCGGCCGTTTCCACGTGATTCACCTTCACGTCCACCACGCCGATGCCCAGGCGAATGCGCGTGTCCACGTCCTTTAGCGCTTCGAGTTCGTGAGAAGGCCGGTGCGCCATTTCAAGTACGAGATGATCCACGTGGAGCGCATTGAGGAAGGTCACGAGGGCGCGCCACTCGCCTTTTTGGATGGTCTGCCCACCATAGTTCCCGAAGCATAGATGAACCGCGCGCCGGCCGGCGAAGGAGTCTAGCACGCGATTGATAGCTGTGGCGGCCATCGGCCCATCAGCCGGATTCCCGGGGATATTCGCCTCGTCGATCTGCAAACAATCGCACGGAAGTCCCACGACCTGGGCGGCCAACTGGCCAGCTAGTGCCATCAGCAATTCTTCGAAGTCGCCATAATGGCGATCCAGTAGCGTGCGGGCGAGCATGTAGGGGCTAGTGATCGTGAACTTGAACGGTCCGGCGGCCACGCCAGCCGCCAGCTCGCAGTCGGCCAACAGGTTGAGCGATCCTTCTCCGATCAGTCCTTCGACGACACCCGCCGGTTTGCGGCGGAACTGCATCCCTTTCTGTTGTGCGAAGAGTTCGTGATCGCTCCGGCCGGTCGCGCTCCGTATACCGGCCATCGGCCGCAGGAAATAATCGATCATGCCGTTCGTTTCGGGATGATTGACGTCGAAACGATACAACTCTCCATCGGTGGGTAGATCGATTCCGACTTTACGTTGGAGGGCGAATACCACGCTAGTAGCATCCAGGCGCGCCTGTTCACTAGGAAGGGCTGCCAGCCAATCGGGGATCGGATACGAACCAACCGTGGTGGTGAGGATCGCGGGTTTAGACATGCCAGTATCGCGCCTCACGCGGCCAATTGCCGCCAGAGAGCATTGTAGTATTGCAAAAACCGCTCCGGTTCTTTGCTCTCCGCCACTTCTGCCAGAGTGTAGCGCTTGTACCCTGCGTCGCGTAGCAGGTGGAATAACTCCCGCCACGGATAGGAGCTGTAGAGATCATTAATGTGGGCGCTGCGCAGAAACGGGTGGAGCAACTCGAAACTCTGCTTCAGGGAGCCTTCGTGGACATCGGTCGGGTTGGAATTCCAGCAAGCGCCCACGTTCTTGTGAGCGGTGGCTCTCAGGATTTCGGACGCCGCCTTCGGTTCCTGCGTACCTTTGCCGTGTACTTCCATCCAAATCTCGACACCCTTCGATTGTCCGCACTCGCCAATCTCACGGAGTCCCGTAGCAATGGTCTGGACTGTGACCGCGTAGGGCACTCCTTCGGGCAGCCCATTCGGCCGCACCTTAACTGCCATCGCGCCGGTATCGTGGGCCAAGTCGACAAATGACTTAGCGGTTTCGATCTGCCGTTTGCGCTCGGCGGCGTCGGGTGACTGGAATTCGCAAGTAGTGCCGTAACTTAAGAGGCGCACCTTCGAGCGCTGGAATCGCTCGCGAACCAGCGCGCGGTCGGCAGGTCCGATCGAAGGCTCCACGCCATGCTTGTGTCCGGTGCGCAGCTCCACGGCGGCAATGCCCACGGTTTCCAGCGTGTGGATCAGAGTATCGAGCGGCATGTCCTTGAGCAGGTTGTAGGTGACACAGCCGAGCTGAAACTGCGGCGCCGGTGCGGGCGCACCCGAGATCTGCCCGTGCGGGGTCAAAGCGCCACCGGCAAGAGCTGCCGAACCCGTGAGAAAAGATCGTCGATTCATTTTGGCTCACACTTTGAACCGCGGCAACAACCGCTCCGCATTCTCCCGTTCGATCGCCCGCATGACGTTGGCGGAAAGCCCCAAGTTGGGCAGTTCGTTCACCGTCGATTCGATCGGCTCGAATGGGTAGTCGGTCCCAAACAAGATGTGATCTGGCAGCGCGAATTTAAGCATCGCGGCCATCGGGTATGGAAAGCTGGCATGCGCGATGTCAATGTAGAATTTCTGTAACTCCGCGATCACTCCATTGGGAATGTACTCGTCATGCTTCGGGTCGTGCGGATAACGGTCCTTGATTCGGCCCGCGATCATAGGCATGGTTCCGCCCGAATGCGGAATGATGATCTTCACGTTCGTATACTTGTGCAGCACGCCGTTGGCGAGAATGCTTGTGCAGCCTCTTGTGATATCGAAATCGAACTCGTTCATCGCGAACGATACGCTATCGTTCAAATTGGTGCAGCATGGGGGTGCCAGCGGGTGCATGTATACGATCGCGTTCCGGCGGTTTAGCTCCTGCCACATTGGGTCAAAGTACGGATCGCCAGGCCAGCGCGTCTGGTTGTCGTTGGTATAAATGCCGATGCCGTCGGCCTTTAGCGTGTCCAACCCGTACTCGATCTCTTTCATGACGCCGTCGATGTCGGGCAGCGGCACTCCTGTAAACAGACCGAAGCGCTTGGGATGATCGGCCATCACCTTGGCCCCATAATCGTTGCCGGTGCGGACCGCCTTGCGTCCCTTCTCTGTGTTGTCGTATAGAACGTCGCCCATCTGCGTCATGGACAGTATGGAGACCGCGATGTCGAACTTGTCCATCTGCTCCAAAGTCGCGTCCGGCGTCCAGGGCCCGCGCCCACCTCTGCCCCGGCCAGCTCCACCGCCAGCTCCGCCTGCCCGGCCGGCGCCTCCTCCTGCCCCTCCGAATCCGCCGAGCCCAGGCGGCACATGGTGGTGATGGACGTCAATGCGGCCACCCTTGGCGGTCGACTTATTCACATATTGCCCGAACAAATCGCTCAGTGGCAAGGCCGCTGCGACGCCGGCTGCACCAAAGGCCTTGAGAGCTCTCCGGCGCGAGATCTCCCCATCTGGGAAACGCTGATTGTGCATGACTGCTCCTATCGGGTTCAGACTCCGGTCGGGTTGAGACTCCGGCTTGCGATTATATCAGCACGCGTCGATTAAACGCACAGCCAGCTTGGTGAATGTGTGTAAACTAAAACGTTAGTATTGCAACGCGCGTGCCGCGCAGGAGCCTCTCATGTCTAACGGTCCTTCCCTTCGTCTTCGTTTCCCCCTTCTTGTTCTGATTCTTGCCGCGTTCGCGCCGGCGATCTTCAGTGATGCGGGCCAAGGCACGCGACTGCTTCGCACCCCGACGGTCAGCGCGACGCACATCGCCTTTGCGTACGCGAACAACATCTGGATCGTCGAGCGCGCCGGCGGAAATGCCCGGCGTCTCTCGACTTTTCAGGGTCAAACCTCGAATCCCCATTTTTCTCCCGACGGGAAATGGATCGCGTTCAGCGCCGAGTATGCCGGCAACACCGATGTCTACGTGATCCCTTCGCAAGGTGGCGAGCCGAAGCGCCTTACGTGGCATCCCGGCCCCGATGTCGTTCAGGGCTGGACCCCTGATGGAAAGTCGGTCCTCTTCACGTCGGCCCGGGCCACCTGGGCTCCCAGCGCCGCGCCGCGTTTCTGGACCGTTCCCGTTGAAGGTGGAGTCGCCGAACCGTTAGCATTGCCTCGCGGCTACCAGGGCAAATACTCGCCCGATGGCACGCACATTGCGTACCGCATGAACAACTCGTGGGATGAAGAGCGCCGCAATTATCGTGGTGGCCAAAATCGCCCCATCTGGATTGTCGACCTGAAAAACTACGACCTCGTGACGCCGCCATGGATCGATTCGAAAGACATGGATCCGGTCTGGATCGGCGACGTCGTCTACTTTATTTCGGACCGCGACAGCGTTGCCAACGTATGGTCCTACGACACCAAGTCCAAAAAGCTGACGGAGCTTACGCACTTCACCGGCTTCGACGTCAAGACCCTCGACGCAGGCGCAGGCACAATCGTATTCGAGCAAGCCGGCTACGTGCACGAACTGGATCCCAAGACCGGCAAGACCCATGTCGTCAACATAAACGCCACCGGCGATTTCCCCTGGATGATGCCGCGCTGGGAGGATGTGACCAAGGGAATGACCAATATTTCGCTCTCGCCCACCGGCGCGCGTGTTCTGGCGGAAGCTCGCGGCGAGATTTTCACCATCCCAGCGGAAAAAGGCGACGTCCGCAATCTCAGCAGGTCGAGCGGATCGGCTGAGCGCGACCCAGCCTGGTCGGCCGATGGGAAATATATCTCCTATTTCAGCGACAAGTCCGGCGAATACAAACTGGTAATTGAAGCGCAGGACGGTGTGTCGCCGCCCCGCGAAATCGCGCTCCCGCACCCGACGCATTACTACACGCCGTCCTGGTCGCCCGATTCCAAAAAGCTCCTCTACACCGACACGAACCTGAAAGTCTGGGTGCTGGACGTAGCTTCAGGCCAACCGAAAATCGTCGGCAACGATCCCTGGATGGTGCCCCAGCGCACGCTCAATCCAACCTGGAGTCCTGATTCCAAATGGGTAGCCTATTCCAGCCGCCTGAAGTCGATGTATCACGCGATTTTCGTCAGTAATGTCGAAACCGGCGAAAGCAAGCAAGTGACTGACGGTCTGGCCGATGCAGTTTGGCCCGTCTGGGATGCCAGCGGCAAATATCTGTGGTTCCTTGCCTCCACCGACTTCGGCCTCCGGTCGCAATGGCTCGACATGACCTCTTACGATCACGATGAGACCTTCGGCCTGTATCTCGCTGTCCTCAAAAAGGACGACCCCAGCCCGGTTCTTCCCGAGAGCGACGAAGACCACGGAGTCGGAAGTGCTCCCGCGAATGGCGCTGGCCGTGGAGGCCGCGGTGGCGCCGCGCCCGACGCCGATCAACAGGCTCCAGCAGCAGCCCCTACTCCGCGCATTCCCGTCACCGTACACA
Source organism: Bryobacterales bacterium (assembly GCA_963780485.1). Lineage (GTDB taxonomy): Bacteria > Acidobacteriota > Terriglobia > Bryobacterales > Bryobacteraceae > Palsa-89. The sequence goes on from CAWACO010000032.1 coordinate 25,647, forward strand.
TCGATTTCGACGGTCTGCCGCAGCGGATAATCAACGTCCAGAGCGTGCCGGAGCGGGAGTATTCTCAACTGCGCGCAGGTGTGGCCGGTACCGTCTATTATCTGGAAGCCCCACGCATCGGTGGCGGCGGAGGACGGGGAGGCGCCGGCGGGGGCGGCAGTACCTTGCAGCGATACCGGATCAGTGATCGCCGCGCCGCGACGTTCGTCAACGGCGTGATCAGTTACGACGTCAGTGCCGATGGACACAAGCTCGTTTACCGCGCCGCCGACGCCGGTGGCTCTGGACGTGGCGGACGCGGCGCAGCCACGGGCGAAGTTCCTGCTCCGTCGCTGTACCTGGTCGACGCCGATCGTCCGCCGCCGGCCGCTGGAACCGGCCGCCTGAACGCCACTCTGCGCATGTATCTAGAGCCGAAAGAGGAGTTCAAACAGATCTTCTACGAAGGCTGGCGCAACCAACGCGATTACCTCTATGTGCCCAATCAGCATGGCGCGGACTGGCCCAAGATGAAGGAGATGTACGGCCAGATGCTGCCCTACGTGAATCATCGCGCCGACCTGAACTACCTGCTCGACACCATGGGAGCCGAGATCGCCATCGGTCACTCCTTCGTGCGCGGCGGCGACATGCCCGCGCTGCCTCCTTCGCGCGGAGGCTTGCTGGGCGCCGACTTCGCGATCGACAACGGCCGCTACAAGATTACGCGCATCTACGATAACGAAAGCTGGAATCCGGATCTGCGCGCCCCTCTGGCCGAGCCCGGCGTGAACGTCTCTACCGGCGATTACATTCTCGCCATTAACGGCGAGGACCTAAAAGCGCCCGACAACATTTATCGTTTGCTCGATGGCACAGCCGACCGCCAGACGGTGCTCACTGTGAACAGCCGCCCCTTGATGGACGGAGCGCGCCAGGTTACCGTCGTTCCCGTGCCTAACGAACAGGCCTTGCGGACCCGCGCCTTTGTCGAATCGAATCGGCGGCTGGTCGACAAGCTCTCCGGCGGCCAGCTCGCTTACGTGTATATTCCGAACACGGGTCAGCCCGGCTACGCCAGCTTTAACCGCTATTATTTCGCGCAGCAGGACAAGCTCGGCGCGATCATCGATGAGCGCTACAACAGCGGCGGTTCTGCGGCGGACTACATAATCGACGTGTTACAGCGTCAATTCGACGGCTATTTCAACAACGTTGCCGGAGACCGCTATCCCTTCACCAGCCCCTCCGCGGGCATCTGGGGACCGAAAGTAATGATCATCAATGAGATGGCCGGCTCCGGTGGCGACCTGATGCCGTGGATGTTCAAGCATCGCAACGTCGGCGTCCTGGTCGGAAAACGCACCTGGGGTGGTTTGGTCCACACCGCTGACACACCGCCGTTCATCGACGGCGGCTCCATGATCGCCCCGCGCGGCGGCTTCTTTTCGCGCGATGGAAAATGGGCCGTCGAGAATGAAGGGACGCCTCCCGACATTGACATCGAGAACACGCCGAAAGAAGTGATCGCCGGCCGCGATCCGCAGTTGGAGCGTGCCGTTCAGGAGGCCACGCGAATGCTCAAGCAAAATCCGGTAACGCGTATGACCACGGAGCCGCCCTCACCGACCTGGGGCAAGCGCAAACAGCCGATCACGGAGAGCGACAAAGGTCAGCAATAGCGCGCCGGCAGCGTAGCCCGTTTGCAGATCCATCCGTAGCGAAGGCCCCGAGGTCAGAGCGACGCTGAATGCCGGACAAAGGTTAGCGACGACTCGTTAATGCAATAGCGCAGATATGTCGGCTCAGGGCCATCCCTGAACACATGCCCGAGATGAGCGTCGCAGCGCGTACATGCTACTTCGACTCGCTCGATAAACATGCTCATGTCCCTATGGATATGAATATTCTCTTCAGCAACAGCAGCAGAGAAACTCGGCCAGCCCGTGCCGGAATCGAACTTTGCATCCGAGCTGAACAGTGCACTGCCGCAGCAGATGCACCGGAAAAGACCGGGATCGTGAAGCTGATAATAAGTGCCCGTGAAAGCCGTATCCGTACCTTGCCGGCGCGTGACGTAGTATTGCTCGGCGTCGAGCAATTTCCGCCACTGGGCATCCGAGCGAATAAGCTTCTTCACTGTAACCGGGGCTAATCTCTCGCCAGTGTCAGTAAACGGCACGATCACCACTTCTGAATTAGAGTCGTTTGCCGATACGCTATCTTCGGAATCGCTCCCTTTGCGAGACGAGATCGCGACCAATCCAGCGAATGCAAAGGGCGTGATCAAAAGAGCGCGCCGCCGTGTAATCTCTTCTTTGAGCGCTTCCAACACCAATCTCATTATCTCACTGAGCTTTAAATAGCCATCTAATACGGCATTTGCCGGTTGGTGAGCTTGCGGCCCTTGTTGGTAAGCTCCTCGCTGGTGCCATGCGTTACATTAGTTCCCTCCTGAAACAGCCGTTCGATGTCATTCATTCTGACTGTCTCGAGGAAGCCGACATGGTTGGATTTGAGCGCAGCCATCACGCGGGCGCGAGCAGCAGCCATCGCCGGAGGGTAGGGCGGATCGTGATTCTCCAGGAAGCCTAGCGAAAGGCCCATGTCGCCGGGACCCCATTCCGCGAAACCGATGCCGGGCACAGCCGCCACTTTCTCCGCGTTGGCCAAGGCATATTTATCTTCAATTTTCACCGACAACAGCAGTTCACCCTTGGGATTTAATGGCCATGGATCGGCGGCTTGCATGTACTCATGGCCCGAGATGCCCCAAATCTTCGCTGCAAAGCCCTCGCTCCCCGATCCTCGCATGCCTTCTTCTAGATCGTTCTTGGCGATGTTGGGCCGCTCGAATGGATAGCGGCACGCCGCAACAAACAGCTTGACAGCCTCTGGGCTCCGCGCATGACATAACTGAATCCCGTGTACACCAGTGGCCAGCACTTGGTGGATCATCCAATAGTTAGCTCGGATGCTGACTTCGTCATAGCCGAGAATCGGCAAGGTGACGATCACGGCCGGCGTTCGATGACCGCTCTTGGTGGGGCCTCCCTTGGCCAGGCCAAGCATGAACTGGCGCAGCGACGCCACATCGAACGTGCCGTGTTCCATTTCATAAATAATGAAGTCGTTGTAGGTGTGGGAGAGTTTCAGGCCGGCGTCATAGCCATCGCCACCCTGGGCGCTGGCGTTGTAGATGGGTTGCCCATCTTCGAGGAGCTCAATGGCCTTGTTGAGTCGCTTGGTCTTGTAATTTGGGTCGCCGCCCTGGGCCCACGCCGTTGAGATCGAGATGAGGCCGAGCAGCGGAATGGCTATCGCAAGCTTGTTCATAAGTCCTCGTTCATGAGGAAATATGATCAGTCTACAATAGTCTTCAAACGTGATGAAAATGCCGTGGCTGATTTCCGCTGCTCTGCTGTGCCTGACTGCGACGCCTGCGATGGCACAAACTCTGGCTGGGGCCATCGATATGCACGCCCATTCCGACCCCGACGGCGTGCCCCGCTCGATTGACGCGATCGATCTTGCGCGTCTGGCGAAAGGCCGGGGCATGCGCGCCATCGTTCTGAAGAACCACTACGAGCCGACCGCTTCGCTGGCCTACCTGGTTCGCAAGGAGGTCCCTGGCATCGCGGTGTTTGGAGGCATCTCGCTCGATCTGACGGTCGGTGGCGTGAATCCGGCCGCGGTGGAATGGATGACGAAGGTCAAAGGCGGCTACGGACGCGTGGTCTGGATGCCCACTTATGATTCCGAGCACCAAGTCACTTCCTCCGGCCAGCAGCGCCCCTTCGCGCGCGTCGCCAAAGACGGAAAGCTCGTGCCCGAGGCCGTTCAGGTCATTTCAATCATCGCCAAGCACAACCTCGTCCTGGAAACTGGTCATTCGTCGCCGGCGGAAGCTCTGCTGCTAATCCGCGAAGCCAAACGGCAAGGTGTGCAAAACATCCTGGTGACGCACGCCATGAGCCCGATTGTTGGCATGTCGATCCCCGAAATGCAGGAGGCGGCGAAATTGGGCGCCTATCTCGAATTTGTGTGGGTGCGGCCGGGATCGGACGCTGCCAAGCGATACGTGCCTGCGATTCGGCAAGTCGGCCCGGCATTCTGCGTTCTCTCGAGCGACCTTGGACAGGCGGCCAATCCCTTGCACCCGGACGGATTGCTGATGCTTTACCAATATCTCAAGGATCAGGGCTTCTCCGAGAACGAAATCGACCAGATGGCGAAAGTGAATCCGGCAAAGTTGCTCGGACTCTGATAGGGAAATATACTACACGGCATGGATGTTCCCAAGGGCCTCCTGATCTCGCGCCGCGCTTTGCTGGCAGGCACGAGTGCGTCGGCTGCCCGGCTTCTCGCAGCCGAGAATTTGAGCAATTCACCGGAATTCTGGACGTTGACACAAGCCGCGGCAGCGCTTCAACGCCGCTCGATCTCTTCGGAAGAGCTGACGAAACTATGTCTGGCGCGGATCAAAAAGCTGGACGCCAAGCTGAACAGCTTCATCACTGTTACGGAAAACGCCGCCTTGGCCGAGGCCCGAGCATGTGATTAAAAACGTTCCCGAAGCCCGAAGTCGCTGGGTCCTTTGCATGGCGTTCCGATCGCTCTCAAAGACAACATCGACACGGCCGGACTTCGAACTACCGCCGCCAGTCACGTTTTTCTGGATCGCGTTCCCACCCAGGACGCCGAAATCGTGACACGCCTAAAAGCGGCTGGAACGGTTTGTCTTGGCAAACTCAACCTGGACGAGTTCGCGTTCGAGGGGACGGGCACCACCAGTTATTTCGGTCCAGTGCATAATCCCTGGAATCTTGAGCACATCACCGGTGGCTCCTCCGCTGGTTCGGCGGCAGCGCTGGCCGCGGGGCTATGCTACGCCTCCGTAGGCAGTGACGATGGTGGATCGGTTCGCATTCCAGCTTCGTTCTGCGGCATCACGGGTTTCAAAACCTCGTACGGCCGCGTGAGTACTCGAGGCGTGGTTCCCTCGGCCTATTCGCTGGACACCATCGGCCCAATGACTCGCTCGGTGGCAGATGCCGCCCTAATGCTGCAGGTGCTGGCCGGCTTCGATCCGGCAGACTCCATCACTGCCGACGCGCCGGTGCCGGACTACGCGGCGTCGCTCCACGCTCCGCTTTCCAAACTTCGTCTGGGCATCCCGCGCGATTACTTCTTTGACGACCTGCAGCCTGAGGTTGCGACAGCCGTGGAGAATGCGATCCAGGTACTCCGGCCAAAGTTCCGCGAGGTTCACGATGTTGTGCTTCCCAGGCCCCAGATCGTCAAGAATGGAAGCTATGATGTGGAACTTCTGCATTTCCAATCCCCGTTCTTTCAAAAGACACCGGAACTTTACCATCCCTGGTCCCGCCGTCAGCTCAAGGAGCTGGAAAACGTAACTGCCGTTAACTATGTCGAAACACTCAAACGGCTGCGCGACTGCCGCAGGGACATCCGCCGGATCTTCGAACAGGTCGATCTTTTGATTCTGCCTACGAAACGCGCGACTGCGCCGACGATCGCGGCCACAGTAGATGAAAGCTACAAGCGGCCGCCGAGCAACACTGCGGCCTTCAATCAGTTCGGCACGCCCGCCATTTCAATTCCATGTGGATTTTCTCGGGACTTGCTACCGATCGGGCTCCAGATCGTTGGGCCGGCTTTCGGCGAGCCGCAAGTCTTGACCGTGGCTCACGCGTACCAGCAAGCCACCGATTGGCATACACGGCATCCGAAGTTTTAGCCCATTGCTGAGAAAGTCGTCGGTCAGAGACCTGGCGCCACCTTGCAGGCTAACCTAAACGTCGGTGAGGTGCTCCAGCTTGCCGTTGCTGTCGCCGATCCGCTCTTCCGGTACGCCGACGCGATCAAGCGCCGTCAGAAGCAGATTGGTCATCGGAGTCTCCTTCGGATAGCGGAGATGCCGTCCACCCTTGATCTGTCCGGATGCGCCGCCGGCCAATAGAACCGGGAGATCCTCGTGGGTGTGCATGTTGCCGTCGCTCAGGCTGCTGCCGTAGACGATAACCGATCGGTCCAATAAATTCGAGTCGCCCTCAGGCGTCGAACGCAGCTTGTCCAGAAAATACGCAAACATCTCGACGTGATGCGCGTTGATTTTGGCGAGCTTGTCGATTTTTACCTTATCGCCCTGATGATGTGAGATCCCATGATGAGGATCGGGTACGCCGATCGCACGGTAGGTTCGATTGCTGCCTTCGCGGCCCAACATGATGGAAGTGACGCGAGTCAAATCCGCTTGGAACGCGATGATTTGGAGGTCAAACATCAATTTGGCGTGATCCTCGAATGAATCTGGAATTCCCATGGGACGCCCCAGCACCGGAAGCTTAAGCGTAGCGCTTTGTTGCTCCGCAAGTTGAATGCGGCGCTCGATATCTCGAACCGCTTCGAGGTAGTCGTTGAGCTTGCTACGGTCGCGTGGGCCGAGTCCCGGCTGCATGCTCGCGATTTCGGTGGTCACCGAGTCCAGAATGCTGCGATCTTCGCGAATACGGGCACGGCGTACGGCCGGATCGGTACTGTCGCCATCGCCGAACAGACGCTCGAATACGGCGCGCGGATTCGCTTCCATCGGCATCGGAATCGTTGGTGTGCGCCAGGAAATGGTGTTAGTGTACGCGCAGCTATAACCGGAATCGCAGTTGCCGATGAGGCCAGGCGCTTCCAAAGTTAATTCGAGTGAAGCAAGCTGCGTCTTCCTGCCGAACTCCCGCGCCGCAATCTGATCGGCCGAAACTCCGGAGCGAATGTCCACGCCCTCGGTCTTCTTGGGATGAACGCCTGTAAGGAAAGTGGCTCCTGCGCGCGCATGATCGCCGGGGCCATCGCCGAGCGGCCGGCCGTTGACCTGCGCCAACCCGGATAAAACGAGAACGCGATCGCGAACCGGTGCCAGCGCCTGCAGGGTCGGTGTTAATTCAAAAGCGGTGCCTTCGGCGAGAGGTGTCCAGCGGTCCATAATTACGCCGTTCGGCACGTATACGAAGCTGAGCCGATTGGCTCCGTTGGCCGGAGTATTGCGGGTAGCGGCGAATGCCGGAACCATGGCGTCCAATAATGGCAGCGCCAGGGTCGTGCCGATACCGCGAAGGAATGTACGCCGGTGCAACGATTTCTTGCTAACGATCATGGGTCTTGGGCCCTCCGCATCTGAAACGGTGTGCTTCTGGTGATTGCAACAATAACACTGGATACACGGTAATCGTCTTTGGCCGCTGTACGCGTTATAGCACGAACGGCCGGCTGGTCGTAGTACTCCAGGCCACGGCCGAGCGCATACGTGAGCAACTTTTCGGCGAAGGTTTCGACGAATTGATCGCGGCGGCTCAACAGTAAGTTGCGCAATCCGCCGGGACCCTGAAACTTGGTACCATCCGGAAGGGAACCGGTAGTATCGATGACGCCGTCGGCATCCTTGGTTCGGCGCTTGCCCACGCCGTCGTAATTCTCCAGCGCAAAACCAAGCGGGTCCATGCGCGAGTGGCACGATGCGCAGGTGGAATCGGCCCGATGTTTTTCCATCTGCTCCCGTAGCGAGAGCGCCCTTCCGTCTTCGGCGTGGTCTTTCAGATCAGGCACATTGGCGGGCGGGGGAGGAGGCGGCGTGCCCAGGAGATTCTCCAGAATCCACTTCCCACGCAGAACCGGCGAGGTGCGGGTCGGATACGACGTGACGGTGAGGATGCTGCCTTGCCCCAGCAGGCCAAAACGGTCGCTGTCGGTAAGACTCACGCGACGGAAGTTCGAGCCATGCACGTCGGCGATCTGATAATGGCGCGCTAGCCGCTCGTTCAAATACGTGAAGTTTGCGTCGAGCAGATCCACCACGCTGCGGTCCTCGCGAACAATGTCTTCGAGCAGCAGCTGTGTTTCGCGCTGGAAGGCTTGGCGGAGGTTCTCATCGAATTCCGGGAAAACATCGGGATCGGGCTGCACCCGAGACAAGTTGCGCAGATACAGCCATTGGCCGGCGAAATTCGATACTAATGTCCTCGAGCGGCGATCGGCCAACATCCGGCGCACTTGCTGTTCGAAAACGGCCGGATCTTGCAGTATTCCGCGATCCGCCAGGTCCAGGAGCTGATCGTCTGGAATGCTGCTCCACAAAAAGAATGAGAGCCGCGACGCCAGCTCAAAATCATTCAAGCGGTAGTTGCTGCCGGGCGCCACGCGAGCCGGATCGCGTTCGACGCGGAAAAGAAAATCGGGCGCCACCAGCATCCGGCGAAGTCCGCTTTCGATGCCCAATTCGAAGGTTCCGTTGCGCCGGCCGATGTCAAAAAAACTGAGCAGAGGCTTCAAGTCTGCATCAGTCACGTTTCTGCGGTAAGCGCGCCGAGCCAGAGTTGAAAATATTTTCTTCGCGCAGGGAGCTTCGTCTTTACTATTGGCCGGCTTGCAAATGAATATGCGCTCGCGGGACGGTGTATCGCCTGAGCCAGTGGCCTGGAAGGGTCCACCGATGAGAACGCTGTCCACTCCGAGACGCCCTGGCAGGTTGCGCGGAGGCGGCGTTGCCTTTGCCGGCGGTGGTGGAAGCACGCCTTCTTGCACGGCATACTCGCTCAGGAAATTCACGCCCACCGTGCGCACGCCCGCTTTTACCGGCACTCGCACCTCGAATGTAGGCGACTCTTCGTCGCCTTGCGCGGACTTCCCGAGGATTTCAAAGTTCTTGAGCCTTACGCCATCCAGCCGCAGGTCGAGACACTGCACCAAGTCGCGAGCTCGATTGTTGAATCCTCGAACCCTGATCCGGATGGTGTATTCGGCATCCAGCGGAAAGGCATGCTGTATCGCGATTCCGCCTCGTGAGCCGAGTGGCAGATCGTCGCTCACGCTATCTGCCTGCGACAAGCCCACCGGCACTGAATATTCTTCGACGGCCGGGAGGATCCCAGGATCGCCCACCGCGAGCCGGCTGATCTTGCGCGCGAGCGAGATATATCGCTCCAGTAGAATCGGCGAGACGGACAAAACGTCGCCGATATTATCGAAGCCGTAACCGGAATCATCAGGCGGTAGGCTGAAACCAGGATTAATGTCGATCGCGAGAAGGTCGCGGATGGCGTTGCTGTACTCAACGCGATTCAAGCGATGGATGGCTGGACGGCCGGGATTCGGATTCTTCGCAGCAGCCTGGTCGAGAGCAGCTTCGAGCGATGCGGTGAAGGCCTTTGCCACCGCCGGCTCTGGGCGCGGCAGCCCGCGTGGTGGCATTTCACCGGTGTGCATCTTCCGCAGCACTTTTTCCAAAAGCTGGGCGTTCTCGCCAGGTTTGTCAGGATTCACATTTTCGAGAACGATGCCGCCGGTCTTCGCTTGCTGGCTATGACAGCCGACACAATACCGGGCCAGGAGGACCAGCCCGGATGCCGCCGGTTGCTGAGCCAGCGCCATGGAAACACACGAGACCCCGATGAACCCGGCGACAACGACGCCTCGGCGGCCGAACTGGAAAAAACTCCACATCTAGCACGAATTGTATCATGGTAATTACTAGTGTTTACTTGGTTTAAGACATTGTCGGTGACGGCTGTCTTTTCGCTGTCTATGACCGTCTGGGGCGCCGATCTCCGGCTGCTCGATGCGGTCCGGGATGGCGACGTCAAAGCGATTCACTCGTTGCTGGATCAACATGCGGACGTGAACGCCGCCCAGCCCGATGGAGCCACCGCGCTCGCCCTGGCGGCGCACGCGGACGACGCCGGAACGGCCGAGTTGCTGGTACGTGCCGGCGCGAATGTCAACTGGGCGAATGAGTATGGGGAGACGCCACTGTCATTGGCGTGCGCCAACGGCAATGCGCACCTTGTTGGCATGCTGCTGAAGGCTGGCGCGAACGTCAATGCGGCACGTTGGTCCGGTGAAACGCCGCTTATGGTCGCTACGCGCGTAGGCAGCACGGAGTCGGTAAAGCTGTTGCTAGAAGCCGGCGCCGGCCCGAATGCCGCCGAATCGGAGCGTGGGCAAACGGCGTTGATGTGGGCGGCAGCGGGCAAGCATGCCGATATCGTGCAGCTTTTGATCGACCACGGCGCTGATCCAAAAGCCGCATCCAAGTCCGGATTTACGCCGTTGCTGTTTGCGGCGCAGCAAGGCGATGTCGGGTCCGCACGAGTACTGCTCGCAGCGGGTGTGGATGTCAACTCGAAGATGGCGAATGGGTCCAATGCGTTGATTGTAACGGCGGCCAGCGGGCACGAAGCCCTTGGAAAATTCCTGCTGGCGAACGGCGCTCTGCCCAACGTCAAGGACCGCTTCGGCATGACTCCGTTGCATATGGCGGCGCAGGCAGGCCAGCTCGCGTTGGTCGGGGAGTTACTGGCGCGAGGCGCCGATCCGAACGCGCGCCTGGAAAAGATGTCTCCCGTTCCGGGCGGAGGCGACGGACCGTTTCGCATAAACAATATCGCTGCAACCCCGTTTCTGTTGGCTGCGCGAGCGGGCCATGCAGACGTGATGCGCGCACTCATCGACGCCCATACCGACACGTCGCTCAAGACCGCGGACGGAACAACACCCTTGATAGCTGCCGCGGGCAGCGCCAATCTGGAGGCGGTGAAGGTCGCTTTCGATCTGGGTGGCGATGTCAATGCCGCTACTCAATCCGGGCAGACTGGTGTGCATGCCGCCGTGAGTCATATTGGTCCAACGACGACTGGAATTGACGAAGTAATTCAGTTCCTGGCCGACCACGGCGCAAAGCTCGACATGAAGGATGCCCGCGGCTTGACGCCACTGGCAATTTGCGACCGGCGCACTATCGACGTGACTGGGAATCTGATTAAGAAGCTGCTGGCCAGGAAGACGGAGTAAACGATGCCGACCCTTAGACTGTCCTTAATGCTCTCGCTGTTCGCGATCACGGCTGTCGCACAGACTGTCAAGCCCACGCCGGCGCCGGCCCCGATGGCCGAGACACCGAACACGGACGTCTATTACAAGCTCGCGCCGGACGCAATCGCGCAGGATGGCGTTCCCAAGAGCGAGATCCGCGGGCCCTTTACGCTGCCCAGCCAAGCGTATCCCGGCACCCAGCATAGCTACTGGATTTATGTGCCTGCGCAATACGATCCGTCCACTCCCGCCAGTCTGATGATCTACAACGATGGGCAGGCCTTCATGGCTCCCGAGGGAGATATTCGAGCACAGGTCGTGATGGACAACCTGATCTACCGCCGCGAGATTCCCGTAATGATCGGGGTTTTCATCAATCCTGGCCGCCGTCCCGATCAGCCGGAGCCGATCCCGAGCAATTGGGGTGATCGCGACACCAACCGGCCCACCGAGTACAACACGCTCGATGACAAGTACGCCCGCGTCATCGTCGATGAATTGCTGCCGGTGCTCTACAAGGACTACAACATCTCGAAGGATCCCGAGCGGCATGGCATAGGCGGGTCGAGTTCGGGCGCCATTGCCGCGTTCACCGTAGCATGGGAGCGTCCGGATCAGTTCCGCAAAGTGCTCAGCAATGTCGGAAGCTTTACCAATATTCGCGGCGGAAATGCTTATCCCGACATCATTCGCAAGAGCGAGAAGAAACCCCTGCGCGTCTTCCTGGTGGATGGCCGCAATGACAACCGGGGGCTGAGAGCTGACGGAAGCTACGACCAATCTCGCGACTGGTTCTATCAGAACGTACGGATGCAGCAGGCTCTCACCGAAAAAGGCTACGAGGTCAACTACTCCTGGGGCATCCAGCGGCATGGCCAGAAGATGCTGCGGAACCGTTTTCCCGGAGATGATGCGCTGGCTGTGGCGCGACCATGGCGTTTCCACCGACGTGCACGATACGGTTGAGCGGTCGTTCAACGCGCCTAAGAAGAAGGAATAGTTTCTTTGGAGCGATCTGTTATTCTAAAGACGACTTTGAAGTTGTTTATGCGTATCCGCCCTGGACTCGCTGTTGGTGTCCTCGGACTTCTCTTCGCGTGGGGTGTGCTGCGCGCCCAGAGACCGTTTGAAAGAATATCCGGCGCTCGAGTACGAAAACTTCCCGATTCCGAAGGACTGCGAACGAAAAAACCGAGTGGGTGCGCGCGCGCCTTCGCTATCCCGACGTCTACGGCTATCCCAACCACAGCCGCTTCCGGATGCGCGACGGCAGCCCATTTCCCGGCTATTGGACCATGGATTACCCGCGCTCGGACCGGCACCTGCTGGCGGGCGTCCGGCGTTTAACGCGCATTGACACCCGCTCGGTTGAGCAGGTGGTGGATCTCGACGGGCACAGATGACATCTACAATTGGCCGATTGTCGTACGGGGTGGAGGTTGGGCATTGGTTATTACCCGACGAGCAGGCCGCTCAGTTGCGCGAATTCTTATTACGTGGCGGCTTCTTCATGTGCGACGATTTCCACGGCGACCAGGAATGGAGCGTGTTCCTGGATAGCATGCGGAAGGTGTTTCCCGACCGCCCGATCGAGGAGATCGACAGCAAAGATCCGATTTTCCACACGCTCTTCGATCTGGACGAACGATTTCAGGTGCCCGGCGCGCAGTATTTCGAAACTGGCATCACCTACGAGAAGGGCGACAGCGGTAAGGTGCCTCATTGGCGGGGCATTCGTGACGACAAGGGCCGCATCATGGTCGCGATTTGCCACAACATGGATTTGGGCGACGCTTGGGAGTGGTCCGATGATCAGAGATACCTGGAGAAGTGGGCGTCGCTGGCCTACCGGATCGCGACGAACTATTTCGTCTATGATCTAACTCACTAGGATGGATCGGTCACGCGCCTGGCGAGGATCGAAGAATTATAGCGACGCTGGTCGGACTGGCGTGCTGCCTTCTAACGTTTTTGCTTCTTGTGCAGGCGCAGCCGGCGGACTCAGCGCGTTTGGCGCAATATCGGAACCTGGGCAAGGCCTTTTACGAAAATCCAACCACGCAGAAACAGGCCGTGGAGGAGTTTCGCCAGGCGCTTGCATCGGCGCCGAATTCAGTTCGCGAGCAAGTTAACTACGGATTAGCGCTGCTGCGAGCTGGAGAGGTCGACCGCGGTATCGCGGAACTGGAGATCGCTCAGAAGACCGACCCCAAAGTCCCGCATACCTGGTTTAATCTGGGTGTCGCTCTCAGGAAACAAGGCAAGTTGGATGAGGCGCTGGCACAATTCCGCGGCATGGAACGGCTGGTTCCGGATGAACCGATCACGCATTACCAGATCGGGTCCGTTCTGAAAACGAAAGGTGACTTAGCGGACGCCATGAAGGAATTTGAGATTGCCCGCCAGCTCAATCCTCGACTCGCGGCGCCTCACTTCCAGTTGTATGGGCTCTACCGTCAGCGAAATCCAGAAGCCTCCACCGCGGAGCTGCGCATTTTTCAGGATCTTAAGAAACAACAGGAGGGCGCGGCGATTCCGGAGGATATGGAATGGAGCGTATACGCGGAGATCTATGAGCCCAGCGAGCCCGCCTCGGCTCCGCTCTCGCCGGCGGTTTATCGTAGTGAGAAAATCGCGGACGGTTTCACCGGAGTGACCGCCCTTGAACTTGACGGAGGTACGCGGCCGAGTCTGATTGCGTGGTCGTCCAGCGGCGCGAAGCTCTTCCGCGACGGCCGAATCTCGGTCGCCGATTCTGGCCTGGAGCAACTAAAGGATGTCGTGTTTGTCGCGCCCGGAGACTTCGACAATGACGGGTTGCCGGATCTGTGCGTCATCACTACTCGTGGAGCCGAGCTGTATCGTAACGTCAATGGCAAGTTTCGCAAGCAGGCCAACTTGGCGGCCGGATCTTTCCGGCAAGCAGTCTGGATAGACTTCGACCACGATTACGACCTCGATTTGATCCTGATCGGTGACGAACCGAAATTGCTGCGCAACAACGGATCGGCCGGCTTCAGTGACGAAACCGCGCGCTTTCCGTTCGTCAAGGGCCGCGCCCTTCAAGCCGTCCGCCTTGACCTGGAGCCGGATACCCAGGGGTTCGACTTGATTGCCTCGTATCAGGACCGGCCGGGTGTCCTCTATCGCGATCGGCTGGGCGGTTCCTATTCCGCGATCGATTTGAACGGCCTGCCGGCGGGCGCTACAAATCTAATAGCTTGTGATTTTAACCATGACAGCCGCACTGATCTCGCCGCGCAGCCGAACCTTCTTCTCCTGAATCGTCCTGCCGGATTTGAGAAAGCAACACCGCCTCAGTTTCCCGCGAGCGGCAACTTCCTGGCGACCGACTTCAATGCCAACGGCCGTTTGAACCGCGCCTATATCGGAACGGATGGCGCGCTGATGATCGACCAGGATGTCACGCCGAATTACGGCAACTGGATCGAGATTACACTCACGGGAGTGAAGAACATCAAGTCCGCCATTGGAGCGAAGGTCGAGGTGAAGGCGGGAACCAGCTATCAAAAGCAGACCTACCCGGGCGTGCCCTTGGTTTTTCGATTGGGAACCCGCTCGGCTGTCGAAACCGTGCGGATTTTTTGGCCGAATGGGCTGATTCAGAACGAAATTAATCAGCCGGTGAACCGAATTCTGGCGATCAAGGAAAAGCCGCGGCTGTCGGGCTCCTGCCCTATGATCTACACCTGGGACGGTGAGGGCTTTCGCTTCATCACCGATGTTCTGGGGGTGGCTCCGCTGGGCGCCAGTTCGGCCGATGGCCAATTCTTCCCGACCGATCACCAGGAGTACGTATCCATTCCAGGCGATGCCATGAAGGAGAAGAATGGCGCGTACGAGGTCCGGGTGACGGAAGAGCTGCGCGAAGTATCGTTCATGGATCACATCACGCTGCAAGCCGTCGATCATACGGCGGGCGTCGATATCGTAACCAATGAAAAATTCAAATCGCCGCCATATCCCGAGTTTCGGCTTTTTGGAGTGACTCGCCGCATTAATCCGGTTTCCGCGCGCGACCAAAATGGAGCGGACGTGCTGTCCAAGCTCTTGAAGCGAGATTTCATTTATCCCGATTTCCGGCGCAGTCAGACCGCAGTGGCGGAACTGCATTCGCTCGATCTCGACTTCGGCAAGGCGGCACAATCGAATCACGCGGTGTTGGTCCTGGATGGCTGGGTGGACTGGGCGGACGGGAGCACGTTCCTGGCTGCTTCGCAGGAGCATAAGGATCTGATATTCCCCTACCTGCAGGTCAAGGACGCAGCGGGAAATTGGAAGACAGTGCTCGAGGACATGGGCATGCCTTCGGGCCGCCAGAAATCCATGGCCGTTGATTTGACGGGAAAGTTTCTGACGGATTCGCGAGAAGTGCGGATCATGACCAACCTTTGCCTTTATTGGGACGAAATATTTCTGGTAGAGGACGGCGCCCCGCCGCCTGTCAAACTCACCAAACTTGCGATGCAGTCCGCAGACTTGCACTTCCGTGGGTTTTCTCGCGCGGTTATCCCGGCGGATCGCAAGCAATCGGAAAGTTTCGACTACAACAGCGTTAGCACGACGTCCATGTGGAATCCCACGCCAGGAAATTACACACGGTACGGCGATGTGGCCACGCTGCTGGATGAGACAGACGACCGCATGGTGATTATGGGCTCCGGCGACGAAATCCGACTTCGCTTTAGCGCGTCCGGACTGCCCAAGCTGTCTCCGGGGTGGAAGCGCGATTTCTTACTGTTGGTGGACGGCTGGGCCAAAGACGCCGACGCCAACACCGCTTTTTCGCAAACTGTTTTGCCGCTTCCATTTCACGCCATGAGCAGTTACCCGTATCCCGCCGGCCAGAGCTACCCGCGCGATCCGGTTCACGACCAATACCAGATGGAATACAATACGCGGCCGGCTTTGCGTCTGATTCGTCCGCTGCGGGAAGGAGAATGAGTTGCGACGCCTGGCATTGTGGGCTTTAATTCTTCTAGCGGTCAATGGCGCGTATTTGGCGGCCTTCGAGCACGCCAGCATTTTCTATGAAGCGAATGTTGTGCTGCATCTCGCGCTGGGTTTGGCCCTGGCGTTGCTCGCAGCGCGCTATGTGCGCCGCTATCCGCTCGAATGCGGTATCTTCCTGAGCGCGGCTCTCGCCGCCTTATATCTCGTGTTCCGAGGCAACACCTATGACCAACGTTGGGTGCTGTGGTCTCACATCTTGCTTGCGGAGGTCGCGCTGCTATTCATCGGATGGCGCCTCATCCGCTCTCGCATCGGCGTTGCAGCGCTGGGCCTGCTAGTGCTCCTTCCGCTTGTCCCGTGGCCGCGGGCAAACAATCGGATAGTAAATCCGGCGAGTGCGCCGCTCTCGATGGATTTGGAAGGCGCAGGCGCGCGTTCTCCCTTCGCGCCGTCTTCGGCGCAAACCAATACCGGCAAGATTATTCCGTCGAATTTCTTCATGGACTCGGCAGGCTGCGGCCACTGCCATAAGGACATTTACGAACAGTGGAAGAGCTCGGCGCATCACTTTGCTTCCTTCAATAACCAGTTCTATCGGAAGTCCATCGAATACATGCAGGACGTGACTGGCACTCGCCCCAGCAAGTGGTGCGCGGGCTGCCATGACCACGCCGTGTTCTTTAACGGACGCTTCGATCGGCCCATTCGCGAGCAGGTCGACACTCCCGAAGCTCAAGCCGGACTGGGGTGCATGTCTTGTCACGCTATCGTGCACGTGGGCGGCTCCATGGGCAACGCTGATTTCACCGTGGAATATCCTCCGCTGCATGAGCTGGCTTCCAATCCGAACCGCTTCATTCAAGCGCTGGACCGTTTTCTCATCTATCTCAATCCGAAACCTCACCGGGCGACGTTTCTCAAACCGTTCATGCGCGAGCAAGCGGCGGAGTTCTGCGCGACTTGTCACAAAGTGCATTTGGACGTGCCGGTGAACAACTATCGCTGGGTGCGGGGATTTGACGATTACGACAACTGGCAGGCCAGCGGCGTTTCGGGCCAAGGCGCGCGCTCGTTTTACTATCCGCCGAAGTCGCAATCCTGCGCCGATTGTCACATGCCGCTGGTGGCATCGCACGACCCCGGCAATCGCGAAGGCCAGGTGCATTCGCATCGCTTCCCCGGCGCCAATACGGCCCTGGCGTTTGCGAACCGGGACGATTCCCAACTGAGAGCCACCGAAGAATTCCTGAAATCCGGGTTTATCAGCGTCGACATTTTCGCGGCATCGCCGGCCGACGATCACAACGGGCATGCGGCGATGCTCCGCCGCAATGACTCGCCTCGAGCGAATTCCACGTTTGCGGTGGGCGAAGAGGCGGAGCAGCAGGGCGACGTGGTGATCCGCGAGGTTGGCAAGGTCGCGGCCCCGCTGGATTCTTCCGGCGCGAAGCTGGAGCCGGGCAGCACGGTGCGCGTGGATGTCGTGGTTAGAACCAGAAAGATCGGGCATTTTTTCCCGGGCGGCACCGTGGACGCGTTCGACGCGTGGCTGGAATTGCAGGCCCGCGATGCCGATGGCCGCGTCATTTTTTGGAGCGGGAACGTTACTGATAACGGGCGAGGTCCAGTGGAACCCGGCGCGCATTTCTATCGCTCTTTTCAACTGGACGGCGACGGCAATCCCATCGACAAACGAAACGCCTGGCAGACGCGCAGTCTGCTGTACGTCCGGTTGATTCCGCCCGGCGCGGCCGACGTGGCCCACTATTTGGTTCGGGTGCCCAAGGATGCGCGCGGGCCGTTGCAGTTCACCGCGCGGCTGAATTATCGAAAGTTTGCCTGGTATTACACTCAATTCGCTTATGGCGCGCGCGTGAAAGCGGGGCAAGATCCGAGCCTGCTGACCGTCGACCACAATGGTTTGGATTATGAATTCGGCCCGCAATTCATTCCGGCGAATGTCTCGGGTACAGTAGGGATCGAATTCCCGATCTTCCCATCGTGACGCTCGCGGAAGCGAAGGTCACGGTGCCGCTCGGTGAGGCGGCTTGGTCGCCCGCTGTGCAAAAGATCGCGAGCGCTGGAACGATTGGGGCATCGGCCTGCTACTGCAAGGCGATCTCAAAGGCGCCGAATATGCGTTCCGCAAAGTCACCGAGGCGGAGCCGGGCTATGCCGATGGCTGGCTGAACGTTGCCAGAGCGCTGATTCAGGAAGGCGAGACCGACGCCGCTAAGCCCTACATCGCCAAGGCGCTCGAAATCGCTCCGCAATTGGGACGCACTTGGTTTTTCAAAGCCGCAATTCAGAAGGCGGACGGCGATTACGATGGCGCGCTTCAATCGCTCGATCGCGTTCGCTCTCAGTATCCGCGCGATCGCGTGGTGCTTGAACCAAATCGCCCGGCTTCTGTTTCTGAAGCGCGAGTACGCGAAAGCCATCGAAGCATTGCGAGCCGTGAATGCGGTGGACCCCGAAGATGTTCAGATGCACTATACGTGGATGTTGTCCTGCCGCGGACTCGGAGACGCGGCCGGGGCCGAGCGCGAGGAACAGCTTTTCCGCCGATTCAAAGCCGAAGAGGCTTCGCAGGCGCTCACCGCGCGCCGCCGCGCCGCCAGCCCTGAAGATAACAATGAGCGCCAGCCGATTCACGATCATGAAAGCGCTGTTCGATGAGCCGGATGAGGCTGCTTAGGAACTGGTTGCTGGCGTCGGCATGTGGCGGCCGCTCTCGTGCTCGGCGCGCCTGCAGCGCCCGAGAGCGGGATCGTCTTCACCGATGTCACGGCTCAGGCCGGGATCCATTTCACGCATAACAGCGGCCGGGCGGGCAAGAAATACTTGCCGGAAACGCTGGGCTCGGGTTGCGCTTTCTTCGATGCCGACGGCGACGGCTGGCCGGACATTCTGCTGATCAACAGCAAGGATTGGACGCCTCGCGGCCGGAAATCTTTGCCGGCGCTCTATCGCAACAACCACAACGGCACGTTCACCGACATCACGCGCGGCAGCGGACTCGACATCGAAATGTACGGAATGGGCGTCGCCATCGCCGATTACGATAACGACGGACGCGACGACGTGTACATCACCGCGCTCGATGGCGATCATCTTTTTCACAACGAGGGCAATGGGAAATTTCGCGATGTGACCAAGGCCGCCGGCATTCAAAACGCAAGCTTCGGCACTAGCGCCGCATGGCTCGATTTCGATCGCGACGGCAAGCTGGACCTGTTCGTTGCGAACTACGTGCAGTGGAGTCCGAAGCTGGATTTGTGGTGCTCGCTCGACGGCGCGACCAAGTCGTACTGCACTCCCGAATCGTACAAGGGCACGCGTTGCCGGCTATTTCACAATCTCGGCGGCGGCCGTTTCGAAGACGTCGCCGAGCAGGCCGGCGTGGGCGATCCCACCAGCAAATCTTTGGGCGTCGCGGTCCTCGATTACAACGGCGACGGCTGGCCGGACATCTTCGTCGCCAACGACACGCAGCCGAACAAGCTGTATCGAAACAACCGCAATGGCACGTTCACCGAAGAAGGCATCGCGGCCGGGGTTGCGTACGGCGAAGAGGGAGTGGCGCGCGGCGCGATGGGCGTCGATTCCGCCGATTATGACCACAGCGGAAGGGCGCATTTGCTGGTCGGCAACTTCTCCAACCAGATGCTGGGCCTGTATCACAACGAAGGCAACGGGCTGTTCGTGGATGAGGCGCCCTCTTCGACCGTGGGACGGTCCAGCCTGCTCTCACTGACTTTTGCCGTCTTCTTTTTCGATTACGATCTCGACGGCTATCCGGATATCTTCACCGCCAATGGCCACATCGACGAGCAGATCGGCCGCGTGCAGCCCAAAGTGAGTTATCGCCAGGCGCCCTTGCTGTTTCGCAATCTAGGCGATCATCACTTCCAGAATGTGACAGCCGCGATGGGCGCGGCTTTCAATCGCCCCATCGTCGCGCGAGGCGCCGCTTACGCGGATTTCGACCGCGATGGCGATCTGGACCTTCTGATTTCCACCAACAATGGCCCCGCATATCTGTACCGCAATGACGGCGGCAATCGCAATCACTGGCTTACCATCCGGCTGTCGGGCACCAAGAGCAATCGGGATGGAATCGGCGGCGTTGATTCGGCTCCAAAGCTCTTCCGGCACGCAATCGAATACGGTGCACAGCGGATCCAGCTATTGTTCGCAGAGCGATCTGGCGGTGACATTTGGCCTGGGGAAGGACACATCGGCAGTCCGTCGAGATCGAGTGGCCCAGCGGAACCAAGCAGTCGATCGGCAGAGTTGCCGCCGATCAGTTCTTGACTATTGACGAGAGCCGCGGCGTCATCGCACGACAGCCGCCAGCCAAACGCGAGCAATAATCGAGTTTCAGCCCGCGGCCATCCAAAACATCTCAAAGACTTGCTCCGGTGGCCGATATGTAGGCCAGAACTATGGCGGGCATCCAAATCCTCGTTGTCGAGGACAACGACATGCAATCAAAGCTTGTCAGTTTCCTGTTGGAGGAAGCCGGCCACATCGTCCAGATCGCAGGGAGCGCGCAAGAGGCCCTGGAACGTTTGCGATCATTCTCCCCCGATCTAATCCTCATGGATCTACAGCTGCCGGGCATGGATGGCCTGGAGCTGACGCGTGTGCTGAGGCTCGATCCGGTCCAGGCCACCACCCTCATCATCGCGCTCACCGCGTACACCGATCCATCCGATCTGGAAAGAGCGCGCGAGGCTGGATGCAACGGCAAGATTTCCAAGCCCATCGATACGGCGGCCTTCGCGCGCCAGGTTGGACACTACATGAGTCTCACAACGGACGTCCATGCAGACGCTCCGTGCGACAGCCACGACTTGCTGGCCGAGATCCGAAACAATCTCCTGGCGGAAGGACTGGAGCAGTGCAGCAGGATTCTGAAAGACCTCAAGTCGGGCCCGGAGTGCGCCATCGAAGTGATACAAAGGGTTCTGCACCGCTGGGCGGGCCTGGCCGCAACC
>CAWACO010000033.1:0-25394 GCA_963780485.1 Bryobacterales bacterium
CCAATAAAACAAACCGCATCCGATAACCTACTGGGATAAAGGGCTGTCTCAAAATGGGCCCGCTCCAAGAAGGGCGCCCACACATCAACCATTTAAGGCGTCGCGCTAAAGCGTTTGCGCTAAAATAGTTCGCACTGCTTGCGACGACCTAGCAAAACCGGCTCCTAGGCGCGCTGGATACGATTCATGACGCCTGCCCGCTGGGTACAAATCAACGATCTCTTTAATGTAGTCGTGGATCGAGCGCCCGGCGAGCGGCAGCAAATCTTGAACGACGTCAGAGCGCGTGACCCGGAGCTGGTAGATACGGTGGAGGCTCTCCTCCAGCAATCCACGGCCAGTTGGGCAGTGGTTCCTCGCGAAGAAAAAAGTCGCGAATTAGTTGCGGAACTCCCCGATGGGCTGTTGCAAGATCGGTATCGGCTGGAGCGCAAATTGGGCCAAGGCGGCTTCGGGGTCGTTTATCTGGCGCACGACGAGAGGCTACACCAGAAACCTGTCGTTGTGAAATTCTTGACTGGTTCAGCGCCTCGTGACGAATGGTTCCGGAAGAAATTCCAGGACGAGATTAAGGCCCTAGCCCGAATTGACCATCCGGGTGTAGTGGGCATTCTCGATGCCGGTCAGACGCCATCCGCCGTCCCCTTCATTGTCATGCAATATGTCGAGGGGAAAACGCTGCGCGCCCTGATCGACGTAGCATGTATCGAACGCGAGCGCGCGGGACGGATCATCCGCCAGATAGGTCAGGCCCTGGCGGCGGCTCATGCACGCGGCGTTCTGCATCGTGATTTGAAACCCGCGAACATCATGGTTCAGTCCTCCTCGGGAGGTGAAATCGTTCGGCTTATCGATTTCGGCATCGCCAGCATTCGAGACGCTGGCCTGGAAAGCTCCACGCACCCCACTCGAGTCGCCGGAAGTTTCGCCTACATGGCCCCGGAACAGTTTGGCGGCCATCCGTCCCCGGCTAGCGACATTTTCGCCATGGGCGTTATCGTGTGCGAAATGCTCACGGGCCGGGCTTCGGTGGGGAACATGGCGGGCTCACGACTCAACGACATTAGGGAGCTGCGGCCGGATGTTCCCGTGGAAGCCGTGTCGATCATCCGCAAAGCTCTCTCCGTGGAAGCGACCGAGCGTTTTCAGGATGCCGGCATTTTCGGCGATCAACTCGCTTCGGCGCTGAGCGGAGCGTCGACGGCCTCGGACCGCGATCCGAAAGCAGTTCAAATCGGATCTGTTCTGGGCGCCCGGTACGTGCTCCAACGTGAGATTGGGCGGGGCGGTTTCGGTATCGTCTATTTAGCAGCCGACCTGCAACTTCACAGTAAGCCGGTGGTGGTAAAAATCCTGTTGACGACATCCGCGGAGGACACCTGGCGACACAAGAAGTTTCAGGGAGAAATCGAAGCTCTTTCCCGGATCAACCATCCGGGGATCGTCCAAGTGACGGACGCCGGCGAAGCGCCCGATGGACGGTCCTATATGGTCACGGAGTACATCGAAGGGGTGCCTCTGCGGTTTCTCATTCGCCAGGGCGGCGTCGACTTCGGGCAAGTCGCGACGATTGTACGGCAAGTGGGCTCTGCGCTCGAAGCCGCGCATGGATGCGGCGTTTGGCACCGGGACTTGAAACCGGAAAACATTCTGGTGCAAAACCTTGAAGAGCATAGCGGACTGCGCGTGAAAGTGATCGACTTCGGCATTGCCACCGTCTCGCGCGCCGAAAATCTCCTCGAAACCAGTGACACTCGCGTGGCGGGCAGTTTCCGTTACATGGCGCCCGAACAGCTCATGGGAAGACCGGAAGCAGCCAGCGATATTTACGGTCTGGGCGTGATCGCATACGAGTTGCTCACGGGAAAGAAGCCGTTTGATGGGCACACCGCTGCTCAACTCTATGCCCTGCAGTCGGCGGATGACTACTCCAAGCCGCGCGTACTGCGCCCCCAGCTCTCGGTGCGAGCCGAACGAGCGGTGATGAAGGCGCTCGCCTTCCACGCCGAGGATCGCTATCGCTCGAGCCGGGAATTCGGAAACGAGTTGGCCGCGGCCTTGGAAGGCGGAGCGCCCTTGCCCGTCACGGATAGCGCGGAGACGCTGTCGGACGCCACGGCGAGGCAATCCCTGGCTTACGACGTATTCATCAGTCACGCCTCGCGCGATCTGGAGTTTGCACAAAGCCTGCTGGCCGAACTGGAACGGAGAGGCGCACGTTGCTTTATAGCTCCCGACGATCTACCGCCCGGCAAATCGGTTCCGCTCGCAATAGCCGACGCGATTCAGAGCGCGCGTTGCTTTGTTCTCGTCCTCACGGAAAACACGAATATCTCGGTTCAAGTTGGCCGCGAGGTAGAAATCGCCGATGCGGGCTCCAAGCCCATCGTAGGCGTGAGAGTGGACGGAGTTGACCCAGTCGAAGTGCTCGCCTTTTTCCTGTCGCACGCAAAATGGGTGGATTCCCCGATTGAGCCAACGCACGCCGATTACAGCGAGATCGAGGCAACCGTTCGTACGTACGTTCCCGCGTTTTCGGGCGCTGGTTTGACGCCACGCCCACGGCCGCCCACAACTAAGGAACCGGACGAGCCGCTGCTTACCGAAGCCGGCGCGACGTTCTTGCTCGGACCGGCCGGGGGACGACAGGTGCGGCTCATGGCATTCTTCTCGACGTGGGCTTTGGTCACGGTTCTGCTCAGCGTACTCGGCAACGCCGGCGTCATTAGCGTGACACTTGAAGGCCCTTATTCACCTTCTCCGATAATGGTGCGTTTTGGATATTTGTACGAGTTTAACAGTGCGCTCGCGTATCTTTTTGTTGTTCCCTGTTTTCTGTATTTCGCTCTCGGATTCGTGCAGGAAGCGCAGGCGGCTCTCGTAAACCTGGAAGTCCGCGATCAATTGATCGTGAATCAACCCGAGATTTCCCCGGGCGCTATCGCGCTCTTCTTCCAAAAAGTCAAGCTTCGATTTCGGCGTGCATTCCAGAAACGCGAACAAGACACCGCCTCGCAACCAGCGAGTGTTCCTCATCGCCGTGCTCCGACCGCCCTTGAATTAATCGCTCAAGCCTATCGACGGTGGATGAGCCCGGTTACGCTCGCGGTAGGTTTCTTAGTGACGTTCCTCGTGATTGTGGGAACCGAGTACCTGCCTCCCAAGAGCGACTACAAGAGCGTGATGTTTGGATATGTCCAGGCGCCATGGGTCGCTGATTATCCCCTACAGTGCCCGAACTGCACGCTGCTTGAGCTTCAGAGCAAGCTAGGCCGAAGAATCGAGCCGCTGGGCGGCCTGTCTATGGATCGGCTGGGCGCATATCGGATTGTTGCGCCGTATTACCATCGCTCCGGCCGGCCGTTGGAACGGTTGGCCTTCATTCTTTTCATGATTAGCGTGCTCGGTCTGGAAGTGTCTTTCACTACGTTTGGCGTCTGGACCGGCTTGAAAGTGCTTTTCATCTTGCGGTTAATCTACCGCTCGGTGGTTCCATCGAATTCTCACTACGTTCAACTGCACCTCGCGTACACCGACCGAAGCAGAGTCTTCGGGCTCGGACCAATCCACCGCGTCCTGATGCAGTTGGTTGGAATACTGGGCGTGAGTGTGCTGCTCGAGGTCCTTTCGTGGTGGTCCAACATTTTGAAGGGCTCCAAGCGCGCTCTGGATGAGGACTTGTCGACTTTGGGAGGCTGGGGACAGTTTCTGGTTGCAAATTACATGTTCGCTTTCGCTTTGCTGCTCCTCATTTACCTTCTATTCATGAGTGGAAAGGCGCAAGAGGCAGCGCGAGAAGAGAGCAGCCGGATCGCTGCCATACGCCGTGCCGGGGCGGGCCGGAAGGCCAATCTCGAGAACCTTCTTACGCTGATTAGCGAGCAAAGCATTTGGCATAGCACACGCTACACTCTGTTCTATCTGGCTGCGCCCGTGGTGTGCATCCTATCGTTGTTCGTTCTCAATCGAGTCAGCATCGCGTACGCGGTCGGAAGTATTTGGCAATCCTATCTGAGGCACATTCTGGGCAACGAATAGCGCATGTCGAAACGAACCTACCGGACAGCTTTCGCGATCGGCTTCCAGCTCTTCTTCTGTGTCCTGGGCGGCGCCGGCGGTCAAAGCGACGGTGCGGCCTCCTACTTTCATACCGATCAGGATAATAACGGCATTCCGGACGATCTTGAATATCGACTGGCCAACGAGTTTGCTCCGATTCTGTTCTACGATGCCGACGAAGCAAATCTGCCCACTTCCGTGGAGAGATTTCTGGGTAAGACCGAATTGTGGTACTTCAGCGAATACTGCTACCCTCAGCAGGTTCTAATATCGAAGACGGCCGGCGCGCAGCTTCCTTACGTAGTCCGGCCGAGCTGTCGCGCGTCAGGCGCCCTGATCGATTCGCAAGGAACTCGGAGCACCGGTAAGAAGTCGACGTTTTACTTGAGCAATGTTTCGGAGAATGAAAGGCGTGGCGGCGAAAACAGCGATTCGTGGACCACCTATGTGCACGCCTATCGCAATGATGTAGGTGGAGTGACGCTCCAATTCTGGCGCTTCTACCCTTACAACAGCAGTTATCTCATGGGCTTTCACATTGATTTCGGCACGCACGGAGGAGATTGGGAAGCGATCCACGTAGTTCTCAAGCCCTCGCCGGCTGGCTTCACTCCTGTCCTTATCCGGTTGTTAGGGCATCGCGATATCGTCACCAGACCGTGGAGCGACGTCACTAGCGAAGGAGGACATCCGCTCATATTGTGCGAAAAAGGTAGCCATACGAGCATGCTGATGAGTGGAAGCGACCTGAGCAAAAGGTCGCACTGGATCGAGCACAAGAACTGGACCGGCGGTTCCGTTCGTTGGCCCGGTGGCAAAGTATCAAACTCCGGACCGCTGGTGATGCTCGGCCAAAAAACCTCGCCGAGGCCGGGCATGGAATGGCTTCGGTATTCGGGGCTCTGGGGAACACGGGAAAACTCAGGACTGTATCGGTTTTATCGCTCAGGATATTGGGGGCCTGCATTCAACGAGACTGGGCTTCGGAAGGACGGCTTTGTCTCGGCTTGGTGCGAGGGCATTGCACCAATGATTCCCGCTTCAGCTATCCCGGAGGGCCCCATCATCGAAAAGGAATGTTATGCCGACCACGTGGTCCCTTAGGTCCAGACGGCCGTGTGAGCCTCAACAACGAAACTGAACTGGAACATCGAGGGCACCGTCTACTGAAGGACATCCGCGACGGCCGAAAATCCTGAGCCTTTCGATGATAGCGCCAGTTATTTGCTCATTACTGCACACTGATGGTCCCCGAATTACTCGCCTGCCCATCAATAGTGATGGTAAGTGGAAAAGTTCCTGTTGCAGTTCCAGCCGGAATAACTATATTGGCTTGCGCGAGCCCCACAAATCCCGGACTAAGGCCCGCAAACTGAACTTGCGCGGGCGCCGAGCCGATCGTGGCGGCGACGGTCGCGGTGGATTGTAAGAGCGGAGAGGAGGGGCTGGCAAATCCGTCGGTTATCGTCCCGCTTACCGGTCCCGAACCGGTGAAATACGCAATAACAACGCTGCCTGCTGGCGCCGGGTTGGAAGGTTGATTGAGAGTGTAATCCTGATTTTGAACGACTGCGGCGCCTGAGGACTCTATGAAGAGTCCTGGAGCTGCCGAAAGCACCGGCACCGTGACGGCTCTGCTCAAAACGCCGTTCCTGCTCAGAACAACATTCGCCGTTCCCGTTGCCGTTTCCCACGGCACTTGGAAGTTCACTTGAGTTGGACTTACATAAAGCACCGGCGCGAGCTGCCCGCTCACGCTGACCTCGACTCCGCTTAGACTGCTGGGAAGGGGAAGCCCGGCGCTGGCCTTCACGGCTAGAAAGTTACTCCCGAAGATGGTGGCTAGAGCCCCTGGCGAAATGCCCGGCGCGAAACTGCCTGCGTTGACCACTCCGTTAGACGAGATGACGGGACTGGGCGGCTCGAGCATTCGAATAACATTGTTGCCCGTGTCCGCAACATACAATGTCCCCGATGAGTCCACCGCTATTCCGCGTGGAGAGGAGAACGTTGCCACGGATGCCGGTCCACCATCTCCTGCATAACCCTGCTGGCCGGTGCCCGCGATGGTGGTGATGGTTCCATTTGACCCCACCTTGCGAATCCTCTGGTTGAGCGTGTCCGCGATGTACACATCCCCGGCTCCATCCACTGCGACGCCGGTTGGATAGGACAATTGCGCTTTGGATGCAGGGCCGCCATCTCCGCTGAACCCTGCCGTGCCGTTGCCCGCAAAGATCGTGGCTACGCCCGCGGACGTTACCTTTACGATGCGGCTATTGTTGATATCTGCAATATAGAGATTGTTTGCTGAGTCCACGGCGACGTCGACGGGGTCGTTCAGGTGCACAGAGATGAACACTGTCGAAATTGTTCCGCCCGACACCTCTCGAATGACGTTGTTGTTGCTGTCGGCGATGTATAAATTACCCGCGGAATCAACCACCACACCGAGAGGATAGTTCAGTTGCGCGGCTGTGGCAGCTCCGCCGTTACCCGCATAGCCGCCGCCGCATGGAGTGGTTTCTGTGGCCGTGCAGACATTGCCCGCAATGGTGCTGATGTTTCCACCGGGCGCGACCATCCGGATCACG
The DNA here is from genome assembly GCA_963780485.1 of Bryobacterales bacterium. Classification (GTDB taxonomy): domain Bacteria; phylum Acidobacteriota; class Terriglobia; order Bryobacterales; family Bryobacteraceae; genus Palsa-89. The sequence continues at coordinate 6,654 of CAWACO010000033.1, forward strand.
TCATTGCTGGCGTCTGCGATATAAACGTTTCCCGAGCGGTCTACCGCCGTCCGCGTCGGACTAAACATCTCCGCACTAGCCGCAGCGCCGCCGTCGCCAGAGTAACCGACCGTTCCATTCCCTGCCAGGGTAGAGATGTTTCCACCGGAGACCAGTCGAACCCGCTCGTTGTCTACATCTGCGATGTAAAGATTCTGGGAGGTGTCCAGTGCTACGCCAATCGGTCCGTTCAATGTGGCGGACGTCGCTGCCCCGCCATCACCCGAAAAACTTGCAGTGCCATTCCCAGCTACCGTGCTGATCGTATACTGCTGCGCCCATGCACCGGTCGAGATCGCAGCGCTGAGCGAAAGTACCATGACTATTCCCCGCGTGTTCCTTGAGAAGCACGTTTTCATAAACTTGTTTGGACGTTGCCATTTCAACTCACGTTCCACTCCGGGCTTGACCTTCGCTGCGACTTCACACAACTTTACAAAGGGCCAGCGTGCAAAACAGCGAGATCGTCTCGCCGCGTCCGACCGGACCGGTGCGATAAACTGGAACCCAGTTATGTATTTACATCGAAATCGCCTGGTCCTTTCCTTCGTTGTCGCCGTGGCGCTGGTCGCGCCTGCTTTCGCAAATCGCGGTGTGACTGCGGAAGACTATTTCGCTTTCCATTTCCCGAGCGATGCGCATATCTCGCCGGATGGAAAACAGGTGGCCTACGTCGTTACGCTGATCGATCAGCAGCGGAATCGGCGTGTGTCGTCCATCTGGCTGGTGGACGTAGATGGGCGATCCGCTCCGCGCCGGCTCACGGCGGAAGGCGTCAATTCGAACGCGCCGCGCTGGAGTCCTGATGGATCCGAACTGGCCTTTCTGTCGACGCGCAACGCGCCGGCCGGCGAATCCGCTAGTGGCACGGGAGTAGCAGCTGAAGCTGCGCGTCCGCAGATTTGTATCTTGCACATGGACGGCGGCGAGGCGCAGGTGGTGAGCCGCCTAAAGAACGGCGTGAATGCGTTTCAATGGTCGCCGGATGGTAAGCGCTTTGTGGCGGTCAGCCGCCTCGGTCCTAGCGATGAGGTAGCGCCCAGTGCGCGCAAGAGCGATGTCCGGCACTACAAGCACATCTCTTACAAGTTCAACGACACCGGTTGGTTCGACGACAAGCGCAGTCATCTCTGGGTGGTCGACGTCGCGGGAGGCAAGTACAAACAGATCACCTCCGGCGACGATTGGAACGACACCGACCCACAGTGGTCGCCCGACGGCTCGCGCATCGCTTTTGTGTCCGACCGATCCGGCCGCGAGTACGACGACAGCCACAACAAGGATGTCTGGGTGATCTCGGCCGACGGTGGCGCGCTCACCAAGATTTCCGACCACGCCTTCGACGACGATCTGCCGCGCTGGTCACCAGATGGCAAGCAGATTCTGTTCGCCGGCCGGACAGCGCGCCGGCAGTTTCCGAAGCTGTACGTGGCGGCATCCACCGGCGGCTCGGCGTCGAAACTGATCGTGGATGACCTGGATCTCATCCCTGGCAATCTGCATTGGGCGGGCGCGAACGACGTGCGTTTTGAAACCGGAGTGAAAGGCGCCGAGCATGTTTTTCGCATCGACCTTACGACTCGCAAGACTGTTCCCGTCACATCGGGCGAGCGAAGCGTGCGCGGATTCGACATTAATGAGAAGGCCGGCGTCATGACTTACATCGCCAACGATTTCGAGCACATGGACGATGTTTATGCTTCCGCGCTCGACGGCAGCGGCGAGCGGCAGTTGACGCACGTCAACGCCAAGCTATGGTCCGAGCTCGACGTCGCGAAAGTCGAACGGATTCCCTACAAGAGCACCGACGGCTGGGCGATAGACGGTTTTCTCGTGAAGCCGGTCGGCTGGGAGCCGGGCAAGAAATATCCGTTGGTACTGAGCATCCACGGCGGTCCGGCGGGGCAATACGGGGTCGACTGGTATCACGAATTTCAAGTTTACGCCGGCAAGGGCTGGGCGGTGTTCTTCTGCAACCCGCGCGGCTCAACAGGCTACGGTCAGAAGTTCGAGCGTGGCATCGTGAACAACTGGGGCGGCATGGATTACCAGGACGTCATGGCAGGCGTCGACATCGCGCTGAAGCAGAATCCCTGGATCGATCGCGATCGCTTGGGCGTCACCGGCGGCAGCTACGGCGGATTCATGACCAACTGGATTCTTGGGCACACGAATCGTTTCAAGGCTGCGGTTACGCTGCGCAGCGTTTCCAATTTCATCAGCGATGACGGCACACGCGATGGCGCCTATGGCCACGAAGACGATTTCGATGGTTTCCTGTTCGACGATTTCGACCAATATTGGAACTCTTCGCCGCTCAAGTACGCCAAGAACGTCAAGACACCGACGTTGGTTCTGCATTCCGATAACGACTACCGCGTTCCGATTGAACAGGGTGAGCAGTGGTTCCGGGCGCTCCGGCATTACGGTGTAAATGCGGAGTTCGTGATCTTCCCTCGCGAAAATCATAACCTCACCCGGACCGGTGAGCCGAAGCACTTGGTAGAAAGCCTGAATTGGCAAGTATATTGGTTCGATCGGTTCTTGAACGGAAATGAGAACGCGAAACCTCCCGATGCACTGTAAGAACCTCATGCACATCAAGACAATTCCGATCCTCGCCGCTGCCTTCGCTAGTGCTGCGCTCGCCCAGCAAGCCCAAGATCCCGACTACGCCAAGCTCGTCAAAGAATGGACCACCCGGCCCGAATTCATGACCCCGCTGGTGGATCACCTGCCCAAGACCGCCGGTGTCCCGAGCCCTAAAGACGTTTTGGGTTACTACGCCGGAGCGCCGAAGAAGCTCACGCACGTCGCCGATCTGGATCGTTACTATCGGGCGCTAGCCGCCGCTTCGAAGCGCGTCAAGATCTTTCCGGCCGGCCAGACCGACGAAGGCCGCGAGCAGATGGTGGTCGCGATCGCCGACGAAGATACGATCCGCAATCTCGACACATATAAAGGATACCTGGCGAAGCTCGCCGACCCGCGCGGCCTGTCGGACGATCAAGCCAAGCAAATCATCGCGCAGGCCAAGCCCATCTACATGTTGACCGGCGGCCTCCATAGCGCCGAAACCGGACCGCCGGAAATGCTGATGGAGCTGGCTTACCGGCTGGCCGTCGAGGAGTCGCCGCTCTTCGATCAGATCCGCCGCAACGTGATCGTGATGCTGACACCCGCCGCCGAACCCGACGGCCGTGATCGCTACGTCGATTGGTATTACCGGCACAAGATCACCGAAGAGACCGAAGAGGACCGCGTCGCCGGGCCGCCCTACTGGGGGAAGTACATTTTCCACGATAACAATCGCGACATCAATTATTCGCAACTGACTATGCGGAACTGGCTCAAGTTTTATCTGGAGTGGCATCCGCCCATCATGCACGACCTGCATGAATCCGAGCCGTTCATGTACACCTTTAGCGGCCAAGCGCCGCAGAACCCGACGCTCGATCCGATTCTCTACGCCGAGCTGCCCTGGTTCGCAAATTTCGAGATGACCAAGATGATCGGCTACGGAATGCCTGGAGTTTGGACGCACGCTTTTGTCGACATGTGGTCGCCGGGATATCTGGACTTCATGTCGTCGAATCACAACGGCATGATCCGCATGTACGAGACGTTCGGCAATGGCGGCGCCAACACGATGAAGCGCAGCATCGACCTGCCGGAAGGTGGCGGCGGGCCTCCGGGAGGCGGCGGAAGCATGACCGCGCGCGAGTGGTACCGGCCGCTGCCCCCATATAAGGAAGTTATGTGGTCGATGCGCAATAACACCAACTACATGGAGACCGGTGTGCTCTCGGCGCTCGAACTGACATCCGGATTCGCGAAAACCGTCCTCCAAAACTTCTACGACAAGAGCCGCAACTCGATCGAATCCGGAAAGAACGACGCGCCCTTCGGCTACGTGCTTCCCGCCGGCCAGCGCGACATGACGCGCGTGGCGTTCATCGTGAATGTTCTCCGGCTGCAGGGCATCGAGGTCGGGCGCGCGACCGCGGAAGTGAAACTCAAAGAAGGAACCTTCCCGGCTGGCTCGCTCATCGTCAAACGCAACCAGCCCTACGGACGCCTGGCCAAGATCCTGCTCGAGAAGCAGAATTTTCCGGATGCAAATCTGCGCACGTACGACGACACCGGTTGGACCATGGGCCTGATGAGCCAGGCGCAGGTGGAGGAGATCTCTGACAAAGCTGTGCTCGATGTGCCGGTGCAAGCCGTCGACACACTTTCGATCCCTGGCGTGGTGAAGGGCGACGGCCCATTCATCGCCGTGCTCGACAACGGAGCAAACTCGCTGGTCACGCTCCGCTACCGGTTGAAGAACGTGAAGTTCGAGGCGATCGAGCAGCCATTCAAAACCGGTGACACGGAGCTTCCCGCCGGTTCTTTCTTGGTGGCGGCAAGCCCGCAGTTGAGATCCGAAATCGAAAAGCTTGGACTGCAGTCTGTCGCGCTTTCGGCCGCGCCCAATGTTCCAAAACACGTGGTCGATCTGCCGAGACTAGCCGTTTACAGCTCCTGGGGCAACACTCAGGATGTCGGCTGGGTGCGCTATGCCTTCGATCATTTCGAGGTCGGCTACGACCTTATATATAAAGAGCGCGTGCGCAAGGGCAATCTGCGCGATGCTTACGATGTCATCGTAATTCCGAATCAGGGGCGCAACAGCGCGAAGTCAATCGTCTTCGATGTCGAATCGAAAGGCAAGCCGCTCGCTTATACCAAGAGCGCTGAGTTTCCGAGTCTCGGAATCTACGGCGAGTCGGACGACATCACCGGTGGCATGGGGCTGCCGGGCGTAGTCGAGTTCGACAAGTTCGTCAAAGACGGCGGCGTGTTGATCACTCTCGGCGGCGCAAGTTATTTCCCCGCCGAATACGGAATTACGCAGGCTGTCGACGCCACGCGGCCGACGCCGCAGTTCTACGCGCCCGGCCCGATTGTCGAGGCGGAGATACTGAAGCCCATGCATCCCATCTTCTACGGGTACACGCAGAAGATCGTGCCGGTGCGCTATGCCAACGGTCCGCTGCTGCGCCTTCCGCCGGAAGACCGAAAGAAGTGGGTGCTGGCGCAATTTCCGGGGACAGACAAATCCGTGCTCAGCGGACTAATGAAGGGCGTCGCTGAAACACGCGGGCGACCGGCGATCGTCGACGTGCCCGTCGGGCAAGGACGAGTGCTGCTGTTCGCGACTAATCCCTGCTATCGCTGGCAGAATCTCGGCGAGTTCAACATGCTGGCCAATTCAATTCTGCACTTCAACGATTTTCCAAAGCCCAACGGCGAGCCCTGCGGCCACCGCGGAATAACGCGTGCCAACTCATGCGGAGGCGATGGCCAGGAGTCTGGCCGGGCGCGGAATTCAATATGTCTTCGGATTGCCGGGCGGAGAAATTGTCGCCTTCATCGATGCCTGCCGTCGCGCGGGCATTCGATTTCTGTTGACCGGCCACGAAGCCAGCGCCGCGTGGATGGCGCAGGTGGTCGGACAGATCACCGGTATTCCGGGTGTCTGCGCTTCGACGCTCGGGCCCGGCGCGACCAACCTGGTCACCGGCGTAGCAAATGCCTGGCTCGACCGTGCGCCAATGCTAGCGGTTACGGCGCAGATTCCTGGCGCCGCGATGGATACGATGACCCATCAGCGAGTGCCGCTCGATCGTTTATTCGCTCCGATCACGAAAGGGTCATTCGCGGTTGGCTCCGGCGATACGGTCGCACTGATCGAACAGAGCATGGATCTGGCGACTGCGCCTCGACCCGGTCCCGTTCACATTGCGCTCCCGAGTGATCTCGCTGTGCGGGAGTACCAGGAGCAGCCGCGGCAAGAAGCCATCGATCTGCCCAGCGCCGTGCCTGACCTGCATCCGATCATGAGCCGCATCGAAGCCGCCGCGCGACCACTCGTCCTCATCGGCCTGGGAGCCACGCCCGCCGCCGCTCCGGGGATCCGCGCGTTTATTGACAAATTGCGAGCGCCGTTTTTAGTAACACCCAAAGCCAAGGGAATCGCCAGCGAAGACCATCCTCTCTTCGCCGGCGTGGCGTCGGGAATGGCGATCGATCGCGATATCGTCGAAATCATCCACAGCGCCGATCTTATCATTGGCATCGGCTTTGACCCGGTGGAATGCGATAAGACCTGGTTCGCGGATACCGACGTGGTCGCACTCGATTCGGCGTCCATGGCCGAGGGACGGTATCGGCCGCTCGAAGCGATCGGCGATCTCGACGCGCTGGTTGCTTCGTTGAATCCGGCGCCGAAGCCCTGGCGCGCGAATCTTCCCAAACGCGAGGCGCGCTCCGGCCTCTCGCCGCTGCGCTTGATCGAAGAACTGCGGTCGATTTTCCCGCGCGAGGGAATCGCAACCTGCGACGTCGGCTCGCACAAGCTGGTCATGGGCCAGTTCTGGCGCTCCTACGAGCCCGGAACATTCTTCATGTCCAACGGACTTTCCGGCATGGGCTTCGGGGTTCCGGCTGCGATTGCTGCGCAGTTGTGCCATCCGCAAAAGCCCGTGATAGCCGTGGTCGGCGACGGTGGAATGCTCATGATGCTGCACGATCTAGTGTTGATCCGCGAACTCGGGCTCCCGATTCTGATCGTGGTTCTCTCGGACCGCAGCCTGAGCCTGATCCGCGTCAGCGAGGAACGCCGCGGATTCCCTGCCTATGGAGTCGATTTCACTCCACCCGATTTCGCGGCCATCGCGCAGGCTTTCGGAATCGGCGGACGGCGCGTCGGCAGCATCGCTGAAGCGAAGACTGGCGCGGAAAAAGCTCTCACCGATCGCGCGCCTTTCGTGCTCGATGTTCCGATCGACTATCGCGAATACTACGATTTGGTTTGAGCTTCCGCCCCTTGACTTTATTCCTTCAGCGTGCGCACAAACGCGACCACGTCGGTTACCAGCTTTTCATCCAATCCGCCGACCGGCTTCATCTTCCCGTGCCCATCGGTGATTACCTTCTTGAGGTCCGCGTTGCTTTTGGCCTGGATCTCCACACGGCCAAGTGTCAGGGCTGCCATGGAGCCAATGGCGAGGGCAAAGCAGCCATCGCCAGCATTTAGCGCGAATTCAGATAGGCGATGAGATTAGCTATCCGCCCTGAGTAAGCTGCTGCCAGGCGATGTGCCTATCCTGCATCATCCGCAGCATGGTTGGACCATGCCTCCATAGCACCGACACCAGGCTGATGACGGAGTACGGTTCAGCCGGCTTGGGAGCACCGGACGACGCGTCGTTGTGACAGACGGCGCACTTCTTCGAATCGAAGACCTTGTGGCCCCGCATGGCGTCGCCCAGGCTGGCAAAAAACTGCTTGGCCCACACGTAGCTGATCAGTTGCCGCCACTAGGTGGTGGTTCCGGAGGCGGCTGGCGCATCTGAGGCGCGTGACTCCACGTTCGGGCCGCGATACCGGCCGGAGTGTAATCCCGGTCGAGCCGCCGGCCCAGGTCGGGTGCCTTGCCCACGCCGGATCCTTTCACTGCGTGGCAGTTCACGCAGCCCTGGGATTGAAAGAAGTCCGCGCCTCGCCGCGCGTCGGCATCGGTCGTCATGGCCAGAAGGCTCGACGTCAGCGCAAGAATCAGGGCCAGGAGGATGAAAGCGGCTTTGTTCATAGACACATAGCTGTCCTCTCTCTAGCAGATCACGCTCCGCGCTCTCAGGCTGTGTTTATCAAGGACTTAAGCAGGTCAATTCTTGGAGCCGCGCTGGGAAAGATGGGGCAATGTCCGAAGCCAGCGGGTGAAATCACCCGATCAAGGGAGTTCGCTCCAGCGCTGATTCTTCAAGTGGGCTGTAGCGGCTTTTCTGGCAGGCCGCATTGAATGCACCGACGGCCCCGAGGTAACGCTTGGTAGCCTTGTTCATCTTGCGAGCCCGAGTCTCAAATATCCGTAGGCCTTTTGGTGAACAACCGTTATCGGACAGCGTCGGGACGGCTTTACTCAGTTCCGCTCGCCTCTGGCGCACAAGTGCGCTTGCGGCGTCTAGCTCACGGAGGGCTGCGGTTAGATCGTCTGCACGAGGTCCCTCGTACATAAGCTCACTCCCCTCTACCAGGAAGGAAGAGCACGCCCTGCGCATACGGAATTGCGACGAGGCTCTTAGTTGGCGCCTAAGTATGGCATGTGTCTCCGGTGTTAGCAAGGGTTTTTACTAGGTTGTGTGAAACTGGTCGCATTGACGCGCGTTTATCCAAACAGACTCAATACGATACACTGGAATTGCCCGCTGACGGATCAGCTTATGCGCATATTGAGCGGCCTTTTGTTTCTAGTTCTCACCGCCGGGGCTTCTCCTGACATATTGGGCCGGGCCAGCGCACTCTACCAACGCACGGATTACGAAAGCTCACTTCACGTTCTGGCCGATGATCCAGCACCCGACGGAGCCAATTATCTTCTAAGTGGCAAAAATTACTTCATGCTCGGCGACTATAAGAAGGCTATCGAGTTCCTGGAAAAGGCACTTGCAAGTTCTCCCAACAGTTCCGATTACGAGCTTTGGCTCGGCCGCGCTTGGGGACGGCGCGCCGAAACCAGCGGCTGGCTGCTGGCCGGCGTCCATGCGTCCAGGGCCCGCCAGTGTTTCGAAAGAGCAGTGTCGCTGGATCCGCACAACCGAGAAGCCAGGAATGATCTGTTCGATTTCTACCTCAATGCACCAGGGTTTCTGGGCGGTGGATTGGAAAAAGCCGCGGCCAGCGCCCAGGCTATCGCTCGGGAGCGGCCCGCCGAATACGAGTTTGAAGAAGCTCAACTCGCCGATCGAAGGAAAGACTACCCCGCCGCAGAAGCCCATTTGCGCCGCGCTATAGAACTTGCGCCCACCGAAGCCGGCCGGATCGTGGATCTAGCGCGCTATGTTGCCAAACGCGGGCGTCTTCAGGAAGCTGATGTGCTGTTCGAGCAAGCCAGAAAAGTGGCGCCCAGCCAGCCCCGGGTGGCCTTCGCGGAGGCCAGAGTGGATATCGAATACCGTCGCAACCTGGAGCAGGCACGAAGGCTCCTGGAGGAATATCTGCGCGCCAGCCTGACTCCGGACGACCCTCCCCGCGAGGAAGCTGTGAAACTTCTGCGGCGCGCGGGCGGATGACGAATCCCGATGCGCGGTTCAGCGGAGTGCTGGAAGGTCAACCACAATCCGCCGGCCCGGCTCTCAAAACCTACTTCGTTCTGCTTTTTTTCCTCGCGCTCAAGGCCGCCGGAAATTCATGGATGGCATGGGGAATGAAACAGGTCCCCGAGAGGATGTCAATGAACCCTGCGCTCTACCTGCGCGCTATGCTGAACCCGTTCGTTGCGATGGGAATCGCCGCCCTGATCCTGGCACTGTTGACGCGAATGGCGTTGCTCAGTCTGGCGGATCTTAGTTTTGTGCTGCCTGTTACCGCCATCGGGTACGTGATCGCAGTGTTCCTCGGGAAAATGTTCCTGCATGAAACCGTCACGCGACAGCGGTGGCTCGGGACGCTGCTGATCTTTGCAGGCGCCATATTGGTTGGCTCCACTTCGCGCAAAACTACTGGCGCTCCGCGCGCGGAGGATCCGAAATGAAGTGGGTCCTGGTCATCGTGATGGTATTAGCGACGGTGCTGAGCGATCTGCTGCAGAGTCACGAAATGAAGCGCGCCGGTGAGCAATCCGTGAGCGCGCGCGGGTTGGCGCGATTACTGCATACCATCGCCCAGCGGCGCTTGCTGATCTTGGGCGTGGCCTGCAACGCAGTATCGTTCTTTTCGTTTATGGCCTTGGTGCAAACCGAGCCGCTTAGTTTCGCCGTGCCGGCCTCCTCGGCGAGTTTCGTCCTGGAGACCGTGCTCGCCAAGTTTGTTTTACACGAGCGGATCGGTGTGCGAAGAGCCGCGGGCGCTTTGGCCGTGCTGGCCGGCGTGGTGCTGGTTGGTGGGTAGGATTAAGTTCAGCTATTCATAAGAACGATCTTGCCTTCCACCGAACCCGTGGCGAGAAACTCGATTGCTTGTTTTCCTTCCAGAAGCGTGACCGTGCGGTTGACGAGGGGATCGATCTTCGTTTCTGAGAGGAGCGCAAAGATCTTCGGCAGATCCTCACGCAGGGGCTGCGGGTCCTTCCGGTACAGCGCAGTGATACCGTAAGAATTGCTTTCGCCGACCGCGCCGAACACGTAGTCGACGCCTTCCGGTTCGAGAGCACGCGTGAGGCGGTCGAGCGGCGCGGTCCGATAATCGATCGGCGTTGCGCCCAGTGAGCGCAGGAGGTCATGCTTGGGGGCGGACGCAGCGCCGTAGGTCTTCAATCCCGCCAGCCTGAACAACTGCCTAGCTGCCGTGCCCATGCCGCCTGCCGCGCCGGTGACCAGGGCGGACTGGACTGGCCGGACTTTTGCGACCCGATGAATCATTTGCCACGCAGTCACGTAATTCAGGATCACCGCAGCCGCATCGCGATCGGAGACCCTACCGGGGATCGGAGGAAAACCTCGGCTGCGCGCACGAGAAGTTCGGCAAACCCGGCATAAACTGTGAGCGCAGCCACCCGTTGGCCCAACTCGAAATTGGTGACACCAGAGCCAATGGCCTCGACCACCGCGGCGATCTCGTAGCCAGGCACAAAAGGCAGCTTTGGCCCGAACAGCGAACTTCCTTCCAACATGCTCAAATCGGTGGCGCCCATGTCGGCTGCCCGCACAACATCACCGCGCGATACGTCGCTGCCATAGATCCCCAGCATAACCCTGCTATCCGCAAATTGCCGATTTGCCACGGACTTGGATCAATCGCCATAGCGATCGGGGTAACCGAAACTGGGCGCCGATCCCTACCGATCGGCGTGCGAAGAGCTGTGGGCACCCTGGTGGTGCAGGCCGGCGTCGTGCTGGTTGACGGATAGCATTCGGCTTAAGGTGCATCCGGCTGAGTTTAGAGTTATCCGACCGGCCGAGGCTCGTCAAGACGCCAAGGCTTCCAACACCGCCCTGTGGTTCTTGCTGATAACCGCGAGGTATGCGCGGGTCGTTGCATCGGGCTTTCTCCGTCCTTGTTCCCACTCCTGAAGTGTTCTCGGGTTTATGCAGAATGCACGCGCAAACTCCGCCTGCGACATTCCTGCTTTAGCCCGGACACGCTTCACGTCGACCTCGCCTGGCAGCACAATATGCCTTACCGGCAGTCTCGCCTCGCCCTTCACGTGGGCCAGAATTTCTGCGGCGCTCTGCTCCAGCGTCAGGCCTAGTTTGGTGCGTCTCTTGCCTGCCATTTTCAAATTACGTTTGCCCATTTATCGCCCTCCCTTTGCTGCTTTCTTGATTTGTGCCGCGAGTCTCGCGAGCACGTTCCGGTCGGCCGCCGAAAGGTTCTCCTTTCGCGCTTTGGCGTAAATCCCGGCCATATAAATCCGCTCCCGTTCGGCCAGGAAGAAATAAACCACGCGAACGCCGCCACTTTTTCCTTTGCCCCGTCGTGCCCAGCGAGCCTTGCGAAAGCCCCCTGCGCCTGGGATCACCGGATGATTTTCCGGTGCGCAAGCGATGTAGAACTCCATCGCCACCCGCTCTTCTTCACTCAGGAGCGCCGACACCCGGGATTCGTATGCCGACAGGCTTACAATTTCGGCGATCACATCATCCACTATACGGCGTTGACGGATGGCCGTCAATTGACTCAATCGTCGGCACGAGCCGGGGCGGCCGGAACCTACAGCCCGTCCCGACGAATTGGTGCGCGATAGCTGAGAGCGCCCTGGCCGGCGTCGTGCTCGTGGGTGGGTAGGGCTCTATTTCGCTTGCGAGAGTGCGCGATTGATGCGCTCCACGGTCTCAGCCGGATCTGGAACCTCTACGATCAAATCGTCATAACGGTCCTCAATCCCGGCGAAAAGATCCTGAGGATTTCTGAGTTTGATACTTATTGCGTTGTCCGGATTGTGAACGTCCCAAAATGTTCGATTTACACCTGCGATGAAAGTTCCAGCCCGTATTACGCCCGCGATGCTGGTTCCGGGGTTGCGAGCGCCTTCCGGACCTGCGCGCGCTCGTGCGGCATCGGTACGGACGATTTCTATCGATGCCAGAGGAATCTGAATGAAATCTTTGAACGCCCAGAGCTTGTGCAATCCACGCACACGCAGTTCAAGTATTCCATCAGAAATCTGTACGTCTACCAATTTGACCTCCTGACTCAATCGCCCGCCCGAGCCGGAGCCATCGGAACCAATCGTCCATCGCGAATGTAATAGTCGGCGCCGCGCCAGCGGATGCTGTTGCGGCCGAAACTGGTCAGCCAGATGGCGAACGCTACCGCATCCCACACGGGGATCAACAGCATGTCCTTCCACAAGCCCGGCTGGCGCAAGCCACGGATTCCGATGATCCAGGTCATGGCGATCCGTAACGCGAGATAGCCGCCCAGGTAGCCCAAGGCAACCGGCGCCGAGGGATGAATTGCCACCGCCGCCAGCGACCATGGCAATCCCTGAGTCAGCAGCAATCCCAGATGTCCCCACGGGCGCATGTGCCGCATCACTACGATCCACCGCAGCCGCTTGTGGAGCAGGTCTCGGAGCGACGCATAATCACAAACGGTTTCGATGGTGTACCTGAGCAGCACGACTTCGTAGCCCTGTTCAGCGATGAGGCGGCCCACCAGTAAGTCGTCTGCCGGCCGGTTCTCGAGCTCCGGATAGCCTCCAAATCCATTGAGGCGCGCGCGCGTGGTGGCGATGGTCGGACCCAGCGCGAACTTTATTCCATCCAGTTGCCAGGCCACTAAGACACCGGCGTAGAAATCGGACACCATTCCGACGGTCTGCAAGTGGTCGGTCAGGCTACCGAGCTCGGTTGGTAGGTAGAAACACGTAACGGCTCCCACCTTCGGATCGCGTAGCGGAGCCGTGATCCGCCGGAGATAGTCGGGACGCACTCGTACATCGCTATCGCTGATGACTACTACTTCGTACGCCGCGTCGCTCACCAGGCGGGCGAGCTTGGCGACTTTGTCGTTGGTCGCGATACGTCCAGAGCCATAAAGGATGCGGATGGAGCACTCCGGAAAATCGGCGGTGAGTTTCGCTAAGACTAACAGCACCGCTTGGTCGTCGGGATCGACGCAGAAAACGATTTCGAACTCCGGGTAATCCAAGCGGCAGAAACTGGCCAGGTTTTCGGCGGCGTCGGGATCGAGACCTCGAATCGGTTTCAGGATGCTGACTGGGGGAGTGAATGACTTGTCCGGCGCCTTCGCTGATTGTTGGAAATAGCGCCAGGAACTATATATGGCGATGAAATAGTAAATGAACGGAATGGCCGCGATCGCAAGAAACACCTCGCTCGCAGTCGTCATATTTCCAGGCTACTCGACCCCCGCATGGTTCGTCAGAAGCAGCTTACCTCCACTGTGGGCGACGATAGTGAGTAGCTGCGGCTCAACCAACTGCTTCAGGCGTTGGGCCGCTTCCTGGGTGATTACCAGATAGCACCGGTCCGGCTGAAGCCAAAACATTTTCCATTGCTCGTCATCGATGAAAACATTGGGAGCGCCCGGTGCGTAGGAACCGTACACGAGGTTATTAAAACGGCCGTTCAGCAGGAGCGCGGACCGGTTTGTATAAAAGAAGATCGATGAGAACGTGTAATAGTGATGATCCACAATAAGCTTTCCCGGCGGCGCATGCCGCAAAGCCTCCGCCAAAGGCCGTGAGGAGAGATAGGGATCGAACGACGCCATCGCGATACGCGCGGCTTGAAAAAACAGGATAGCCATCAGGGCGACCGCGAGGAATGCACGCTGGCCCCTGGCTCGAAACGTGCCGGCCGCTCCCAAAAGAAACGCAATTGCGGCCACGATAAGCGGAAGTCTGAGATAGGCAAACGACGCGATCGTGAGGTCCTCCATATGGCCGAGCGAGAGCTTATAGGCGCCCGGATTAGAGCTGAGCGCCGAGGAAATGTCGCCCGGCGCAGGTAGATTCCACGCTAGGAAATACAACGTCAGCACCGCAGCCGCTGCGAGCGTGAATATCCCGCACAAGACCCGCGTGCCGTATCGGATCCAGCTTCCTCCCGCAGCCATCGCTGATCCCAAAAGTAGCGCAAGAGCCGGATAACAGGGCATCGAGTAATATTCCTGCGTGGTGGAAAATGTGAAAAACACCAGGATGAAGCCGGTCCAGCACAGTGCCAGCAAGCAAGTCTTGCCAGCGCGGTCGAGCGGTTTGAAGCTGAGTTTCGCCACGGCGGGAAAGTACACGCTCCAGGGAAAGAGCCACAGCAGATGGAACAGCCAGAAATAAAGCCGCGGGACAGTATCGTAGTCTCGTGGGTAGCGCATGTTCAGGAAACGGAGCAATTGCTCATTGATGAAGTAAAACCACAGGAAGCCGTGGTATTCGCCGGGGGCGCTGCGCATTGTCAGATCGAAATAAGGCGGATTTCGAAGCGTCGCAATGACGTGCCAGGGCGCAGCGATCAGAAGCACCACCAGCAGGCCACTCCAGGGATGCAGGGACTTCCAAATCTTGCGATGAAATATCTGCCCCGTGACGGCGAGATAAATTAGCGCCGCGGCCACCGGGAACACCGCGCCGACCAAGCTCTTGAACAACAGGCTGGTCCCTAAGCTCGCTGCCATCACGAACGCCCACCAGCGTGGATGCGGCTCCATTTCGTCGATGGCGCGGAGAAACGCCCACATGGAAAGCGCGATGCTGGCGGTGAGCATTACGTCCGGGATCAGAATGCGCGTGAAAAGAAAAAGGCCGAAGCAGGTGGAAATGCACAGACCAGCGTAGAATCCGGCTCGGCGGCCGAAGGCCCAGATCCCAAACGCGGTGGTCAGCCAGGCCAGCGCAATAGCTGCAAGGACTATGGGAATGCGGGCCGCCCAGTCGGTCGCTCCGAAGATTTTGAACGACCCGGCGATCAGCCAGTAGATCAGTGGCGCTTTTTCGAGATAGGGAGTTCCATCCAGCCGAGCGGTCACAAAGTCGCCGGAGGTCAGCATATTGCGCGCGATCTGCGCCTGCACTGCGTCCACATCGTCCATCAGCGACGGAGGCGAAATCATGCAGCCCGCGTAGACCGCGGCAGCTACCAGCAGAACTATGAGGTAAAAGTGAAAAGGCTTTCCATCGTCTGGCGCGCCTGGCCGGCCGGCACCCTGGTCTGGATTCCCCATTTTTTCATCCAAAAGAACAGTATCATCAATCCCCACAGATGATAGCCCAAGTTGGCCCGCCGTTCGAGATGGGCTCGGACGTGAGCTTCGATGCGCGGGATCTGAAAGAACTCGCCATGTTCAGCGGAGGCAAAGGCCACGGCTTCCTCCAGCAATGGACGGAGGGGTCCGCGGAACCAGTCGTGCGTGGGAATGTCGAAGCCAATTTTTTTCCGGTTCAGAATCGCCGGAGAAAGTTTGCCGCGCATGAGGTTTTTCAGAATCACCTTTTGCCGGGAGCCCTGAATTTTGAGGCAGGCCGGAAGGGAGCTTGCGAATTCTACGATCCGATGATCCAGGAATGGCGGCCGCACTTCCACCGCGTGAGCCATGCTGGTGTGATCCACTTTCGTCAGGATATTATCCGGGAGAAAGTATTTCTGATCGAACCAGAGATAGGCTTGCAAATGGTCGCCAGCTTCAGCCAATTCTTTCAAAATGCAATCGAGCGCCGGCTGAAGCGCGGATTGAATCAGGGAGCGCTTTTGCTGGTCGTCGAACGTTCCACTCCAATACACATGGGCGCGCGCCGAGGGCATCGCGCAGCCTTCCAGAAACCTTTTCAGTTTGTATTCGAAACCGATCTTATCGTTCGATACCGGCCATCGCTGGGCTGTCGCTAGCAGCGTCCGAAGCACCGGAAGCGGCAATCTACGGGCCGTGCGTGCCAGCATACTGGCGCGCTGCATCAGGTATCCGCCGAATAATTCGTCAGCGCCTTCGCCACTGAGCGCCACCGTAGCGCTGGCCTTGGTGAGCCGGGAGAGAAACCATACCGGCAGGGCGCCCGAATCCGCGTTCGGCTCATCGCAGTAGTACGCGAGCTCGTGAATTGCGGCTGGCAGATCCTG
Source organism: Bryobacterales bacterium (assembly GCA_963780485.1). Lineage (GTDB taxonomy): Bacteria > Acidobacteriota > Terriglobia > Bryobacterales > Bryobacteraceae > Palsa-89. The sequence continues at coordinate 22,757 of CAWACO010000033.1, forward strand.
TTCGGGGTTGAGATCCAGCTCGATGTGCTCGGTCCCGTAAGACGCTGCTACTTGCTGCGCGTAGCGCGTCTCGTCAAAGCTGCGGCCGTGAAACGTAATGGAAAACGTCTTTAGACGCGAACTCGACGCTTCGGACGCGTAGTGCACCAGGCTGGACGAGTCCAAACCACCGCTCAGCCAGACACCCAACGGCACGTCGGCCACCAGATGTTCTCGAACGGACTCTTTCAATAGGCGATCCAGCTCCGCCTCGGCTGTCTCGGATGTCCAGCGCTCTTCGGTGCCCTTCGGCAGGCTCCAGTCCTTTGGCAGTTTCCAGTACCGTTCGGTTCGGATCGCGCCGCGTCGCCACTCCAACCATTGGCCTGGAAGCAATTTCTCGACGCCCTCCACCAAGGTCCACGGCGCCGGCACATAGTTCAGCGATAGATAACAATCCAGCCCATCCGGGCTCAACCAACGCTCGATCTCGGGGTGAACCAGGATCGCCTTCAGTTCCGAGCCGAAGTACAGGTCATCGCCGCGGCGCGCGATATACAACGGTTTGATCCCCATGCGATCGCGAGCCAGCACCAGGCGCCGATCAGATTCACTCCACAGCGCCACCGCGAACATGCCGCGCAGCCGGGAGAAACACTCAGTGTCCCACTCGAGGAACGCATTTAGAACCGTTTCCGTATCGCTGCGGGAGCGGAAGCGATATCCACGCTGCTCCAGTTCCCGGCGCAACTCCAGGTGATTGTAGATCTCGCCGTTAAAGACGATGACCGTGTCGCCATCTTCGGATAAGATGGGTTGATCTCCACCCTCAATGTCGATGATTTTGAGGCGAGCCGCGCCTAACGAGACCGCTTCGGACTCAAAAACGCCTTGCTGGTTCGGACCGCGATGGATGATGGTCGCAACCGCGCTCTGGATCCGGCCGGCCGGAGCGGCGCGATGAGAGTGGGTAAAGCCCGCTATGCCACACAATTCAGGAGTTTCCTCCCAATCAGTATGCCACTTCTGACGCGGACCGGGCGGCGCTCATCTTCGACGGGCGGGCACGCTCGTTCCGGGGACTCCGCCACTGGACCTGAGGCAGAAACAGCGAAGTATCGATGCGATCCTGGTACCGGATTGCGATGTTCATGAGCGAATCGAGCAGCGAGTCGGAGAGGAAGTGCGGCTGCAACCCCAGGTCGATCAGCTTGGAGTGCTTGGCATTGTAATAGTGCTCTTCCGATTCGACGCGCGGCGTCGGAAGGTGCTCGATAGTAACGCGCATCCCCAGCTTCCAGGCTGCTGCCCGCACCATTTCGGCGAGCTCGAGAACAGAAAACTGTTCAGTAAACTGGTTAAAAACGCGGCATTCTCCCGGTTTAGCCGGGTTCAGGCAGGCAATCTCGACGCAGCGAACGGTATCGCGGATGTCCAGGAATCCGCGAGTTTGCCCCCCTTTTCCATACACGGTCAGGGGATGTCCCGCGGCGGCCTGCACGCAAAACCGGTTCAGCACAGTTCCAAAAACGTCATCATAATCGAAACGGTTGATCAGAGCTTCATCCAACACAACCTCGTCAGTGACGGTTCCATACACCACACCCTGATTGAGGTCGGTAGCCCGAAGCTTCCAGATCTTGCAGGCAAACATGAGGTTATGGCTGTCATGCACCTTGGAAAGGTGATAGAACGAACCCGGCTGTTTGGGATAGGGAAGCACGTCGGAGCGGCCATTGTGCTCAATCCGGATGTAGCCTTCTTCTATATCGATATTCGGTGTGCCGTACTCTCCCATCGTGCCGAGCTTGACCAAGTGGCACTCGGGCCGCAGCTCCTGGAGCGCAAAAAGGAGGTTCAGCGTTCCAACGACATTGTTGACCTGGGTAAACACCGCATGTTTGCGGTCGATCATCGAGTACGGAGCCGACCGCTGCTCGGCGAAGTGAACCACCGTGTCCGGCTCGAAGCTCTCGATTACGCCAGACAGAAACTCATAGTCATTCACATCGCCGGTAAACAGTTCGATGGACTTTCCGCTGAGTTCCTGCCAGACCCGCAGCCGGTCACTGAGGGGCTGGATGGGCGTCAGGCTTTGCGCCCAATTCAAAGTCCCATTGGCGCCGGACGAAATTATCAACCACGGCCACCGCGTGCCCCTTCGCGGACAAATAGAGCGCTGTGGCCCAGCCACAGTAACCATCACCGCCTAAAACGCAGATTTTCATTAGGTTAGGTTTACCCGGTCCTTCCCTTTTAGATTTAACACACCAGTACATTGAGACGTGGCGTCTGCTTTACATGTAACCCGCGTTGCGAGAAATAGATGCGCCTGATCAGGCAAAAGATATTCCAACGCTTCAACTTAGCCCCGATTTTGGGCATTGGATGGCAGCCCGTCGCAGTTTTGGCGCCTCGTCGGCGTGCGGGGAGTGAAAGAGTGATTTAGAATCAAGAAAGCAACACCTGTCGGGGCGTAGCGCAGCCTGGTAGCGCACCTGCCTTGGGCGAAACAGCTTCGGGTTTAATGGATCACTACATAACGGTACAGAAAGCGACGAAAACCATTTAGAATCAGCAGTTATGCGCCACACATCTCGCGCGGTGAAACAGCGTAGCAGTCCGTGGTAGATGGTCATCTTTATCGGTCCGTGTGGAC
>CAWACO010000034.1:0-454889 GCA_963780485.1 Bryobacterales bacterium
TTGACTGGCGAAATCGCGTTATACGGCTCCCGAAGACCAAGAACGGCAAGAAGCGCAACCTGCCATTTTGGGGTGCGATCGAATCGCACCTAGGTCAACAGAAAGCGTACCGAGACGAGCACCATCCGGAGTGTGAGCACTTGTTCTTCTGGATGTCCGAGGATGTTCGTATTGATGGCCGTGGAGCGCGCTGCGTCCCCGGCACTCCGATCAAAGACCTCCGAGAGTCATGGTCTAACGCCGTAGCTGAAGCGCACAAGGCGAACAAGAATGTTTTACCAGGATTACTGTTTCACGACCTTCGGCGTAGCGGTGTGCGGGTGATGGTGCAAGAGGCGGGGATACCCGAGTCGCAAGCGATGCTGATCAGCGGCCACGAAACCCGCACAATGTTGGAGCGGTATAACATTGTAAGCCTCAAAAACATTCAAGACGCCGGAGCCAAACTCGACGCGTGGAGTCGTGCCCGTTTCACACCCGTATCTATAAAGGTACCCGCCCGAGCAGCACGATGATGGATTTGCTACGGCGAAGCAAATGCCGGAGGATTTGCTACGTTATTTGCTACGGGGTTCTGATGAACCTGTCACTGCACGACATATACTTTGATCTGGAATGGCCGATTTTATTGTGGTGCGAACGGGGAGGGTCGAACTCCCATGGCCTTTCGGCCGCCAGATCCTAAGTCTGGTGCGTCTGCCAGTTCCGCCACGTTCGCAGCGCAGGACTCGCTTCAGACTTAGGATAACAATTTAGATGCAGGATACCGAGGTCAGACGTAGGATACCAATTTAGTCAAAGGATACAGAGGAACGCCTTTACGCCAGCAGTTCCGCCAGCTCTTCGATGCGCCGCGGCCGGGCCAGCCGCGGAGCCAGATTCCCGCACGGGCACGTGCTAATGCCAGCCTTCAGATCTTTAAAATCGCCCACCAGATGCAGTCCGTCGTGAGCATCGCACTCCATCGCGATCAGTTCATTGCCGGCGCTGAGAAGCTCCTCAAACACAGGAACACCGAAGGTCTTCCAGAACAGTTCCCGATCCGAGGCAGTCAGTCCTTCTTGTCCGTCGTAGCTGAAGGCCACGACCGAGTGCTGCGGTTGAACGCCTTCGCGAACGAGGCGGCGCAACTGGTCCGGCGGTCCAGCGATCGAGGTTGGCTGAAAACGATCCGCGGCCTCATTCCACCCGGATGGAAAGACGCGCGAAAGTTTGGTTTCTTGGAAGCCCGGCGCCAGAATGGCGGTGCGAGGCATGGGGTTCATCGGATGAACGAAGCAAACACCGTTTTTGCGGCGTCGTATCTGGATTCGTACAATCATGGCGGTTTTCGCCAATGAAGTGCCGCTCAACCTGCGATTGTCTCAGGAAAACAAGTGCAGCAAGTTCTCGTGGAAGATCAGCCGAGCCGTTTCCTCGGTGATGCCGATTTCGTACAACGCCTTGGTCTGCGCCTCGAAAATCTCCTGGTTCCAACCGCGTGGAAAATAAGAAGAATCAGTGCCGAAAAACAGACGTTTGGGTCCCGCCACGTCGAGGGCCCGCCGGAACACCGCCCGCAAATCGACGTGCGCCTCTTCGTAACGCATCCAGCTATTGCTGCTCGATGTGTCGAGGTATACGTTCGGGCATAGATCGCAGAGCATGAGAGCTTCCCGGAGATATCCTGCGCCGAAATGAGGGATTACGAATCGAACCTGCGGATATCGAAGGGCGACCTGGTGAACGTCGATTGGATTGGAAAAGCGCATGTCAAAAGGCGACGGCAAACCGAGCTTCTTTCGAATGCCGACGCTCAGCACACCGCAATGCACGAAGGCGATCGTGCGCGGACTGTTCGCGATAAGATCCAGCAACGCCGCGACCCGGTCATCCTGAATCGAGTAGCGATGCATCGCCGGAAAGAAACACAAGCCGTGGATATGCCCGCTCCCGAGGGCACGCTCGACCTCGACGGCCGGAGAGGGCGCCACCGGATTCACCATCATGTATCCATAAAATCTCTGAGGAAACGCGCGTACCGCGGCGATGACCGACTCCTGATCCCCCGGCACGCTCGCGATCAACGATGCTCTGCTGACGCCTTGACGATCCAGCTCCTGAACCCAGGCAGCGGCCAGATTCTCTGGATCCTCGCTGGGCAGTTGCCAACCGAGCACTGGCGCGAGCGAATCCACCGGCGCTTTTTTCTGGTCGGCCAGCGCCGCAAAAAATCGATATGAAAAGAAATGGACGTGTGCGTCGGATACGGCTAGAGCGCCCCAGGGCGTCTCCATCACTTGCCTTGGTTGTCCGATACGGGGACTGGAAAACGCGTGATCCCCGCGGCGAGAGCAACCTGAGTGAGGCCAGCGACGTTATTGACGTTCAGCTTCTTCATCATGGTCTTGCGATAGCTGCGGACCGTTTGAAGCCCAAGATCGAGCATCACTGCGATCTCTTTGCTGGTTTTTCCTTCCGCCACTAAGCGGAGCACCTGCAACTCACGAGGCGAGAGGTCCGACAGCGCCGATGCCGTGGGCTTGGACTCCAGATCGCCGCGTTGGATGCGCTGCAACAGACGGTCGGACACCTGCGGGCTCAGATAGGAACCGCCCTTGGCAACGGTGCGCAACGCATCCACCAGATCGTCGTCGGAAGCTTTTTTCAAAACAAACGCCCGCGCGCCGGAGCGAATCGCGCTCACCACCGAATGCTCATCGTCGTACATCGAAAGAATGATGATCTTGGCCTCGGGATTGTGGCGGAGAATCTCGGTGGTGGTTTCGATTCCGTTCAGGCCGGGCAGCCCAATGTCCATCAGGATGATGTCGGGGCGCTTCTTCTTGCAAATCTGTACCGCTTCGGTCCCGCTCTCGGCTTCGCCAATCACCTGGAACTCTTCGCTGTGCCGCAGAATGGCCTTGATTCCATCTCTCATGATCTTGTGATCGTCGACGAGAAGAACCTGAAACGGCATAATAGCTAGCGGGCGCCTCCGGGCAGAGTGTCGGACAGAGGATAGCTGGCACGCACCACAGTGCCTTCCTCTTGAGATCCCTTCACCCTCAAAGACACCTCGCTCTTAGTAGCGTAATAGTCCATGAGCATCTGCCCCAACGACACTGCCATAGTGTCGGTGGCATCCAGGTATCCATTATCATGCACCTCGAGAATGCATTCGCCCCGCGCTCTCTTGACTTGAATTTCGATCATGGTGCAGCGCGGGCGGGCCAGTGCATTATCCAAGGCGCACTCGGCGATCTTGTAAAAGGTCTTCGCCATCGCGGTGGGCACGTGCGTGGCCGGATCAAAATGCAACCGGACTGTGCCGGAAAAGGTTTTGCGAACCTTGCCGGCCAAACGATCCAGTGCGAATTGCAACCCCGCACGCTCCACTACCGACGGGTTCAATTCGTTGCTGATATCGCGCAGCTGTTCAATCACCTGCTCGAGCATGTTCTGAATCTCGGCAGCACGTTCCTCAATCCCGGGCGCTTCCGCCCGGAAGTCCATCCGCATAGCGTCAAGCTGAAGTCCAACGGCGCTCAACACCTGGCTCACGTCATCATGTAACAACCTGGAAACCCTCCCCAGCGCAGCTTCGTGTTCGCTGATTGCAGCGAACAACATCTGGGCAAGCGCAGGCTGTTGGGGCGCCACCCCTTTGCCTTTCATACTAGAGTTACTATGCCTACTAGGCTTATCGCTCATGATGCATGATTTTGGGACGTAACGCAACAAAAAAGTACGGAATTGTTTTGTAGGATCGCCCGGAGGCGGGCTTCGGATAGGACCGGCTACGGCCGAAAGGGCCTATTTGCGGCTTAGAACGCGTTTGGCGGCTGTCACGATGTTACTAGCGACGAGGCCGTATTTCTTCATCAGTTCTTCGCCCGTGCCCGATTCTGCGTAGGTGTCCTCAATTCCCACGAATTCCATAGCGCAAGGCTGGGTTTCCGCTACCACCTGCGCCACACGCACGCCCAAGCCAGTTGCCACCAGGTGCTCTTCGGCCACTACGATCGCCCGTGTGTCCGCCGCAGCCCGCGCAATGGCGTCCCGGTCGAGCGGCTTGATGGAGTACATGTCGATCACCCGGGCAGCGATGCCTTCCGGCTCCAGAGCCTCTTGCGCGCGAATGGCCTCGGCCACCAGCAGGCCATGAGCCATAATCGTGAGATCCTTGCCGTCGGTCAACTGGATGGACTTGCCGATCTCGAACTTTTGCTCTGCGGCGTGAACGATGGGCGCCTTGGGACGGCCAGCCCGGATGAATACCGGACCGACATGCGCCACCGAAGCGTGTACCAGCGCCCGCATCGCTACTTCGTCAGCCGGCGACAGCACGGTGAAACCGGGCAGCGAACAGGCCAAGCCGAGATCCTCAATGCTCATCTGCGACGGACCGTCCTCGCCGATCGAGATGCCACTGTGCGTGCCCACCACTTTCACGTTCACGTTCGGAAACGCGATTGTAACTCGCATTTGCTCGAAGCCCTTATTCATGGCGAAGCAGGAGAAACTCGCGGCGAACGGGATTTTTCCGCTCGAGGCCAGGCCCGCTGCGATGGCGATCATATCGGCTTCGGCGATGCCGCATTCCACGAAGCGGTCGGGAAACTCTTTCGCGAAAAAATGCGTGTAGGTGGATTTCGACAAGTCCGCATCCAGCGCCATGACATTCTTATTCTGGCGGCCGGCTTCTACCAGCGCCTTGCCGAAAGCCTCGCGCGTGGCCATGCCCAGCTTCAGCTCGAATTTTGTTTTGGTTTCCATCTAAGCCAGCTCCACCAATGCTTTTTCCATCTCTTCCTCGGTTGGCGCCGTGCCGTGGAACTTGGGATTGTTTTCCATGAACGATACGCCTTTGCCCTTGATCGTGTGGGCGATGATCGCGGTCGGTTTGCCTTGAGTCGCGGCCGCCTCTTGAAACGCGGCTTGTAAGGCCGGGATGCTGTGGCCATCCAGCTCGATGGTGTGCCATTTGTAGGCGCGCCATTTTTCCGGCAGCGGATCGAGTGGCATGATGTCATCTACGAAGCCATCCAGCTGGATGCGATTGTAATCGACTATGGCCACCAGGTTGTCCACGCTTTTATCGCCGCCGAACATGGCAGCTTCCCAGATTTGTCCTTCCTGACTCTCACCGTCGCCGAGAACGACGTAGCTCCGCGAAGGACGTCCATCCAGCTTGGCCGCCAGCGCCATGCCGATCCCGATCGAGAGCCCTTCGCCCAGCGAACCGGTGGAAGCCTCGAGCGCCGGGATGAAGCGGACATCCGGATGGCCTTGATAGATGGAGCCGAGCTTCCGCAGCGTGTTCAATTGATCCTTGGGCGTATAGCCACACTCGGCCATCACGCTGTACAACACCGGCGCAGCGTGGCCCTTGGACAGGATGAAGCGGTCGCGATCCGGCCATTTAGGATTCTGTGGATCGTGCTGCATCACGTCGAAAAACAGAGTGACCAGGATTTCGACTGCTGATAGGGATCCGCCGGGATGTCCCGACTTGGCGTGCGTGATCATCTCCACGATTTCCCGCCGGATTTGCTTGGCGATCGCTTGCAGTTCGGCAACGTTACTCGTCTTTTTCATCGTCCTCTTCCAATGTAGCAATGCCCGGCGGCGGGGTGTCGAACCGGCCTTCCAATTGGGACGCGAGGTCGCCGGCGGACCTAAACACGAGTCCGTGCATGCCCACCGCTTTGGCGCCCTCAACATTGTCTGGCCGGTCGTCCAGGAAGAGCGCGTCATCGGCTGCGATGCCCAGACCGCGCAAGCAATGCTTATAAATTTCGGGCGCAGGCTTAGAGATACGCAGCTCGCATGAGAACGTCCGTTGATCGAATGGTGGCAGCCATTGGCAGGCGAGCACCGCGTCGCGCACGGTGAATGGCATGTTCGAAAGCAGCGCGATCCGGAATCCGGCTTGCCGAAGTTGCCGAGCCCAGCCTGGCATCACATCGTTAGGATAGGTCCAGCTCATGCCGTCCAGCCGGTTGAGCTGGTCGATTTGTGCGGGCGTGACTCGGCCAAAATTGTTCCAGTATTCGACTGGGTCGAGTTTGCCTTCGTCGTAGGCCAGCCGATAGCGCCAGTAGATTTCTTCGAACCGGTGGCGCGGTAGGTCTAGCATAGCAGCCATGGCCACGATCTCCGCCGAATGCTGCGGTTGGCACAGCACATTTCCGTAATCGAAGACTATAGCTTTGGGTCGAATGCGCAAGCCACATTGTGGCATAGCGTTGTTTGAGCGGACGTTATGCCGACTTGATCTCGGTCCACAGGCGATCCCGCAGCCGCTGCGTCGCCGGATCCACAGTCTGAGCCCATTCGCCGCGTGCGACCACCTCCGCGCTCGGATACAACGTCGGATTATCGCGAAACTCCGGGGGCAATATCTTCCGCGCTCCGGCATTGGTGGTCGTGGTCCGCGCCGCCAGCGCGTTGGCGGCGGCGATATCCGGCCGCAGCAGAAAGTTGATGAACTGATGCGCCAGCTCCTGCCGCTGGCTCTCGCGCAGGATCACCGAACAGTCCGGATAAACCGCGTAGCCTTCCGCCGGATACACAAACCCGACGGTGCTCGACGAATCCATGGCTTGCTGCGCCGTCGTGTTCCACATGTGTGCCGCCATAACATCGCCGCTCACCAGTTGATCGCGCACCTCAGCATTCAAATAAGCTCGCAGTAGGGGCTTTTGGCGAATTGCTTCGGTCGAGGCGCGCTGCAGCTCCCCAACGTCGTTCGTGTTCACCGACAGCCCCAGCTTTTTTAAACAAGCGCCGATGGTATCGAACGGATCGTCCAGCATCGTCATGCGGCCGCGCAGTCGCTCCTCCCACATATCCGCCCACGCTTTGGGCGGTGGGTTGAGCTTGCGGTTATAGGCGATGCCGGCCGCAGTCACCATGTACGGCACGGACCACTTGAGCTCCGGATCCCACTCCGGCCTTTGGAACGCCGGCTCGAGCTGCGCGAGATTTGGTAGAACCTCACGATGAACCGGCGCCAGCAGCCCATTCGCGATCATCGGCTTCACCAGGTAGTCGGTCGGAAACACAATGTCCCAGCCGGAATTCCCGCCCATGACGCGCGCCAGCATCTCTTCATTACTTTCGTAGATCCCGTAGCGCACGCGAGCCCCAACCGCCGCTTCGAACTTCGGCACGGTTTCAGGATCGATATAAGCCGACCAATTGAATACATTCAACCGCGGCCTGCGATCGCGGCTGCAACCAGCCAGCCCCGCAGTCGCCATCAGAAAATGCCGGCGCTTCACGTGGTCCGCAGCCTCTCGGAAATCAGGATCAATGCGCCGAAACCCACCACGATCATCGCCGAAATCGCGTTCACCACCGGATTGACGCCGCGCCGCGCAATCGCATAGATCACCATCGGCAGCGTCTCGGAGTCGACGCCAGCCACCAGACTGGTGATGACATAATCGTCGAACGACACGGTGAAAGCCAGCAGCGCCGCGGCAATCACGCCCGGAAGAATCGCCGGCAATGTCACGTAGCGAAACGCTTGCCATTCGTTGGCGCCGAGATCGAGCGCGGCCTCTTCGAGCTGCGCATCCACGGTTCGCAGCCGCGCCATCACGACGATCACCACGTAGGCGATCGAAAACGAGATGTGAGCCAGAATCACTGTGTGCATCCCCAACTGAACGTGCAGAAAGCGAAAGATCCACTGATAGAAGGCCAGCAGGGAAATGCCGGTCACGATCTCCGGCGTCACCAGCGACAAATAAAGCGATCCGGTGAGAACCGGCGAGCTGCGCTTCCATAATCCATAAGCGCACAGCGTTCCGATAATCGTAGAAACTACGGTGGCAGAGATCGCAATGATCAGGCTGTTCCAGGATGCCTCGATCAACTGGGAATCCTGTAGGGCGCCTGTATACCAACGCAGCGACAAGCCTTGCCAAACGGTAAATCGCGATGCGTTAAAACTGAATGCGGCCAGTATCAACAGCGGCAAATGTAGAAAAAGAAAAGCCGCCAGCGCGTATATCGACAGCGCAGCGCCCGGGCGTTTCACAGCAGACCCTCTTCGCCGCGACGTACGAACACGGCCAGCAGCAACATCACTACCGCCATCAAAGCCAGCGAAACCGCCGAACCGAATGGCCAATCTCGCGCGGTGGTGAACTGGTTCTGAATCAAGTTCCCGATCATGACCGATTTTCCGCCGCCCAGCAGATCGGGCGTCAGATACGCGCCCAAGCAAGGAATGAAAACCAGGATCGCGCCCGCGCGGATACCAGGCGCACACAGAGGAACCATCACGTGCGTGAGCGTAGCCCATGGACGCGCGCCTAGATCGGCCGATGCCTCAAGCAGATTGCGATCCAGTCGTTCGAGCGTCGCGTACAGCGGCAGGACCATGAACGGTAGATAGCCGTATACCAGTCCGAGGATCACTGCGCCATCGTTGTAGAGCAGCGGCAGCGGGCCGTGAATCAACCCCAATTTTTCGAGCAGCGTGTTGATTAGCCCGGTATCTCGCAGAAGAAACATCCAAGCATAGGTCCGCACCAGGAAGCTGGTCCAGAAGGGAAGCATCACCAGGCTGAGATAAAGATCTTTCCGTTTGCCCGATCGTGAAATGAAAAGAGCCAGCGGAAATCCGAGCAGCAGGCAGAAGACGGTGGACACGCCGGCGATCCAAAACGAGCGCCACAGAATCGCCAGATAGATCGGGTCTACCAGGCGCTGGTAGCTCTCGGTCGTCCAGAGCAGGGAAATGCCGCCATAAGTTCCGCGAGTCAGAAAGCTATAAGCCAGAATGATCGCGAGCGGCGCCAAAAAAAGCGCGAGCATCACCGCCCAGGATGGAGCTAGAAACCAGGCGCGCAGTCGGTTCATTCGAATGTCAGCTCGTCGCCAGGCTCCCACGAAACGTAAACGGAGTCGCCCGTCGCGAACGGTTCCGTGAGGCGTGAGACTTCGGCCACCACCGTTTGACCGTCCGCCAGGCGCGCTTCAATGTGGACGCAGTTGCCCAAAAAGCTCGACTTCGCCACCGTCGCCGGCCTGAGGCGCTTTTGCTCCTCTGCGGGTTGCTTCGCGATGCGCATCGCCTCCGGCCGCACACCGATGCCGCTGATCCAATTGATCGCGCCGAGAAACGAGGCCACGAACCGGGTCCGCGGGCGCAAGTAAACTTCTTCCGGCGTGCCGACCTGCTGCAGCTCGCCGCCGTTCATGACGCCCAGGCGGTCCGCCATCGACAACGCCTCTTCTTGATCGTGCGTGACGAACAGGAACGTGATGCCAACGCGCCGCTGCAAGTCCTTCAGCTCGGCCCGCACTTGCTTTCGCAAATTCGGATCCAGGGCGGAAAGCGGCTCGTCCAGCAGCAAGACATCCGGAGCCAGCACCAGCGATCTCGCCAACGCCACTCTCTGGCGCTCGCCACCGGAAATCTCGGAAGGATACCGTGATTCTTTGCCCACTAACTGCACCAGTTCCAGAACCTCGAGGGCGCGCTTTCCGATATGATTCTCGGCCCGGCGGTGCAATCCGAACTCTACGTTCTGTTGCACGGTGAGATGCGGAAACAGCGCGTAGTTCTGAAACACCGTACTGACATTACGCTGGTAGGGCTTCAGGTGATGAATGTTGGCGCCACTCAAGCGGATCTCGCCGCCGCTTGGCTCTTCGAAACCGGCGATCAACCGCAAAGTAGTTGTCTTCCCACATCCGGACGGGCCGAGCAGCGCGAAAAACTCCCCTCTCTCAATGCTCAGCGAGATGCCGTTGACGGCGCGATGGGTGGGATAGTGCTTCGAGACCTTCCGAAGCTCCAGAACAGCGTTCATTTGCCAGTCAGCATTTGCAAGTCAGGTCGAAGCTACCACGGGCTCGTCGGTGGCGATGGGCAAATGACAGGCGCTCCAGGCGTCGAAGCCGCCAATAACATTCAGCACTTGCTCGAATCCCGCGCGCTGTAGCAAGCTGGCTGCGATGGCGCTGCGATAGCCGCCTTTGCAGTAGACCGCGACGGGTTTGGATTTGTCGAGGTCTATGACCGTCGACGGGAGGTGATCGAGAGGCCGATGCAGCGCGTGAGCCACGTGACCAACCTGCCATTCCGCGAATCGTCGAACGTCGATTACCGCAACCTCATTCCGGTCTTCCAGGATGAGATCGTGAAGCTGCTCAACCGAAATTTGCGACGTCTGCTGTACTGGCAGCCCAGCGCCGGACCAGCCGGCGATTCCGTCTTCGAGATACCCCGTCACGTTTTCAATGCCCACGCGGCTCAGCCGCAGGCGCGATTCAACGACCTTCTGCCGGTCGTCGGAAACCAGCACAATCTCCTTGTCCAGGCCCAGCACGATCGCTGCCCAGGAAGCGTATTGGCCAACCAGCCCAATCTGAATCGATCCTGGTACGTGCGCCGCGCCAAATTCCGCCGGCGACCGCGTATCAAGAATGATCGCCCCGCTATCCCGTCGCGACAAAACCTCGTTGGGTGATAGCGCGGGAAGCAACGGCAGCTCCAGCAGGGGCGCAGCGCCGGATCGATTGATCTCGACATCCAGCGCGAAATAGCCGGGCCGTTCTGGAAGCTCGGCGGTGAGCAATTTTACGAATTCAGAGCGGCTGCTGGGACGCAACGCGTAGTTTGTCGCCTTCTCGTTTCCGATGGTAGAGCTTCTTTCGGAGCTCATTTGCCGCCCGCACAAAGATCCGGCGCCGTGCGCGGGAAACACCAGAACGTCATCCGGAAGCTTGAGGAGTTTACGATGCAGGCTGTCATAGAGCATGCCGGCCAGTTGCTGCGGCGTCAGGTCGCCGGAAAGATCCGGCCGACCGACATCGCCAATGAATAAAGTATCGCCGGTGAGCACTGCCAGCGGATGATCCGGCCTCTCGAGATCGGTCACTACCACTGAAACGCTCTCGATGGTGTGTCCGGGCGTCTCCAGAAACTTCAAATCACATTTGCCGAAGGTGAGCTTATCGCCGTCGTGAATCGGGACGTGTGAAAACGTCGCGCCGGCCTTCGCGCCTAGATAGATTTTCGCGCCAGTGCGCGCCGCGAGTTCCTGGTGCCCAGATACAAAGTCGGCGTGTAAGTGGGTCTCGATGACATACTCGATGGAAAAACCGTGTTTGGCGGCCTCTTCGAGATATATCTCGACGTCGCGCTGCGGATCGACCACGGCCGCGATCCCTTCCGACCCCAGCATATAGGAGGCGTGCGACAAGCAGGTAAGATAAAACTGCTCGAAGTAGTACATCCGCCTCCTATCTATGCATACTTATCTATGCATACTTACCGTGGTCCGCCAATCGCGGCCAAAATCACTTCGCCGAATTAAACCGCTTCTCGATCTCCGGCCAGTTTACAACGTTCCACCAAGCCGCGAGATATTCCGGCCGGCGATTCTGATACTTCAAATAGTACGCGTGTTCCCACACATCCACGCCCATCACCGGAAATTTGCCCTCCATCACGGGGCTGTCCTGATTCGCCGTCGAGATGATATCGATCTTGCCACCCGTCTTCACCAGCCACGCCCAACCGGAGCCGAACCGGCCGACGCCCGCCGCGTTTAATTTTTCCTTGAACTGATCGAAGCTTCCGAAAGTGCTGTTGATGGCCTGGGCGACGTTGCCCGACGGATTGCCGCCAGCCTTAGGCTGCATGATCTGCCAGAACATGCTGTGGTTGATGTGACCGCCTCCGTTGTTGCGCACCGCAGTCCGGATATTTTCCGGTACGATCGCGCAGTTGTTAGCGAGCAGCTCCTCGATAGTCTTGTTCTGCAAGTCCGGCGCCGACTCGAGCGCCTTGTTTAAATTCGTGACGTACGCTCCATGGTGTTTGTCGTGATGTATTTCCATGGTCTGTTTGTCGATGTAAGGCTCCAACGCGTCAAACGCGTACGGAAGCGGGGGAACAGTGAATGCCATAATCCTCCTCTTTAGTGTGTTGGTTAATTAGCCGGCCGTGCCGCCGGCTTTTTCAAATGCATCCGCGAGACGGAACATGCCCGCCTCGTCGAAATGTCGTGTCATGATCTGCATGCCGACCGGCAAACCCGCGGTAGTCTTGCCGCACGGTACGCTCATGCAGGGGATGCCCGCCAAGTCGCCAGTGATAGTGTAAATGTCGGACAGGTACATCTCCAGCGGGTCGTCGATCTTCTCTCCGATCTTGAACGCCGGGAACGGCGAGACGGGAGCGACAATCGCGTCCACTTCCGCGAACGCTCTTCGAAAATCTTCCGCGATCAGCGCTCGCACGCGCTGCGCCTTCAAATAATACGCATCGTAATAGCCGTGACTCAGCACGTACGTTCCCAGCATAATGCGCCGCTTGCACTCCGCTCCGAAGCCCGCCCCACGCGTGGCGCGGTACATATCACTCAGCGTCTCCGATTCACTGCGCACCGTGTAACGGACGCCATCGTAGCGAGCTAGATTCGAACTGGCTTCGGCGGTGGCGATGATGTAATAGCAGGGCACCGCGTACTTGGTCGCCGGCAGGCTGATATCGCGGACTTCGCAGCCTAGCTTCTTCAGCAGCTCAATGCCCTTGGCGATCAGATCGCCCGACTCACTACCCAAGCCCTCGAAATATTCGCGCGGCAATCCGATTCGCTTGCCCTTCACTTGGCCGTCGAGCTCGGCAACGTAATTGGGCACGGGGGCAAAAGCGGACGTCGAGTCGCATTCGTCGTGCCCGGCGATGGTTTGAAGCAGCAACGCGGCATCGCGGACCGTGCGTCCGAACGGTCCAATATGATCGAGCGAGCTGGCGAAAGCCACCAGGCCATATCGCGAAACCCGCCCATAGGTCGGCGTAACACCAACCACGCCGCAGAACGATGCCGGCTGGCGAACAGATCCGCCGGTGTCCGATCCTAAAGCGAGCACCGCTGTTCCTTGTGCCATTGCCGCCGCTGAGCCGCCACTCGACCCTCCGGGAACGCGATCAAGTGCGGCTGGATTCCTCACCGGCCCAAACGCGGAGTTTTCGTTGGAAGATCCCATGGCGAACTCGTCGCAGTTCGTTTTGCCGATGATGACGCCTCCGGCTCTCTCCAATCGCACCACGGCTGTAGCGTCATAGGGTGGGATGTAGCGCTCCAGCAGCCGCGATCCGCAGGTCGTGCGAACGCCCTTCGTTATGATTACGTCTTTCACGGCGACTGGAACACCGGCCAGTGGTCCTGGATCTTCGCCCGCGGCCAGTTTTTTGTCCACGCGCTCCGCGGCGGCCAGCGCGCGCTCGTCACAAAAGTGCAAGTATGCGTTGGTTTTCGGATTTTCCACCTTAGCAAATTCGAGCGCGGACTGCGCCAGTTCGACGGCGCTGAACTCCCGCGTGGCAAGACCATTGCGAACCTGCTCGACAGTGAGTGTAGCGACGCTTGCTGCCTTCGCGCTCATCGTTCGATCACCTTGGGAACCTTGTAATAGCCTGATCCGGCGAGGGGAGCGTTCGCGAGTGCGGCTTCGTTGCCAAGACACGGGCGTTCCTGATCCTCGCGCAGTGTGGCGGTCTCCTCAGCGTCGTAGAGCACCTGCGCCATAGGCTCGACTTGCGAGGTGTCGAGTTCGTTCAGAGTGTCGATGTGGGTCAGGATCTCATCGAGATCTTTCGACAGCCGGCCAATCTCCTGATCGGTCAATTTGAGATTTGCGAGGTCGGCCACGTAACGAACTTCCTGTTCGGTAATCTTCACGCCGACGCCTTTTTCCTCGCCTGTTTATATACGATGCGCATCCCTGGATCGGAGATCGCGTCGGCCTCGTCCTCGAGCTTCGGATCTTTGAGGCTCAGCGCCGGTTGTGGCGGACGCCGCGGAGTGGCGATCCGAAACTCGACGTCCGTGATGACCCCCGCACCCACCACCTCCTGCAGTTTTGCCAGGATTTGAAACCGAAGATAGAAGAGCTGCTTCTGCCAGATGCCGTCTTCCACTTCGACGATCAGTGATCCGCGCACCAGCGATTTCGCAGCCGCATGCACGGCAATGCGTTTTCCCACAGCCGCCGGCCAGGCCGCGCGCGCCAGGTCATCTTGAGAGATGGCGTCGGGAAGCTTCAATTTTGCGAGGGATTTGCCAGCGCGCTCCATTCGGCCCGAACTCATTTTAGCATCCGGAGCGGTGTGCTCTGCTCAGCTTACAATCAACGATATCGATGGAACGCATCGTCATCATCGGCGCCGGGATCATCGGCTCATCCCTGGCCTACCATCTCGCCAAACGTGGAGCCCGCGTCACCATCGTCGACGCCCAGCATCCTGCGGCGGGGGCGACCGGCAAATCCTTTGGATGGCTTAACGCGACCTTTTCCAAGCGCCCGCGCTCGTACTTCGACTTCAGCATGCTTGGCATCGAAGGCTGGCGCCGGCTCGAACAGGAGCTGGCGGGCGATCTGGAAGTCCAATGGGGCGGTAGCGTAGCCTGGTTTCCACCTGGTCGTGAAGCAGAGCAACTGCGGCGCGATGTCGTGCAGCATCGGCAATGGGGATATGCCGTGCGGCTAGTGGACGAGGCCGAAGTCCGTCGATTGCTGCCCCACGTTTCAACCGGCCCGGTCGGAGTGGCGTGCCACTCTGAACCGGAAGGCGCGGTGGATCCAATTCATGCGGTCTCTGTGCTTCTTGAGAAGGCGCGTCAACATGGAGGAGCCGACATTCGATATCCGTGCCAGGTAACTCGCTTTGATCGAACCGTCCATACGAGCCAAGGCGCGATCGAGGCCGATGTTGTGGTGCTGGCTTGCGGAGTGGATTCACCGCAACTGGCCCGACTTGCCGGCGTAAACGTTCCGCTCAAAGATGCACCGGGAATCCTGGTCCACACCACGCCTCAGCGCCCCGTCATCGACCGGATCGTGCAAGCGCCGGGCGTTCATTTCAGGCAGAAGCTCGATGGACGAATCGTGGCGGGCGGCCAGATTGTCGGCGGCGCAGGCACCGCGCAAACGCCCGAGGCCGATGAACTGGAAATCTTTGCCAGACTCGGCGAATTCCTGGGCTTCGCCGGGGCGATCGAGCAAGTGACGCTCGGCTACCGCGTCATGCCAGCCGACGAATACCCGATCATCGGCTATGCCGAAAAGTGTCCCAACCTCTACGTGGCCGCGACGCACAGCGGTGTCACGCTGGCGCCGGTCATCGGGGAACTGGCCGCGATTGAGATTTTGGACCGCGTTCAGCAGCCCCAGCTAGCACCCTACCGTCCCGCGCGCTTTGCTTAGTTTCTTACTGAGACACAGGCAGCTTAGCCGCATTCGCCGCCATTCCATTTTGCGTGACCACCACCGTCAGGTCGCCGGTTTGAGCGCTGGCTGGAACTTGGAAGTTGATTTGATACAGTCCGACTGACCCAGGCGTGAGGCCGGCGTAAATCACGGCCGCCGCCTGGCCGTCTAGCGTGACAGTAGGTTGTAGAGTTGCGGGAGCGAGGGGCGAGACGGCTCCGGAAGCAACACCGGGATTGGTCGCGCCCATCCCGGCCAGGTAAATGATAAGGTACTCGCCCGGCTTAGCAGGATGACCGGCATTCACTAGCGAATAATCCAGTCCGTGTTGCGCGACGATCTGCCCGTCGCCGGAGGCCACTACGCCGGGCACGGCCGGAACGACATCAATCTGGTCGGGCAAGGTGAGCGCTCCGTTGGCGCTGACGATGGTGGCGTATTGCTGGTTGGGCGCCAGCTCGCTCGGGATCTGGACATCGAGTTGGCCGTTACTCAGGTAATAGAGAGGCGCCGAGATCCCCCCGATCAGCATGAACGTGCCGTTGAACGT
Organism: Bryobacterales bacterium; assembly: GCA_963780485.1. Taxonomy (GTDB): domain Bacteria; phylum Acidobacteriota; class Terriglobia; order Bryobacterales; family Bryobacteraceae; genus Palsa-89. The sequence continues at coordinate 15,776 of CAWACO010000034.1, forward strand.
CGTGGGCAAAGGCAAAATTCCGGGCGAGACGGTCGTAGCTGCCAATCCGCTGCCGTAGACCTGGGAAATCGTTCCGGGCGCCAAAGGCCCTCCGACCACCGGATTCAAATTGTGCAGCGTTCCATTTTTCGCTAACACCGGCGCTTGATTCTGCGAAATACCGCCCGTGAGCTGCGCGGTTGCGGATTGCAATGTTCCGGCCGCCGCTTGAAGCGTCACCACCATCTGAGGCGTCACTACACCCGCCTGCCAGGTGGTCGAGTATGTTCCGTTTTGCCCATCGCCGCGCAGTGACAACGGTGGATCGCCATTAGAGAAACTCGCCACCACCGATCCGTTTGTCACGGCGGCGCCGCAATCGTCATTGAGCTGAACAATCAACGCCGCGGGCCATTGGGCTGGGACCGAGAAGTTGTTTACCAGACCCGTTTGGGTGAGCGCGAGCTTGCTCGGTGTACAACCCGCCGCCTGGATATCTGCTAACGCCGAAGTCGCGTCTAGCGCCGCGATCGTCCCGGCCGGCCGTACCACCAGCGTGACGTCCACGGACACCACTGCGCCCGACATCGAGATGTCCACCTCGCCGGTGTAGATTCCAGGAGCGAGACCGGCTGGGTTTACTGAAGCCGCAATCGGCCCGGCAGTCCCCCCCGCAGGACTTGCGTTCAGCCAGTTGGCGCCGTCGGTGGTCGATGTAGCCGCTTGGAACGGCGATGTACTGTTGGCATTTATATCCACCTGTTGGGCCGCCGGCGCGGCGCCTCCGGCTGCCGCAGTAAAGAAGAGTCCGCTTGGCATAGGATCCGGTGGCGCAGGCGCAGCGCTGCTCGCCTGATCCAGCACGACCACCACATATTGCGGCGAATTCAGCGACTGCGCATCCGAAATGCGAACCAATGCGTAATAGCCGCCGGAGGCCAGGGATACCGCATTCGCACTGGGCGTCAGCGTCAACATCCCCGGGGTCGCGGGCTTGGCTGTCCCGCTCGCCGGACTTGGAGACACCAACGTGTCGCCGTAAGGAACGTCCGCGGCCCAGTTTACAGTCGTACCGGGATCGCCTAGATTCAGCACCTTGATCGTTTGTGCGTGTGAATATCCGCTGCTTTGCTGTCCGTGGAACGTCACTCCCGTGATATCGACTCCAAGGATTGACCCGCTGCTGGCCACGAACAGCGCTACGGAAACATCGACGATGCCAGCCGTCGACGACAGCCGGATCACATCATGATAGCTGCCCACCTGGAGGCCTTGCGTGTTAACACGCACGTGCAGAAGTACCGGCGCATTGTGCGCGGTCTGGCCCGCGTTCGGCGTCACACTCGAGATCCACGAACTTGCGCCGAGGACAGTCGCATTAAAGCTCAGAGGCCCGCCCCCCCCGCTGTTGCGAACTACAATGATCTGGTCCAGCGTCCCGGGCGCTTGAATACGCGCGGCGAAATGCAGGACCTGAGGCGCCGCGTTCAACTGCGGCGAGGCGCTTGTGAGCGTGAGCGTCACCGGCACATCTGTCGGATTATTCGAACTGTCGATCACACGAATGCGGCCGGAATAGTTCCCCGCCGGCATCGAGCCCTGATCTACCCGGACGACTAATCTCGCCGGTGTGTTGCCGCTAGTCGGCGTGACGGTGAGCCACGCTGGAGGCGCTGAGCTATCCTGTCCGTTATCGATCACTACCTGGAAGCCGGCAGTCGAAACTCCAGCCGGTAGCGCCACAATCACCTCTGCCGGCGGCGAGTCGCCACCCGCAGCCCCGGAAAACGAAAGACTCCCAGGTGTTGCGGTAACCTCCGGCGTGGAACTCGCGATCGTGAGTCGAGAACGTCTGGCTGGTAAAGGGCGGGACCAGGAAAAGTCGCCCTGGTGGCGAAGTCGCTTGACCGTGACGACAGCTGAGAACGTGTGGGCCGTAGTCGGCGTTCCAGTCAGCAGACCCACTCTTCGGATCGATCGATAAGCCCGGCGGCGCATTGCCAATCGAAAATGTATAAGGTGGCGTTCCGCCACTCGCACCGATGACTTGCGCATAGGCCGTTCCGGTAGCCCCGCCCGGCAGAGCCGTCGCAGTGGTGAGATTTCAGTGCAGGATTAACGTCAGGCATGAAAAGCTTAGTCGCCGAATTTGTTCGGGAGCGGTAGTATCCTGCACCATCACGGTAAAAGAGAAGGTCCCTGTGCTGGCCGGCGTCCCTTTCACGGATATTATCGCTTGGATCGATAGGGTCGAAGGCAATTATGCCAGGTTGGCGGTGCTCCCTGGCTGACGACCCAAGTAATGGAGACCGGCCGCCAACAACGTTAGACTCGTATGCATACTGAACGTTTACGTCCCCGCAGGAAGAATGGGCGGCGTCGTGATGGTCATGCTGGAGCCGATCGTAAGAGAGAACCTTTTCGACGTCGAAAGTATCGGGAATGCCGCTATCCCCGGAGGAGGGGTAACTGTGACCGTGATATTGAAATTGAATGTTCCGCTCGCACCCGGAGTGCCGCTCAAAACATTCGCATTGAGCTGCAGACCCGGTGGCATCGTATCAATGGACCACCATAGTCCGCTTGTCGCTGGCGGCCCATCAGAGGCGTTGAAAGTCACCATGAAGAAATTTGAGGTGTTCCCACTCGGCAGTGGCGGAGAATTCGATATGTTCAGGATTCCGATCGTGAACCCAGCCGAAGCCGTTTGCTGGGTGCGTAAGTCCATCACTGTGACCACGAACGGATAGGTCCCTCCAGCGGTGGGAGCCCCCGTGATGGTCCCGGTTGCGGGTCCTAAAGACAAGCCCGGCGGCAGGCTTCCCTGAGTGACCGACCACCGATAAGAGCCGCTGCCATTACTCGCAGTTAACTGTCCGCCGCTGTAGCTGCTGCCTAATGCCCCGAAAGGCAGTGATCATGTAGAGATAGTCAGCCCGGGGGCGAAAGTCTGCCCGAAGAGGACGCCTGTAAAGTAGACGGTAACGGCCATTGTACGCCGCAGCATCGTCGTCATTTTTCAGCACCCAATTGCAGGCAACCTCATGGCATTTTCGTACGTCTCATTACACAGAGAAGCGTAAGTCACGACCTTCTCCTCCTCTGGTTGGCGCGGTTCGAGCTATCGGGCCGCGCCTTTTTGTTCTTATTTTTTAGCAGCTTCCGAGAGTTTCTCAAAGAACTTCTTGATAATTAGTTTGGCTGTAGTATCCAGTAGCCGCTGGCCGACGCTGGCGATGGTACCTCCTACCTGAACTTCGCCCTCGTACTTTACATCGGTCGCTTCGCCCGCCGACTCCAGGGTCAGCACCCCTTCGCCCTTCACGAACCCGATTTTGCCAGTGCCATCCACGAGCAGTTTGAACTTTTCAGGAGGGGTCTGTTCGGCCAGGCGCACCTTGCCCAAAAACAACCCGCCGATGCTGGCGATGGCCATCTTCATTTTCATCTCGTACTCGTCGTCGCCGACTTTTTCGAGATGATCGGTGCCCGGCATGCACTTCGCCAAAATGACGGGATCTTGCAGCAGTTGATAAGCGCGTTCGCGCGGAACTGGGACGGTATAGGAACCGCTGATCTTCAAGCCGTCCTCGAAAGAGCCACCGTGAGCGCGCGCATGGCGTAAACCCGGGCCAGATGCTTGCGGTAATCCGCCGAAGCATGTAGATCGGAATTTGCATCCACGCCCTCAGCCACTGACGCAGCCGCCTTGTGGACGTCGGAAGCGCTGCCTGCGGTGCCTTCCAGGGCTTTTTCGACATTCGACGCCCGGTACGGTTTGCCGCTTAGCCCTGTGACCCCCACGCGAGCCATCGTGACCTTGCCGCCCGACTTCTTAACGCGCGCGGCGACGCCTACGATCGCAAAGCCCGACGCCGGCTGCAGCATCTTCTGATAGCTCGTCCCGACCGATTGCTCCTCCACCGGCACGATCACTTCCCGGATGATTTCGCCCGGCTCCAGCGCCGTGGTGAACGTGTCCACAAAGAACTCGGAGATCGGAAGCTCGCGCTGTCCCTTGGCCGTGACCAACACCACCCGAGCTTCGAGCGCCAGCAATGAGGCGGGATAATCGGCCGCCGGATCCGCATGCGCAACACTGCCGCCAATGGTGCCAACGTTGCGAACCTGGATGTCGCCGATATGGGCCGCGGCTTCCGCCAGCAGCGGGCATTGCGAGCGCACCGCCGCCGACGTCTCGACCTGATAATGCGTCGTAGTCGCGCCGATCCGCAATGTGCCCTTATCTTCCCGGATATAGTTCAAATCCGGGATGCGGCCGATGTCGACCAGTTGTCCCGGCGTGGCTAGGCGGAGTTTCATGAGCGGAATCAGGCTCATACCCCCTGCCAGCACTTTCACGTCGTCGCCGGCCAGCAGGCCGAGCGCCTCCTTCAAACTTGACGGCGCGGAGTATTCGAACTCTTGAGCGATCATGCTTTACCCCCTGCCTGCACGAGCTTCCAGATTTTTTCGGGCGTCATAGGCATGTCGATATGACGAACGCCCAGCGGGCTGAGCGCATCCACCACCGAATTCACCACTGCGGGCGAACAACCGATGGTCCCGGCTTCTCCCACGCCTTTCACGCCCAGCGGATTCACGGGCGAAGGAGTCTCCGTGTGGCTGGTCTCAAGCCAAGGCATGAAGCTCGCTTTCGGAATCGCGTAATCCATCAGCTCGCCCGTGACGAGTTGGCCGGTATCGTCATAAACAGCTTGCTCCCACAGTGCCTGACCAAGCCCTTGCGCCACGCCGCCGTGCACCTGCCCGTCGACAATCAGCGGATTGATAATCTTGCCGCAGTCGTCGACCGCTACATAGCGCTTCAACGCGATCGCCCCGGTGTCTTTGTCCACTTCGGTGATAACGATGTGCGCGCCGAAGGGGAACGTGAAATTCGGCGGCTCCCAGAAATACGTCGCCACCAGACCCGGTTCGGTGTTGGGGGGCAACTTCATGGCGCGGTAGGTGGCATTGGCGATGTCGGATAGTTTCACTGATTTGCCCGTTTTGTTGTCCACGCACGCCCCATTTGAGAACGACACGTCGTCGGTTTCGAGCAGCATCGCGCCGTACTTCTTGATCTTCTCCTTCAGCTCCTGGATCGCGTAATACATCGCCGTGCCGCCGATCGCTGTCCCGCGACTACCAAACGTTCCGATGCCGTACTGGACGATGGTAGTGTCGCCATGCAACACCATCACGTCGTCGATGCCGACGCCCAGTTCATCGGCCGCGATCTGAGCGAAAGTTGTCTCCTCGCCCTGGCCATGCGGTGAACAGCCGGTCATCACCGTGACCGTGCCGCCCGGCTCAATCTTGACCGTCGCGCTCTCCCATCCACCGGCGGGAGTGGCGGGGGACGGGCCGAAGGCGCAAATTTCGCCGTAGGCCGACATGCCGATGCCCATCAACCGGCCCTCGGCCCGCGCCTTCTTCTGCTCTTCACGCAGCTCCTTATAGCCGACAATGCCGAGCGCCTTCTCCAGCGGCGCCGCATAATTGCCGCTGTCATAGCTCAATCCCGTCGCGGTCGCGTATGGAAATTCGTCTTTGCCGATGAAATTCTTGAAACGAATCTCGGCCGGGTCCATTTTCAATTCCGCAGCCAGAATATCCACCATGCGCTCGATCCCGTGGGTAGCTTCCGGACGTCCGGCGCCGCGATAAGCATCGGTAGCCATGCAGTTGGTGAACACGCCCACTATGTCGGCGCGAATGTTCTGGCACTTGTAAAGTCCGGGCATCATCAGCACCGACAAGGTCGGGATAGCGGGCGTGAGCAGGGTATGAAACGCGCCCAGATCCTGAATCAGCTTCAGCTTGATGGCGAGAATTGTCCCATCCCGCTTGGCCGCCACTTCGTAATAATCGACATGCCCGCGGCCATGGATAGTGCCGGTGAAGTTCTCACGCCGGCTCTCGATCCATTTCACCGGCTTGCCGATCTGCCGGGCCACAAAACCCATCAGCGCTTCTTCGGCGTATACCTGGATCTTGCTCCCGAAGCCGCCGCCGATTTCAGGCGTCACCACCCGCATATGATTTTCCGGCAGCCCCAGCATGGCAGCCAGCAATGTACGCGCCAGGTGCGGAGCCTGCGTCGTCAGGTGGATGGTCATCGATTTGTCGCCGGAATGCCAGTCCGCCACGCAGCCGCGCGTCTCCATCGACATGGGGATCAGGCGCTGGCTGATAATGCGCTCCTTCACCACCACGTCGGCCGCGGCAAAGGCTTTGTCCACTTCGCCGCCTTCCTGGTGGAAAGTGAAGGCGGTATTGTCGGGCCATTCCGGGTGCACGGGCGGAGCACCAGGGGCGATCGCTTTCTCCGGATCGGTTACCGCCGGGAGAGGTTCATACTCCACTTCAACGAGATCGGCCGCATCGCGCGCGATATAGCGATCGGTCGCCACCACCACCGCCACTGGATGTCCGATGAAGTAAACACGATCCATCGCGAGCAGATGATGATGCGGCACTCGCAAGCCGGGAAGCGATGCCCCGCAGGGAACCGGCGCGCATTTTTCGGTGTCCTTCCCTGTGAACACAGCCGCTACGCCCGGAAGTTCGAGCGCCGGCTTGATATTGATCGATTTGATCTTGGCTGCCCCGTGCGGGCTGCGTACGATGCAGGCGTGATGCATCCCCGGCATCTGGATGTCGTCGACATAAGTGGCCGTGCCCGTGATCAGGCGCGGATCCTCGCGTCTCCGAATTCGCTTGCCAACCAGAGTTTCAGTTTTGGTAATCGTTGTGGCCATGATGTTCTCCGTTTACTTCCCCGCGGCCGCCCGGACGGCGTTGACGATGTGCTGGTAGCCCGTGCAGCGGCATAGATTGCCTTCGAGACCATGCCGGATCTCCTCATCGGTTGGCTTTGGATTCCGCTCGACGATCTGTTTCGCCGTCATAATCATCCCCGGCGTGCAGAATCCGCACTGCAGCCCGTGTTCGTTCCAGAACGCTTCCTGCATGGGATCGAGCTTCCCGTCGGCGGCCAGACCTTCAATCGTCAGCACCTTACGTCCATCGGCCTGCACCGCAAACATGGTGCAGCTCTTGATGGCTTTGCCGTCCAGGTGCACCGTGCAGGCGCCGCATAAAGAGGTCTCGCACGCGATGTGTGGCCCAGTGAGACCAACCGTTTCGCGCAAGTAATGAATGAGCAGCATCCGAGGCTCGACTGCGTCGGTGCGCTTCTTTCCGTTGATGGTTAAAGTGATGTTTCGTGTCATGGCAGAAGTACCAGCGGTTATTGTAGCGCGTGTAGCTGATCGTGGCGCACGTGGCGCACGCACTCTTGCGTACAGCGTTCACACTTGTGTGAACGCCTCATACTTGGGGTTCATTGAACGGCAATCGTAACATTCGCCGCAGTAACTATGCCGCCCGCGTTGATCTGCAGCGGGACGACCCCGTGCACTCCTGCGGGGACCACCACGTTCAATTGATTAACACCAACCTGCGTCGAAGACAAACCGGCAAATGGCACATCACACGCCAGCCCGCCGATGAACACGGGTGTTGACCCGACCGTTCGAACGGCATCGCTCGATGCAGCCCCGTCGGCGATTGAGGGCGTTACGGGGCCGAGTCCATTGGCAAGAACGGCCAGCGTATCACCCGCGACAGCAGGGTGCGACGGAACACCCAGGATCGATCCGCTCGGCCCGGCAATCGAGCCATCGGAATTAAACGCGAACGCCTGCCCAGAAGTATCATATACGCCTGGAGCGATCGGTCCGGTCGCCACGCTGAAGGCCGCAGTAAGAGCGCCACTCACGGCGACAACAACATTCGCCTCGCCACTGATCTCCCACGGAACCTGCGCATTGATTTGCCGAGCGGAAACGAACGAGAGCGGCGCCGGAATTCCGTTGAATGTTACCGAAACTCCGGCTATCGAATCAGGCAGCGATCCACCGCTGCTCGCGACGCCGGTTGCAGGCCCGAGCCCTGCTCCAAAGATCGTCACCAGCGATCCTGACGCCACCGGCTGATTCACCGCCAAAGACGCGGCATTCACCACCGAATCGACCCGAACCGTGGTGTTGATCGAAACCGAAGTCACGTCCGCGGTGGTCGAGACGATATCCGGCAGCCCGTCATTGTTGAAATCCGCCACTGCGACAGAGACGGTATTCTGCCCCGGCGAAATCGCAGCTGCCTGGTTATAAGTTCCATCGCCGTTTGAAAGAAAGACAACGACACCAAGGCTTTCTGCGATTTGAATAAGGTCGGACTTGCCGTCGCCGTTCATATCTGCGACAACAGGTTTCAGAAGATAACGCGGCTGCGTCACCGACGATTGGACGGTTGCACTTGCGAGCGGCTCTTGGAAAGTGCCGTCACCGTTTCCGAGAATCGTTTCGTACGCAAAGATCCGTTCGCCACTATATAGACCTCGCGGGAACGATACAGTGGATACGACCACATCTGCATTACCGTCCCCGTTGAAATCGCCGGTTGTCAACTGGATGCTGGGAACACTGAACCTGTCGACGGCCACGCCACCTTCCGAATAAATGATTGGCCCCGCTGCGAACGTCGCGTCGCCGTTTCCAAAGCACACGATCCCCATTGCGTTCCAAGGGTCGAAAATCGCGCCGCCCAACACCTGTATGGCGATGAACGACCAATCGAGATTCCCGCTGCGCCTGACATCGGCGACCGTGAAATCTGAAAATGGTGGGATAGGGTATGCCGAACGCGGCTAGAGAAGGGCAAGGCGACGGCGTCATGTCCGGCTGGAAAGTCCCATCGCCGGAGCCGAGCGCGATCAAGTTAAGGCCAATCAGGTCCAGATTTCCATCGTGGTTTACATCACCGACAATGGGAAAGTTTCCAACACACGTGCCCGATGGCGAACTGACGGGCGGCGCAAAGGTGCCATCGCCTTGCCCCAGATATGTCTGAACAAACGGGGTCCCACCAACATATGGGCCGGCCAATCCCAGCACGACGACATCGACCTTGCCGTCATTGTTGAAGTCTCCGACGGCCATCGACGAATATTGGAAATTTCCCGTAACCGGCATATGGATCGGCGGCTGAAAAGTCCCATCCCCGTTGCCGAGCACCACGGTGAGCCGAAAAACTTGCAGGAAAACCATATCCTGATTCCCATCGCCGTTGAAATCCGCTGTCAGCACCTGCAAAATCCCGCTATCCGACGGAACTTGCGCCGTATGGAATGTCAACGCGGGCTGCGCCTCGGCCATTCCGGCCAATAGAAAAACGATAGTCACTTGTGGCAGGACGCCGCGGCAGATGCGCCAGAAGGAAACACAAAATGAATATGCATTCGCCATTCTTGCCTGATTATCGAAGCGTGCACTCCGAAACGGTGCACGTGGCGTGCCAACAACTGCATCTTCGTTCACCATTCGCCGTGAAGGCTATTCTAGTATCATTTGAGCTACGAAATAGGATATACTGATACCAGTAATGATCGCCCCCACCCGTATCGCCGAAATCCTGGGCGGACCACCCGTCCTGGGCCGCCGCCTGGCTACCATTGCAGCCTTGAGCGACGCCGTATCGAATGGCCTCCCCAAAGCCGCGCTGCGCCAAACCGCCGGCCGGATCTTTGAAGACCGCACTGAACAGCGCCAACTGATGAATCGCATCGTCCCCGAAGCCACCTTCAAACGCCGCCGCGATCGGCTGAGCATGGCCGAAAGCGAACGGACCGAGCGAATCGCCCGCGTCATGGCCGGGGCCGAATTCGTATGGGGCGATCGCGCCGATGCGCGCCGCTTCATGATCACGCCTCACCCTGCTCTGCGAGGCCGTACCCCGCTCGACGCCGCACTCACCGAACTTGGGGCGCGCCACGTGGAAGAGATACTCGACAAAATCTTCCATGGCCTCCCCGCTTAGCCGGCCACTTCGCGTTTATCGCATCGCCGATCGCCGCCACAAGATCTTCGATGGACAGGGCGCTTCGCTCCTGGGCGGCCGATGGAACTCGCCTGGCCGTCGCATTATTTACGCGGCCGAGACCTACGCAGGCGCAATGCTGGAGGCGCTCGTGCATGCCAACATCGGTAAACTTCCCAAGACGCAATCCTGGATCGAGATTCTGATTCCCAAAGGCGTTCGCGTCGAAGACGTGCACGCTGCCGACCTCCCCGGCTGGGATGCGGCCGATCAGCGCGCCAGCCGGCGCTACGGAGATCGATGGTACGACGAACGGCGAACAGCAGTGCTGGTGGTGCCCTCCATCGTCGCCAGACCCGAGCGCAATATTGCTATCAATCAGGAACACCCCGAATTTAAGCGAATCCGGGCGACTGCGCCGAGGCCTGTCATTTGGGACCAACGACTCTTCCGCTTCTAGCGCACGCTACCATGAAGCGTGGCCGAACCTGCACTTCCTCTCGAAACCACGCCCCAGGACATCCAGCGCCGCCTCGCCGCCGGCGAAAAGCTTCTCCTGATCGACGTTCGCGAGCCTGCCGAATTCCAGGTGGCCCGCATCCCGGGCGCCGAGCTGATCCCCATGCGGACCGTTCCCGCTCAGATCCAGCGCCTGGAGGCCGCCGCGCGACGAACCACGCTGATCGTCTATTGCCATCACGGCGTCCGCAGCCTGAACGTGGTCAACTGGTTGCGCGAGCAGGGCGTGAGCGGATGTCAAAGCATGGCGGGCGGCATCGATCGCTGGAGCCTTCAGATCGACCCCTCCGTTCCCCGCTACTCCTGAGAACTTCCAGGGATACTGGCGCACTACCTTCCTGTATGCGCGGTCTGGCTCTTCGCACTGGCGGTGTTTTCGGCTCCCGTCGATCCTAACTGCCGAGGCGCCCATCTACTCTGCCGCTGGCCTGGTCAATTCCGCCGATAACCAAGCAGGTTGGCTCGCGCCCAATACCATCGCCACCCTGTACGGCCAGAATCTCGCTTACGACACCAAGACTCTGCCGGGAAATACTCCAGTCGGCGGCGACGCCACCGTCAACATCGGCGGCTACGTGGCCACTCTCTATTACATCTCGCCGACCCAGATTAACTTTTTGATACCGCCCAACCTGCTGCCGGGCACGTTTAATCTGGTGATCGTCACCGATTCGCTACAGGGACCAACCATCCCCATCCAGCTTGCGCCCACCGCACCTGCGCTTTTTCAGCTCGACCAGCAGAATATCATCGCCACCAACGCCGCTGGGTCGCTCATTACTCCAGCCGCATCGGCTCAGCCCGGCGATGTGGTTGTGCTTTATGCCACCGGGCTCGGCCAAACCGTCCCACCCGTGGGTTACGGCGAAACGCCCAGCTCTCCTGCGTCTCTGGCGATGCTCGCCGACTTCCAAGTGCTTTTGGATGGCAACCCAATCGACCCCAGCGGCATTGCTTATGCCGGCATCGCCCCGGGTTTCTCCGGGCTGTATCAGATCAACGTCACTCTTCCCGCCACCACCGGCTCCAACCCCGAGATCCGCATTGCAATCGGCGCTGCAGTCAGCCTAGCCGGGCTCCATATTCCCGTCAGCCCGTAATGATAAACTGAACGGCTTGGCACGCCATCAATTCGCCGTGATCGCGCTGGCAGCCCTCGCTTTGGCCTCCAGCTTCTGGCTACTGCTCGATCTGGTCTCGGTCTACACTCGCAACACCGCCACTTTTGGCGTGGCCTCGTTTGAAGACCGTTTCAGCGAATTTCGAAAAACCCTCGCACCTCAGACCGTGCTGGGCTATCTGTCCGACAACCCGGTGAACGATCCGAGCAACCAGTCTGAATTCAATCTGACCCAATATACGCTGGCGCCCGCGATTGTGAAGCCATCCATCGACGAGCGCCTGGTAGTGGTGAATTATCACAGCGGCACGCCGGATCTGGCCGCTCTTCGCGCCCGGCATCTGGCGCCCCTTCGCGACTTCGGCAAAGGCGTATTGCTCTGCCGTAACGACGCCCGATGACCTTCGTTTGTATCGCGCTCGTTTGGCTGACAGGCTTTAGCATCGCGCGCTTTCTGTTTCCCGCCCCGCCCCGCTGGTCCCTGCACAGCGTTTTTCTTTTTTCGCTCGGAACCGGCTTGGGAATCGGAATCGCATCCTGCCTCTATTTCCTATCTCTCGTGCTCTTCGGGCCCAGCCCTCTGATCCTGGCCGGATTCGGGGCGATCGTGGCTGCCGCTGCGATTTTGCGCGGCGTGAGCGCGAAATCTCACGGTATCGTGCTCGATTGGGCCGCTGGTCCAGCCACCCCAAGCTATCTCACCGGGTTGTTACTCCTCGCCGCAGCGTTCTCCATCACGATGTTCGTCGTGTATTCCCTCGAAAAGCCCCATGGCGAATGGGACGCCTGGTCCATCTGGAATCTCAAGGCGCGCTTCCTGTTTCGCGGAGGTGAGGGCTGGAGAAACGCTCTCTCCTCTCAGATGCCGAATTCGCATCCCGATTATCCTCTTCTGCTGCCCTCTATCGTGGCCATGTGCTGGACACTGGCGCGCGCGGAATCGATCTCAGCGCCTATCGCAGTCGCCTTTCTGTTCACGCTGGGCGCTTGCGGATTGCTGATTTCGTCGATCGGCATCTTGCGCGGCAAAACGCAAGCCTTGGTGGCCGGGATTGTCCTGCTGGCGACATCGTCCTTTATTCAGCTCGGAGCCATGCAATATGCCGACGTGCCAATGAGTTTTTACATCCTTGCGACGCTGGCGCTGTTATGTTTGCAGGATCGTTTCCCGGGCGACCTGCGCTTCAGTATCACTGCCGGCCTCACCGCCGGCTTCGCCCCTTGGACCAAGAACGAGGGCTGGTTGTTCCTGGCGGCCGTCTTGCTGGCCCGCCTGATCGCAATTCTCCGGTTCGAAACTCGAACCGTCTTAGGTCCTCAGTTCCTCCGGTTCGCGGCCGCTGCATTGCCCTCCGTAGCGCTGACTGCATTCTTCAAGCTACGCTTCGCGCCCCCTAACGACCTGTTCGCGTCAGAAAGCATCCGACCTGGTTGCGCACGTCGCGGTTTTCGGGCGCTGGATCATCACCCTCGAAGGATTCGTCAAGATACTCTTTTTGATCGGCGGCTTCCTCCTGCCCATCGTTTTGATCCTCGGACTTTACTGGTTTCTGGTACGCTTCCACGTCGAAGAACGCGAACGAACCTCGCTCGCCACGGTGCTCCTGGCCATCGGCCTGATGCTCGCCGGGGAATTCGCCATTTACGTTGTATTTCCGCCGGATATCGTTACGCAGCTCAATGTTTCGCTGGAACGCCTCTGCATGCAATTATGGCCGGCCGCTTTGCTGGCATTCTTTCTGGCGGCTAATCCACCGCAATTGGTAACCTTGCGGCCTGTGAAGCCTAAGCATGACGTCAAAGCTCAGAAGCCAAAGCCTCGAGCCCAGCCGCCGAAACCTGCTCATCCCCCAGTGCGTTTAAACTAAAAGAGGATACCATCCGATACTGGGGGTATATATGTATCTGCGCGCAACATTCATAACATTGGCGGCCACAGCATTAGCGGCCTGTCTTACGCTGGGCGCGCAGGAACTAACTCCTGTGAATCCGCCCTCCGCCGACAGTCAAAACGCCATCAAAGAAGATGTCCCTGTTGCCGGCCAATTCCTGATTCCTCCCGGGACCAAGGTCCCCCTCAGCATGATCAATAGCGTCAGCACCAAGACCGCCAGCGAGGGTGAGCGCATTTATCTCGAGACGGTGTTCCCGATATTGGCTAACGGGAAGATCGTGATCCCGCCCGGCAGCTATGTGGCGGGAACCGTCACCGATGTGAAGCGCCCGGGCCGCATGAAGGGCCGTGGCGAGCTGTACATCCGCTTCGATTCGTTGACCCTGCCGAACGGGGTGACTCGTGATTTCCGCGCCCGCATTGGCAGCCTGGATGGACGCGCCGCCGAGACGCTCGATAAAGAAGAGGGCAGAATCAAGAGCGAAGGTAACAAGTCCGGCGACGTGAAAGTTATCGGGGAAGCCGCCGGCGCTGGCGCCACGGCTGGAGGTTTGGCGGGCGCCGCCGCGGGTCATGCTGGCATGGGTGCGGGCATCGGCGCCGCAGTCGGGGCCACCGCCGGCCTGGTCGGCGTCCTTGTCACCCGCGGCCCGGAAGCGATCCTGGCTAAGGGCACTACCATGGATATGGTTCTGGATCGCCCGCTGTCGTTCACGTCCAGCGACATCGACTTCTCAAACTCCATGGGCCGCGCCCATTCAAGCGACGGTCCTGGTCCTTTGCCCAGCCGCAAGTCGCAATCATCGCAGCGCCGTTGGCCGCTCTGAACAGCGCCGAACTAGAACTTTTGGGCTATTCTCCGGGCAGTAAAGTGGTACTGCCGTCTTTGTTACTGCCAGGCTATTTGCCAACCCTGGCATTGCCCCTACAATCGGAAACGCAATGGGATTCGGCGCCATTCAGGCCGTTGCCGGCGGGCTTGTTCTCCTCCTTGCCCTGGCAGTTGTGTGGCTGGCCCACCGATTGAAACAAAAGAACAAACAGCTTAGGAAAGCCGTGCGAGAGTTGCAGCGCCGCGCCAAAGAACCCGCGCCGATCGTGGTGGCCAAAACACCCTGCCCGACTCCCCAGTCCATATCCGAGCCAGCCCCGACTGTGGACGCATTCCTCTGGCAGCACCTGAGCGACGCTTTCCTTTGGAAACACCTGATCGATAACAAGCCAGCGCCTGTCGATCTGACTCGCAGCGATTCTCGTTCCATCCCCACTGGCATGTGCGACCGAGCCGCGCTTCAGCCGCTCCTGGAAGCGGACCTCCCGTTTACGGGCTTGGTCGTCTTGGTGGGCATTGCAAACAGCCGCACGCCGCGCGTCGAACATCCGGCTGAAACCTTCATTGAGGAACTGCTGGGTCCGGCCGACTATGCTTGCCGCAATGGCGATGACGAGTTCCTGATCGTCTGTCCCGGCTTGCGCGGTGCGGAGGCGCAGCGTCGCTTGAACGCAATCTCCGAGCGATTGTGGAACTTCCAACTACGCGGGCAAGGCAGCTTCTCGGTTTTGTTTAGCTGGGGCGGCATTGGTGTAGAGAATCAACCGCTCTCGGAAGCCATCGCTTCCGCCACCGAGCGCATGCAACAAACCAAGCGCAGCCGCGTATTGCTGTTTAGGCGCAAAGCCGGTTAATTCGCCCCACCTCCCTCCCCGCATTTCTTCACGCTCACTTGACCAATCTGGGATAATCAATACAGCAGCGGGCCTCCCCCCGCTTCCCCAGAAACCTTGGAAGATTCCATATTCATCCGTGGCGCGCGAGTCCATAACCTCAAGAACATCTCGCTCGCGATTCCACACAATCAACTGACCGTCGTCACCGGAGTCTCCGGTTCGGGCAAGTCTTCTCTGGTCTTCGACACCGTCTACGCCGAAGGCCAGCGGCGCTACGTCGAGTCGCTCTCGTCGTACGCCCGCCAGTTTCTCGAGCGCATGGAAAAGCCCGACGTCGACGAGATCTCGGGCATCGCCCCGCCCATCGCCATCCGGCAGAAGAACACCACGCGCAATCCCCGCTCTACCGTCGCCACCTCCACCGAAGTTTACGATTTCTTGCGGCTGCTCTATGCCCGCGTCGGCCGCAGCTACTGCCCCAAATGCGGACAGCGCGTGCAGCGCGATACCGTCGACCAGGTGGCGCAAACCATGCTCACCCAGCCCGAGGGCTCCCGCTGGTACGCGCTTTTTCCCATTCGCCGCGGCGGCGCCACCGAGGCCTTACGCGATCATTTGTTCGAGCTGCGCAAGAAGGGCTTCACTCGCCTGTATCAGAACGGCCGCGTGTTCGAATTTTCCACTCCCGAGTCGCTGCTCGATATCGATTTCAACCAGCCGGTCTTCGCGTTGGTCGATCGCTTCGTCATATCGCCCGACCTACACCAACGTCTTGTGGATACCACCGAAATCTGCTATCGCGAATCCGGCGAGGTGATCTTCGAAGAGGCTACGCCCCGCAATCCACCTCCCACGCTCCTTCGCTTCAGTGAAAAGTTCGCCTGCAAGCAGTGTGGCATCGAGCTGGTTATTCCGGAACCTAGCCTGTTCAGCTTCAACAACCCCATGGGCGCCTGCCCGCGCTGCCAGGGCTTCGGCAACACCATCGATTACGACATGAACCTGGTGATCCCCGATCCAGGGCTTGCGCTCGACCAAGGCGCGGTCGAGCCCTGGACCAAGCCGCAATACGAGTGGTACGGTACGCACTTCCGCAAGTCCACACGCGGGAAAGTTCGTTGGAATATCCCCTTCTGCGATTTGACCGCGGTCGAACAGAAACTGGTCTACGACCACATTTACAAGTTTTTCGCTGAAGTGGAAGCGAAAAAGTACAAAGTCCATGTGCGCGTCTTCCTCAGCCGTTATCGTGGCTACGCCCAGTGTCCCGATTGCAAGGGATCGCGGCTGCGCGCCGATGCCCGCAACATTCGCATCGGCGAAAAGACCATCGCGGATGTGGTCAGGCTCAACATCGCTCAGGCGTACGAATTCTTTCAAGTGCTCGAGCTGTCGCCGGAAGAATTGGAAATAGCCGACAAGATCCTGGTCGAAATCCGCCAGCGGCTCAAATTCTTGAACGACGTCGGACTCGATTACCTCACTTTGGACCGCCTTGCCTCCACGCTATCCGGCGGTGAAGCGCAGCGCATTCAGCTTGCTACCTGCCTTGGATCGCGGCTGGTAGGAGCGTGCTATGTTCTCGACGAGCCTTCCATCGGGCTCCACAGCCGTGACACTGGTAGACTAATCCGGATCTTAGAAGAGCTGCGCGACCTCGGTAATACCATCGTCGTGGTCGAGCACGACGCCGACGTGATGCGTTCGGCCGACCACATCGTCGACCTCGGACCCGGCGCCGGAGAACTCGGCGGCCGCATCATCTTTGAAGGCTCCTATCGCACTATGCTCGCCGATGGCGCCAGCTCGCTCACGTCGAAATATTTGCGCGGCGAACTCGAAGCCGCCCGCGTCCGAACTCGCCGGCCAGTCGACCCAAAGCGCATCGTCAGATTCTATGGCGCGCGCGCCCACAATCTGAAGGGCATCGACGTCGCCATCCCGCTCAACATGATGGTCGCGGTAACGGGCGTTTCTGGATCCGGAAAGTCGACGCTCGTGCACGACGTGATTTTTCAATCGCTCCAGCAGCGGCTCCGCCAGCCCGCCCCCGAAGGCTTGGCGGAAGAGCTGGAACCGGCCGTCGAGAAAGTGACTTGCCGACGGGTGGAAAAAGCCGAGCTGTTGCGCGAGGTGATCCTGGTCGACCAGTCGCCCATTGGCCGCACTCCGCGCTCCAATCCAGTCACCTACATCAAAGCCTTCGACCTGATCCGCGAAATCTTCGCCTCCACCCCGGACGCCCGCAAGCGTGGCTACACCTCCGGACATTTCTCCTTCAACATCCCGGGCGGCCGCTGCGAGAACTGTCAGGGCGACGGCACCGTAACCGTCGAAATGCAATTTCTGGCTGACGTCGAGCTGATGTGCGAAGAGTGCAAGGGCACGCGCTTCAAGATCGGAATCCTGGACATCCGCTACAAAGGATTGAATATCCACGAGGTCCTACAGCTCACCGTCAAGGAAGCGCTTTCGTTTTTTTCAGAATCGAAACGCCTGGTGAGCCGGCTCAAGGTTCTCGACGACGTGGGTCTCGGTTATCTGCGGCTCGGCCAATCGGCGACTACGCTGAGTGGGGGTGAAGCTCAACGCGTCAAGCTGGCGGCGCATCTCTGTCAGGCCACCTGCGATGGCGCGTTGTACATTTTCGACGAGCCCACCACCGGGCTCCACTTCGACGACATTGCCAAACTCTTGGCCGCCTTCCGGCGCTTGATCGACAACGGCGCCAGCATCCTAATCATCGAGCACAATCTCGACGTCATCCGCAGCGCCGACTGGGTAATCGACTTGGGTCCCGAAGGCGGCGAGCGTGGAGGCGAGATCGTCGCCGAAGGCACTCCCGAGCAGATCGCGGCCGCGCGCAATTCCTACACCGGCCGCTACCTAAAACAATTAGGGACAGTGCACCCGATCTACTTGCACAATTCGGCCACGACAGGAGTGCGGAATGCAACGGAGGGCGAGATGGGATGAAGATGGCGCCCTGCGGTGCCATCGTTCACCATGGGCCGCCCTGCGTCTCACCAGCGGGACGTGTCTGCGCACACCGCCCGATGCTGAACGACCGCACTGCAAGGTGTCCCTTTCACCCTTTCCCGCCCTCCCTTGCTTTTCGTATCCCGTCTGTGCGCGAATTGTGCAAGTGGCTCGATTGGACTGTCCCTAATTTTGGTAGATTAGCTGTCATGCGGACACTTATCGCCTTCGCACTACCTTTGTCGCTAGTTTTCGGCGCCAGTCTGCCAACCGGTGCTCCGGAGCAGGCCGGCGTATCGCGCGACCGGCTGAACCGGATCAACGTGGTCATGCGCGAGCACATCGATAAAGGACACCTCGCTGGCGCCTCGGGTCTAATCGCCCGCAACGGCAAGATCGTGTTCAAGGAGACCTGGGGGGATTACAAGCCCGACACGATCGTCCGGATGTACTCGATGACCAAGGCGGTCACGGGTGTGGCTGCGATGATGCTGTACGAAGAAGGCCGGTTTTCGCTTACCGATCCGCTGTCGAAATATCTGCCGGAATTCTCCAATATGAAGGTCGGGCACGAAGCCACCGACGCCGCCGGCAAGCGAATCGTCTATACCGTTCCGGTTGACCATCCCATCACGGTGCGCGATCTTTTCCGCCACACCACGGGGCTCGATTACGCCGGACCCAAAGATGAAAATGGCGACCCTGCCTATAAGAAGCTCGAAATGCTGGGTGGCGCTCCCCTGGTCCCGTTCGATCTGGCCGAAGCAGTCAAGCGATTGGCGACTGCGCCTTTGAACGACGAGCCGGGCACGAAATTCCGCTATGGCTACTCGATCGACGTTCTCGGCAGGCTAGTGGAAGTGCTCTCCGGCGAAACGCTCGACAAGTTCTTCGAAGAGAGGATTTTCCGCCCGCTCGAGATGAAAGACACGGCTTTCTTTGTGCCGGAGGAGAAATGGAATCGGCTGGCGGTGCTGTACGGGCCTAAGAAAGGCGGCGGCATCGAACGTTTCACCGGCTCGGCGCAGGATAGTTACAAGAAGAAGCCGGCACTGTTGCTCGGCGGAGCTGGTCTGGTATCCACGCTGGATGATTACGCCCGCTTCTGCCAGATGCTGGTCAATGACGGGCAACTCGATGGCGCGCGGATTCTCAGCCGCAAGTCAGTGGAGCTGATGCACAGCGATCATCTCGGCAATCTGCCACGCGCCGGCGTGCTCGCCGATGGATACGGCTTCGGTTTGACATTCGCGGTGAATCCGGGTCCTGGTAAGACGGCCACCGTGGGTACGGCGGGCGAGTATTATTGGGGTGGAGCGGCGGGAACTGGCTTCTGGATCGATCCGCAAGAACACATGATCGGCGTTTTCCTGATCCAGGTTTTACCTCCGACCAACATTCCCGCCGGTGACCAGTTTAAGCGAATGGCATATCTTTCTTTGGAATAAAAAGCACCGCTCGAATGAAAACCACACCGAATTTTACTCGCCCTCGTCTCGCTGAGTACGGTATTTGCCGCGGCTCCCGATGGAGAGGCACTTTACAAACAGCGCTGCGGTATCTGTCACGACGGTAAAGTGCAAGGACGCACGCCGACTCGCGACGAAATCAGCAGCCGTACTCCGGAATTCGTCTACAAGGCGATGTTCGAAGGGGCTATGATCGCGCAATCCGCCGGGTTGAGCGCTGAAGAAGGCCGCGCCATCGCGCACTACGTCACCGGTAAGGAGTTCAGCGCATCAGTCGTAACCAATGTGGCCCGATGTTCCGGCAATCCTCCACCCATTCGAATCACGGACATGGGCTGGAACGGGTGGGGCGATGATGTCGCCAACACGCGTTATCAACCGAAGCCGGGCCTGACCGCGGCCGACGTCCCGAAGCTAAAGGTGAAATGGGCATTCGGTTTTGCGGGTGAGACCGTGCGATCGGCTCAACCCACAATCGTTGGGGGCCGGGTCTTTGTCGGCAGCTCGAGCGGCGCCATCTACTCGCTCGATGCGTCCACCGGATGCATCTATTGGAATTATGACGCTGGTGCGACTGTGCGTACGGCGGTCAGCAGTCGGCAAGCCCGCGGGCAGCGACAATTACGTCGCCTATTTTGGCGACACCCGATCCTTCGTCCATGCCGTGGATGCCGCGACGGGAAAGGGTCTGTGGAAGGTCAAGGTGGAGGATCATCCGGCTTCGCGAGTCACGGGAGCGCCCACTTTCTACAACGGACGGTTATATGTTCCGGTGTCGTCGATCGAAGAGGCATCGGCCATGCTCGCCGAATTACGAGTGCTGCAAGTTTCGCGGGCAGCGTCGTGGCGCTGGATGGCGCGACCGGCAAGCAGATCTGGAAGAGCTACAGTGTTCCGGATCCGCCGCAGGAAACCAAGCCGAGCGCGAATGGGACAAAGCAATGGGGTCCGGCGGGGGCGGCGATATGGTCTGCGCCGACTATCGACGCCAAGAACAAGGTGATTTACGCCGCCACCGGGAATTCCTATACGAACGTTTCCATCAACACCAGCAATGCGATTTTGGCTTTCGATCTGGAAACCGGCAGCCTCAAATGGTCGAGCCAGGTTCTTCCGAAAGATAACTTCACCATGGGCTGCGGGCGCGGCGTGAATTGTCCGGAAGATCGAGGGACCGGATTTCGACTTCGGCACTTCGCCGGTCGTTGCGCGAACTACCTAACGGCAAGCGGGTGCTGATCTGCGGCCAAAAGTCGGCCGTCCTGTGGGGCATCGATCCGGACAACCGCGGCAAGATACTGTGGCAGACGCGATTGGGGCAGGGCAGCGCCCTCGGTGGAATCGAGTGGGGCACGACGGCTGACACTGAGAACGCCTACGCCGCCGTTTCCGATTTGTTCGGCCTCAAGAACGGCGCCAAGCCGGGGGGCATTCATGCCGTGAAGCTCGATACCGGTGAAAAGGTCTGGAGCACTCCCGCTCCGGCGCTCACCTGCCCTCCCGGCACGAAAGGCTGCACGGGCGCGCAATCGGCCGCTATCTCTTCGATGCCGGGAGTGGTGTTTTCCGGATCCGTCGACGGTCACTTCCGTGCGTTTTCGGCCAAAACCGGCGAAATTATTTGGGATTTCAACACCGTGCAGGATTACCAGACCGTGAACGGCGTTTCCGGCAAGGGCGGTTCGCTCGATTCCGCGGGGCCCACCATCGCCAATGGAATGGTCTTCACCAACTCCGGCTATGGGATGTGGCAAGGTTTGCCGGGCAATGTATTGCTCGCATTCTCGGTAGACGGCAAGTAGCGTTTTTCTAGCGAAAAGTCTTTCGCAGGTCAGAGACCTGCGCCACATCGAGACCGAGGGCGATTCGTGCGGCGTGGACGATCTCCGGCTCGGGGTCGGACAAGAGCTCTTTGAAGATCGGCTGGGCGAAATCTTTGGCAGGAAACGCTGCAAGGTCGTACAGGAGAGTCAGCCGTTCGGCCGCGCTCAGGCGATCGAGGACACCCGCAATTCCGGCCACTTGCCCGGCGGTCCAAACCGTTCGATAGTAACCGGCGCCGCCCGCGTTCAGGAGAATCCAAGCCGGGCAGGCCGAGTTCCGCGGCAACACGACTTCGCGTCGTGCGCTGTCAAGTATGGTGCAAGTAGCATCAACGCCATCTGCTCTCCAGCACACCGGAATATTCCACTGAGTTGGCGAGTCGATCTGCTCGATAACGATATCGGGCGTTTTTCCTGGACCGCATTCCACGGTGCCGCGTACGCTGGGAACGCCGGTCTGATTGAAAAAGGAGTGCACGACCGGGGTGAGATTCGCGTTTGTGGCGCCCGCTAGCGCTGCGGTGAAGTCATCCGTGGTCGCGTTCGCGAGCGCGTGCGCTTTGAAATACGCTTGCAGACCCTTCTGAAAACGATCCTCGCCGATCCAGTTTTCGAGCATCAGCAAAACCGCTGCCCCCTTCTGATAGACGATCTGGCTGTACACCGCCTTCATGTCGGCGCGAGTCTTCATGGTGAGGCGCACTGGACGGGTTTTGGGTCCGGCATCCACCGCCATGATCCGCTCTCTAGCAGCGACGGCGCTCAGATGCCGGCGCGCCTCGGGCTGATCTTGATCCATCATTTTCGCCGCCAGCCAAGTCGCGAATCCTTCGCTGAGCCAGACGTCTTCCCAGGTTGCCTGTGTCACCAGGTTCCCGAACCATTGGTGGCCGATCTCGTGCGCTTCCACCGAGCTCAGAGACCACAGCCGCTGGGGATCTTCACTGCCGGGAGCGACCAGCAGTCCGCGAGAACGGTAGGTTATGAGTCCAGGGTTCTCGGTGGCGCCGAACGCGCCGGCCGGCAGCGCGATGTGGTCCAGCTTTTCCCAAGGATACGGGAGACCAGTGTACTTTTCGAGGCGCGGTAGAATTTCCGCGGTTGCGAGCGCGGCCTCTTTTCCTTCCTCTCGATGACCCTGGGGAGTGATCACTCGCACAGGCGTGTGCTTGGCGCCCGCTTCGCCGCCATCCCAGACATCGAACGGTCCCACCGCGAACGCGACCACTTCGGCAGCTAAAGACTGAGTGACCGCGAAGCGGACCAGCTTCATTCCACCAGGCTGTTCGGTTTCGTTCAATTGAGGGGCATTCGCGAATGCCTGGTAGACGCGCCTCACGCGGATCGACATCTCCCACGGCGTCTTGAAGCGCGGCTCATCAAAGCAAGGAAAGGCCCGCCGCGCGTCGATTGGTGTGAATACCGTGAAGGCGTACCAGCGGCCTTCCACTTGTTTGCGAAAGGGTCCTGAGACAGCTTTGTCACTCAAAGGAGCGCGGTAACGGATGGAAAGCAGAGCGGGCCCCGGTCCGATGGGCCGGTCCGGTATCAAGACGGATGAACTCGCCCGCGACCGACTGGGCGCGCACCTTGTACGTTTTTCCGCGGAACTCGAGGGACGATTGCCCAAGGACGAGATCCTTTCCATTCAGCCAGATCTCGGATTGCGGCTTCTGCAACTCGACTGCGATCCGCGCCCAACCTAGGAAAGTGTTGTGAGCCGGATCGATGGTCAGCTCAATGGTGTGCTTGGTTGGAACGACGCCGTCCGGCAGGAGAAAGTCAGGATGCGCGCCCCAAGCGCACCAGCAGCCAAACGAAACGAGCACGCTGCAGAGGCGGGACATGACGACTTCATATTGGCAGGTCGACGACCTGCCCCACATAGCAAGCTGGCATAATGGAACCACTATGTCAGCAACCAGCATCGGATCATCAGCGGGTGTGAATCGTCAATTCAAGCTCGCAGCGCGCCCTAGCGGCCTGCCGAAGGAATCGGATTTTTCGCTCGTCGACGCGAAGATGCCCGTGGCCGGGGAAGGACAGGTGCTGGTCAAGACGGCTTATCTTTCCGTTGATCCATACATGCGTGGGCGGATCACCGGCGTCAAAACGTATGCCGATCCGGTGAATATCGGCGATATCATGCAAGGGGGAGTGGTCGGTCAGGTTGTGGAATCGCGGAGCACTGGACTCGCTGCCGGCGACTTCGTGATTGGGCAATGGGGCTGGCAAGAGTACGCAGCCCTGGACGCTGCGAGCGTGCGCAAGCTCGACCCGAAGCTCGCTCCAGTTTCCACGGCCCTGGGCGTACTCGGCATGCCGGGGATGACGGCCTATTTTGGATTCCTCGACATCTGCCAACCGAAACCGGGCGAGACGGTGGTTGTGTCGGGAGCGGCAGGTGCGGTCGGGTCGCTGGTGGGACAGATTGCGAAGATCAAAGGTTGCCACGTGGTCGGAATCGCCGGCGCCGATTCGAAGATCGGCTGGCTCACGAACGAGTTAGGTTGTGACAGCGCGTTCAATTACAAGACGACGCAAGATTATTCCGCGAAGCTGAAAGAGCTTTGCCCGAAAGGCATCGACTGCTATTTTGACAACGTAGGTGGTGCCATCACCGACGCAGTGTTTCCATTGATGAATGTTTTCGGTCGAATGTCGATCTGCGGGCAGATCTCGCAGTATAACCTCGACAAGCCGGAGCCTGGACCACGGATACTCACCCAAGTGTTGGTGAAACAGTTGAAGGTGGAAGGCTTCATCGTGACGCGATTCCAGAATCGCTGGGCCGAAGGGATCACCCAGATGGCGCAATGGCTGCGCGAGGGAAAGCTGAAGCATCGTGAGGAAGTGGTCGAGGGATTCCGGAATACCGTGAAGGCATTCATCGGGATGCTGCAAGGCGAAAACACCGGGAAGATGCTGGTGAAGGTTTAGGTTTATTTAAGTCGTGTCAATGGAAATTGCACTTCTTCATCACGTTACCCTCACCGTCACGGATCTGGACCGATCAAAAAAGTTCTATCGCGAGATTCTTGGCTTGAAGGAAATCGCAAGGCCGGCGTTTCCTTTTCCGGGCGCCTGGTTCGAGATCGGCGACGCTCAACATTTGCATCTCATTGTGCATGATGACGCGACCTTCCGCGCGCCGGGTAAGGGAATTGACACGCGGGATGTTCATTTTGCAGTGCGGGTCCCGAGTTACCGCGGAGCCCTCGAGTTCCTGCGCGGCAAAGGCTACCGCGAAAATTCGGACGACCGCGATTTCCGTAAGATGGATGTCAAACCCAGACCGACCGCCGGTTATCCACAGATTTACATTATCGATCCCGACCGGCACGTGATCGAGATCAACGCTGAAGCGCTGGACTGATCAAAAACTGCATCCTACGCCCCAGATCCAGAGTCTATAGTGCATGCCAAAGATGCGCGCTGTTCTAGTCTCTCGCCCGAATGGGCCCCTTGAAATTGTGGAACGTGAAATACCGCAGCCCGGGCCGGGGTCGGTACGGATCAAGGTCCAGGCCTGCGGAGTTTGTCATAGCGATTCGTTTACCAAGGAGGGCACCTTCCCTGGAATTCAATATCCGCGGATTCCCGGACACGAGATCATCGGGCTGGTAGACGCGGTCGGCCCGAACACTCGTCGATGGACCCAAGGTCAGCGGGTCGGAGTCGGATGGAATGGCGGGTACTGTGGATACTGCGATGCTTGCCGCCGAGGCGACTTCTTCGCCTGCCAGACCGCCACTCTCGTAACCGGTATTACATCCGACGGCGGCTATGCCGATTATATGATTGCTGACGCCTCCGCCGTTGCTCTTATGCCGGAAGGGTTGTCCGCAGTCGAAGGGGCGCCTTTAATGTGTGCCGGAGTCACCACCTTCAATTGCCTGCGAAACAGCGGCGCGAAACCTGGGGACGTAGTAGCGGTCCTCGGGTTGGGCGGACTCGGGCATCTGGGTGTTCAGTATGCCGCGAAGATGGGCTTCCGGACCGTGGCAATCGCACGAGGGAGCGACGAAGAATCCCTCGCCAGGAAACTGGGCGCGCAGTATTACATTAATAATCAAGCGCAAGATGCCGCGGCCGAACTCAGCAAGCTCGGCGGCGCCAAGGTCATCCTGGCAACGGCGCCGAGCGCGGAAGCCATGTCGGCGGTTCTGGGCGGCCTCGGAGTGAATGGCACGTTGATGATAATTGGCGTCGGTGGGCCTATATCCGTGTCCCCAGTGCAGCTCATTGGAGGATGCCAGTCTGTTAGAGGTTGGTATTCAGGGATGGCCATCGACTCCCAAGACACGCTCTCGTTCTCGGTGCTTTCCGGCGTACGGTCCATGAATGAAGTTTTGCCACTCGAACGCGCGGCCGAGGCGTACGACCGCATGATGAGCGGCAAAGCGCGGTTTCGTATTGTGCTGACAACCGCAAACTAACCGCGGCGTATCCGGCTCAATCCGGCAGCGTGAATGCGATCAGGTAATCGCCCAGCGGCGGGCCTCCCTCAATGCCGTGGCCGCCGGCTGAGACCAGGACGTACTGTTTTCCATTCGGTCCACGAAATGTCATGGGAGTGGATCGCGCGCTGGTCGGGAGCGTGCCTTTCCATAGTTCTTTCCCTGTGACGACGTCGAAGGCGCGGATCGCGGGATCGAGCGTACCGGCAATAAACACCAGGCCGCCCGCGGTGACGATCGGACCACCGAGGACGATCGAGCCATACTCAGGTGGAGCGGCGGGCGCTTTTCCGATTGGCGGAAACTGGCCCAGCGGTACGGTCCACTTGATGTCGCCACTGTCGGCATCGATCGCGTTCAACATGCCCCATGGTGGAGGATTGCACGGAGATCCGCCAGGGCTGCGAAGGAATCGGCGCATCATCCCAAATGGCGTTCCCTCCTGCCGCGCGAATTCCCAATCGCCGTTGAGATTTCTTCCCGCTGATTGGCGCTCGGCGTCGAAATCGGCACGCGGAATCAGACGCATCTCTGTGGCGAGATTGTTGGTGGGGAGAATCAAGAGATGGTGCGTTGCATCATAAGCGGCGCCGCTCCAGGCCATTCCACCGACGTTTCCAGGCACGAGAATAGATCCACGCACGCTGGGCGGTGTGAAGACACCTTCGGAGCGCATCTTGGTGATTTCTTCGCGGCACCATTTGCGGTCCGTCTCGCTGAAGCCCCAGACATTTTCCGCCGACAGTGACTGCGGCGCGAGCGGGCGCGGAGCAAGCGGAAAGGGTTGGGTGGGTGAGCTAACTTCGCCGGGGACGTCGGTTTTCGGAACCGGCCGCTCTTCGACGCCAAAGATTGGTTGCCCCGTCTCGCGATTAAGGATGAAGTAGTTTCCGTTCTTCGACCCGACGCCAATCGCAGGAATGGTGCGGCCGTTGCGACGCACGTCGAACAGCACGGGCGGCGACGCAACGTCGTAATCCCAAAGGTCGTGGTGGACGGTTTGAAAGTGCCAGACGCGCTCGCCGGTGTCGGCGCGAAGGGCAACGATGGAATTGGCGAAGAGATTATTCCCCTGCCGTTCGCCGCCGTAGAAATCCGGGCTTGCGCTTCCGGTGGGTACGAAAACGAGGTTGCGATCGGGATCGCTGGCGATGACAGACCATGCGTTGGCCGCGCCGGTACGTTGTGCGCTGTCATTTTTCCAAGTGTCCGCGCCTAGCGCTTTCGGATCTTGCGGAATCGGGTCCCAGGTCCACTTGAGCTTGCCGGTGATCGCATCGAATCCACGAACTTCTCCGCTCGGCTGACTGACAGAACGGTTGTCGGCGATTCCAGAGCCGACGATCACCGTATTGCCGACCAGCGCGGGCGGCGACGTTTCCTCATAGTCCGAAAAGTCGCGCGCACCGATGCGCAACCCATTCCGCAAATCAACGATTCCGTTGTCTCCGAAATCGGCCGCGGGCTTGCCGGTCGCGGCATCGAGAGCGATCAGGCGCGCATCGATGGTGCCGATGAACACGCGCGGTTTGCCCGACATCGGTTTCCAGTACGAGACGCCACGATTCGCGTAGTCGCCGTAGCCTTTGTCTTTCGGCACCTTGCCGTCGTACGACCAAATCTCATGCCCGTTCACCGGATCGAGGGCGATCACGCGGCCCAGCGGCGTGCCGATATACAGAACGCCGTCGACATAGAGCGGCGTGGCCTCGAAAGCGGTTGGCCTTCCGAATCTCGGTTGATACGCATCGCCGGTGCGAAATGTCCACGCAATCTTTATCGATTGAACATTCTCGCGGCTAATACTGGAAAGAGGCGAGAAGCGTTGGCCTCCCGGATCTCGTCCATACGCCGGCCATTCGCCGTCCGGAGGCTTCTGGAATCCAATTAGCAGTGCGACGGCTAGCGCCAGGATTAAATAGCGGTGCATTTGAAATGGACGTCGGACGGATCGTTAAGTTAGAGCTAATTCGCGCGTTCGAATAACCCCGCCGCGCCCTGGCCCCCGCCGATACACATCGTCACCACGCCGAGCTTGGCTTTGCGGCGCGCCATTTCGTTGGCGATCGTTCCTACCATGCGCGAGCCGGTCATGCCAAAGGGGTGGCCGATCGAAATCGATCCGCCATTGACGTTCAACTTCTCGGGATCAAGGCCCAGCCGATCGCGGCAATAGATGACCTGCACCGCGAAGGCTTCGTTCAATTCCCAAAGATCGATGTCGTCGACCTTCAGCCCCTGGCGCTTGAGGAGCTTTGGAACGGCGAACACCGGGCCAATGCCCATCTCGTCGGGCTCGCAGCCGGCCACGGCGAAGCCGCGAAAGATCAGTTTATACGGAATGCGGAGGGCATCGGCCCGTTCGCGCGACATCAGCAGCGTAGCGGACGCCCCATCGGAAAGCTGTGACGCATTGCCGGCGGTTACGCTGCCTTGCCCGCTATTCGGATCAAAATGAGGTTTCAGGCCGAGCAAACCTTCCAGCGTTGTATCCGGGCGATTGCATTCATCTTTGTTCGCGCAGACTTCTTCGGTGCCCGCCACCTGGCCGGTTTTCTTATCGAGAATTGCGCGCGTGACTTTCATGGGCGCGATCTCACCGTCGAAAAATCCTTCATTCTGTCCGCGAGCAGTACGCTGCTGGCTGAGCAACGAGTACTCATCTTGCGCCTGCCGGCTGATCTTGTAGCGCTTGGCGACCACTTCGGCGGTCTCGCCCATCACCATGTAAATCCCGGGATAGTGTTCTTGAATCCACGGATTCGGATTAGTGCTGCGCTCGGTCATGGAGATGCTCTCGGTGCCGCCACCGATCGCTGCATCCGCACCTTCTTGTACAATCTGATGCGCTGCCATCGCGATCGCCTGCAGACCGGATGAGCAGAAACGGTTCACGGTGGTGGCAGCGACGCTCGGAGGCAATCCTGCGATCAATGCGGCCACACGAGCGACATTGGTGCCTTGCACGCCGTGCGGTTGTGCGCAGCCGAGGATGACGTCACCGATTTCGGCCGGATCCAGCGCCGGGGTTTTGCGCAGAACATCCCGGACGCAGTGCGCGGCCAGATCGTCGGGGCGTGTCATGTTGAACGACCCGCGATACGACTTCGCGAGCGCGGTGCGGGAACTGGCGACAACAACGGCTTCTCTCATACGATTAGCTCCTGGCCTCGGCGGCGGTGGCCGCGGTTTCGCCGACGCGCTTATCAAAATCGACGAAAGTCTTGCCTTCTTCGGCAAGCCGCTTCAGCAACGGCGCCGGCGCCCAGAGGTTTCCGTGTTGCTTCTCGAACTCCTGAATCCGCGCATAGACTTTCTTCAAACCGACGGCATCGGCGTACCACATCGGCCCACCACGATAAGCGGGGAATCCGTAGCCATTGATATAAATGATGTCGATGTCGACGGCCCGCAGCGCGTAGCCTTCCTCCAGAATCCGCGCGCCTTCGTTCACCAGCGCGTAGATGATGCGGTCGACGATCTCTTCATCGGAAACCGTGCGCGGTGTTATACCGGCGTCCTTGCGCGCCTGCCCGATCAGACCGTCGATTTCCGGATTATGCATCGGCTTGCGGTCGGCGTCGTATTTATACCAGCCGGCTCCAGTCTTCTGCCCGTACATTCCCTTCTCGCAGAGACGATCTTCCAATAGCGGCTGGCGAGTGCTGGTGTCGCGAATGTCGCCGAACTCTTTTCGGATGCGCCAGCCGACGTCGAGGCCCGCCAGGTCACCGGTGGCGAGCGGCCCCATGGCCATGCCGAAGTTGTAGAGCGCTTGATCCACCGCTTCGACCGTCGCGCCTTCTTCCACCAGGAACTGCGCCTCGCGGCGATAAGGATGGAACATTCGATTACCGACGAAGCCGCGGCAATTGCCGACCAGCACGCCGACCTTGCCCAGCTTCTTCGAAAGCGCCATGCAGGTGGCGATCACTTCTTTGGAAGTCGCTTTGCCGCGCACGATTTCGAGCAGCCGCATCACGTTCGCGGGGCTGAAAAAATGCGTGCCGATGACCCATTGAGCGCGCGAGGTGGCCGATGCGATCTCGTCGATGTTCAGCGTCGAGGTGTTGGACGCAAGGATCGCCCCCTGCTTGACGATCTTGTCGAGTTCGCCGAAAATTTGCTTTTTCAGCGCCATTCCCTCGAAGACCGCCTCTATAACCATATCCACGCCGTCGAAGCCGTCGTAGGTCAGCGTCGGCGTGATGCGAGCCATACGCTGATCCATCTGTTCCTGCGAGAAGCGGCCCTTCTTTACGGAATTCGCGTAGTTCTTTTTGATGGTGGCGAGTCCGCGATCGAGCGCGGCCTGATCGGTTTCCTTGAGCAACACCGGAATGCCGGCATTGGCAAACACCATCGCAATGCCGCCGCCCATGGTGCCCGCGCCCACCACAGCCGCCTTGTTCACTGGAATCTGCGCAATGTCCTTCGGAATACCGGGGATCTTAGCGACCTCGCGTTCGCCAAAGAAAACGTGAATGAGCCCCTTCGACTGGTCTGAAAAAAGGCATTGCTGGAACAGATCCGCTTCACGCTTGACGCCTTCATCAAAAGGCAGCTTGGTGGCGGCCTCGACGGCATCGATGGCGGCCAGTGGCGCGATCAGATTGCGCTGCTTTTTGCGTGTGGCCTCACGGCCCGCGGCAATGATCGGAGCGTTGGTCTGTTCATTCCCCAGCTTGCTGTTGAGATCGCGCGTGCGGCGTGGCAATGCGCCGCTCTTGGTCCGGGCGAATGCGATGGCGCCGCGTAGAAGATCGCCTTCGATAATCTGATCGACGATACCGGCCTGGTGAGCGTCAATGGCGCTGATCGGATCGCCGCCGGCGCACATCTCGACTGCTCTGGCGACGCCAGCGAGCCGCGGCAGCCGCTGCGTTCCAGCCGCGCCAGGAATGATCCCCAGCTTCACTTCGGGCTGCCCCACCAGTGCAGTGGGAACGGCCACGCGATAATGGCAGGCCATCGCCGTTTCAAGACCGCCCCCGAGAGCAGTGCCATGTATGGCGGCGACGACCGGCTTGGAAGATTTTTCAATTCGGTCCAGGATGGCGTTGAAGCTGGGTCCACGCCGGCCCTCGCCGCTGGAAGTCATTTTGCCGAACTCCCGGATATCCGCTCCGGCGATAAATGTCCGGCCGCCGCCAATCAGCACAACCGCTTTCACCGCATCGTCTTTTTCGAACTGCTCTACGCCGGAGGCGATTCCTTCCGGCACTCCTGGACTCAAAGCGTTTACCGGAGGATTATTTACGGTTAGGATCCCGACGTCGCCGTCTCTGCTGATCAGTACTAAGTCACTCATAAAGACTGATTTTAGCAGCCTACGGGCGAGTGCTGATGTAGATTGACTATGTGGGGGACTACGACCGGATTTTAGTTTTCTGGTTCGATAGTAGTGGTGCTGGTGAAGACGTCGAGGAAGATTGTGAGGACGTAGCCGACAAAGAGTCCCGCCGCGCTGAACGCAATCATCGCTTGAATCGTGGTAAGGCCGACCCGGTCACCAAGGGGAAGCGCGGTAGCAAGGCCCAGCGCGCCGAAGACGAAGGATACTATTAAGCGTTTTCTCACGAGTCACCTCAATGTCGCTCGATACTTAATTTTCGACTGCCGAGGCACTACTGTCGATAGGGCTCTCACTCTAGATGGGACTTAAGCGCCCCTAAGTAATGTGCGGTGCTTTCTCTTAGTACAGCCTGATTTTAAGGTTCAGTCCGGTAGAACTAGTCGAAATCAAAGGGTCTTTTAGGCTTCGGTGCGTCTGGATTCTCCTTGGCCTGCTTGAGCAGTTCGTCGAACTTGCGCTCCAGCACCTTGTGATGGCTCTTGTGGTCCTCAAAGGACTTGTCGAACGCCTCGGCGCGACGCGCCTCTTCGCCCTTGAGTTTTTGGACTGCCACGCTAATGTCCTCGATCACTGGCGGCTTCTTATGTTCCTCATAGCTGATGACAGCCTTCAGCTCGGGATCGATTTGAAGAGTCGCTTCGCAGCAGGGGCAGCGCACCTGAACCAGCTCACGTTTGCCTTTTGTCATAACGGAATGTTAGCGCAACGGCAGACTTAACGCACATCTTCGAGAATCTTGCTGCCGATCACGCGAGAACCTCGCGCCGATCACGCGAGGACCTCGCCAATCAATGCTATGCTCAGAAAATAATGGCCAGAACAGTTGCGTTGTTGCTTGCGGTCGCCTTTGGACTGATTGCGGCTCCGGCTCGCGATCCTCAAAGCGATCCACGGCTGAAGAAGTCGTTTCGCCGGCCGGATCAAAACGGTTGGATCTTCGTTCACCTGGAAGGCTCGCCGTCCGAGATCGGGTTCCAGCACGGCTATCTGCTAGCGGCCGAGATTGAGGATGCGCAGAAGGTGGTTGCGCTCGGTCTGACCCACGATTCCAAGAAAGATTATGCGTTTTTCCGAACTGCCGCCGAGAAAGTGCTCTGGCCGCACATCGAGTCGCAATATCGCGAGGAACTGAAGGGCATCGTCGATGGGCTGAAGGCCAAGAACGTGCAGCTGGATCTTTGGGACGTCGTAGCGCTCAACGCGTTCCTCGAGATGACTCCTTATTACACAGGCTGGTACGACCAGGCCCATAAGATTGTTTCCGACAAG
The DNA here is from genome assembly GCA_963780485.1 of Bryobacterales bacterium. Classification (GTDB taxonomy): domain Bacteria; phylum Acidobacteriota; class Terriglobia; order Bryobacterales; family Bryobacteraceae; genus Palsa-89. The sequence continues at coordinate 48,200 of CAWACO010000034.1, forward strand.
CGGCCGGTGCCGGAACACTGCAGCGCGTTCGTGGCCACGGGCAGTTACACCAAGGACGGCAAGATTGTCATCGCGCACAACAACTGGAGCGAATACAAGGAAGGCTCCCGCTGGAACATCATCTTTGATATCGCACCCGTGAAAGGCTATCGGTTCCTGATGGACGGCATGCCCGGGCTAATCCACAGCGGCGACGACTTTGGCGTGAACAGCGCCGGTTTGACCATCACCGAGACCACCATCGGTTATTTTGCGGGCTTCGATCCCAATGCGATTCCCGAATTCGTCCGGGCGCGCAAGGCCATGCAGTACTCTTCCTCGATCGACGATTTCGCTCGCATCATGAAGGACGGCAACAACGGCGGTTACGCCAACACCTGGCTGGTGTCGGACAGCAAGAACAACGAAATCGCAAGCCTCGAGCTGGGGTTGAAACATGTAACGCTGCATCGCACGCAGGATGGATATTTCGTCGGCTCCAATTATCCGGAGAACGAAGAGCTCATTCGTGACGAGACCCCCGAATTTCCGGTGAAAGACATGAGTATCAGCGCGAACGCCCGGCACGTTCGCTGGGAACAGTTAATGGCCGAGAACAAGGGCGCCATTACCGCCGATTCGGCTAAGCGATTTCTGGCTGATCATTACGATACCGTCGATAAAGAGACCGCTCCCAGCGAAAGGACCCTCTGCGGACACATCGATTTATCGCACCGCGGATCAAAACCCTGGCAGAGCGACTACGGTCCGGCGGGCACGGTCCAGAACAAGGTCGCCGATGGCACGATGGCGGCGCGAATGGAGTTCATCGCGGCCATGGGACATTCCTGCGGGATCGATTTCAAGGCGGCCGAGCATCTGCAGCAGCATCCGGAGTTTGATTGGGAGAAGGATGTGTTGCGGGACCTGGATTCGCATCCATGGACCACCTTCCGGATCGCGCAGTAGCTATTTCACTACGATCGTCTTGACATTGACGAACTCGCGGATGCCGTAAACACTGAGCTCGCGGCCGTAGCCTGAATTCTTGACGCCGCCGAACGGCAGCCGCGGGTCTGAGACTACCATGCCGTTGATGAACACCATTCCGGCCTGGATCTCGTCCATGAACTTCTGTTGCTCGGCCTCGTCGCTGGTCCACGCGCTGGCGCCCAGGCCGAAGTCGGTGTCGTTTGCCAGCCGGATCGCTTCATCGATTCCTTTGGCACGCAACAGCACCGCAACCGGGCCGAACAGCTCCTCGGTGTAGGCTGGCGAGTCTTTTTTGACATCGGTCAGAACAGTCGGCGCATAGTAATTTCCCGGACGATCGAGCTTGCGGCCGCCGGTTAGCACGCGCGCGCCCTTGGCGACCGAGCGCCGGACCTGGTCGTCTAAATCGGCAAGAATATCGGCGGTGGCTAACGGTCCGAGCTGAGTACTCTCCTCCATCGGATCGCCAACTTTGGCATGCTGCATGGCATCTACGAATCGGCGCTCGAATTCCTCGGCGATGCGCTGGTCGACAATGAAACGCTTGGCGGCGATGCACGATTGTCCGTTGTTGATCAGACGCGCCTGAACCGCCATTTGGACGGTCTGCTCCATGTTGGCGCTCGGCATCACGATAAACGGATCGCTGCCGCCCAATTCCAACACGGTCTTTTTGATTTGTTTCCCCGCTTCGGCGGCTACCTGACGCCCCGCAGGCTCGCTGCCGGTCAAAGTGACAGCCTTGACGCGCGGATCATCGATGACCCGTTGCACGGTGCCCGATCCAATCAGCAAGGTTTGAAAAACGTCGCGAGGAAATCCCGCCCGGCGCACAATCTCTTCGATGGCGAGCGCCGACTGGGGAACATTGGAAGCGTGTTTTAACAGTCCGGTGTTGCCTGCCATGAGCGTCGGGGCGAGAAATCGAAACACCTGCCAGAACGGAAAATTCCAAGGCATCACCGCCAGCACCGCACCGATCGGCCGATAGCGAATGAAGCTGGAGCGGACGTCGGTGGGAACCGGTTCATCGGCCAGCAGCTTCTCGCCGTTTTCCGCGTAATAGCGGCAGCCCCGGGCGCACTTGACCGCTTCGTCGACGGCCGCCCTCAACGGCTTGCCCATTTCGAGAGTCATGAGTCGCCCGAATTCGTCTTTCTCTCTTTCCAGAATCTCGGCGGCGCAGCTCATCCAGCGCGCGCGATCCCGAAACGAAGTGTGCCGGTAGGACTGAAACGCAGCCGACGCACGCTGCAGCTTGTCGTCCAATTCTGATTCAGTCAAGGCTTCGAAAGTGCGAATGGTTTCGCCGGTGGCTGGATTGACGGTAGCGATCATATCTTCTCTTCTTATCTCATGATCGCACTGCCCTGATGAGCATAATAGGATGTGAGTGTTTTGGCTACCGACAAGCTTCGAGAGTTGCTTTCTCAGGCGCATTGGGAACAAGCCGTGTCGCTGCTCCAGCGTCTTGATCCGGAAGGCGCCGCTGATTCGCTGATGAGCCTTCCGTTCGAAGAGCAGCAGGCCCTGTTCCACAAATTGCCGGTCGATTTCGCCGCTAAGCTGGCCGGCATCTTTCCCTATTACCACACCTACGTTTTGTTGCACTCTTTGCCGGTCGAGGACATGCGCGCGATTGTCGACAAAATGCACCCCGGCGAACGCATGCACTTTTTCGACGAGCTTCCCGAAGAAGCCTGGCAGCGGCTGATGGACGAGCTTTCGCAGGAGCCAGTGGAACCAGCACCCACGAAGGCCGTCGCTGCGGCTGTGGAAGCGGCACTGGAAATCGCGGCGAAAGCGGCGGCTCTCGAACCCATCATTGAAGCACGGCAAATCGAGAAAGCATTCGATCGCCCGGACGGCGGACAAGCTGAAGTAATCGCCAGCATGGATCTTCGCGTGGAACCCGGGGTGATCACCGCGCTGCTCGGGCCATCGGGCTCCGGCAAATCCACGCTGTTGCGAATCCTCACCGGACTTACGCCGCCCACCCGCGGCCAAGTGCTGTGGCATGGCCATCCCCTGGCCGAATCTAACCCGAACGTCGCTATCGTTTTTCAGAGCTTCGCGCTGTTCCCGTGGCTCACAGTTCTGGAAAATGTCGAAGTTCCGTTACTGGCGCGTGGCATGACGCACGTCGAGCGTCATCGTCGGGCCCTGCGAACTATCAGCACAGTCGGACTGCGAGGTTTCGAAAATGCTTATCCGAAAGAGCTCTCGGGTGGCATGAAGCAGCGCGTCGGGTTCGCGCGCGCATTAGCGGTGGAGCCAGAGATTCTATTCATGGATGAACCGTTCTCGGCTCTGGATGTTCTGACCGCCGAGAACCTGCGCGGCGAAGTAATGGAGCTGTGGATGGGGAAGAAAATCCCCACGCGAAGCATTTTCATAGTGACCCACAACATTGAGGAAGCCGTGCTGCTGGCGGACCGGATTATCGTTCTCGATCGAAACCCTGCCAGGATCCGCGCGGATTTCCGCATTCCCTTGCCCCAGCCGAGAGAAAAGAGCTCCGCCGCCTTCCTGCTGTATGTAGACTACATCTACAAACTGATGACCGAGCCGCTTCTGAAGGCGGAACCCCCATCCCCTTCCGGGCGTCCGACCAAGACTCCCTACCCGATGCTGCCGCATTCGCGGCCGGGAGGCATCGCCGGATTGCTCGAGTTGCTGAATCGACCATGGCGGCCGGGAGGACCTGTACCACGTAGCCGAGCAACTCGTAATGGAGGTAGACGATCTGCTCCCTATTGTCGAAGCTGCCTCTCTACTGTCGTTCGCAGCGTCGGATAAAGGCGATCTCCAGATCACCCCGTTAGGCAAGGAATTTGCGGAAGCAGACATTGGCACGCGGAAACGGATGTTCCGTGACGCCGCGCTGGCTCATGTCCCTCTGCTCCAGCAGATGCACAGCGCCCTTCTCAGTAAGTCCGACCATTCGCTGCCGCTGGAGTTCTTTCGTGATGTTCTGGACGAACATTTTCCTCGCGAGGAGGTCCAGCGTCAGATTGAAACAGCTTTGGATTGGGGCCGGTATGGCGACATTTTCACGTATGACTCCGAAGCCGACCGGCTGGTGTTATATCGGCCAGCGGAAGCAGGCGGTGAGGCTCCTGGGGACATTGATCGTCCAACCGCCCGAGCGGCCTTCCGCCGTCGCGGTACCGCGTCCTGCCAGGTCCTCGCAAGCGTTCTTGCTGCTGCGCGATCTGCCCGTCATGCTAGCTGGTCTAGCATTATTCTACGGCCTGCTGTCGTTGGTTCACGATTGGGCCGGCCCAGTCAGTGCCCAGGCTGCAATCGATCTTCGTCCGGCGGCATTGCCCAAGTATGCGCTGTTCTCGGTGGCACGAATCGCCATCGCTTACATGCTTAGCCTGGCAATCACGCTGGTGTATGCCTACGTAGCCGCGCATAATTCAAAAGCCGAACGCTTCTTGATCCCCTTGCTCGACACGCTGCAATCCATCCCGGTCTTGAGCTTTCTTCCCGGCGTGATGGTCGCGATGGTGGCTTTGTTCCCGACCCGGCAGTTGGGTATCGAACTCGGGTCCATCCTGCTTATCGTTACCGGGCAAGTCTGGAACATGACCTTCAGTGTCTACTCTTCGATCAAAAGCATCCCGCGCGAGCTGCTGGAGGCGTCGCAAATTTATCGGTTGAGCTGGTGGCAACACTTTTTGCAACTGGAGTTGCCGTACGCGGCTATCGGATTGGTGTGGAACTCCATGATGTCGGTGGCCGGCGCATGGTTCTTTTTGATGGCTTGCGAGATGTTCACTCTCGGAAATCGCGACCTGCGACTGCCGGGCCTGGGTTCCTATCTGCAAACCGCGTCCAATGCCGGTGACACGCGAGCCATCGTTTGCGGACTCATCGTCATGATCGTGGTGATCGTTCTGATCGACCAGCTGATCTGGCGGCCGCTCATCGCCTGGAGCGAAAAATTCAAGTTTGAACAGGTAGAGGCCTATCAAAGCCCTCGCTCGCCTATTCTCGATTTTCTGCGTCGTTCGCGCATTTTGCAGCGAGGTACTCAGATGTTTGTGGCGCCGGCGCGCGAAGCATTCGCGCTGCATTTTGCGAAGGCGGCTAACTTGGCGAGCCGGGACAGCCGCAATTCCAACGTCAGAAAATGGCTGGCCCGTGCCATAGTGATGGCCGGGCTTCTCGCGCTCGGTTATGCAATCGTCCGCATGAGCATGATGCTCGGCACACTCTCGCGGCAGGATCTGGCGGATATCTTTCGCGGAACCGGCGCCACGTTTCTCCGAGTCGAGCTTACATTGGTCTTGGCAGGCTTATGGACCATTCCCGCTGGAGTATTCATCGGATCGCGGCCACGACTCTCGGCTATCGCTCAGCCAATCGCGCAAATCGCCGCGTCGGTGCCTGCTACTGCTTTGTTTCCGATTGTCATGTTGTTTCTGATCCGCGTCGGAGGTGGGCTCGGGATAGGGTCCATCGTTTTGCTGATGCTGGGAACGCAATGGTACATCTTGTTCAACGTGATCGCCGGCGCAAGCGCGATTCCAACGGATCTGAAAGAGGTCTGTAACGTTTTTCACCTCGGCAAAATCGAGCGCTGGCGCAGGCTGATTCTGCCGGCGATCTTTCCTTACATGCTCACCGGTTTCGTTACAGCGTCAGGCGGGGCATGGAACGCCAGCATCGTCGCGGAATATTTCCGTTTTCAGGGGAGGACGATCTCCATCACCGGGCTGGGCGCGCTGATTAGCCGCGCCACCGATAGCGGGAACTTCCCGGTTTTGCTGGGCGCTACGGTTGTAATGGCATCGTTAGTGGTTACAGTCAACCGGCTATTGTGGCGTAGACTTTATACGCTGGCATCGACACGTTACAAGCTGGAGAGCTGAAATCCCAGCGTTTCGCAAGGCCTGAGATCTTTTGTAACAGAACCGCACCCGGATCATCCACCATACAGGAGCGTTTCTAGCTTGCGAATTGCTCAAGTCGCGCCTTTATACGAGAGCGTCCCTCCCGCGCTTTATGGAGGAACCGAGCGCGTAGTCTCATATTTGACCGAGGAGTTGGTGCGCCAAGGTCATGATGTGACCCTTTTTGCCAGCGGTGATTCAACTACCGAGGCAAATCTGATCGCTCCATGCAGGCGCGCACTGCGGCTGGATCCGGATTGCCGGGATTCCCTCGCCTATCACATCATCATGCTGGAAGAGGTGTTTCGGCGCGCTAACGATTTCGATATTGTTCACTTTCATATCGATTATTTGCATTTTCCCGTTTCGCGCCGCACCCGCGTGCCGAATATCACGACTCTGCATGGACGGCTCGATCTGCCCGAGCACGGCGCGGTTTACCGGCAGTTTCCCGACATGCCACTGGTTTCCATCTCGAATGCTCAGCGCCGGCCGTTGCCGAAGGTGTCTTGGCGAGCCACGGTCTATCATGGTTTGCCGGACGATCTTTACGCATTCGAGTCGCGTCCTGGAAAGTACCTGGCGTTCATCGGGCGCATTTCGCCGGAAAAAGGACTTGATCGCGCCATCGAAGCTGCCATTCGAGCCGGTATGCCGATGCGCATTGCCGCCAAGGTCGACAAAGTGGACCGGGAATACTTCGAGACCACAATTAAGCCCATGCTGGACCATCCTCTGGTGGAGTACATCGGTGAAATCGGCGAGCGCGAGAAGCAGGAATTTCTGGGCGGCGCTTACGCGCTCATGTTTCTGATCGATTGGCCGGAGCCGTTTGGTTTGGCTATGATCGAGGCGTTGGCCTGTGGAACTCCGGTGATTGCATTTCGACGCGGCTCGGTTCCCGAAGTGATCGATCCGGGCGTCACGGGCTTTATCGTGAATAGCGTCGATGAGGCGGTGGAAGCAATTCCACAGGTTGCGAAATTGAATCGAGAAGATTGCCGGAAAGCTGTCGACGAGCGGTTCTCCAGCTACCGCATGGCGAACGATTACCTCATTCAATACGCCGGTTTGCAAACCGAAGATCCGTTACTTTCCGAAGTGAATTCGCATGCTCCCTTTGGATGAAATCCTAAAGACCAACGGCCAGTATTATATTCAGGCCAAGTCCGCCCCTCCTCCGGAGCTGACGCGGGTTCTGAAACAGGACAATACCTTTGGGGTTTTCGATGAATACGGCGATGTAGACGCTGAAGAGCGGCCCCAGGAAGGTATTTTCAGCCGAGGCACGCGTTTTCTGTCTTGTCTGAAGCTGAAATTCTTACGGGGCCGTCCGTTACTGCTCAGTTCCACCATCCGGCGCGATAACGTGCTGTTCGCTGTCGACTTGACGAATCCGGACATCAGCATGGAGGGCAGAGTGCTCCTGCATCGCGGCACGCTGCACATTTATCGCACGCAGTTTCTATGGCAAGACCGGTTGTACATGTCCCTTCGAGTTCGAAACTTCGCGCTGACGCCCGGTGGAAATGAGCTTTGGGCTCGAATTCGGAGCGGACTTCGCGGACATCTTCGAGGTGCGCGGCGAAAAGCGCGAGCATCGTGGTCTTCTGCACGAACCTCAACTTGACACGCGCAGCGGGAAGGTTGTCCTCGAATACGAAGGATTAGACGGCGTAGTCCGGCGAACGATCGTCGGATCGTCTCCCCAGGTACAGGTTCAGGTGACGTTGCCCTCCGCGCTGCATTTTTCACTCCGGCTCGCTGCGGGAGAAGAGCAGTCGTTCGAATTTACTTTTGCTTTTGAAATAGGCAACCAGGCCTCGATAATTCCCGGATTTACCGACAGCCTGGAGAGCGCCGCGAAGTCGATAGCAGGCCCAGACCGGATTCCGCCTCTCATCAGCACCTCCAACGAGCAGTTCGATACCTGGATCGAACGGTCGCGTGCCGATCTCAACATGCTTCTTACCGCCGGGCCTAGTGGAACCTATCCCTACGCCGGAGTGCCGTGGTTCAGTACTCCATTTGGACGCGACGGTATCATCACGGCTCTGCAATGTCTATGGGTCTCGCCGCTCATGGCGCGCGGTGTGCTCTCGTTCCTTACTGCCACACAGGCGAAAGAAGTCTCGGCGGAGCAGGACGCCGAGCCAGGCAAAATCCTGCATGAGGCGCGAGAGGGCGAGATGGCGGCATTGGGAGAAATCCCATTTCGGCGCTACTACGGCAGCGTGGACGCCACGCCGCTCTACTTGATGCTGGCCGGAGCCTATTACCGCCGGACGGGCGATCTCGATTTCATTCAATCTATCTGGCCCGGCATCGAACTGGCATTGAATTGGATCGATCAGTATGGCGACCTGGATCGCGATGGGTTTGTCGAGTACAATCGCAAGTCTCCGACCGGCCTGGTGCAGCAAGGCTGGAAGGACTCGCAGGATTCGATATTCCACGCGGACGGAACTTTAGCTGAGCCTCCAATCGCCCTCTGCGAGGTCCAGGGATACGTCTATAGCGCCAAGCGCGAGATCGCCGAGGTTGCCGCGGCGCTCGAGCGGCCGGAGATCGCGCGTCGATTGTCGGAGGACGCCCGCTTGTTGCGCGAGCGATTCGAGCAGGCCTTCTGGTCTGAACGAATCGGCAGCTATGCGCTTGCTCTCGATGCTTCGAAACGGCAATGCGAAGTTCGTGCCTCGAACGCGGGGCATTGTCTATTCGGCGGTATTGCCAGTCCGGAACGCGCGCGCGCAGTCTCGGAGCAACTGACATCGGAGAACTTTTTCAATGGATGGGGAATTCGGACCATTGCCGAGGGAGAGGCGCGTTACAACCCCATGTCTTACCACGACGGCTCTGTCTGGCCGCACGATAATTCACTGATCGCCGCCGGCTTTGCGGAGTATCGCCTCACCGACCTATCGGCGAAGGTGATGGCCGGGCTCTTCGAGGCGGCTACTGAATTCGAACTCGATCGGCTCCCGGAATTGTTCTGCGGATTTGCCAGACGGGCGGGCAAAGCTCCGACGTCGTATCCGGTGGCGTGCTCTCCGCAAGCCTGGTCCGCCGGCGCCGCGTTTCTTCTATTGCAATCTTCGATGGGGCTCTCGATCGATGCGATGCGCAAGCAAATTGTCCTGACCCGGCCGGTCTTGCCCGAGTTCCTGGAACAGGTCAGAATCCGCAACCTGGTGGTCGGACAGGCTTCGGTCGATCTGATGCTCTTCCGTTCTGGTCACGCCGTGGCGGTCACAGTTGAGCGCCGGGATGGCGATGTGGATGTCGTCGTCCTCAATTAGTTAGTACTTCGTAACAATTAAGTAACCGCCTCTTCCGTGAGACTAAAAGCATCCAACAGATGCGGAGGCGTATATGAGGTGCATCTTAATCCATAGTCTCGTAGGGTCGAGCTTGCTGCTATTCAGTCTGATCGCCAGCGCTCAAACGACTCCAGAGCAGTTTAGCAACCCTTTCCATAGCGAGGATCAATATGAGCTTGCGCACTCGATGTTTGACAAGATCAGTGCTGATCTTTCTCGATCCCAGACTAATTATCCAGCAGACAATGCCATATTCGATCGTGCCCAAACCCAACTTAGCGTACTAGAACAAAACTGGGACAAGGGCCACTATGAGAGCCGTCAAATCGAGGGCACAATCTCCGCGCTTCAAATGGTTCTGCGGGATAACCGCTTGCTGCCGCAAGATCTTGACGCATTCTCTAACGATTTGAGCCAGTTGCTGGATTTCCAAACAGAATACTATTGACAGTTAAGCCTCGGCAGGCCGGCGCGATGCGAAGCTCTCCTGCAGCGGCACAGCCAATGCGGTCCCGGCCTGTTCGACAGCTTGCAGCATTTTCAGCAAAAGTTCCTGCTGGAGTGCGAGAAATTCGTCATAGTCCGAGGTCGTCACATACGCCACAGCGTCAATATCCAGCGAATAGGCGCCCACGCCGACGAAACGCACCGGTAAAGGTCCCACTTCAACTTTGGAGTGGCTTTTCAGGATTTCACTTAAGGACGAGAGCACCGTCATCAACTGCTCTGACGTGGTGTCCCTCCGTAGGTTAAAGGTCGGATGGAACCAGATCTTGTCCCTTTCTGAAATGTTCTCAAGCGCGACTGAGGAGAACTGGCTGTTAGGCACGCTAATAATCGTCCGATCGGGCGTGCGAATCCGCGTCGAGCGCAGCCCAATATGCGTGACCGTGCCGGTACGGTCGCCAAAGCGGCACATGTCTCCCACCAATACAGGGCGATCTCCGATGATCGAAATTCCGCCGAACAGGTTCTCGATGGTTTTCTGCGCGGCCAGGGCAACTGCCAGTCCGCCCACTCCAAGTCCCGCCAGAATGGCGGATGTATTGTACCCCCAGATGCTGAGAACGCTTAGAATTGCGAAAAGAAAAATCAACAACTTCGTGACTTGCCTGCCCAGCGGCAGCACGGAATAGCTAAGTGCCGACAAGCGAGGGTCCAGCCGGGAACGCCAACGTTCCGTCACGATGTCGATCACGACCCCCGCGGCCCATGCGACCGCCAGAAAGAATATCAGGCCGAGCGCCCTCTCAACGTACAATCGAGCCAATGTAGCCAAGGGCGCGAGTTCCATCGCTGCTCTGAATGCGGCCACGGCCAAACCAATACGCAACGGACCGCGAAATGCCGATACGTCGGTCACCGGCCGAAGGGCGATTACCAGGGCCCATGATAAGAGTCCCGCCAGCATCCAGATCACTAGAGCCATAATGATGAGGGCGAGCCAGCGCCACACAGGCGTATCCGCGACCTCGAATTTAACCAATTGTTGAGGGAGCTTCTTCTCGAACGAAGTTTCCGACACGACTTCATGCGCCTTGGGGATCAACGGAATGGTGTCGGATGCTACGAGCCAGGCGCGGAAGCCGGGTTTGAGGGCGACGCGTTCCAGTTGCAGTTCCAGCGTTTGTCCATCGACCTGAAAGGTGTCGAGCCGCTCCCGTGAGGCCGCAAGGCCATCTGACTGATCTCCCTCCGGATCGCGGCTGAGCATAGTGATATCAAAAGGAGTGTCGTCGAGCAGGTCCTCCAATTGGCGTGCCAGTTCCGGGCCCTCCTTTGCTCGATCGGCCGGGGACATCTTTCTTAAGTCAAGATAACGAAGCGCTTTCGAATAGTCTCGCGCGTGACAGGCTTCCAGGAAATGGAAAACGGAGTCTTGTGGCGTCGTCCGCCCCAACGGATCGTTCTCTGGAGGAACTGGCGTCTGCGCGCGCAGCACACCGCTGAGTAACACGACAACTAGAAATCTGGTCATATCTAACTTCTACAAGAACTGGATGCGCCAGTGTGCGCAATCAACCTGCCGGGTCACCAAGCACACACTCTGTTTTTTCCGTTCCCATCGAGCAACTTCCCAACCCTCACCCCGTCGCGCGCCTGCCAGGCGTGGTAAACCCGAGGTGGAAGAACATTTCAAATGGAAGATTCAACAATCCTCAATGGCGACCTCAACCCACCGCTACTGCCGGCAATGGCTTCGTTTTTTCAAATCAACCGTGGGCCCGCCTTGCCCGGCCGAGGATGGCTTCGTTTTTTCAAATCAAACTTTCACCCACGCCCCACCTCCATACGATGCGTCAAGAGGATGCGTCAAGCGCCTTCTGCTCCGCCGCCAAGCCGGAGCACTCCGCGCTTCGATAGAATAGACGGCCATGACGAGTCTGATTTCAGCTACGCATCATCGCCGCGCTTTCCTTCGATTCCTGGCCGGAAGTCCCTATGTCGCCGCCCTGGGCGGGGCCTACGCGTTTGCGCAGAAGACGGCGGAGCTTGCCGACGTCATCATGGATCCCAAAGAAGCCTTTAGCGTGATGGATTTCGAAGAGGCCGCGCGCCGCAAGGTCCTGCCCGGCCACTGGGCGTACATGAAAAGCGGCGTGGACGACGACGCGACGCTTTATGCCAACCACGAGGCATACAAGCACGTCCAGTTGCGCCCGCGGCGGCTCCGCGACGCGACTAAAGTGGACATGCGCACTGAGCTATTCGGCACAGCCTACAACAGTCCCATCTTCACTTGTCCAACCGGCGGCGAGTGCTCCTTTCATCCGGACGGCGAACTCGCTGTCGCGCGAGCAACCAAAGCGCGCGGGACTCTGCAGATTCTCTCGACCGCTACATCCACCGGCGTCGAAGACGTCATCAGCGCGCACGGCATGCCGGTTTGGTATCAGCTCTATGCCCCGACTTCGTGGGACGCCTGCGAGAAGATCGTGAAGCGCGTCCAAGCTGCCGGCTGCCCAGTGATCGCGTTGACCGTCGATAACACCACCGGCCGGAACAGCGAAACGTACATGCGGAGCCGGCCGAAAGATTTGGGGCAGTGCAAGACGTGCCACGAAAGCGGAGCCGGGCCGTCGACCAAGGAGCGCAAGATGTACGACGGTATAAATATGACCGGCGTCGGAGGGCAGAATCCGGCTATGACCTGGGAGTTTGTCGACCGGCTCCGCAAAGCTGTAACCGTGAAGCTGATTATCAAGGGCATCGATACCCGGGAGGACGCTCGCCTATGCGTCGAGCACGGCATCGACGGCATCCTGGTTTCGAACCACGGCGGCAGATCCACGGAAACCGGGCGAGCGACTATCGAGGCGCTTCCCGAAGTCGTCAATGAGGTCGGAAACCGGATTCCCGTGTTTGTCGACGGCGGGGTCCGACGCGGAACGGACGTGTTCAAGGCGCTCGCGCTGGGGGCCAAAGGGGTCGGTATTGGCCGCCCGTTCCTGTGGGGCTTGGGAGCCTTCGGGCAGGCGGGCGTGGACAGGGTGCTGGAGATCCTCCAGGCAGAGCTAAAACTCGTGATGGGGAACTGCGGCACCCAGAATATCGCCGCCATTGACCGCTCCTACGTGGCCACGCCGGAATGGCGCTTGTGAGTAACAGTGACAATGGGAACCAGTGTGGGAGGCCTTACATCAAAAGAGTGAAGGTTTCCCAAAATTCTTGTATTCTGAGTAAAGGATTATCCGCAACATGCGCTTCTTCCTGTTAGCTCTGGCGCTGCCTGCATTTGGCGGCTCGGTTCAGGGAATTCATAATTTCTACAAGGTAGATGAGCACGTCTATCGTGGCGCTCAGCCAACCGATGAGGGGTTCCAGTATCTAGCCAAGATCGGCGTCAAGACGGTGATCGATCTGCGTGGAGTCGGTGAAGGGCGCAGGAATGAAGAGAGCGTCGTCACCGCGGCCGGGATGAAGTACATTAACATTCCGATGACGGGGCTGACGCCGCCTTCGGAGGCTGAGATTACCAAGATTTTGGGAATGCTCGAAGACGGCACGGCAGGCCCGGTTTTCGTGCACTGCCAGCGGGGAGCGGATCGCACCGGCGCAGTGATCGCGTCTTATCGCATCGATCATGACGCATGGGACAACGCTCGCGCGCTAAAGGAAGCGATGGCCAATGGCATGAGCTTCTTCCAAATCCCGCGTCAAAGCTTCATCCGCAATTTCCAACCGCGGACTCTGGCAAAGACGGCGCCTAAGGCCGAGCCAAGCAGCGGCGCGGTCAATCTTCAACCTGCCATCGCTGCGACAACGAACGCGCAGTAGTTAGTCCGGCAAGCGGAACGCGAGCAGCTCGGCCGAATAGTTTCCACCGCTAATGGCGACGACGATGTATTGCTTGCCGTTCAGCATGTAGGTCATGGGCGATCCACTCTGCGGCGCAGGCATAAAGACCGCGCCCACTTCCTTGCCGGTGGCTTTGTCATAGGCTCGCAGCATGGCGCCGCGAGCACCGGAGGGTGTCGTGAAGTAGCCTGCCTCGCCGGCGATCACCAGTGTTTTGGTCACCACGGTTCCGATGATGCCGCCGCGTCCGGTACGCGGGATGTTCAATCCTTTGAGGGCCGGATGATTGCGAACGTTGTCGGGCGTTTCGCCGTGCGCGATCTGCCACAGGATATCGCCACGATCCAGATCGATGGCGGTGATGCGGCCATAGGGCGGTTTTCCTAGCGGCAAGCCTCGTACACTGAGAGCGCCTCCGCCGCCACCTTCCCCGCCCGCTGCGTCACCCGTACGGCCACCGCCGGCCGCCGAGCCCGCGCCTCCTGTGCGCCTGGCGCCGGATGTAGCGCTTCCCTGGACGTATTCCATGTCGGACATCGACGCGTCGGAGGGCGGAACCAGGCCATAGGCGCCGATCGTGCCGGTCGAAAAAACGTAGACGCGATGGGTCTCGGGATCGTAGGAGCCGCCGGCCCAGTTGGTACCCGCTTGCGCGCGAGAGAGTGTGGCGAGCGGCCCATCGATCTTGCTCACCACGGGCGGCGTGAACATCGGGCCGAGCTTGTATTTCGAAGCTAGCTTCACCGCCTCGGCGTGCAGCTCGGGCGTGAAATCGATCAGGTCGTCCATAGAGACGCCGGTTCGTTCGTACGCAGGCGGTTTAGTGGGAAAGGGCTGCGTAGGCGAATACCACTCGCCCGGAACTTCGCCTTTCTCGACGGGCCGTTCTTCGATGGGCCATACCGGCTGGCCCTGTTACCCGATCAAAGACGTACAGGTACGCCTGCTTGGTCGGTTGCGCGACGGCCTTGATTGCGCGCCCGTTGACGGTGATGTCGGCGAGGATAGGCGCGCAAGGGATGTCCATATCCCAAATGCCGTGATGCACGAGCTGATAGTGCCATTTCCTCTGGCCGGTGTGGAGATCGACGGCGACCAGGCTCTCGCCAAACAGGCCGTTGCCGGGGCGATGCGCGCCGAAGTAGTCGCCGGTGGGAAGCTCGACCGGCAAGTACACAATGCCGAGTTGCTCATCCACCGAAATCTGTCCCCAGACGCCGGCGTTGCCGGTGTACGACCAGGAATCGTTCAACCAGGTGTCGATACCGAACTCGCCCGGCCTCGGGATGGTGTGAAAGATCCAAAGTCGCTTGCCGGTGCGAACGTCGAACCCACGCACGTAGCCTTTCACATTCTTAAAGCTGCGCGGCACGCCGCCGGATCGATGCGCGGCGCCGATGATCACGACATCTTTGGTGACGACCGGCGTGGAGTGGAGCCCGACTTCACCAGTGATCGGGTCGATTGGCTGATCGTCATCTTCCTTGAGATCCACGACGCCGTTGCGGCCGAACGTAGTGACCGGGACGCCGGTCTTGGCGTTGAGCGCGAGCAGCCGATAGCCGGGCGTCACATAAAGGATGCGTTCTTCGGCGCCGTCGGTCCAATAGGCGAGGCCGCGTCCGGAAAGGAGTCGGGGAGCAGCGGCGCCACGAGGGCCTTCGTTCTCACTATGCATCCACAGCATCTCGCCGGTGGCGGCATCGAGCGCGACCACTGCGCGGCGCGAACCGGCAGTGGTGTACACGACGCCATGCGCCATCAGTGGCGTTCCTTCGAACTGGAATTCGGGTCGCGGACCGAGGTTGTCAGTCTTGAAGCGCCAGGCGACCTCGAGCTGATTGAAGTTACCGGCGTTGATCTGGTCGAGCGGCGAATAGCGCGTGCTTCCGAGGTCGGCTGCGTAACTGGTCCACTCGCCGTTCTTGGCTCCGGACTGCGCGGGCGCGGGCCGGCTAGCGAGGATGACCAGGGTCAATATGAGTGCTCTCGATCGCATAAATTAGGGACAGTATACTCAATCCCCAATTTCCACGCTGGAGATAGGTATTTGAGTGCACTGTCTCTAATTATTGAACGGTCGGGGTTCCGGCGTGATGCGCTCGGCGCCTAGATACGGGCGCAGGGCTTCGGGGACGACGACGCTGCCGTCGGCTTGCTGGTAATTCTCGACAATCGCGACCCAGGTGCGGCCGACCGCCAGTCCACTACCGTTGAGCGTGTGGACGTACTCGGATTTGCCTTTGCCCGACTTGGCGCGGATGGACGCGCGGCGAGCCTGATAGGCTTCGAAGTTCGAGCACGACGAGATTTCTTTGTAGCCGTTCTGGCCGGGCAGCCAGACTTCCAGGTCGTAGGTTTTGGCCGAAGCCGCGCCGATGTCACCGGTCGATAACGCCATGGTACGGAACGGAAGGCCGAGGCGCTTCAGGATATCCTCGGCATCGGCGGTCAGCTTTTCGAGTTCGTCATAACTGTGCTCAGGGCGCGCGAACTTCACCAGCTCGACCTTTTGGAACTGATGCTGGCGAATGATGCCGCGGACGTCGCGCCCATAGGAGCCGGCTTCGCTACGAAAGCAGGGCGTGTAGGCGCACAGCGAGATCGGCAGCTTGTCGGCATCGAGAGTCTCGTCGCGAAACAGATTAGTGACCGGCACCTCGGCGGTGGGCGCGAGCCAGAAGTCGTGATTCTCGATCTTGAACAAATCCTCTTTGAATTTTGGCAGCTGGCCAGTACCGAACAGGCTGGCGGAGTTGATCAGAAACGGCGGCAGTACTTCCGTATAGCCGTGCTC
Source organism: Bryobacterales bacterium (assembly GCA_963780485.1). Lineage (GTDB taxonomy): Bacteria > Acidobacteriota > Terriglobia > Bryobacterales > Bryobacteraceae > Palsa-89. The sequence goes on from CAWACO010000034.1 coordinate 64,492, forward strand.
GCGCGTATGCACGTCGAGCATGAAATTGATCAACGCGCGTTCGAGCCGCGCGCCTATGCCCCAGTAGACGGCAAATCGAGCGCCGGTGATTTTGGCGGCACGTTCCAGGTCGAGAATATGAAGCTCGGGGCCGAGGTCCCAGTGCGCTTTCGGTTCGAAGTCGAACTTTCGCGGCTGGCCCCAGCGACGGACTTCGACATTGTCGTCGGAGCTTTTTCCGATCGGGACGGACTCGTGCGGGATGTTGGGAATGCCGGCCAGCATGGTCTGGAACGATTCATCGAGAGTCTTGACCTTTTCATCGAGAGCCGAGATGCGATCACCCATCGCGCGCACCTTCTGCTGCTGCTCAGCGGTGTCGGCGCCCTGCTTTTTAAGCTTGCTGATTTCCATGCTCTCGGCGTTACGCTGCGCCTTGAGCTGCTCGGATTCGGTGACCGCTGCGCGCCGCTCGGAATCGAGAGCGCGAAACTCGGCTACGTCTAGGACGAACCCGCGCGTCGCCAGTCTCTTAGCGATGGTGTCCAGGTTAGCCCTGAACTGAGAGAGATCATGCACGATTAATTCAGCGGGCGGAAATCGGAACCCACTGTTGGCCGACCGGTTTTCCAGTGTAGTCGGCGCGAGGCCGGATCAACCGGTTGTTGCGGTATTGCTCCAGAATGTGGGCGGTCCATCCGGACATGCGGCTGACGGCAAAGATCGGCGTGAACAGATCGATCGGAATGCCGAGGGAATAATATGTCGAGGCCGAATAAAAGTCCACGTTGGCGTTCAGTCCCTTTTGCTCCTTGATGGTCTCTTCGATCTTCTTGGAGGTGAGGTAGAGATTCAGATGTCCGGTACGGCGGCCGAGCTCTTCCGATAGGGCGCGCAGATGAGTGGCGCGCGGATCCTCGGTGCGATAGACGCGATGACCGAAGCCAGCGATCTTCTTCTTGTTGGCCAGCATGTCCTGTACATGCGCGAGCGCGGTTTTTTCGTCACCGGCCTCGAGCAACATGCGAATCACGTCCTCGTTCGCGCCGCCATGCAATGGACCTTTCAGCGCTCCGATGGCGGAAGTGACAGCGGAATGGATGTCGGAGAGGGTCGCGGCAGTGACACGCGCGGCGAAGGTGGAAGCGTTCAACTCATGATCGGCATGCAGTATGAGGGCGATGTCGAACACATGTTCCATCACTTCATCCGGCTTGTTGCCGGTAAGGGTGTAAAGAAAATTGGCGGCGTAACTTAGATTGGGATCGCCGTCTACAACGGGCCGGCCGTTTCGCAGGCGGTCGTATGTGGTGACGACGGTGGCGATCTGCGCCATCAGGCGAGTCGCTTTTTCGACGCTTGCTTCTATAGAGTTGTCCCGCGCTTTGGGATCGTAAAGCCCCAGCATGGAAACGGCAGTGCGCAGCACGTCCATGGGAGGAGCCTTGGGGACCTTACCGAGGAAGTCGATGACTTCCTTGGGAATGGGCCGGTAGCGCGCGAGATCTTTTTTCAGCGCGTCGAGTTCGGACTGTTTTGGCAAGCGACCGTGCCAAAGCAGGTAGATGACCTCCTCGAAGGTAGCTTTTTCGGCCAGGGTATGGATGTTGAAGCCCTGGTAGCTAAGAATGCCCCGGTCTCCGTCGATGAAACAAATCTCGGACTCCGCGGCAACAATGCCCTCGAGTCCCGCTTGTGTTACTGGCATATTCTAACCTCTGTTCTCAAGACCACCGCATTTGATCGTCAACGAACGGAGTGCGCTCGTGGCGTGAAATTCCATTTTACAGAATTCGGCGAGTCTTCGGGTTTGGAGCTGCCGCAAGACTGACGAATGACCAGCATGCAATCCAAAAGAACATCGCGAGCCGGCATTTTAGGCCGGTCTAGCCGTTCCAGTATCACGCGGAGCGCGGTCTCGCCGATGTCCCGGCAGGGCTGATGGACGGTGGTGAGGGGCACCGGCAGAAGAGCAGCGTAATTCACGTCGTCGATGCCGACGATGCGGATATCTTTCGGAATGCGGATGCCGCGCGCTAGAAGGGTGTGCATCAGTTCTCCGGCGAGGCGATCGTTGGCCGAGACAAAGCCGTCGCATTCAAGAGCCGCGGGAGGTAAGTTCCAACCAGGTTTCGCCGGCACCTCGAAGACGTGCGGGACGCCTGCAGGATGGTGGGTCGCCAACGCATCTTTGTAGCCCAAGATGCGCGCCCGCACGGTGGACGCTTGCCCTTTGTAAGCGATAAAACCGATGCGTTTCGCGCCGAGCTGCAATAGATGGTCGGTGGCGAGATAGCCGGCCCGGTGGTTGTCGATGCCGACCAGGTCCACACGCTCGCGTGCCGCGGCTTCCTCCGGGTGGCGATCCAGCAAGACCACTGGAATGCCCGCGGCCTTTAACGATTTCATGACCTGGCGATTGACCTCGGCGCTGCGCGCTGTCATCTCGATCGGCGCAAAGAATACGCCCGACACAGAGCGAGCGATGCACTGCTGGCAAAGCTGGAGCGCTTGATCTTCCTTACTGGAGGTCCGGGGATCCGAGTGGGCCCAGAGGAGCGCGTGACCGGCAGCCTCCGGCGAAGCGGCGATAGCCTGGCAGATGGGCTCGAAGATTTCGGTTTCGCCGAGATTAGGAATGATCAGGCCGAATAGAAGGCCCTCGCGGGAGCGTTGCGTAACATTTCGCACATAGGTGCCAGAACCGGCGATGCGGTCGATTAGTCCTTGCTGTTGAAGTTCGCGCAACGCGCGGCCGATGGTGATTCGAGAAGCGCCAAATCGTTTCACCAGAGCGGCCTCGCTGGGAACCTTCTGTCCGGGCCGATAATGACCGATAAGGATATCGCGGCCGAGGCGCTCAATGAATCTTACGGTATTTCGGTTGGGGGCGTTCCGGCGCGGACATGACGAAAGCTGTTATAGCAGGTTTCTTCGAGATTGAGCAACCTGTTATAGCCGTGAATCATCATGATATTATGAGCGACTCAAACAATTATCTGTTGTTCAGTGATTTTGATCAGACGCTTAGTTTCCATGATTCCGGCATCGTGCTCAGCGAACTGTTGCGGATCCCGGACTTTCGCGAACGAGTGGCCGGGCTGGCGAATATTCACCTGGTCCAGCAAGGCGGCGAACTCGCATATCTTTTGCTGCACGATCCGGAGTTCCGGAAGGTGCGCAAAGAGCACTTGATCGAGGTGGGCCGGCGCGTGCGCTTAAAGGCGAACATCGCGCTGCTGGCGGAGTTGCTAAAGGATTTGGACGGACTCCATTTTTCGTTTTACGTGGTGTCCGCGGCGCCGGAGGAAGTGATTCAGTCTGCTTTAGAAGGCGTGGTAGATCCGAGCCACATTTACGGCACGAGCTTTCGATACGATGCGGAGTCGGGAGAGATTGAGTCCATCGTTCGGCTGCCCGCCGGCTATGGGAAAGTAGCGGTAGTGGATGAACTGCGGGGCAACGCGGCGATCGGACAGCATCGCATCATCTACGTGGGCGACGGGAGTTCGGATGTGCATGTCATGCTGCACGTCAACCGGCTGGGCGGAGCGACCATCGCTGTTTCGGAGAACCGCTACATCACACCGATCGCGACTCGCACGGTGTTGAGCGACGATGCGCTGAGCATCCTGGTCCCGATTCTGGAAGACGTGTTGCGCTGGGACAGCGGCAGAATCCGGTCGTTCTTTGAGGTGCATGGATTCGCGTTGCACCAGTGGGACAAGATTCGTACCGACAATATAACGCTGTGCGCTACAGCCGCTGCGGGACTGGTCCAATGACGATGCTGGAAGCGGTGACTCTGGCGCCGCTGTACGTCAGGACTGAAAGAACAGAGTTGCAGCGAGGGTCTTGGGGAGTGATGCTGTGCTTCCTGGTGCACGGGCTGATCGTTTCGAGTTGGGTCTCGCGCATCGCTGCAATCAAGTCGACGCTGCGCCTGAGCGATGGCGCTCTAGGCCTCACACTTCTGGGAACAGCCATTGGATCGATCGTGGCCATCCCTGTGTCGGGCGCGTTGGTCGATAGATACGGAAGCAGGCGCATGACGAAGTGGACGAGCATCGGCTTTTCGATTGCGCTGGTACTGCCGGCCCTGTCGTACGACGGGATCAGCTTGTTTGCAGCGTTGCTGGCCTTTGGCGCGATGGCTGGCGCGAATGATGTGTCGATGAACGCGCAAGCGGTGGGCACCGAGAAGTTGTCGGGTGTGCCGATGATGTCTCGGTTCCACGCGATGTTCAGCATCGGTGGAATTGCGGGCGCGAGCATAGGTGGTTTAGTTGCGTCGCGAGGCGTATCTTCGTTGACGCACCTCGCCGTTGCCGCGGCTAGGCTTGCTGATTTTGGCGAACTTGGGGCAGCGGTCAACCGTAGAAACGCGCACCGCCGGAGCGGTCCAGGTGGGGATGAGTATTCGGCGACTGCCAATAGGGCTCATCGCACTCAGCGCGATCGGGTTTTGCATCTTCTTATCGGAAGGCGCGATCGCGGACTGGACGGGCGTTTATTTGAAACAGGTCTTGCGTGCGAGTGATGGGACCGCGGCCGCCGGTTATGCGGTGTTCTCCGCGGCTATGTCGGTCTTCCGGCTCAGCGGTGACGCGATTACGGCCAGAATCGGCCGGGCGTGGACGATCCGCGGCGGCGCAATCATTGCTACCTTCGGGCTGGGCGTGGTGGTGACGGCCAACTCCGTTGCTTGGGCCCTGGCGGGCTTCGCAGCGGCGGGAATAGGCCTGTCCTCGATCATTCCGCTGGTATTCGCAGGTGGTGGCCGGGTCCCTTCGGTCAGTGAAGGAGCGGGTGTGGCGACGGTGGGCGGCCTCGGCTATTTAGGATTTCTGGCAGGCCCGCCAGCGATCGGGTTCATCTCACAAGTCACCTCATTACGGGCAGGCTTATTTGTTTTGGTGGTATTGACCGCGACCGCGGCCGTGCTCGTAAGCGTCGTCGAGAATGGCTCGCGACATGATTCCAATCCGCTGGCGGATTGATGCCGGGCACGCGCGCGCCGCGGCGTTGTGTAATTGGTACAGGGAAGCAATAATGACTGACCAAGCCAAGACGCCGGCTTTCATTTTCGATCTGGATGGCACGCTGATCGATAGCGTGTATCAACACGTGCTGGCATGGCGCGAGGCGCTGGAACGCGCCGGGATGCAACTCTCGGTGTGGCGGATCCATCGCCGGATCGGGATGAGCGGCGGCTTGCTGGTAAATGCTCTGCTGCGCGAGACGGGAGGGAAGATCAGCCCGGTGGACGCCGAGCGGCTGCAGGAGTTCCATGCGGAGGCTTACAAGAAGTTTGTCGGGCAGGTACGGCCGCTTCCCGGCGCGGTGGACTTGCTTGCGTACCTCGCGAAGTCGGGCGTCCCGCATGGAATTGCGACCAGCGGACGAATGGAGAGCGCCGGGCCCGCGCTCAAGGCGCTGGGAGTCAGACCCGATCTGCCGGTGATCACTCGCGATCAAGTTCGATACGCCAAGCCTGACCCCGATCTGTTTCTGGCAGCAGCCGACCGGCTGGCCGTGTCGATCCACGACTCAATCGTGGTCGGAGACAGCGTTTGGGATCTGTTAGCGGCACGGCGGGCCCGCGCGCTGGGTGTCGGACTGCTCTCGGGCGGCTACGGGGAAGAGGAGCTGGAGCGAGCTGGCGCCTATCGCGTCTACCAGGATCCTCAGGACCTGCTGGCCCATTTGGATGAGGTGGGAGTGCGCATGCGATCAACGCCCTGAGGGGAAGCGAGAAAGGACAGCCGAATGTTCATCGGTCACTATGGTCCAGCCTTGGCAGGCAAGGCGATGAAGAAATCGGTTCCACTGTGGGTGCTTTTCCTAGCGGTGCAGCTGCTCGATGTGTTTTGGTCGATCTTCGTGATGTTGGGCATCGAAAAAGTCCGGATTGTTCCGGGGATCACCGCCACCAACCCGCTGGATCTTTACTACATGCCATACACGCACAGCCTAACTGGCGGCGATTTTGTGGTCCGTTGGGGCAAGTGTTGTTTATCGTAGCTTTCGAAGTAGCGATGGATGGCTGGGTGCAGGACTTGTAGGCGGAGCGGTCTTTTCCCATTGGGTGCTGGATCTGCTGGTTCATCGTCCGGACTTGGCGTTGTATGACGATACGCTGAAGGTGGGTCTCGGGCTGTGGAATTATCCGGTGGTCGCGTCGGCTCTCGAGATCGCGTTTCTTTTCGGGGGAATTTATCTGTATTACCGGGCGACTAGGCCGGTGACGCCCGGAGGCCGCTACGGCATGATCATTTTCGGGTTCGTGATGCTAGTCGTCCAGGGGCTTGCGTTCTTTGGTCCCCAGCCTGCTTCCGCAAACGGGGCCGCCGTCGAGGCGCTTTTGTCTTATCTTGTATTCGCCGGGGTGGCTTATTGGTTGGAGTGGAAGCGAGCTTAAGTGCTTTATCGTAGGCTCGGAGACCTTCGCCACTCTGACACCTGCGCCACAATAGCCATATGGCAAGACAAGTTCAACTCTTCGTTCTTCTGGGGACGATCGCGCTCGCTCATCCATCTGCCGCCGATACGTTGCAAGGCCGTTGGAAATTGCTGGCCGCGGAGGACCTTCGAGCCAACGGAGAGGTGGGGCGCCTTCCCTGGGGAGCCCATCCGATCGGTTCGATTGTCGTGGCAGGTGGCTGGTGTTATGTGCAGATCATGTCGTCCGATACGCCGTCGTTTGAGGCCGGACAGCCGATGGGAGAGCAGATGAAGGCCAAGCTATTGAGCTCGTATATCGCGTACTCGGGGCCTTGCACGATCGACGAAACCGCGGGCAGCGTGACGTTGAAAGTTGAGGCGGCGTGGCGTCCGGACTACGTCGGAACGGAGCAGAAGCGGTTTTTCCGTTTCGATAATGGCAAGCTGCTGTTCGGGCCGGCGCCGGGCTCCGGTCGGATGGGAACGGAAAAGGTGACGCGGCGTTTGACGCTCGAGCGGGTGGAGTGACCCAGACCGCAGCGAGTTAACATCAAGATATGCATCGCTTCCTGCTCCACAACGAGGACATTCTGGACGCGCACCAGAAGAGCTTGTCGGCCGGCCAGGTCGGGCTTTTGAATGGCTGGGGCGTGTTCAGTACCATCCGGGTACAAGAGGGAGTGCCCTTTGCGTTCGAGCGGCATTGGGAGCGAATGCAGCGCGATGCGGTGCACATGCATGTTCCTTTTCCGGCGGACCGTGACTCAGTAAGAGCGCGGCTGCTCCGCCTGGTAGAGGCCAACTCGGCTTGGAACGCTACCCTGCGCGTCGTAGTGGTCCGTAATCGGGGCGGCCTGTTCGAAGGGCCCGATCTGGCGCGGGACTTCGAGCTGATCGCGTTTACGGCAGACATCAATCACTGGGGAACAAGTGTGCGGCTGACGATCAAGCCGCATGGCCGGCATGCGCAGAACGAATTCGCGGGCACCAAAGTTCTTTCCTGGGCGCAGAACCTGACGTGGTACGAGGAAGCGCATCAGCGGGGCTTCGATGAAGTGATCCTGTTGAATGAGCGCGGCGAGCTGTGCGAATGCACCTCCGCGAATCTGTTCCTGGCTCGAGGGAGCGAAGTATTCACGCCGCCGCTCAACTCCGGTTGCCTGCCCGGCGTCACGCGCGCCCTGCTGCTGGAAGAGATTCGTGTGCCCGGGATTTCCGCCGCCGAAAGAACACTGCTACCCAAGGATCTGGAAGACGCCGATCAAGTGTTTATTACCTCTACCACTCGCGATTTCTTGCCCGTTTCGCAGATTGAGGGACTAAAGGTGCGCAGCGGTGGAAATGTCGTGGCTGCGTTGACCCGGGCGTTTGAAGAGTACCGGGCGGCTTACGTGAAGCAGAGCGCGCCGCTGCTCCGGCAGGCGCTCTAACAATCTAGAACCGATCGCACTACTAGTAATTGTTCCAGGTACCCAATCTGGAAGCCCATCCAGTTCAATTTAAATGCCCCCGCTGCCATACTGTCTCCGGGTGAGTTAGAGGTTAGGCGCCCTGGAGAGCGGAGGAGGAGACATTGATGAGCACGAGTTGGAAAACTTTAGCGGTGCGCCTACTGGCTACCGCTCTTACTATTTCGGGAATCGCATCAGGCACGACGATTACGTTCGTGACCCCATCCGGCAGCGCAACTTCGAGCGGATCCGTGAATGCATCGGCGGTTTTTGCAACTGGCCCCGGTACACTGACGGTCACACTGAGTGATCTGTTGGCCAATCCGACCAGCATGGGCCAACTGCTGAGCAATGTTCAGTTCGCGCTGAGTTCCTCGCTGAACGGCTCAGCCAACATGTCCAGCTCCGCCACGGAACGCACGGTGAACTCCGATAACAGCTTTACCGAGGGCAGCACGGTCAGCACCGGATGGGCGTTGCAGGTCTCCGGCGGGGCGATGATTTGTATGATTTGTCCGAACAACGCGAGTCCAGCGCCCACCGACCCCCCGTCCCACCTGATCATAGGCGCGGGCCCGTACACGAATGCGAACGGTTCGATCGCCGGAAATGGGCCGCATAACGCATTCCTGGATGAAACGGCCACGTTCACTATCTCGGATTCAGCAATCACCTCCGCGACGGTCGCGAGCGATGTGGTGTTTGGGTTTGGTACGCAATTCGGGAGTGATGTAACAGGCCAAGTATCGAACGCAGCGGCTGTGCCTGAAAACGGAACTATGTTGCTGATCGGCATGGGTTTGATTTTGATAGGCAGCTTTAAGAGGCTGGCGAGAAACCAGGATTAAATATTCTGAAGCGCGTATCGGCGGGATCGCCCGAGGTCTAAGACATTAGAGCGAGATAGCGGCTTGCTCGTAATTGCCTGAGCCCATCTGGCCTTCCGGGAAAATGGCGTGCTGAGCGATCCACTGGAAGGACTCCTCGAAGACTTCCTTGCTGTAAGGTTCGAAGACGATGCGCTCGCCTGGCCCCCAACGGCGGGTATCGATCTGATCGTGAAAACGCTCGGGAAATTCCTTCTTGTAGAAATGCGTGTAGAGCTCCGGGCGGAGGTCGATGTCGCGCTGGGCACGGCGAAGCGCCCGGAAGTACTTGCGGACATCTTCCGGATCTGGGTCGCCGGTGAGCATGGAGGCCATCATGAAGGTGGTGTCAATGACCTTGCGGAAGCCGAGTTGCTCCATGAAATAGTAGGGACCGCTGAACAGCGACGCGGCGGGGACTTTACGATCCACCAGCAGCTCCATGCGGTTGAACAGGAGACCGTCCGCGAACGAGAGACGCATCTGGTCGTGCGGAATATATTGTTCCAGGCCCTGAATAGTGGCGTAATGGCTGCCCGATTGATAACCCACTGAGATGGGCACGCCGGCGAGATCGGCGGGATGCCGGACGGTTGATTCGGGCGGCACGAAGACACCAGCGGGCGAAACCGAATAGGCATCGGCATAAAGCTTGCCAAGGCCGTTTGAGGCGGCGACGTTCACGGTCCAGTGGCAGGCGCAGCTTACCGTAGCCGAGCGGCCTTGCTCGAAGGTCTGGTAAGCGCCGATCTTATCGCCCAGGTCGTGCCGCTTGCCGTCTTTGGAGATCAGCTCATCGCGGAACTCATAGTCGAGGCCTTCGGCGGAGAAGTAGCCTTTCGCCTCAGCGACCCATTCCTGAAGGCGCATGTGCGGTGCGATGACGAATTTTCCCATAGTGGCTCTTTCTATCTTAAGCTCTATAAGATGCTGGCATAAGCTCGGAAAGATGCGGATTCAGATCACCAAACGGCGGGACGGGAGCGGAGTGCTGCGCTGCGTTCGCTCCGACGGATCGGCGACATGGCAAAAGCAAGAGCGGCAGGCGGCGTTCTTCGCGCTGCACGACCTGACGCATTTCGCGGTGGAGTCGACGCTTGGTTTCAGACAGGGGTTTTACGGGCTGATCGAGCGTGGCTGGGATGTGGAGGATACGACAGGTCAGGGGCCTCGCGGTCCGCTGCCTGGCGAAGCGTTGGAGGTGGAGTATCTCGTCGGGTCCTTCGACGTGGAGCGAGCCAGCGGGACGGCTTGGACGGCGGATGAGTTCAACGAACACGCGGCGATCCATGCGGCGGCATCTGGGCGAGCCAACCCCCGGCCTCTGACCGGCGAGGATCTGGCGCGGGTGAGGGCGCGGCGCGACGAGTTGTTCCGGGGATGGTTCGCGTTGGCTGCGGGCGAGACGCTGGAGCTGGGATACAAATTCGTCGAGTGCTAGAGTGGCACTAGTATTTACTTGCATAAATCAGCGTATCGGCGCTTGGGCGAGGAGGGCTGAACTACAGCTTTGGTCCACTCAAACGGAGCAGCGGTCTCCTGGTATGCCTGAACAAATCTGTCGATCGCCTCGCGCAGTTGCCGGACTGCTGTACAACTGAGGTTTCGCAAGGCTTGCCGGCTCAGGATACTGAACCACACCTCCACCATGTTCAGCCAGGATGAGTAGGTTGGGATGAAATGGAACTGCACGTTCGGATGTCGTGCCAGCCAGCGATCTTGCTTGGGCTTGTGCGTGTTGAGGTTATCCAGAATCACGTGGATCTGCTGATCGGGATGCTCGGCGATCACCTCATTCATAAAATCGAGGAACTCTCGCCGTCGGCGTCGCGGGTAATGGCCGATCTGGACTTGTCCGGTCGCCACCTCCAAGGCTGCAAACAGGGTGCTGGTCCCGTGCCGTTTGTAGCAGTGGCTGAATCCGTTTAGCGCTTTTCCGTTCGGCAATCGCAACCATCCCTGCGCTCTCTCCAGTACCTGGATGTGCGGTTTTTCATCCACGCAAAGCACCACGGCATTTTCCGGAGGGCTCAGATACAGACCCACCACATCCGCAGCCTTCGGCCCGAACTCAGGGTCCGTCGAAATGCACCAACTCCGTCGCCGTTGGAGTTGGATTTTGTGTTTACGCAATACGCGCCAGACCTGATCATCGCTGACATCGCCCAAGGCCTGGGCCAATAAACGGCCATTCCATTGGCTGTAGCCTCGGGGCGGATTCCTGTCCAGCAGAGCCAGAATCCGCTTCTCTGTTTTCTCGTCATAGGTCTTGGGCTTGCCCGTCCGCGTGGCGTCCTGGAGTCCCTCGAGGCGCTCTGTACGAAAGCGCTTTCTCCACTTGGAAACTCGTGCCAAGCGGGTCTTCAGGCGACGTGCGATCTCCCGCGCCGAAAGGCCTTCGGCAGCCAACAGAATCACGCGCGACCGTTCCACCATGCGATGTTCGCCTGCGCTGGCGCGGGACCAAGCCGTCAATGCCTCTCGCTCTTCATCGCTCAGAGCGATTTGCAGTGCTGTCTGGGGCATAGCCCATTGTGCACTGTTACGCTAACTAACGCAAGTAAATACTAGGAGGCTTCCATGGCTTCATCAACCAGGCGCGAGTTTCTGAAGACCGGCGTGGCCGCCACGGTGCTGTCCGGAGTGGGTGGCGCGGCGGGGGCGCAAAGCGTCAAGCGATCGGCAACCGATTGGGTCAGTCTCGGCAAATCGAACGTTAAGGTGACGCGGCTCGCTTTTGGAACCGGAACATTCAGCGGGCGAGTGCAGCGCGAACTGGGGCAGGAGGGGTTCACGCGGCTGGTGCGGCACGCCTACGACCGCGGCATCCGTTTCTTTGAGACCGCCGAGAGCTACCACGGGATGCCGGAGATGCTCGCGACCGCGCTCAAAGGCATTCCACGCGACAGCTATAAGCTAATGACGAAGTACAGCACGCCGGCCTCGGGCGATGCTCAACCGAAGATCGACCAGTTTCGTAAGCAACTAGGGACGGAATACATCGATATCCTGCTGCTGCATTGCCTGCGCCCACCGACTTGGTCGAACGATTACAGGCAATTGCAAGATGGATTCTCAGCGGCGAAGGACAAGAAAATCATTCTGGCTCATGGAGCTTCGGTGCACGGGCTGCAAGCGCTGCGGACGTTTCCGGGCAATCAATGGCTGGATATCGCGATGATCCGCATGAATCACAACGGGACCAAGATGGATACCGAAGCGTTGTCGGACGTCGAAGAGCAGGGCAAAGTGGACGAAGTGGTGGCGCACACCAAACAGGTGCACGCGCAGGGCATGGGCGTCATCAGCATGAAACTGTGCGGCGAGGGCCGTTTCACGCGCGCCGAAGACCGCGACCGCGCGATGAAGTTCGCTATGAACCTGGGTTGCGTGGATGCGGTGACGATTGGATTCAAGAGCACGTCCGAGATCGACGAGGCCATCGAGCGGATGAATCGTGTGATGAACGCGTAAGCGCCCGCTTATGGAATGGTTCGAAGACGAAGAGTTCTGGCGCGAGCTGTATCCTTACATGTTCCCTGCAGAGAGGTTTGCGGCGGCTCCTGAGCAGGTGGCTCAGGTCCTGGCTTTAAGCGGCTGCAGCAGAGGCAAAGTGCTGGACCTTTGTTGCGGGCCGGGCCGGCATGCGGTCGAGTTTGCGAAGCATGGACTGGAAGTGACCGGAGTGGACGGGTCCCAGTTCCTGCTGGATCGCGCACGTGAGCGAGCGCGTGACGCCGGCGTCTCGGCGGAATGGGTGCAGGAGGATATGCGGCGCTTCCGGCAGCCTGCGAAGTTCGATCTGGCGTGCAACATCTTCACTTCCTTTGGATATTTTGCAGACGAAACGGACGATCTGCGAGTTTTGCGGAATATCTGGGAAAGTCTCCAGGGTGGCGGGGTGTTCGTGATCGACGTCATCAGCAAGGAGCGGCTGGCGCGAAATTGGAAAGAGTCACTAGTGACGGAGTATGCTGATGGCGCGTTACTCTTTCAGCGTCCGCAAGTTCGCGAGGATTGGAACCGTCTGGAGAACGAGTGGATTCTGGTAAAGGATGGCCGCAGTCGAAGCTTCCGGTTCGAACACGCCATATACTCCGGCCGCGAGCTGAAGGACCGTCTGGTGGCGTGCGGTTTTAAGGACGTGAAATTGTATGGGGACCTCGAAGGCTCTTGCTATGGCGTGGATGCGAGGCGCCTGGTGGCAGTTGCGCGAAAGGGCGTGGAGTGAACGGCGAACGGGGTCTTGTATACTCAAAGTTCAGCATGCGCGCAAAAATAATCGTCACTCTGGCAGCGTTGGTGGGATCTGCTTTTGCAGCCGAGATTCCGCGGAAGTCTCCCGACTTCATCGTTCAGCTCGCCGGCGGCAAGCAGATGCGGGTGAGTGATTACCAGGGCAAGGTGCTATGCCTGGTTTTCATTCTCACTACTTGACCACACTGCCAAAAAACCACTCAAGTCTTGAGTGGCATTGAAAAGGATCTGGGGCCCAAAGGGTTTGCGGTAATCGAGGCTGCGGTTAACGATAACGCGGACGTACCGGGGTTCATCAGGACCTACAATCCTCCATTTCCAGTGGGGACGGCGAGCGGGCTAGGCGCGCTGGAATACATGCAATGGCCTCCTTCGCAGCGGCCGCTGGTTCCGTTGATGGCGTTTATCGATCGCATGGGTGTGATTCGTGCGCAATACTCGGGCGTGGACACCAACTTCTTCGATGATGACATGGACAAACACATTCGCGAAGAAGTCGACAAGCTGCTGAAGGAAGGCGCGCCGCGAAGCACGAAGTCCACTAGCAGTTCGAAAACAAAAAAGAGCAACTGAGCGCTAGCGGATTTCTTTAATTTTGATATTGCGGAACATGATCCAGGTGAAGCGGTCGTGTAGTTGCAGGCCGATCGGGCCGGTCTTGGAGCGGGCAGGATCGCCCGGCGATTCGGCGACGAGTTGACCGTTGAGGCGCACGCGGATCATATCGTGGCGCGACTCGATGTCGAGATTATTCCAGTCGTCCTCGTGCTGGAAGCCGGTCTTGGCGGGGACGAACAGGTAGACGCTGCCGGTGGGATATTTTGCCGCGCCGCTGTTTGCGAGGATCTGGATTTCGTAGCCAATGTGGGCCGGTGTGCGATTGGAATCGTGATCGAGACCGGTGAGCGCGTACTTGGCGCGCGAGGTGTCGCGAATGGAGATCCCGCTGTTGCCGCGCGGGGGATTCAAGTATTCGGCGTGGAGATCGAACTGATCGAAGTTGGCAGCGGTGTAGAGCCAGGACTGCGGCCCGGTCCAGGCATTGTATTGTTCGCGCGTGATGGGCCACTCTTTGAACGGGTTGTCGTGGGGGCGCTGGCCAAGCAGGGTGGCGTCTTTGAGGACGGTCCAGGTGCTATCGCCGCGGATTTCCCAGCCGTCGAGATTCTTGCCGTTGAAGAGGGCGTGCCAGTCCTCAGCGGGGAGAAGGGAGGCGGAGAGAAGAAGGAAAGCTGGAAAGCGGGTCATCGAGATGATTATAGGACTTAAGGGATTCGCCGGGCAGAGACGTCGTAGACCTGCGCTATGAATCAGGCCAAGAGATGGCCTGGCCGGCGACCGGCTGGATCGGGGCTTGCGACCAAGCCGTTCGAAAGGCTTGGAGAAAACCCGGAGCCCGTAATTGGGGAAGGGTCAAAACCACAATACAGATGTTGTTGTGAACGCGGATTGATTTTTTGGCCGTCTCCGCAAAGCGCTGGTCCCTGGTAAGGATGCAAGTCACGTCGATGGCGGCCGCAGAAGCAACCCAACTCCCCGTTCGTAAGACTACCGAATCCTCGCGAGTCTGCTGTAGTCGCTTCGATACCAAATTCCTGAAGCAGACGCTCTAGCTGTATCGGGACATTCTTGTCCAATAGCCACATCTATGTTAGACAGCAGCTACCGGGTTGTCGAGCTGTTCGGCGGCCAGTTGTAAGACTTCCGGAATCGCTTCCGTAGGGACTGGCCCATACGTCTTCAGGATCTCATCGACTGTCATGCCTTCTGCCAGGCAAGCGAGCAGGAAAGAGACTGAAAGGCGCGTGCCGAACACGGCCAACTTGCCGCCGAGCAAATCGGGATCGGAAACGATCCGACGATACGATTTATAGCGTTCCACTCATCCTCAGCTTCGCACTCGCATATCGTAGGGCCGGACTCAAAGGCTCTGCTATCCTCACGGATGAATGAGTGCAAAGATCCTGGATGGGAGATGGGTGCGCGATCAGATTCTGGCGGAGTTGCGGCCGCGCATCGAGAAGCTGACAGCGAGTCATCGGCAGCCGGGCTTGGCAGTGATTCTGGTGGGGTACGACCCGGCGTCGGAGATTTATGTGCGGAACAAGATCAAGACCTGCCACGACCTGGGAATCTACAGCGAGAAGATCACGCCATCTGACACGATCTCGACCGAGGATCTGCTGGGCATTATCGAAGGCCTCAATCAACGGAAAGAGATTGATGGAATCCTGGTCCAGTCGCCGCTGCCGAAGCAGGTGGACAAGCGCCGGATTTTGTTGGGCATGCAGCCTGACAAAGATGTGGACGGGTTTCATCCGCTGAACGTCGGGAGCCTGGTAGCGGACATTCCGGCGCCGCGCGCTTGCACGCCGGCCGGGATCATGGAACTTTTGCGGCGGTACGAGATCCCGATCACAGGAAAACACGCGGTGGTAGTGGGGCGCAGCGATATCGTGGGTAAGCCCATGGCTCTGCTGTTGTTGCATCAAAGCGCAACCGTGACGATCTGTCATTCCAAGACCTCTAATCTTGCAGAAGAATGCCGGCGAGCGGATATCCTGGTTGCAGCGATCGGCCGGCCGGCGTTTCTCACCCGAGACTTCATCAAGCGCGGCGCTATGGTGATCGATGTCGGCCAGAATCGTGGCCCGGACGGCAAGGGGCTGGTCGGCGATGTGGATGCGGAGGCGGCCAAGGAGCTGGCGGGCGCGTACACTCCGGTGCCGGGAGGCGTAGGACCGCTCACGATCGCGATGCTGATGGCCAACACGGTGCACGCGGCCGAGCAGCACTTATGCTGCGGGTAGGGTTGACGGGTGGTCTGGCCAGCGGCAAGAGTTTCGTCGGGCACGCGCTGGCGGAACTCGGGTGCCATCTGATCGATGCCGATGAGCTGGGGCATCAGGTGCTGCTGCCGGGAGCGGAGGCGTACGATGCGGTGGTCAACGAATTCGGCGAGGGGATTCTGGACGAGGACCGCTACATCGTCCGGCGCAAGTTGGGCGCGCTGGTTTGGGACCACCCCGAGCGGCTGGCGAAGCTCAACAGTATCGTTCATCCCGCAGTGATCGCGCGGCAGCAGGGGATCATCGCCAAGATCGCGCAGACCGACCCGGCGGCTATCGTAGTTGTCGAAGCGGCGATTCTGGTTGAAACTGGTAGTTATAGGAGATTCGACCGGCTCATCGTGGTAGTCTGCTCCGCCGAACAACAGATGGAACGGGCCATGAAGCGCGGTGCGTATAGCAAAGAAGAGGTGCTGGCTCGGCTCAGCCGCCAGTTGCCCCTGGAAGAAAAGGTGCGCGTGGCCGATTATGTGATCGATACGTCGAGTACCAAGGAGCATACGCTCGAACAAGTGAAGGCCGTGTACAACTCGCTACGGAGTTTATCAGCATGAGATTGCGCGTTTTGTTTATTACCGCCTTGCTAGTAGGCGGGTTTCTATACATCACCTCTAAGACAGACTGGGGACGGCATCGAATTTTCCAGCCGATCTCTCACGCCACTGGACCCATCTGGTCTGGTCCGACCGCCGTGCGTGGCGCCGGACTCAGTTCGGACGAGATGAACAACATCGATATTTACAAGACTGCTCATCTGGCCACTGTGAACATCACCAGCACGGTATATCGCAGGACGTTTTGGGAAATTTATCCTGCGAAGGACCAGGGCTCGGGCTTCCTGATCAGTGACGATGGCAAGATCCTGACCAATAGTCACGTGGTGGCCAATGAGCAGCAGTTGGAAGTGACGTTGTCAGACCAGTCGCGCTACAAAGCGCGGCTGCTGAGCCGCGACCCAGCCAACGATGTCGCGCTGCTGCAGATCTCGCCGCGCAAGAAACTGCCGGTGCTGCGCTTGGGCGACTCCGACGCACTGCAGGTGGGCCAGAAGGTGCTCGCGATTGGCAATCCATTTGGCCTGGAAGGTACATTGACCACCGGTATTGTGAGTTCGCTGGGACGCACCATTCGCGGCGAGAACGATCAGACGCTGGAAGGGCTGATCCAAACCGATGCGGCGATTAATCCAGGCAATAGCGGCGGCCCCCTGCTCGATTCAGCGGGAAATGTGGTCGCCATTAACACAGCGATCTACGGACCGAACGGCAGCAACGTCGGAATCGGATTCGCTATGCCGATCAATCGCGCCAAGTTGATGCTGGATGATTTCCAGGCCGGGCGGAAGCGGCCGCGGCTGGGCGTTTCGGTGGTTCCCGTGGCGGGCGATTATGCCGATGCATTGAATCTTCCGAACCAGGGCGGATTGCTGATTCAGGAAGTAGAATCGGGCTCGCCGGCCGCGCGCGCCGGGTTGCGTGGGGGCAGGGAAGACGTGCAGATCGGTAATTCCCAGTTGAAGATTGGGGGCGATCTGATCGTAGCGATCGACGGCAAACCGATCGATCGGGAGGACGCGATTAGCCGAGCGCTGGCGCGCAAAAGGTCGGGCGACACGGTGGAGTTGACCATATACCGCGCTGGGCGAACGATGAATGTGCGCGTCAAGTTGGGCGAAGAGGGCGCGGTCTAGGGCGCTGCGAACGCGTAACGGAAGCTGGCGGCCGAGAGCGGATCTAGCGGCAGTCCGAACAATCGCCCGGCGATTTCATATTCGCGCGTGAGCGTCGTGTGGAAGAAAGCCGGATCGTCGGTGTTGAGGACAATCGGGACTCCGACGTCGTAGAGCTGGCGCACAGGATGATCCGCGAGCGAGGGGACCACGCCAGTGCAGACGTTACTCGAGATGCAGACCTCGAGCGGCACGTTCGATTCGCGCAGCTTCGTTAGCAGGGCGGGGTCGCGCGCCGCGGCGATACCGTGCCCAATGCGCTCGGCTCCGATCGCCAGCGCGGCCCAAACCGATTCCGGGCCGGTGGTCTCGCCGGCGTGGCAGACCAGGTGCAAGCCTCCATCGCGGGCGTAGGCGAAGACATCGCGAAACAACTCGGCGGGCCCGCGCGCTTCATCACCGCCGAGGCCAAAGGCGATCACTCCGTCGCGGCGCCGCTCCACTGCGAACTTCGCGACCGGCAGGGCGGGCTCCGTGCCAAGATTGCGAACGGCGTCGAGAATCCAGAACGTCTTGACGGACGACCGCTGTGATTCACGCCAAATGGCATCGTAAATGGCCGGCAAGTCCTGTTGCTTCCAGAGGATCATTCCGGCCGACAGCGTAATCTCGGCGTACGTGACATCTTGCGCCGCCAACCGTTCTAGCAAGTGCCGGGTTGCCAGGGCGTAGTGCTGGGGCTTTTCAATCTTACGATTGACCCAGATGTAGCCCTGAATAAACTCGTCAAAGGTCCGGCAGGTGTAGTGCGCCGCGATGTCATCGCGCGAGAGCGATGGATCGATAGCCAGCAGCGTCTCGGCTTCGATGGAGCCTTCCAGGTGGACATGTAACTCCGCTTTGACGCACTTTGTACCGGGCACCTTGTAATAATAGCTGTGCATGACTGCGCAGGACATGGAAGCGATCGTTAACGGCTCGCACGGCGATGCGTTTGGTGTATTGGGGCCGCATCGAACCGATGATGGATGGGAAGTACGGGCGTTCTTGCCGCAGGCCATGGACGCGGCGGTGTTGGTGGATGGAGCAGAGCATCCGATGCGCAAAGTCCGGACCGAGGGCTTCTTCATTGCGACGCTCGCGAACGATCCGGGCCGGTATAAACTGCGGCTAACGCTGTGGAACGGAAGCCAGGCGGAGGTGGAAGATCCATACCGTTTCGCTCCGCTGGTCTCGGAATTCGACCTGCATTTGCACAGCGAGGGAACGCAGTACGAGAGCTACAGGACCATGGGAGCGCATTTGGTTGAATGCGATGGCGTGGCCGGTGTGAGGTTCGCGGTGTGGGCTCCGAACGCGGAAGTCATGAGCGTGGTAGGGGACTTCAACGATTGGGACGAGCGCCGGCACCCCATGCGTTTGCGGACGGCGGGGATTTGGGAGTTCTTCATGCCGGGCGCGGGTGTGGGCATGAATTACAAGTATTCAGTGCGGTCGCGCGTGCGCGGTTATCGACAGCAGAAGGCGGACCCGTACGGATTCGCGACGGAAGATCCGCCGAAGTCGGCGTCGGTGGTATGCGATATCTGGAGTTACGCGTGGGGCGATCACGAATGGATGGAGTCACGCGCTCACAAAGATGCTCTCAAGGGGCCGGTCTCGATCTACGAAGTTCACCTGGGCTCCTGGCTGCGGGGGCCGAACAATTCCTATCTGAGTTACGTGGAACTGGCGGACAAGCTGGTGGATTACGCCAAACGCTTGGGCTATACGCACCTGGAACTGCTGCCGATCATGGAGCATCCATTCTCAGGCTCCTGGGGCTATCAGGTGACCGGCTATTACGCGCCCACGGCGAGATTCGGCACGCCACAGGAGTTCATGTATTTCGTCGACCGCTGCCACAGAGCCGGCATCGGTGTGATCGTTGACTGGGTACCCGGGCATTTTCCGAAGGATGCGCATGGGCTGGCATATTTTGACGGGACGGCGCTCTACGAGCACGCCGATCCCCGCAAGGGCGAGCATCGCGAATGGGGCACGCTGATTTTCAACTACGGACGGAACGAAGTGCGCACGTTCCTGATCTCGAACGCGCTATTTTGGCTAAAGGTATATCACATCGACGGTCTGCGTGTGGACGCGGTGGCATCCATGCTGTATCTGGATTACGCGCGGAAGCCGGGCGAGTGGATTCCGAACATGTATGGCGGCAACGAGAATCTGGAAGCGGTCGACTTCTTGCGCCGCTTCAACGAATTGGCGCACCAGGTTCCGGGCGCCATGACGATCGCCGAGGAGTCCACCGCATTTACGGGCGTGTCGCGGCCGGTTTACCTGAACGGGCTGGGCTTCACGATGAAGTGGAACATGGGCTGGATGCACGACATGCTGGATTACTTCGCCAACAACCCAGTGCACCGTAAGTACCACCACAACAACATCACCTTCAGCATGATCTACGCCTTTACGGAGAACTTCGTGCTGCCGATTTCACACGATGAGGTGGTGCACGGGAAACGGTCCCTATTGAGCAAGATGCCGGGCGATATGTGGCAGATGTTCGCCAACGTGCGTGCGTTCCTGTCGTACATGTACGGGCATCCGGGCAAGAAGCTGCTGTTTATGGGGTCGGAAATCGGCAACTGGGACGAATGGAATCACGAGCGCGGATTGCCGTGGGAGTTGCTGCATTTCGAGTTTCATCGCAAGCTGCAAGTATTCGTACGGGAACTGAACTGGTTGTACCGGACGCACCCCGCGTTTTATGAAGTGGATTATCACTGGGGCGGCTTTGAATGGGTCGATTTCCGCGATGTCGACGGATCGACCATCTCCTTCATCCGCCGGCCGCAGGGCGGGAATCCGTTCCTGCTGTTCGTTTGCAATTTTACGCCGGTGCCGCGCTGGAATTTTCGAGTGGGCGTCCCGGACCCAGGCTATTATCGGGAGATTTTCAATTCCGACGCGGAGATGTTCGGAGGCAGCAACCTCGGTAACGCTGGTGGCGTGATGTCGGAACCGATCAGCTACAACAATCATTACCACAGCCTGTCGATCACGCTCCCACCACTGGCGGTGGCTATATTCGCATCCCCGGGTTCTTGAGAGCGAGCAACAGAATGCTTCAGCGATTATTTGCGATTGGGCTGGGATGTGCCGCGATTGCGGCGGCCCAAGAGCCGGTGCAGGTCAGTCCGAACTACAAAGCAGAGATCGAGAATAACTGGGTCCGCGTCCTACGAGTGAAGCGAGGCCCGCATAGGAAAACGCCAATGCACCAGCATCCCGCATCAGTGCTGGTCTTTTTGACGGACTATCACCAGAGAATTACTGGCGCGGACGGCAAGGTGCAAGAGATCACGCGCAAAGCCGGAGACGTTTCCTACATTGAAGCATTGAAGCATTCCGAGGAGAATCTTTCGGATCAGCCGCTGGAGGTGGTGGTGATCGAATTGAAACCAAGGCCAGTGGATTTCAATCCGGCGCCCATTACGCTAGACCCCGTGAAGCTGGATCCCGAGCATCACCTGGTCCCGTTAGAAAATGATCGAGTGCGGGTGCTTCGGACGATCCTTGAGCCGCATCTGAAGAGCCCCATGCACGAGCATCCGCACTATGTGGTGGTGTATCTGACCGAACTGCACACGACCATGACTCTGGGAGATGGAAGAACCGTTGACAATCCGCGCCGTCCGGGCGAGATTGCCTGGCGCGACGCGCTGAAGCACGTAACCGAAAACATCGGCGATCGAACTGCGATGGAGATTCAAGTGGAGCTGAAATGACATATGAGATGCTTCCTGTTGTTCATGATTGTAGCCACGGCGCTGCCGGCGGCGGAACATAAGCTCAAGGTTGCGCCGGAGACTTTGGCGTGGGGATACTACTGGGCTGGTGCAAAACCGGTGCTCACGGTGCAATCCGGCGACGTGGTCGAGATTCAGACCGTCTCCGGCAATCCGGATAATCTGGAGCGTGCCGGCCTGCCGGCGGGGCAAATCCAGCCCGAGCTTCGCAAAATCTATGCTGAAGTGCCCAAGGAGAGCCGGGGGCCGGGCGGCCACTTGCTGACCGGGCCTATCGCAATTGCGGGCGCGCAGCCCGGCGATGTGCTGGAGGTTCGCATACGCGAAATCCGGCTGGACGTTCCGTATGCGTACAACAGTATGGGGCGCGCCGGTTTTCTTGCGGATGTATTCCCGCAGGGACGCACCAAGATCATTCCTCTGGACCGGGAGCGCAACATCGGGCATTTTGGTGGAGGAATCGATATTCCGTTGAAGCCCTTCTTCGGGAGCATGGGCATCGCGCCGCCGGAAGCCGCTGGCAAGGTAAATAGCGCGCCGCCTGGAATCCACGCTGGTAATCTCGACAACAAGGAACTGGTGGCCGGCACCACGCTGTTCATTCCGGTACATGCGCCGGGAGCATTATTCGAGGTGGGCGACGGACACGCGGGCATGGGCAACGGCGAAGTGGATATCACCGCCATGGAGACGTCGTTGACCGGCGTCTTCCAGTTCATCGTGCATCACGATATGCACCTGACTTGGCCGCGCGCCGAGACGCCGACGCATTACATCACCATGGGACTCGATCCGGATCTGACGCAGGCAGCGAGAATCTGCGCTCTCGAAACGATCGACTTTCTGGTGAATGAGATGAAACTGAGCCGCGAGGATGCTTACGCGCTCACCAGCGTCGCGATTGATCTGGACATCACGCAGTTAGTGGACGGGACCAAAGGCGTGCACGCGATGATTCCGAAGAGCCTGTTTGCGGCCATGAAGAAGTGATCAGGCGCGTCCGGCGGTTATGGCGACTCGTCCTGTATGATATACTCGCCCCAAAGTACAAAGGGAGGAATCCCCTTGAAATATAGGCTTTTCGGTGCTCTGATCGTCCTTATTCTGCTTCTTGCGACGGGTTCTTTGTGGGCGCACCACTCGCCGTCGGCCATCTTCGATATGTCCAAGAGATTCACCC
The DNA here is from genome assembly GCA_963780485.1 of Bryobacterales bacterium. Classification (GTDB taxonomy): domain Bacteria; phylum Acidobacteriota; class Terriglobia; order Bryobacterales; family Bryobacteraceae; genus Palsa-89. The sequence goes on from CAWACO010000034.1 coordinate 86,996, forward strand.
TCACGGGCACGGTGACGAAGGTCGATTGGATCAATCCACACATCGTGGTATTCATGGACGCGAAGGGCTCTAATGGCGCGGTGGAGAATTGGAAGTTCGAAAGTAATCCGCCGGCCTGGTTCCGGAGATTAGGCGTGGGCCGGGCCGATTTCGCAAAAGCAATCGGGCAGACCATCACCATCGAAGGAGTGCGCGCCCGGGACGGATCGCTTTACGGCTATCTTCAAAAGATCACGTTTCCAGACGGAAATTCGATGGAGCTGATTAATCCATCTGACAATAAATCAGCTGACAATAAGTGAGGATTTCGAATCCGCTGACAAAGGAGAATGCTATGAAGCACGGTTTCTCTTGTGTAATTACCGCGGCGTTGATGTTACCTGTGTTGGCTGCTGCTCAGCCGGCGCGCACGGCGGACGGACATCCTGACCTGAGCGGGATCTGGGCCTTTGCGATCGATCTGCCTCCGGTCGCCTTGAAGAAGGAGGTCAACGGGAAAGTGTTGATCGAGAAACTCGATCAAAGCTCCCGGAGGCCCGCGAAGACGCCGGTACCGGGTGAGCTGCCGTCGACGCCGGCGCCCTCTTACAAGCCCGAGTTTCAGGCCAAGGTGAAATATTTGTCGGAAAACGAGAGCAAAGTGGATCAAGTGTTCTATTGCGGGAAGCCGGGTGTGCCGCGCATCGGCTCTCCACGCAAGATTGTTCAATTGCCGGGCGAGATGGTTTTCTTCTATGAAGACATCTCGGGCGATCCTTATCGCATCGTCCCCATCGATGGCCGCGCGCACCGGGCGGACGCCAATCCGACTTACTATGGAGACTCGGTCGGTCACTGGGAGGGAGACAAACTGGTGGTGGACGTAACCAACTTCGTGGAGGATACGTGGTTCGGAGAAGAAGGATATTTCCACACGGCCGCCCTGCACCTAACCGAACGTTTCTGGCGAAACGGCGAAAACCTGGTGTACCAGTTTACAGTGGATGATCCCGGTGTACTGTCGGCGCCTTGGACTGCGCCGCCGCGCGTGGTGAAGCCGTCCACCGAGCCGCTCGAGGAATCGCCCCGGTGCGTGGATGACGATGGCAAGCGGCTGATGAATACGGATCATCACGGGCAGAGATAGTTAGCCGGCGATCCAGTCCATGGTTTTGGCCGCTAGCCGGTCAAAAGCGCGCACCGCCAGTTCCAGATGCTCTTCCTTGGTGTCTTCGATCTTGTTATGGCTGATGCCCTGCAGCGATTGCACGAACATCATGACGGTGGGAATGCCGGCTCTGGAGACTTCGGCTGCGTCGTGCAACGGACCGGATGGAAGACGATACGTCCGGCCGGCGATTTCTTGGATCGCTTGCTCGCAACGCTCGATTAACGCGGGATGAAATTGAATGGGCTCGATGTTCCAGATCCGCGACCACTCGACGGTGCATTTTTCCTCGCGGGCGAACCGCTCACTGGCCTCGCGCGCGTCGCGATACATGCCGGCCAGCACCTGGGCATCAAGGTCGCGCTGATCGAGCGTGGCTTCGCAGCGCCCGACCACGGCTGTCACGATGCCGGGGAAAGTCTTGACGCTGCCGATGGTACAGACCGCATCGGGATGCTTGGCGGCGATCGCACGTATCTCGAGGGCGAGTTTCGCGGCGGCAGCCAGCGCGTCGTGCCGCGCTTTCATGGGCGTTGAACCGGAATGCGCCTCCTGTCCGTGGAACGTGATGGCGTGACGCTCGACTCCTTTTGTGCCGAGCACGACTCCCAGCGGAAGCCCTAGGCTTTCGAGCACTGGTCCCTGTTCGATGTGCAGTTCCAGATACGCGGCGGCGTTCTTCTGTTCGCGCCCCGCCTCACCGAAGCGATCAATCTCGACGCCACAGCGGCGTAGCGCGTCTTCCAGACGAATACCGTCCTTGTCGGTGCGCTTGCGATCGGCCTCGATCGACTGTGTTCCCGCAAAGGCGGAGGATCCGAGCAGGCTGCGGCCGAAGCGCGCGCCTTCTTCATCGGCCCAGTCAACCAGACGAACGGTGACAGGCGGGCGGCCGGAGAATTCAGTAGCAATTCGCCGCAAGACTTCGAATGCGGATAAAAAACCGAGGCAGCCGTCCAGCCAGCCGCCGTTGGGGACGGAGTCAAGGTGACTGCCGAGCAGGAGCGCTTTTTCAGATACACCCGGGAGTGTAACCCAGCGATTGCCCGCCGCATCGAGATGATGTTCGACGGGCAAACCCTCCAGTTTAGATTCGAACCAGGAACGGGCTCTCAGCCAGGTGTCGGTCCAGGCAACACGCTGGGCGCCATTCGCATCGGCCGTGAGAGCGCGCAGTTCCTTAAGCTCCTGTATCGTTCGCTTGGGATCGAGGGGCATTTAGTTAGTCAAGAATATATCAACTTATCGGGTGGACGCAGACGACATTCCTTTATAGTTCCATCGCAGGGCACGCATCCCGAAGGACTCGCCTAGGTAGATGTTGCCTTTCGAATCGCTGGCGATGCTGTGAATATGGAAGAACTGTCCAGTTCCGTGTCCGCCGTGCCCGCCGAAGAAACCGAGCACTTCGAGCGTATCGCGATTGAGAATCTGCACCTTCTTGTTGCTGCCGTCCGGCACGTAGAGAAACTGTTGCTGTTTGTCGGGTGAGAAAGCGATATCGAACGCGGTGCCTTCGGGAGTAGAGGTCTTACGCTCGATGTAGCCTTCCTTTACAAAAGTGCCGTCGGGCCGGAAGACCTGAATCCGGTTGTTCACGCGGTCGCCCACGTAGACCAGGTCGTCGTTCGAAATGCGAATACCATGCACCGTGTTGAACTGCTGCGGACCTGGTCCTTCAGACACGCGCGTTCGAGGGGCGTTGTCATCGGGCTTATTTCCATAGGCTCCCCAGTGCCGCTTGTAGGCGCCGGTGTCCGCATCGAAAACGATGACGCGCCGGTTGCCGTAGCCATCCGCCACGAAGACCTCGTTAGTCTTCGGATAGACGCAAATCCCGGCCGGTCTTTTCAGATTCAGGGTGTCGTTGCTGCCGCCGGATGTTCCATGGTGGCCGATTTGCAGCAGAAACTTGCCGGTTTTCGTGAACTTGAGGATGTTGGTATCCTTGTCGGAGTTTCCTCCCACCCAAACATTTTCTTTGAAGTCTATGAAGATGCCGTGCTCGTTATCGGGCCACTCGTAACCCTGGCCGGGACCGCCCCACCCCTGAATGAAATAACCGGCCTGATCGAACTCGATGATCGGTGGCGCGGGAATGCAGCAGTCGGCTTGGGGCGGATTGAGTGCGGCGTACTTGTCGTTGTTGTCCAAGGTTCGCGGCCGGCTGGTCACCCAGATGTGGTCGTGCGAGTCGACATAGATTCCGGAGACCTGGCCTAACATCCAGTTGTTGGGCAGCGGCTTGGGCCAGTAGGGATCGGGCTCGAAACGCGGAACACCGGTCTGCGCGGCGCGGGCGCTGTCGAATGTAGTGGGGATGGTGAGCACGACGGCCAGCGCTAAACATGCGATACCGGTCAGGTGCTTCAGCTTCACAGGCTTCATACGCGATCTCCTTTTCGCTAACATTATATGGTCATGAGAGCCATCCATCGACGTGAGTTTCTCGCAACGGCTGCCGCGGGCGGCTCGATGCTGTTGCTTCGCACGGTCTACGGTGCGCCAGAACGAAGGCTGGAGGGGATTTTCCCTATCATGCAGACGCCTTTCGGCGACTCGGGCTCGTTGGATGTGGAGACGCTCGCGCACGAAGTGCAGTTCCTCGACCGCATCGGCGTGCAAGGGATGGTGTGGCCTCAGTTGGCGAGCGAATTTCCATTGTTGAGTTTCGATGAAAGGCTGGCAGGGGCTGAGGCGCTCGTCCGGGCCAATAAGGCGCTGGACGCGAAGACCCGTCCGGCGGTAGTGATCGGAGTGCAAGCATCCGATATCGAGACCGCCGTGAAATACGCGCGCCATGCGGACAAGCTCGCTCCGGATGCGATCATCGCGATCCCTCTGAACGGCGGCAAGGACGAAGCGAAGCAGATGGAATATTACGCGGCCATCGGCGAAGCGTGCAGCCGTCCGCTGATCGTGCAGACCATCGGTCCGATGAGCGTCGACCTCGTTTTGCGAATGGCCAAGCAGATTCCAACGCTGCGGTACGTGAAGGACGAAGCGGGAGCGACTCTGCCTCGTTTGACGGAATATCGCAAGCGCGGGCAGTTACTGCAGGGCGTTTTCACGGGCAAGCACGGCCCCACATTTCTGGACGACTTAGCGCGCGGAGCGGTCGGGAACATGCCGGCGGCGGGCTTTGCCGACCTATACGTGGCGGCGTGGCAAGACTGGAATAGTGGCAAGCGTGATGAAGCGATGGAAGTGTTTGCGAAAACTCTGCTGCTGATCGCCGACGCCCAGGCTTATGGTGTAGCCGGTCAGAAATATATTCTGCAATTGCGCGGCGTATTTTCAAACGCAAAATGTCGCGGTGACGCGGCCACACTTGACGACGAAGCGAAAGAGGCGATCCGGCGCACAGTCGCGTACACACAGCGGTGGTTCCGAAGCGGAGTCTAGTGTATAAGCATTGGCAGGCCGGAGGCCTGCCCCACGGCCACCGATGCCCTCAGTTCTTTCAGTAGTCGATCTGCGCAAATTATACGGCAATGCCGTCGCCGTCGACGGAATCTCGTTCGAAGTGCGCCGCAACGAGATCGTCGGGCTGCTTGGTCCAAATGGAGCTGGGAAGACCACGACCATCAACATGGTTCTCGGCGTGCTGGAGCCGAGCGCGGGCAGGCTTCTTATTGAAGGCATTGATATCGCCGAGCAGCGCACGCAGGCGCTGGAGCTTACCAACTTCGCCGCGGTATACGCTCCCTTGCCGGGAAATCTGACGGTATATCAAAACCTGCGCATCTTCGGCATGATGTACGCAGTGAAGCAACTGAGAGGCCGCATCGAAGCGCTGCTCCAGGAGTTTGATCTTCAGAAATTCAGAGATGTGAAATGCGGTGTGCTTTCTTCCGGCGAGCAGACTCGCGTGGGGTTGGCGAAAGCCCTGATCAACGATCCGCAACTGCTCTTGCTGGACGAGCCGACTGCGTCGCTCGATCCGGCGACGGCGCGAGATATCCGCGCCCGCATTCGAGAGAACACCGCGCGCGGCACGGCAGGTGTGCTGTGGACCTCGCACAACATGTATGAAGTCGAGGAAGTGTGCAATCGCGTGCTGTTCCTTTCGCGTGGGAGGATTCTGCTGGAAGGCGATCCGAAGAGCTTGCCGCGCGAGCACGGTAAAGAGACGCTGGAGGAGTTGTTCGTCACCGTGGCGCGCGAGCCGCTCACGCTGGAGCAGGTATAGGACATGAATTTCGACCGTATTGCGGCCATCATGCTCCGGCAGCTTTATTTGTACCGGGGAAGTCCGGTGCGGGTAGTGCCGCTATTTGCATGGGTCACGGTCGACATCGTGCTGTGGGGATTCATCACCAGGTACCTCAATACCATCGCTTCTTCCGGCTTCAATTTCGTCCCGGCCCTGCTGGGCGCCGTTCTGCTCTGGGATTTCTTCATCCGTGTCATGCAAGGCGTGACGATGGCGTTCTTCGAGGATGTGTGGTCGCGCAATTTCCTGAATATCTTTGCGACGCCGCTTTCTATATCGGAGTACATTGCAGGCCTGATGCTCTCCGCCATCGCAACCAGCTCGGTGGGACTGCTGGTGATGCTGGTTTTAGCGAGCCTGGTCTTCGGCCTGTCGTTCCTGGTGTATGGAGCGCTGTTGATCCCATTCCTTCTGGCGCTTTTTCTGTTCGGAATCGCACTTGGCATCTTCGCCTGCGGGATGGTGCTCCGATTCGGGCCGGCGTCGGAATGGCTGATCTGGCCGATTCCGGCCGTGCTGTCGCCTTTCGCCGCGGTCTTTTATCCGCTTTCAACGCTTCCGGAATGGATGCGATTCATCTCCCGCGCACTGCCGGCGTCGTATGTATTCGAAGGCATGCGAACGATCGTATCAGGAAGGGTCTTTTCGGGGACGATGCTGGCGGTGAGTAACCTTCTTGCCATTGCATACATTGTGCTGGCATCTTGGTTCTTCATGCGAATCTATCACCAAGCCGTGCGCACGGGCCTGATCGCGCGGTACAGCGCCGAAAGCGTAAGCTGAGAATCCGTGGCAAAAAGCCCCCGCACTGGACTAAACTTTTGGGTTTCAGTAGTGCTGCTGTTGGCCCTAATGGCTGGATTGCAGATCTCGTCCGCGACCAAGGAAAGCCAGGTGTGGGACGAGGGGTTCGAGCTAGGATCTGGATATGCCTACCTGAAGACCGGCAGATTGCGCTTCAATCTCGAACAGCCACCGCTGGCGAAAGTGCTGGCGGCTCTACCGCTGCTATATCTCAATCCGCGCCTGCCGGTGGAGGATCCGAGCTGGATCAACAAGGAAGACATCGGATTCGGATTTGCGTTCATGTATCACAATCGTGTCCCGGCCGACACCATACTGATGGCGGCGCGAAGCAGCATCATCCTGCTAACGGCCGCGCTCGGTTTTCTGATGGCGGCGTGGACCCGCCGCAGATTCGGCAACGGGCCGGCTCTGTTAGCGGTGTCGCTGCTGGCGTTCGATCCGAATATCCTTGCGCACGGCCACTACGCCACCACGGACTTAGGCGCCACGTTCTTCATGTTCGCCGCGTGCATTGCTTGGGATGCTTTTCTCGGTTCGCGGCGCAAGCTTCATCTGGCGCTGTCGGGCATTCTGCTTGGCTTCGCGATCGGAACAAAGTTTTCGGCTGTAATGCTGTTACCGGCCTACGCCATTCTGTATGCGATCCGGTGGTGGCAACAGAGGGAACGTTTCACGTTGTTGCATTTCGCAGGTTCACTGTTGGCAGTAGCGGCAATTGCCTACGTGGCCATTGTTGCTGTCTATTTGCCGGAAGCGAAATATTTCGTCCCATCATGGGCCATGAAGAGACCAGGGCCGCCGCTCGAGACGGCGGTGAATTGCACGAACACAATCGGAGACCTGCTCTGCCGGACAGGGCGTGTAGCGTCCCTGCAAGGGAATTCGTTCTATCGCGGACTGAGTGATTTCGCCCGGCATAATGCCGGGGGCCATCTGAGTTACCTGCTCGGACAGTTCTCGCAAAGCGGTTGGTGGTATTATTTTCCGGTTGTCTTCTTAGTGAAGACGCCTGCCGCGGACCTGCTGCTGTTCGGCGTTCTTCTGGTAGGCGCCGGGCTGGCTCTTTTCCGAAACAGGTTCCGCGTAAATATGCGGAAGGCGCCCGCCGCCTGGGCAACCATTCTCGTGCCGGCCGTGGTGTACTTCGGCCTGAGCATGACGTCCCACATCGATCTGGGAGTTCGCCATCTGCTGCCTTTCTACCCGTTCTTTTTCATTGCGCTCGCGGCCGGCTTCTTCGCGCTGGTGAAATCGCGGCCGCCCTGGACGGGGCCGCTGTTGATCTTTGTATGTGTGCTGCTGGCAGCCGAGTCACTATCCGCCTTTCCGGACTATCTGTCGTTCTTCAACTTAGTAAGTGGCGGTACGTGGCGAGGGCCGCATTATCTGCTCGATTCTAATATCGATTGGGGTGAAGATCTCAAGAAATTGAAAGGTTATATCAACACCCATCCGGCGCCGCAGTATTGTCTCGAATACTTCGGAACTGCGGAGCCGTCCTATTACGGCATCGAGCATACGGGCTACGTGGCCAGAACAAATCAGCCTGGTGAACGGCGAGATATGGATTGTATGGTGGCCATCAGCGCCACGGTGCTATACGACCTCTATGAGGCGCCGGGATCATTTACCTGGCTGCGTGCGCGGAAGCCAGTGGGCCGGGTGGGCGGAATCTGGATCTTTGATGTACGCAAGCCACATGATTAGTGCTGGGCTTCGGAGTGGTACAGTCCTCTTGTGAACAAGTATGACGCGATCATCGTCGGTGGCGGCCATAATGGATTGGTCTGCGCCGCTTATCTGGCGCGCGCCGGCCGTAAGGTGCTGGTGCTGGAACGTCGCGAGTTGGTGGGCGGCTGCGCGGTCACCGAGGAGATCTGGCCGGGATACCGCGTTTCTACGGCGTCATATTTAACGAGCCTGCTGCAGGAGCGCGTCATCCGTGAACTCGATCTGGCGCGCTTCGGATACCAGGTGGATGCAAAGGATCCAGCGTTCTTTTCCGCCTTTCCGGACGGCCGCTATCTCTTCATGTGGCAGGATCGCGGGAAGACGCTGGCCGAGATCGCGAAGTTCTCCAAGCACGATGCCGACGTCTTTCCCGCGTATGAAGACCATCTGGAGCGGCTGTCGCAGGTGGTGGAAGGGCTGCTGCTGACCACGCCGCCGGAGTTCCCGCCAAACGGCCTCGGCGATTTCGTCGACTATTTGAAGCTGGCTGGAAAACTACGCGGCCTCAGCCCCAAAGAGATCGTCGGGCTGGTCAAGATCTTCACGCAAAGCGCCGCGGAATTTCTGGACGAGTGGTTTGAGTCCGATTCAATCAAGGTGACGCTCGCCACCGATGGCGTGATTGGAGCGAACGGCGGACCACGCTCGCCGGGCACCGCGTACATCTTGCTCCATCACGTGATGGGCAGCGTGGGCGGCCACCGCGGATTATGGGGTTTCGTGCGCGGCGGAATGGGATCTGTTTCAAACGCCATCGCCGATTCGGCTCGCAGCCGTGGCGCAGAGATCCGGACCAATGCCCGTGTAGAGGCGATCCTGGTGGAGAATGGCCTGGCACGTGGAGTGGCCGTGGAGGGCGGGGAAGAGTTCGCGGCGCCCGTAGTGGTGAGCAATTTGACGCCACACTGGACCTTCCTGCAATTGATAGACGCGCGCGAGCTGTCCCCGGATTTTCTGGATGCCATCCGGAAGTATCGCAGCGAAGGGACATCGTGCAAGATCAATCTGGCGCTGAGCGGGCTGCCGAATTTCAGCGCGTTACCGGGAGACAATGGACCGCAGCATCGTGCCACCATGCACATTTGTCCCTCGATGGAGTACGTGGAACGTGCCTGGGACGACGCCAAGTACGGCCGGCCGTCGCAATCGCCACTGCTCGAACTGACAGTGCCAACCCTGTACGACCCGTCGCTAGCGCCACCAGGGAAGCACATCATGGGCATTTTCATTCAATACGCGCCCTACACACTGCGCGACTCGCACTGGGATGAACTGCGCGAACCGTTCGCCTATCGCGTGCTGGATCTGATCGAAGAATACGCGCCGGGCTTCCGGGAACTGGTGATCGACAAGCAGGTGCTGACTCCGCTCGATCTCGAGCATCGCTTCGGTCTGACGGGTGGTAACATTTTCCACGGCGAGATGAGCCTGGATCAAATGTTTGTCATGCGTCCGGTGGCTGGTTGCGCGCGCTATCGGACGCCGATTCGGGGTCTGTATCTATGCGGATCCGGCACGCATCCGGGCGGGGGGGTGATGGGCGCGCCGGGGCACAACGCCGCGCGGGAGATTCTCAAAGGGAAAAACTGATGCCGAGGCGCGACCAACGGAAGCGGGCCTAGATCTCCGCTTGACCTTCCAGGCTCCGCCACAAATACCAGGTCGCTACCGAACAGTAGGGACGCCATCGCACGGCGATCTCCTCGATGTGCTTGGGATGAGGCAGCTCATCGAGTCCGTAGGCTTTGCGGATGGCCATTCGTATGCCGAGGTCGCCAGTAGGCAGCACATCGGGACGCTGCAGCGCGAAGAGCAGGAACATGTGGGCCGTCCAAACGCCGATGCCTTTGACCTGTGTCAAGTGCTCGATCACCTCGTGGTCGGCCATGTCCGCCAATGTTTCGAACTTCAGGGCGCCGCGAGCCGTCTTGCGCGCCAGATCGCGAATATAGGCGGTCTTTTGCTTCGACAATCCGGCCTTTCGCATCCGGGCCGGAGTGAGCTTTAGAATAGCTTCCGGCGTGAGTCTACCGCTCGGCACCAGGGCGCTCAGGCGGCCGAAAATCACGGCGGCTACCCGCCCGCTCAGTTGCTGATAGACAATAGATCTAACGAGTGTTTCGAAGTTCGGCTCGCGATATTGGATCCCATAGCGGCCGACCCGCTCGATGACGGAAGAGAGTACGGGATCTGCCTTTTTGAGGTGGAGTATGGCTTTGCGCATTGCAACGGAACGCCGAAACGGCGCATCTACCAATATAATCTGTATGCGAACGATTTCCATTTTACTCGTGTCCGCAATGCTCCTGGCGCCGGGCGTGCCGGTCACGTTTGCGCAAGACGAGCCCACCATCAAGGTCGAAGTCCAGCTTGTTAACATCCTATTTAACGTGCGTGACAAGCGCGGAGGGCTGGTCGGAAGTCTCAACAAAGACGATTTCACGATCTTCGAGGACGGCAAGCAGCAGGACGTCAAATACTTTAATCGCGAGACGGATCTGCCGCTAACGATCGGGCTGCTGATCGATGTCAGTGCGAGCCAGGGAAATCTGATCGATATCGAGAGAAACGCCGCGTATCAGTTCTTCGGCTCGGTGTTGCGGAAACAGGATTTGGCTTTCCTGATCAGCTTCGGCTCAGATGCGGAGCTGTTGCAAGACTACACCAACTCGGCGACGCTGCTGCGCCGGGGGCTAGAAGGATTGCAAGTGAACTCGGATGTCGGCGGATTGCATCCGGGACCGGTGCCGACCATCTCGCAGCCTCGCGGAACGATCTTGTATGACGCGGTTTACCTGGCGGCCAGCGATCAGCTCAAGGGGCAGGTGGGGCGCAAGGTGCTGGTGCTGATTACCGACGGAGAGGATCAAGGAAGCCGCTACAAAATCGCGCAGGCCATCGAGGCTGCCCAAAGAGCGGACGCGATTATTTACGGGTTCTACTATGTGGATCGGGCCTTTTACTATGGTCACGGTCTGGTGTTCGGAGGCGTGAGCGATTCAGAGCTGCGACGCATGTCCGAAGAGACCGGCGGGCACGTGTTCCATGTCGACCGAAAGTTAACCCTGCAAGACGCATTCAGCGAGCTTCAAAACGAGATGCGCAGCCAATACGCGATCGGCTACACATCCACCAACCCCAACAAGGACGGCACCTTCAGGAAAATCGAAGTCAAAACGAACAACAAGGACTGGAAGGTACAGGCCCGCAAAGGCTACTACGCGACCAAGCAATAGCCCCGAACCTCGCGTGGCGCATACATTCGAGATTCGACCGGCAACAATCGGAGATTCCGAAATCATCGCGGCACATCGCCGGGCAATGTTCTTCGAGATGGGCTATCGCGACCAAGCGGTCCTGGATGCGATGATCGCGGCGTTCCGTCCCTGGCTGCTCCGGAAAATGGAGGAGGGCGAGTATTTGGCGTGGCTCGCGGTTCGAGCGGAAGGATCCGTGGTGGCAGGCTTGGGTTTGTGGCTGATGGACTGGCCGCCGCACATGGTCGGCCCTGGGTCGCGGCGCGGAAATATTCTAAATGTCTATACGAATCCGGAATGCCGGCGGCAGGGATTGGCTCGCCGTCTGATGGAGGCGGCCCTGGAGTGGTGCCGAGCCAATCGCATTCGCGCCATAATCTTACATTCAAGCAATGAGGGTCGCCCGCTGTATGAGAAGCTGGGCTTTCGGCCGACCAACGAAATGCGGATTATCCTCAATGGCGACTGATTCTCGCTGTTACTCTTCCCGCGCCGCTACTCTTCCCGAAGTGCTACGGTGCAATCGACGCTAGTGGCCCGCCGCAACGGCACGTAGATAGCAATCGGTGAAATCAGAAGAATGGTGCACACCGCTAGCGCGAGCGTCAGTGGGTCACGCGCTTGAACATGGTATAGCAGCGCTTCCAAAAACCGGCTCAGCGCGAACGTGCCGCTCAGGCCGAGCGCGAGCCCGAGCGCTACCGGAAGCATGCTCTGCAGCAGCACCAGTTTGGCAATTTCGCCGGACGTCGCTCCGATAGCCATGCGAATGCCGATCTCGCGAACGCGCGAGGCGACCAGGTTCGAGAGCACGCCGTAGATGCCCATCATGGCCAGCAGCAGGGCGAGTCCAGCGAAGATTCCCATCAGGAGCGTGTTGAATTTCCGCTGAGATTGCCACCACTCCAAGTGGTAGTCCATTGTCAAGACTTTGTCGGCGGGGACATCTTTATCGATGGACCAGATCGCGCTCTGAATCGAATGGGCCAGCGAGACGGGCTCGGCGCGCGTGCGCACAATCTCCGGGCGGGTTCGCACAATCAAGGTGGCGCTGCGGAGCCGCAGATCCGGCCAAAAAATTTGTGGTCTGACGCCGTTCTCCACGCCCATCGGACGATAGTCCGCCACGACGCCGACGATCTCGGACGCGTGTTTTTTGTCCGGACTCAGCAAGCGTTTTCCGAGCGGCTCTTCTCCGGGGAAGAACTGCCGGGCGAATTCCTGGTTGACGATGACGATCGCGTCCTTGTCTTTTTCGGTGAACGCCAGGTCGGCATCGGTGAAGAAGCGCCCGGTTAGGAGGCGCAATCCGATCACGCCGAAATACCCCGGGCTGCTGTGCGCCGTGTCGGCGATGGGGAGCGACTGGAGTGATGGCTCGGGGCGTCCGGCGATGTAGAAGTTCGAATCTGCAATTTGGTGCAAAGGCAGGTTGTCTATGACGGCTGCTGCTGTGACGCCCGGCACGGCGCGAACGCGGTCTAGCAAGGCGTGGAAAAATCGCGACCGCCCGGCATCATCGGCGTAGCGCTTTTCAGGCAGCGCGATATCGACGGTATTGAGGTGTGCGGTTTGGAAGCCGATACCGGTCGCAATCAGCTCGCGAAAACTGCGCGCCATCAGACCGGCGCCGGCCAATAGCATCAGCGCCATTGCCACTTCAACCACGATCAGGAACTGGCGGCTCCGGACGCGCGCCGCGGAACCGCCCCAGCCTCCGCCGGCCTTCAGAGCGGAGCTCAAATCCGCGCGTGAAGCAGCGATCGACGGCGCCAAACCGAACAGCAGAGTGGTGAGGATGCTGGCGAGCGCGGCGAACGCGAAGACAGGCAGGTCGATGCCGATCAGCTCCGGGCGCTGGATGTCCGGCGGCTCCAGCGCGAGCATCAGTTTGATACACCAGTGCGCCAGCAAGAGGCCGGCTGCGGCTCCCAAAAGCGAGACGACGAATGACTCTGAAATCAGTTGCGCCATGATGCGTGTGCGCGTGGCGCCCAAGGCCAGACGGACCGCGATTTCACGCGAACGAAGCGTCGCCCGCGCAAGCGTTAGATTGGCAAGATTGGCGCAGGCGATCAACAAAAGAAACGCTACCGCTGCCAGCAGGACGTAGAGCGCGAGGTGAAGGGTCGGCGAAGTGTCCTCAACCTCGAAGGGGAAGACCGCCGCGGTCCATCCTTCATCCAGCTTCTTGTCAGTCTGGCCCAGCCGCTGGGCGATCCCGGCCATCTCGGTGCGCGACTGAGCGAGTGAGACACCTGGTCTGAGCCGCGCCATGACCAGTAACTGGCGGTTGGAGTCAACGTCAGGCGAATTCCAGAGGCGTGAGAGCGGAACCCAGACATCGGGCTTCCTTTGATCCATTCCTTCCCAAGTGGCGGGCAGGTGGAATTTCGGAGGCAGCACGCCGACGACGGTGTAGGCTGCACCGCCGAGAGTAATCGATTTGCCGAGCGCGGCCGGATCGCGATGGAAGCGGTGGTCGAAATATTTGTCCGTCAAGACCGCGATGTGATCGTTATCCTTGCGCTCTTCATCGGGAGCGAACAGCCGGCCGAAACGCGCCCGCGCGCCGAGCATCGGGAATAGGTTGGCGGAGGCAAATCCGGTAGAGACTCGTTGAGATTGATCGATTCCGGTTTCGTCTAGAGGCATGTCCCGGAACGCGGCCATGTCGGTGAAGACCGTGTTCTGGCGCTTCCATTCGAGATAGTTCTTGCGTGCAACCTGGATGCGGCCTCCGGGTGGATCGGGCATGTTCGGAAAACGTTCCCATACAAAGACCAGCCGCGCCGCGTCGGGGTAGGGAAGTGGAGTCAGAATCACCGAGTGAACAACGCTGAAGATGGCTGTATTCGCTCCGATACCGAGCGCCAGAACCGCCACACAAGTCAGCGCATAGGCCGGACTTCGAAAAAGAGTCCGCAATGCGTGCCGTAGGTCGCGAAGCAAAGACATGACCTTGCGTTCATCGTATCGCAGCCGAGTGCCTACGCACGCGTGCATCTTGAAAGGTCACGTGGCGTCGTGGAAAATAATTCCCAGCGTGTACCTTTCGCCGGAAAGCAGCGGGCTCACGCCATGGCGGAAGTTGGTGCGATAGTAGCCGCGCGAGCCCTTCGCGGGACGATAGCGCGTAGTGATAACCACGGCTTCGCCTTGTTCCAGGCGAATGGCATGGCCGATCGATTGTGCGCGGGGCTGCTGTTCCACCAACAGCAGCTCGCCTCCGGTGAAGTCTTTGCCCGGCTGGCTCAACCCGACCACAACCTGGAAGGGAAAAAAGATCTCGCCGTAGAGATGCTGGTGGAGGCAATTAAAATCGCCCACTGCGTAACGGAGCACAAGTGGCGTGGGCCGTTGCTGGCCAGCCAAATGACAACTCTTCAGGAAGTCATCCAGCTCGCGCGGATAGTCCTGCGGCACATGATCTTGGGGCAAACCAAGGGCCTTCATCCATTCAGTGGCCGTCTCCACCAATCCGCTGTAGAGCTCGTGGCGAAGTTTCTCGACCACATCCGGGAGAGGATAAGCGAAGTACTGATACTCGCCGCGGCCAAAGCGATAGCGTGCCATGTCTATCCGGCTGCGGAAGAGGTCTCCATTGTCATACAGCGACCGCATTTCCTCGCATTGGCGAGCGCAGAGCAGCGTTCCCAGACGGCCATAACCGCGTGTCCACAGGCCGCCCAATGCATCGTTCCAGGCGAGTTCTTCTGCCATCCTTCTTTCGAGTATCGGGGATTACGGGATGGGATTCCATCCGATTCTTGCGCCGGAACTGCACGCACCTCTACTTCTTGCCGAAGTAACTCTCCCGGACCTGCAGGTACATTTCCACGGCCCTTTCCAGCGGCGGCATCGGATCGATCCCACAGCGCTCCATCTTGGCGTTGGAGAGCGCGGAGTACTTGGGACGCCGGGCGGCTGTGCGATACTCCCGCTCATTGGTCGGCTGCAGCTCCGGGCGTAACCCCGCGACGCGAAAGATCATGGCGGCGAAGTCGAACCAGGAGATCGGCGTTCCGCCTCCGACGTGAAACAGGCCATGCTGTTTGCGCTCCACCAGGTCGGCCGCCCGCGCGGCCAGCAGAGGTGCGTAGGTGGGAGAGGCAACGTGATCCTCGACGACGCGAATTGGACGGCTGGCGGTCGCAAGCCGCAGCATGGTCTCGATAAAATTGCCGCGCGCGGTCCGGAGTCCGCCAGGGCCGAACACGCCACAGGTCCGGATTACCAGGGGGTGCTCGAGATACGCCTGAGCGTACAATTCGCCGGCCAGTTTCGAAACGCCATAAGCTCCCAGAGGCCGCGGACGATCATCCTCCGTGTAGGCGCGCCCGGCGGTGCCATCGAAAACGTAGTCGGTGGAGAAGTGCACCAGCCGTGTGTCCAGTTGGCGGCACGCCATCGCTAAATTACGGACTGCCAGACCGTTGGCGACGAAGGCCGGCAGCGGCTCCTTTTCGGCTACATCCACCTGATTGTGGGCGGCGGAGTTGAGCACGATCTCGGGATCGGCTTGCGCCAGAACGTGCTCGACGCGGGCGGGGTCGGCGATGTCCACGTTCGTGCGCTCGAAGCCCTCCACCCAATAGCCGCGCTCGGTGAATTCACGGACCAGCTCCACGCCGAGCTGGCCTCCGCTTCCGAAGACAACAACTTTTCGCTTATTCACTTATGGCTTAGGATAGCGGAAACGCTGGCGGCTTCGCCGTTACCAGGCGATTCGCGGGGGAAAGTATTCGGTCACCAGATCGTCATAATAGGGCCGCAGATCTGAAAGCTTGGGGCGCTCGGTTCCCTTCGAATATAGATCGTAGGAATTGAAGCGCCGCACCAATCGAACATCTCGCGGTCGTGATTCTTCATCAGGTAGTCGTAGGCGCCAATGTCGGCCGGGCGGTGACTGACACAGGTGTGAGAGCAGTGGTATGCTTGGACCCTAAGTCAGGAGGCACCGAATCATGCGCTATCAGCTCGCGGGCGCCATCATTGTTCTCATCATCGCTGGACGATCGATGCTGCCGGCTCAATCGTTGGCGGCAGGTTCTGGGACGACCGGGGCCGCTGCGCCGCTGATCGTCCGCCATATCATCGGACTCGATAATATCAGTTCTCAAAAGAGCGGCAGCTTGACCGTTCAGAACGGGGCCATGCAATTCAGTGGGGGCAAGAACGTCGCCAAGGTGCCCGTTACCTCCATTGATGCCATCTTTGTAGGAACTGAAACCACACAAGCGGGCGGGAAGGTTGGCAGGCTGGTGAAGACCGCCGCAATCGCCGCGCCCTATTCTAGCGGAAAAGTTTTGACCCTTATGATGCGTACCAAGGTGGACATACTTACGATCTCTTATCGTGATACCGCGGGAGCCTTGCATGCCGCAATCTTCGCGCTTCCGATCGGACAGGCGAACGATATGCGCACCAAGCTGGTCGCAGCCGGGGCGCGTGAGGGCGCTTCGCAAGAGTTGAAAGAGAGGGCGCAGCAATGAAGCCTAATCGTGCATTAGCAATCTGCGGGTTTCTCGCTATGCTGATTCCCGCACTAGCCTTCGGCCAGCAGGCTGTGCCATCCCAGAATGCGAGCCAGGTGAAGCCGCAGAAACTCTCCGCCTCGGCCATTCAAATCGAACCGATCGAGGCTGGAGACATCAGCATACCAGCGGAGTTTCGCTACGCTATCTACGAACGATTGGTCGCGCGTGTCCGCAAGGATGGGACATTCCAAAAGGTTTTTCGCAGCGGTGATCTTGAAGCTGCCAACGTTGCCGATCTGGTCACGTTGCGGACCAAGGTGGGAAAGTTCAACGAAGGAAGTCAACTGCGGCGCGAGTTGACCACCGTGACCGGCGGTACCAGGGTGGACGTGACTACAACTGTTGCGGCGCGCGACGGTCATGTGCTCTTCGAGTCGGATCTGTCGGGCAAGGTGCGATTTTTCGGCGAGAACTTGGGCGTGACCAACGATTTGGCGAAGCGAATTGCCAAGCTTCTGCAGCAGCGTTTCTAGTCTCGCCGGGACGCTTTACGGGGTCACGTACAAGTTCGCTACAGGACTGACGGCCGCTCCGACTGTCAGCGTAACCGCAGCTTGATTCATATATAAGCTGCCCTGCGGGGGAACTGTGAAGTTGATCTGCGATACCCCGTTGATGATGCCGGGCGCGGCGCCGGCGTACACCACTAGAGACAAACCGTTCGCTCCCGTCACGCCGTTCACCGAAACCTGGCAATTGCCGCAATTATTGTCCGCCGTCGCCGCCACTTGCCCGTCGACGCCTGACATGCTGCCTGTACCTGTGACCCAGATGCTGACGACACTTCCCTCCTTGGCTGGATTCGTTATCGAATTGACGGTGTCATCCTGATTGAGCGCGGCTGCGCTGCCGGCATTTGTGAAGATTCCCGGAATGGCGGGATCGACCGCAGCGTGGAAAACAGGAATCGACGAAGAGCCGTTGACGATGCTAATCGTGGCAGTGTCGGGGCCTGTCAACAAGAAGGGCGCCTGGGCATTAATCTGCGTGCTGGACGCAAAGAGCAGTGGGGCCGCCACGCCATCGATCAACACCTGCACGCCTCCGAGCGACTTAGGATACAGGCCGTTGCCATTCGGCGTCCCAACGACCGCCGTGGAGGGTCCGATACCAGGCCCGTAGATCGAGATGAGCTCGCCCGGTGAAAGACGGCCGGAAAAGGGCCCTGCGGCGGAGTTGATGATGCCGAAGATCCGCGGCGCGAGCGGCTGTTGCGGAGTAATCACCGAGATGAGGCCGTTTCGCCCGGCGGCATGGATCCGATCGTTCTTGTCCACCGCGATGGCCTGCCCGAGCACTCCGGCCGCGAATATGGCCGAGTAATTAAGCGCGGAGCCATCGGACTTCAGTTCCGCCAGAAAATCGCCGGGCGCATTCGTGACTCCTGGAGACACATTGGAAAGATCGCCTGCGGTGGCGCCGGCTAACCAAACGTTTCCCGAGGGATCGATCGCCAGCGAATTGGCGTGATCCGCCTGAGGACCACCCAAATACGACGCCCAGACTACGGCGGTTCCGTTCGCATTGAGCTTGGCGACGAAAGCATCGTCGGAGTTTTGGCCGGAATTATAGCCCCCGAGTATGGTTTGAAACGCCCCCGGCGTCGCCGGAAACTCCGGATCATTGGTGTAGCCCGCCAGGTAAGCGTCGCCCGACGCGTCTGCGGTAATGGAAGTCGCGGTGATCGACTCGGAAGGCCCCAACGCCAGGAAGCCCGCGTAGGGACCCAGATAAGTCGAGTATATGAGTCCGTTTCCCGCGGCGTTGATTTTGGCGGCGAATGCCCCGTATCCCGCGGCCTGGAGCGCGCCGGCGGTCACAGGCAGATCGCTGGTGTTGGTGTTGCCGGCGATGTACGCGTCGCCGGCCGAGTCCACCGAAATTCCCACGCCGCTCGTGAAGCGGGCACTGAGGAAGCAACTGCTTCCCGCCTCGCACACTGGCGTATTGCCCACGATCACGCCGGAATAGAGGATCTGAAGTCCGTTTGGGCTCAGTTTCGCGATAAACGCGCCGGAGGTGGCTGCCAGCGAAAAGACCGGAGTAACTCTGCCGGCGGGCATTCCGGCGGTGATCGGGAAATCGCTGGAATTGGTGATGCCGGTCAAGTACACATTGCCGCTTTGATCCGTGGCAACTCCGTTCACACTGCTTTCGCTGAGAGTGCCACCGAAGTAGGACGAATAGATCACCGTCCCATCAGGCGCAAGCTTGACCAGAAAGCCGGTCGTGTATACGCCGAAATCAGTCTGGAGCGCGTCGTGGAGCGGAAAGTTATTCGAGCTGGTGCTGCCGCCCACCCAAATGTTGCCGGACGCATCCAGCGCGATGGCGTTGGCTTGATCAACAGCCTTGCCACCGAAGGTGGTGGTGAAGACCACAGCGCCAGAGGAGTCGAGCTTCGTGACGAAGACGTCAGTACTGTTCGCGCCAATCAGGCGGCTGCCGGTGACATAAGTGCTTCCAGCGGAATCCGTGGCAATCGCCGTGACCTGGTAGGCGTGCGAGTCGCCGATATAGGTAGTAAAGTCCGCCGAAAAAGCCGTCGCGCAAATGAGACTAAGCAGAGCGATCCGGTGCATCATAGAGTTCTGTCTTCGTTTGACGCGGAGAGGGAAAAGCGGAAAATGGAGCTGGCGGAGGGAGTTGAACCCCCGACCCTCTGATTACAAATCAGATGCTCTACCAACTGAGCTACGCCAGCTTAGCCTTCAATTCAACAAACTTGCACATGTTTTCGGCCCTGCAATGCGCATAATGGTGAACGCATCCACTCCTGCTGCTCCCAACCTTGTGAGCATCGTATGCAGAGAATGGATCACGAACTCTTCAGACAACTTCAGTTTATCGTATGCGCGAACTCCTACGGGCTCGGTGTCATCCAGAACCCTCGAACGGCCACACACCTGCTCATTCAGTCGCAGGAGAAGAAAATGCGAACACTGGTTTTTACCGCTCTGTTTGGCTTTGCCCTTGGGATCGTACCGGCCTATGCGGAGGTCGTCATAAAGCTTCGGCCACCGATTAGCATTCACGAACACCGCACGCCGCGTCCAAGCCGGCACCACGTCTGGGTAGGCGGATACCACCACTATGAAGGAAACGCCTATCACTGGCAGGAGGGCCGGTGGGAACAACCGCCACGCGCCAATGCGGTATGGATCGCTCCTCGTTACAGGCACCGCCATGACGGGTATGTTTATACGGAAGGCTACTGGCGGTAGCTTTGTTAGGAAGGCGCTCGATTTCTGACCGCCGACGGTCATTGCGTCATTAATCCGGGCTCAACTGGGTCGGTACTAGGTATCGTTGGCGGGCCCGCGCCTGCCAGGCTGACCAAACTACAGCTTCAGTATCTTGATCGATCCGTTGCTACTATCAAGCTCAATCAGCGGTCCGCCGCTCCCAATCGTGCCGTGCAGCTCGGAGTTCCTCCGCCGGTCGTTATCGCTCCGTAAACCGTCGAAGTCCGACGTGATGGACGAGTGCGATGTAGTGGCCCGAACGCGCGCGCTCGCCGACGCCGGCAGCCGCAGCAGAATAGACGAATTACGGGTCGACGCTCGAACCTCCGGCAATTGTTTGGCATCCAGCGTCAAATCAATGTGCCCGTTCGACGTTTCGGCTCTCACCGGCCAAGTCGCCGCCGGATCGTTCAACCGCGCCGTGATGCTTCCATTCGAAGTCGTCCCCTCGAATGCCCCGTGCATCGTTTCGGCTCGGATCGCTCCGTTCGACGTATGCAGATTTACGTTGCCGTCCACATCCTGCGCTTCGATCGCTCCGTTGAACGTTCGGGCCTCCACTTCGCCCTTGAACCTGTTGACGCGCACGCCGCCGTTCGACGTATGCAACCGCGCGTGGCCCTCCACATCCTCCACCTGGATCCTCCCGTTGGACGTGGAAATGAGATCGAGCAGCGCCTTACGCGGTACGCGTATCGAAAAGCGCACGCCCATGTTCCGATAGAAATCCGGGGGCCGGACAGCCCGGATCCGCACCGAGCCCGGGGTCGCGTTGACTTCGATCTTCAGCGCGTCCAGTGCTCCCTTGGAGCTGGCCGACTTGGTGCCGTTGACCTCCACCGAGTTTTGCTCCCAGCCCCGCAGTTCAATGGAACCGTTGAAAGTCTCGATCGATACAGCGCCGCCCGCCTCCAGCGGATGGGTGGAATGGAAGTCCTCGTGGTAGGTGTCGAAGCCATCGAAGTCGCCGACGTACAGACAACCGCCCAGCAGAAGCGAAGCTGCCACCGGGGGCAGCAGACGAGCAAGCGTTCGCATCCATCACCTCTTGCGATCTACTACGAGAATCTTGGGAGCGGCGTTCCAAAACAAATCGCCGGGCTGGCGTGGCAGATAGCTTGCACTAGGACACAGCGGAGCTAAAGTACGTTGGGAGTGACGATTTGTATGTCTAAGAAGCCACAGTGCTTTAGTATCTTGTTGGCGATCTTGACCTTAGCCTGTGTTCCGCCGGCCAGTGCGAAAAAAGGAGACAAAAGCGAAGCTCCCGCAGCAGAAATTACCGCCAACAGCCACCCTTTGCTCTGGCGCAATCCTACTGACATCACGTCCCGTAACCTGTTCTACGGTCCTGGCGGCAAAGACCACGAACCGCAAGGCACGTTCACTTTCACTAAGGAAGATCTGGATGGGACCAGTCCCAAATTCTTCGTGCGCGACCAAGATGGAGTGAAGTGGAAGGTCAAGCTCGGCTCCGAGGCGCGGCCGGAAACAGTTGCGTCACGCCTGACCTGGGGCGTCGGATATTTTGCCAACGAGGATTATTTCGTCTCCGACTTGCAGGTACAAAATCTCCCGCTTCATCTTCACCGCGGCCAGAAATTCATAGCGGCCGATGGATCAGTGCCCAACGTTCGACTGAAAAGGTATCTCAAGAGCGAAGAGAAGAGCGGGAACTGGGAGTGGAGTCAGTCGCCCTTCACCGGAACACGGGAACTTAATGGGCTGCGCGTATTGATGGCGCTCCTGAACAACTGGGACTTGACCGACGAGAACAACGCGACCTACGAAGAGGAGTCAGATGGGGAGCCGCGGGAGGTTTTCATGGTAGCCGATCTCGGGTCCACCTTCGGCCCTGGACGGCTGACTTGGCCGCTGAGCAGGTCGAGAGGCGATCTGTCCGCCTACCGCCACGCTAAGTTCATCACCAAGACCACGCCCGACTACGTCGATTTTCAAGATCCCGGGCGGCCTTCCTTCTTCTTCCTTTTCACGCCGCGCGAGTATGCCCACAAGCTTCAACTGCGCTCGATAGGCCGGCGGATCCCGCGTACCGACGCCAAATGGCTGGCACAGCTTCTCGCGCAGCTCTCACCCCAGCAGATTCGCGATGCCTTCCGCGCCGCTGGGTATTCCGCGCAAGAAGTAGAGGGTTTCGCCAACGTAGTCGAATCCAGAATCTCCAAGCTTCAAGAGCTGTAATGCTAATTTCTGAAAGCCAAGTGGTCGCCAGCGTGGTACGGTTAGTACCATCGAGTACTAAGACTCCCTAACCGCCGCGATCTAGTGTATCCTGTCTGAATTGCCGTCTAGGATGTCATAGCGGGGTGACCGTACGAAGTTTAATCGCCGGGAAGTTTTGAAGGGTGCCGCCGCCCTCGCCGTTCCTGCGCTATCGCGCGGATCAACTGACAATTCCGTACCAGCGCAACAGGTCTCCTCGAACGCGGGGCTGCAAGCCTCGGTTTATAGCGACGGCCGTTATGAGGTGACAGTTGCAACCCCGGGCTGGATCTTTGCCGGCTCAGTGGGCGCCCCCCCGGATAGCATCAGCGTTAACAGCGGCAACGATTCTTTGGGTTCCTGGCAGGAGATCGCCCTTTCCTACGATTCCCAGAGCAGCGCTATCCGGCTGTATGACGGCCGGGCTGTTGCCCTGTTCACTACCCAATATGGGATCGACAGCGCCAATGCCAACGCATTCCCGCATTTCACCTCCTTTCCGCAGAACCTGTTCACGTTCACCTTTGGCGATCTTTGGGCTTATGCATTCAACTCGCTGAACAAGCGCAGCCCTTGGCTGTTTTATGATTCGCAGTCGAACGCATTCCTGATGTCCCCGGCGGCGAACTTTATGACCGCTATCACGCAGTTCGCAAGCGACGGCGCAATGGAAGCCGCCATCGACTCTCGAATCGGCACTCTGCCGGCGGGGTTCACTCATCGCGCCGTGCTGGCATTCGGTTCAGGTATCAATGCGGCGTTCGATACTTGGGGCAAAACGCTAACCGGTCTATCGGGCAAGAATCTTCCCTCCAACGACGCGAATGCGCTGCTCAACAAGCTCAGCTATTGGACCGATGCCGGCGCTGCTTATTACTACCATCCCTTTGATCCAACGCAATATATCCCGGTATTAGACCAGTTGCCGACCCAGTTCGAAGGCTTCTCGGCGCCCATCGGTTCTGTGGAGCTCGATAGCTGGCATTACCCCAAGGGCTCGCCGCCTTCGTGGACCAATAATGGTTACGGGTTGGACACTTTTGTGGCGGACCCAACGATTTTTCCGAATGGCTTGGCGGCGTTCCAACAGTCTCTCGGGGTGCCGCTCATCACGCACACCCGTTGGATCGATCCCAGCAGCCCTTTGCGCAACAAGTACACAATTTCCGGCTTCGTGGCCACCGATCCGCAGTACTGGAAGGATTTCGCCGCGTATCTCTCGAGCAGCGGCGTGCAGGTGCTGGAGCAGGACTGGCTATGCGGCCCGGCGGTCACTGATTTCAACCTTACCGATCCTTATGCATTTCTCGACAACATGGCTTCTTCCATGCAAGCGGCCGGCCTCAGTATTGTCTACTGCATGCCGCTATGGACGCATATCATGCAGTCCACCAAGTACGACACTGTCATCGCCGTGCGCAGCAGCAACGACAATTTCATGCGGGCGCGCTGGGACGAATTATTGTTCAATGCTCGCATTGCGAGCGCCGTGGGATTGTGGCCATTTGCCGACGCGTTTAAGAGCGTCAACCAAAGGGACGTCCTGGTAGCGACGTTAATGGCCGGACCCGTGGGATCGGGAGACCAGCTTGGCGCGGGCCATGAAGTGAATCTCCGCCACGCCGTGCGGACCGATGGCGTGATTGTGAAACCCGATGTCGCCCTCACACCGTTGGATGCAACCTTTCAGGGATTTGCGCACAGCAGCTCCTCTCCCATGCTCGCCTCCACCTACACGGACCACGCCGGGCTCCGAACCGCTTACGTGCTGGCCTACGGGAGAGTCACCGGTGCTTTGAGCCAGATCGGGTTCTCGCCTGAATCGGTGGGAGTGACAGGATCGGCGTACGTCTACGATTACTTCAAGAATAAGGGCACCGTAATTCAAGCGGGAGCCGAGTTAAGCGCGCTGGTTGACTACAATGGCTCGTATTACTTGGTCGCGCCCATCGGCCCATCGGGAATTGCGTTCCTCGGCGACTCCGGCAAATTCGTCTCCTGTGGCAAGAAGCGCATCGAGCAGCTGTCGGACGACGGCGCTTTGCAAGTGTTGGTCCGATTCGCTCCGGGCGAGAAGTTCGTAGCGTTGCACCTGTACGCCACCACTCCGCCGCGCGTCTCGGCCAACTTAGGGACCGTCGGAAGCCCGCAAAATCACGGCGAAAATCTCTACCGGGTCGTCGTTTACCCGGATCGGAATGGCGCGGCAGCAATCACTTTTAAGACTGTCGCCGCATCGCAGGCCTAGCCGGACTGTGTGGCGACGCGCGCTGGTGGCATTGGCTGTCGGGCTCAACTGGCTCGCGGCCCAAACCTGGATCAATCACGAGAGCGGTGTCATGGCATCCTTGCGCGGCGTGAGTTCCGCAAGCGATCGAGTGGTCTGGGCCAGCGGGTCGGGCGGCACTTACCTTTTGACCACCGACGGCGGCGCAACCTGGCGCGCTGCCACCGTACCAGGCGCTGAAGCGCTTGATTTTCGCGACGTACACGCCATGGATGCCCGCACTGCCTACCTGCTTGCCAGCGGACCAGGCGAGAAATCGCGAATTTTCAAGACCGCCGATTCGGGCGCCCGTTGGACTCTTCAATTCACCAATCCCGATCCAAAGGGGTTCTTCGACGCGTTCGCCTTTTGGGATGCCCGGCGCGGCATTGTGCTGGGCGATCCGGTGGACGGCGAGTTTGTCATTCTGACCACCGTGGATGGCGGCGAACACTGGATGCGGCAGCATACCCCGCCGGCGCTGCCGAACGAAGGAGCCTTTGCGGCCAGCGGCACTTGCCTGATCGTTCGAGGACGGCGCGAGGCTTGGTTTGCAACCGGTGGTCCGGGTGGCGCGCGCGTCTTTCATTCCGAAGACGGCGGCAAGACCTGGAGCGTGGCTCAGACGCCGGTGCGCAACGATGCAGCGGGCGCTGGAATATTCTCGCTTGCATTCTCAGATCCCCGGCACGGGATTGCCGTGGGCGGCGATTACAGCAAGCCCGCCGAGAGCCAGCACAACATTGCCGTGACGTCCAATGGCGGACGAACGTGGATCGAGCCGTCGGGGTCGCATCCCAACGGCTATCGGTCCGCCGTTGCCTTCGTGCCGGATAAGAAAATATGGATTGCCGTCGGGACAACCGGTTCCGACATATCCTACGATGATGGGAAAAGTTGGAAGCTCTTCGATACCGGTGCGTTCAACGCGGTCAGTTTTGTCTCGAGCAAGTCCGGCTGGGCGGTGGGTCCCAACGGCAGGCTCGCGGAATTTCGATTGAGTCCGCCTTCACACTAAGCTGAACTACTCCTGCGGCACCAGCCGGATCATGCTGATGTTGACCGTGAAAATCCGGTCGTCTGTCGACACGCTCCACGCCGGCCCCGCTTGAATATCGATGTGATAATCGTCGCTCTCCGGCAAGTCACTTTCGACGATGAACAATCCCGGCCGGTCCAGTTTCCAATCGCCAACTTTGCGCCCGTTGGCGCTCGCCGAGAGCTCCACCGGATGTCCCTCGCTGGCATGTCCACGAATGCGCAAGCGTTGCGGGCCGGGCTTCATGCGGACCAGTCGCGCAGCCGCGTGCTCGCCGATCCAGCGGTATTTATTTCCAAAAACTCCTTCCAGCTCGTACCATTCGCCCAGCAAGCGCCCCTCGTGGCTGGGCAGGCAAAAATCGATGACGTCGGCGCGATCACCGGGATACAACTCCGCGCGGTCGGCCGAGGGAAGCAGGTTATAAACGCCGCCTTCATTTCGCGCCTGATAGTCGCAGCCGCTGCAATGCAACGTATCGCCGGAATCGCGAGTCAAAGCACTATGACAGTCGGGACATCGAAGCTGTGCCTGAAATTCTGACGCATCGAATTGGACACGCGGCGCATTACCGCCCTTGCGCCCCACCGCGGCCAGCGTCCCGCCCAGCAGATGCGCGGCTCTCCACTCGGAGCGATAAGGATCCAGGCGCGTCGCCGCGCGCTTCACGACACGCTCGCCCCAGCCGCGCTCCGGTACGAAAATCTCATACTCGGCGTCCATAAAATGCTTTCCTATGAGACGGCGCCAATCGCTCAGCCCCATAGTGTGGTTCTGCCGGATTCCGAAACTCTCCTCCTGACGAGCGCCGATCACATCGCGCACCAGATATCCCAGCAGCCCCCAATCGTAGAGCTTGCGCTCCCACGGCTTCATGGTGTTGTAGTAAGGGCAGCGATAAAGGCGCAACGAAAGCAGGCGCTTCAGCGGCTCTTCGGCAAAAAGGAACGTGCCGCCCGGAGCGAGCACCCGCTTCACTTCCAGAAACACGCTTTCCATGTTCATGAACTGGCTCAGCATCTGAAACGCCATCACGAATCGAAGCGAGCCGTCAGCAAACGGAAGATTCACTGCGTCGCCGGCCACGCGAATGGGCGATCTCGAAAGCCGCCAGCGATCTTTTAACGCGGCGCCGTAGCGCAGCGAGTCCGCCGAAATGTCCAGGGCAAAGCCGCTCGCGCCGAATTCGTTCGCCAGCATGTAGCTGGTATGCCCGACGTTGGAGCCGATCTCCAGAAACGGCGTCATCTCGCCAATGAAGCGCAAATGATTTCGGATGACCGCGCCTCGGCGTATGTTCTGTTCGGCGTAGTGTGCGATAGCACGCTCGGGCTCGCCCAGAGAAGCGAAGTTGTGAAACTCCACTTCCGCGCGCTTCACCGCCAGCGACTGCGCTTCCATCAAAGAAGCATCTCCAGCTTAAGCGACCGCAGGTCGGGCACGATGATATCCGGTGAGTGCGATTGCAGCTCCTCGAACGCCGTCAAACCAGTCGCCACCGCGATTGCGCGAATCCCGTTCGCCTTCGCCGCTCGAACGTCATTCGGATGATCACCGATCAACGAAATATGGCTGTGGCGGCCGATCCATCCTTCGCGCCGCGCATACCGGATGGCGAAACGCACCAGTCCCGCGCGGTCGTTGGCCAATTCTGCAAAAGCACCAAAGCGAAAATACGGCCGCAAGCCCGCTCGCTCCATCTTTCGCCAGCCGATCCGCGTGAGATTTCCGGTTACTAATCCGATCACCGCGCCGCGCCGCTGCAGACCGGCCTAACATGCGCCGGACGCCAGGGCAAACTTTCCTCGCCAGGTCGGGAGACGTGCGGACATAGATAGATTGTGCGTGCTTGATCACTGCCGGCATCGCTTTTCGGATCGCACCGGGCTTCATGCCCGCTCTAGTCATCATCGTGGCGAGAATATCGCGATCCAACATCCCGGCCACTGGGACGCCTTCGGTAGTAGTCTCCACCGAAACAGTTCTGCGGATGGCATCCACCAGCGCTTGCCGGTGATGTGGTCCGGCGCGGCGGATCAGCGTTCCGTCGATATCAAAAAGCACCATTGCGTTCACGCGGTTCAAATCCTACTATAGATCATGGAGATTGATTTCCCGAATGGGAAAAAGCTCCGTCTGGTAGTCGGCGACATCACCAAAATCCGGGTCGACGCCATTATTAATGCAGCGAATTCGGGGTTGCGCGGCGGTGGCGGAGTGGATGGAGCCATCCATCGCGCCGGTGGTTCAGCGATCATGCGCGAACTGGATGAGATTCGCGCCAGCTCCGGCGGCTGTCCAACGGGCAGCGCTGTCGTCACCACAGCCGGTGCGCTTCCGGCGAAGCATGTGATTCACGCCGTCGGACCCGTTTACCAGGATGGCCAGCACGGCGAACCCTCCCAATTGGCAAGTTGCTATCACAAGTGCCTGGAACTAGCTGAAGAGCACGGCGCGCGCACCGTCAGCTTTCCTGCCATTAGCACCGGCGCTTACGGCTATCCAACCGAGGAAGCCGCCGAAATTGCGCTCGATAGTGTCGCCCAGTATTTGATGCAGACCGACTCCGGCGTGCGCGAGGTTTTGTTCGTTCTTTTCGATCAGGGGTTTTACGATCTTCACGCCCGCGCCGCGTCTCGCCGCTTTCACGTCGCTCGCCTGCCAACGTAGGGCTCTCGAGGTCACTTCTTCAGAAATTGCTGAATCGATTTCGTCGCCTGCTTGATGCGATGGTCGTTCTCCACCAGCGCGAATCGCACGTGTCCTTCACCCAGCGGTCCGAATCCGATCCCCGGCGATACGGCCACCAGCGCCTTTTGCATGAGCAGCTTCGCGAACTCGAGCGAGCCCAATGCGCGGTGCTGCTCGGGAATCGGCGCCCATACGAACATCGATCCGCGCGGCGATTCTACGGGCCAGCCTGCGCGCTTCAATCCACTGACTAGCAGATCACGCCGCTTTTGATAAGTAGAACAGATCTTCTTGGTCTCTTTGGTGCACTCGCGCAGCGCTATGATCGAGGCGATCTGTATGGGCTGGAAGATTCCGTAATCGAGATAGCTCTTGATGCGCGCCAGCGCGGCGATCAGCTTTCGGTTGCCCAGGCAGAAGCCCACGCGCCATCCCGCCATGTTGAAACTCTTCGACATGGAATAAATCTCGATCCCGATCTCCTTGGCGCCGTCCACCTCCAGAAGACTGGGCGCACGATAGCCGTCGAAACAAATATCGGCGTATGCGAAGTCGTGCACGATCATGGTTCCGTGCCGTTCCGCCATGCCAACAATGTCGCGGAAAAACTGGAGGTCCACGCAGTGCGTTGTAGGATTGTGCGGAAACGAAATCAGAATCATCTTCGGCTTCCGCGTCGAGGTCTTATAAAGGTGTTCGAGACCGTTCAGGAAGGTGGCCGGATCGGGCATCGGAAGCATGCAGGCGTGGCCTTCCGCCATGATCACTCCGTACTGGTGAATCGGATAAGCCGGATTCGGTGACACCACCGCGTCATCGGGTCCAATCACGGCAAACAGTAGATGTGCCAGCGCGTCCTTGGCGCCAATGGTGACGATGGCCTCGGATTCCGGATCCAGCTCAACGCCATACTGCGCTCGATAATGCTTGACGATCTCCACGCGCAATTGCGGAATCCCGCGCGACATCGAATAGCGGTGATTGCGCGGATTCTTGACGGCCTCGATCAGCTTCTTGACCACCGGCTCCGGGGTCGCGCCGTCGGGATTGCCCATCCCCAGATCCACCACATCCAATTGCGCCGCGCGCGCTTTGGCCTTCATCTCATTGATGACGGCAAACACGTAAGGCGGCAGTTTCTGAATCCGGTAGAATTCGTCGGGAATCACGGACATACTTTATTGTAGAGGCATGCTCACCGATTTGGTCCAGATCCGCAGGCTTGGCCATCAGAAGCGCAACGAGAATTTCCGCTTCCGGGCCTATCTCAAGAATCACCGGCATTCTGATCGCCGGCTGCGGCGATTCGGCGAAGAGATTGAATCCCAGATCGATTGCACGAAATGCGCGAATTGTTGTCGCGTGAGCGAGGTAGGTATAACGGATCGCGACGTTGAGAAACTCGCCAAGTTTATCGGCATGACCAGAGAGGAATTCCTGCGCGACTCCACACAGCGTGACGAGGAGGGCGATTTGATCCTCAAAAAGACGGAGGCCGGATGTGTTTTTCTGAAAGACAACCTCTGCACAGTTTACGAAGCCCGTCCGCAGAACTGCGCCAACTTCCCGCACCTGGTGCGAGGCACCGGTTCCATCGCCAGCCGCATGTGGCAGTTCGTCGATCGAGCGGAATATTGCCCAATCGTGTACAACTGGATCGAAAAGGTCAAAGAAGACATAGGCTTCTGATCGACGTATGACAATCGAAGATCTGCTCGAACGCCTCCAGGAATTCGACCTGCTACTCGATGCCGACCCGAAATTTCCGAGCGTCACCGGTCTCGTGATCGGCGACACCGGCGGGCGATCCTGGTGGGCGCATCCACAAGCCAAGCAGATGTATGGATTGTCGTGCGGGCTGCGCGATCATCCCGATGTCCTCCTGCTGAAACTGATCTCGGGTAAGCTCACTTTTGTTAACCGCCCGCTTTGGCCGGCGATTGTCGCCATCGGAACGGCGCGCGAGCCCTGGCAGATGGAGGGGCTTTCGAAAGAAGCCAAAGCGCTCTTGAAGAAAACGGACAGCGGTGGCAAGGTCGAGTCATCCGGCGGTGCAGTGCGCGAACTAGAAACCCGCCTACTGGCGCATGCCACCAGCGTTCACACCGAACGCGGCTTCCACATGAAGGAGGTGCAGAACTGGGCGGCTTGGGCTCGTTCGGCCAAGCTCGGCAAAGTGAAGTTGAAGCCGGCCGAAGCAAAAGCGCAGCTTGAGTCCGTGGTCGCGCGTCTGAATCAACAGTCCGGCGCCAAGGGAACCCTCCCGTGGCGGGCCCGTGGCGCAGGTCTCTGACCTGCGAGAGACTTTTTCAGCAGTTGCGCGCCAAAAAGCTTAGCCCGCCAGCGCCTTCACCGCCGCTACCGCCCGATCGATCTCTTCGCGTGAATTGTAGATGTGCGGCGAGAATCGCAAGCCCTGTGAATCACCCGACGCCGTCATAGCGATCGCGATCCGATGATGATCCCATAGCGAGTCGTAGGCCTGCTTAGTCGGAACACGACTGATGTCGCACTTGATAACACCAGCGGACAGTTCCGGTTCAAGGTTGGTCTTCAACTTTACGCCGCCGACTTCCGAGAGCTGGCGCTTCATGTATCCCGATAGAGACCGCATGCGCGCTTCCACCGCCGCCGGCCCGATGAGCGATGCGAAATCGATGGCCGATTCTAGCGCGACAATCCTCGGATCATCCCGCTGCCCGTAAACCTCCAGTTTTCGCGCGCCCTTGAGATGATCCGACCATCCCGCCGTCACAATGGACGGCCAGACTTGTGCAATCCGGTCCGCCCGCACAAACAGCACGCCGTTCTCGAGCGGGCCCATCAGCCATTTGTGCGCGCTGGTGGAAAATGTATCGCAGCCGATCTCCTTCAGGTTCACATCCAGTGCGCCGAAACTTTGCGCGCCATCCAGGTGCATCCAGATGCCGCGCCTGCGGGCGATTTCCGCGATTTCCCGCGCCGGATACATGATGCCCGTGGTGCTGGTTAGGTGCGTTACGGCGATCAACTTGGTTCGCGGCGTGATAGCTTTCTCCGCCTGCGAGATCAGCTCATCCTTGCTGGCCGCGGGCACCCGGACCGGCAGGACGGTCACTGTAAAACCTTCGCGCTTGGCCCGCATCTTCCAGGAGTCGTTGTTCGACGGATGATTGTGATCGTAGATGATCACTTCGTCGCCCGATTTGAGGTCGACGCCCTCCACCACCGTGTTGGTGCCCTCGCTGGTATTCCGCGTTATCGCGATCTCGTCCGCCGAGACGCGCAGCATACCGGCGATCTTTTCTCGCAGCCGCTCGCGCAGCGGATCGTATTTCGCGCGGTTCTGGAACGAAGGATTGGACTGGAAGTCGCGCATGAACTCCGCATGCCGGTCCAGAACCAGTCGCGAAGCCGGGCACACGTTGGCGGCATTCAAGTAAATCAAATTCTCTTCGAGTGGAAATTGCCGCTTTACCAGCGACCAATAATTTTCGTTGTTGGCATCAGGCGCGGAGGGCGCAGCTTTCAATGCGGTACTGAAAGCCGTCCAGGAAGCGGGAAGCGCTGCCAGCGCGGGGATGGAGCGGATGAAACTTCGCCGGGAACTTTCCATCCCCCAATTGTATGCCTATTGCAGGTGCTCGGTAACGGTGATCGGCTCGCGGATGCGGAAATTCATCCGTGTCTCCGCGGGGATCTCGGCCGGTTTGCCGCGCGTCAGTACAACGTTGGCCCAGTCGCCGCCATTGGACGTTGCGCTCTCCTTTTTGAACGTCGCCGTGCGCACCGGGACGCGCTGGCTGTCCGAAGTCGAGATCTCGACGAGTTCGACGCCCAGATTCGACGGACCATTCGCTCTTCCGGGGTGCTGTGTTTCAACCACCCGGCCCTCTACGCGGGAGCCGCGTTCGGCGATTACGAATCCGTCTATCACCAGCGGGCGCTCGAGCGTGGCAACAAAACCGTCGCCCACCTCATTACGCGCCGACGAAATCGTCTCGCCGATCCTCACCGCGAGAATCGTGCCCGGTTGGATCGTCACCGTGTTGGGTGTCCTGGTCTGAAGCATCTGAGGAGGCGGCGGCGCCGGAGCTTCGGGCTGAGGAGCCGGCGCGGGCGGTGCGGTTACCACCGGCGGAGGCGGCGGATCTACGACCGGCGCGGGCCGGGGGGCGGGCATCGGCGACGGAACAGTCTCGCGGGCGATAACCACCGGCCTCGCCCTGCGCACCGGCGGCGGACGCAGCGGAGAAGGCTTCTCCCGCACGGGCATGGGTGTGGCCGCTACTACGGGCGCGGCATCGGGCTCTTGCGCCACCGGGGGCTGAACGACAGCGGGAGGCGAATAAACTCGCGCTACCACGACAGGAACAGGCGCTTGTGACTGAACCACTACTGGCGCGGGCAACGGCGCGGCGTCTTCCGGCCTGACCGCAATATAGACAATCCCGGACGCGATTACAGCGCCCGCGGCGAAGGCGATCAGAACCTTGGAATTCACGCCACACCCCCTCCCTAATGTTAAACGCGGCTCGCCTAGGCTGCGTTTCGCAACCCGAACCGTTAAAATGGTTTCAGATTGGCATTTCCCAGCGAATTCCAGATTGGCCCCGTCCGTATTTCTCCGGCCACAGTACTAGCGCCCATGGCGGGTGTTACTGATACTGTGTTCCGGCGTCTGATCCGCAATCAGGGCGGTTGCGGGCTCATCATGACCGAATTCACCAGTTCTCACGGTGTCATCCATTCGCTCAAGTCCAAGAAGCCCACGCGAACCTTTCGTTACCTCTATTTCGAACCGGAAGAGCACCCCATCTCGGCGCAGCTTTTTGGCTCCGATCCGCAGGTGATGGCCGACGCCGCTAAGGCCTGTGAAGACTTCGGATTCGATATCGTAGACATCAACTTCGGTTGTCCGGTGAACAAAGTGGTGAAGTGCAACGGCGGTTCGGGACTGCTGCGGGACTTGCCTCTGGTCGAGGAGATCCTGCGCAAGGTGCGAGCCGCGATCTCGATTCCGTCTGACGTTGAAATTCCGCGCGGGTTGGAACGATCGTGAACTGGTCTCCGTGCAGATGGCGAAATTGGCGGAAGATTGCGGACTGCTTGCCATCGCGCTGCATCCCCGCACGCGCGAGCAGGGCTATAGCGGAAAAGCCGATTGGGCCCGGATCGCGGAGGTGAAAGCCGCCGTCCGGATTCCCGTGATCGGCAACGGCGACATCGTCACGCCCGAGGACGCGGTTCGAATGGTCGCCGAAACCGGCTGCGACGCCGTGATGATCGGTCGCACCGCTTCTTCGAATCCTTGGATCTTCCGGCAGATCCGCCAGTATCTCGAGACTGGGACGTACGATCATCCGACCGAGCCCCAGCGCTACGAGATCATGCGGACATACTATGCGATGCTGTGCGATCGCGCCGCTCCCGACGTCGTCGGCAAAATGAAACAGTTTGCGACTTACTTCACGCACGGTGTTCGCAATGGATCGAAGCTGCGCGTGGAAATTTACAAGGCCACTGAGGCCGCCCAAATTGTGGATCAGGTAGATGCTTTTTTCCAGCGGGAAATCTGCGAAGTCCCCATCTAATAGAACGCTCAAGTCCGATCAGCCGCCCAAGAAGGTCCAGCTCATCACAGACGGCTCGTGCATCGGCAATCCCGGCCCAGGCGGTTGGGCCTGCATCCTCCGCTATGGCGGAACAAAGCGCGAGATCTTCGGCTGCGAAGAGGAGACCACCAATAATCGAATGGAGCTCAAGGCTGCCGTCGAAGGCCTGCGAACATTGAAGGAATCCTGCGAAGTAGAGATTGTGACAGATTCCAACTACGTCAAGCATGGAATCACCGAGTGGATTCATAAGTGGAAAATGAACGGCTGGCGCACCGGCGGTAAGAAGCCGGTTGCGAATCAGGATCTCTGGCATGAGCTTGACGAGCAGGTGTCGCAGCACAAGGTGAAATGGGAGTGGACCAAGGGCCATGCCTCGCACGCCGACAATAATCGCTGCGATGAGTTGGCGCAAGCCGCGGCCCGCATGCAGATATCTAGCGAGTGCGCGGAGTGATTCCGTCTCACAGGTGGGCGGCGCGCGCTTCAGATTGCATTTAGCCCTGCCTGGATAATCTTTCATTTGCGCACTGGATGTTGAATTGCAGCGAACCCGGGCATGCCCAGTGCCAAGGCGCATACACTTTCGCTGGGCCTCCATGCGGTGTCAGCGGCCCTGATTCTGCTGCTGACATCGCGCGCCGTCCGATCTCCGACACCCAAGCCGCTCGGTCCAATCACGCTGCTCGTCGCGCCGCACCGCATATCTCTGAAGCAGACCGAGCAACGCGCCGGCGGCAGCAACCGGACCCTGTTGCCGCCCAGACACGGGGCGCCCCCGCCAACCGCCCACCGGACCTTCATCCCGCCGGTTTCTCCCCCTGATCCAAAGCTGCCGATGCCAGTGACGGTCGCGTTTGAATCGCCCGCCATCGAAATCAGCATGCCTCAAATCGGCGATCCTGCGAGCCTTCTTGCCAACGGTGGACTCGGCCTGCACGGCAGCAATGGCATCGGCGATCATGGCTGCTGCGGCGGCATTGGCGATCAGACTTCCGGAAAACCCGGCATCGACGGCGGCGCGCGAAGCGGCCATACGATCACGCCGCCCCAGCTCATCTACAAAGTGGAGCCCGAGTTTTCCGAAGCGGCCCGCAAAGCCAAGTATCAGGGCGTTGTGGTGCTGGCCATCGAGGTCGATGCGAGCGGCCATCCGCAAAATCTGCGCGTCATCGAAATGCTCGGTCTCGGGCTCGACGAAAAAGCCATCGAAGCCGTGTCGCAATGGAGGTTCCGGCCGGGATATCAAGATGGCCGGCCGGTGGTCACCACGGCGACCGTGCAGGTATCTTTCCGGCTCATGTGATTGACGGCTTGGTTTCTTGCCCGGCGCTAATTCCTCGATAGACGTGCACGGCGCAATCGGGCGATTCTGTAGCTACAGAACGGCGGTGCTGCATCCCCAGAGTTCCGATCGCCTGGTTCACGCTCCCAGGCGGTTGGGCTAAAGCGGCGCCGCCGTGATGTTCACTTGACACGTTTACTTCACGACGATATTGACCAGCTTGTCCGGTACGACGATCACCTTGACAACTTGCTTTCCGTCCAATAGCGATCGAATCTTAGCGTCGCCCATGGCGTGCTTCTCCAGCGCCTCGCGCGGCGTTCCGAATGCCACATACACGTGCCCGCGCACTTTCCCATTGACTTGGATCACAATCTCGGCTTCTTCCTCGCGCGCCAGTTCTGGATCGTAAACGGGCCACGGATGATGGAAGACCGGACCAGGCTTGCCCTGCTCTTCCCATAATTCTTCGGCCAAATAGGGCGCGAAGGGCTCCAGCATGAGAGTCAGTTTCTCCATGATATCTGCCATCACTGGGGCCGAGATTTGGTCCTCCAGATCGCTCAGCACGTTCATCAGGCCCATCAAGGCGGCCACGGACGTGTTGAAATGCCAGCGGCTCTCGAAATCGTCGGTGATCAGTTTGAGCGTCTTGGTGAAGTTTTCGGAGGGCCTGCCGGTCTGCATCGCCCGGCTCCGGCCGGCCTTGTCCCACGTTGCGCGTGACGAATCGGTAGACGCGGCCGAGAAAAGCATGCGACCCATTGGCGCCCGTATCGGTCCAGTTCATTTCTTTCTCAGGCGGCGCGGCGAACAGCTCGAACAAGCGGCCGGTGTCGGCTCCGAACCGCTCGATCATCTCATCGGCGCTCACCACATTGCCTCTCGATTTCGACATCTTGGCGCCGTCTTTGATGACCATGCCCTGCGTGAACATGTGCGCAACGGGCTCGCTATTCGAGATGAGCCCGAGATCGCGCATCACTTTCGTCCAGAAGCGCGAGTAAATCAAATGCAGGATGGCGTGCTCGACGCCGCCAATGTATTGATCGATCGGAAACCAGTAAGCGATCTTCTTGGAATCGAACGGAGCGGCCGAGTTGTGCGGATCGCAGTAGCGATAGAAATACCACGAGGAATCGACGAAAGTGTCCATGGTATCGCTCTCACGGCGCGCCGGCTCTCCGCATTTCGGACACTTTACATTGATAAACTCCGGAACGTTTTCGAGCGGCGAGCGGCCCTTGCCCGTAATCGGAACGCTGAGCGGCAACACCACCGGCAGATCCTTTTCAGGAACCGGAACGATTCCGCATTTCGGGCAGTAAATCACCGGAATCGGCGTACCCCAATAGCGCTGCCGCGAAATGCCCCAGTCCTTGATGCGGTAAGTAATCGCGCCTTTGCCGAAGCCCTCGGACTCAGCCTCCGCGGTCATCACAGCGCGGGCATCGGCGCTGGGCAGTCCGGAATATTGGCCGGAATTTTCGACGATGCCGTCGTCCGGGAACGCTTCTTTCATCGTGGCGGCGTCGGCCAGCGTGCCGTCGACGGGCCGGATCACCGGGCGGATCGCAATGCCATATTGCTTGCAGAACTCGAAGTCGCGCTGGTCGTGCGCCGGAACGGCCATGATCGCGCCCGTTCCGTAACCCATCAGCACGAAGTTGCCGATCCAGATCGGGATACGCTCTCGCCGCTGTAGGGATTGATCGCGTACTTGCCGGTAGAGCAGGCCTTCTTTTTCGAGATCGCCCGGACCTTTGGCGGCGCGTGAATCGATCATGCGCTTGACCTGCGTTTTCAACTCGCCGCTGACCAGTTCGGCCACCAGCGGATGCTCCGGCGCAAGAATCACGCAGGTGGCGCCGAAGATCGTGTCGACGCGCGTGGTGAAAACGCGGATAGGCGCGCCCGTATCTTCCAGACGAAAGTCGATTTCCGCGCCTTCCGAGCGGCCGATCCAGTTGCGCTGCATGATCAGCACGCGCTCGGGCCAGCCGTCTTCCAGATCCTTGATGGCGGTGAGCAGTTCGTCGGCGTAGCGCGTGATGCGGAGGAACCATTGCTCGATGGCGCGCTGCTCCACCGGCGTCGATTCGTGCCGCCAGCAGCAGCCGTCTACCACTTGTTCGTTAGCCAGCACGGTGCCGCAGTCCGGGCACCAATTGACCAGCGCCTGCTTGCGATACGCCAAGCCGCGCTCCAGCATCTTCAGAAAAAACCACTGATTCCAGCGGTAATACTCCGGATCGCAGGTGGTGACCTCGCGCGACCAGTCGTAACTGAAGCCCATGCGGCGGTGCTGCCGCTTCATGTTTTCGATGTTGAACTTGGTCCACTCGTACGGATCGCGCTTGTTGGCGATGGCGGCGTTCTCGGCCGGCAGTCCGAAGGCGTCCCAGCCCATGGGATGAAGCACGTTGAAGCCGCGCATGCGCTTGTAGCGGGCCAGCGCATCGCCGATAGTGTAGTTGCGGATGTGACCGATGTGCAGCGTGCCGCTCGGGTAAGGCAGCATCTCGAGCACGTAGAACTTGGGCTTGGTGGAATTCTCCTCGGCCTGAAACAGCGTGGAGTTATTCCAGCGCTCCTGCCACTTCAGTTCGATCTGCTGATGGTCGTACGGCTTTTCCGGCATAGCTTCTTGAGTGTTTCGATATTCCTCACGTCATCACCTTCTTCGTCGTACGGTGTTTCGATGATGAAGGCTTTCCCTCGAAGCTTCGGATGGTTGAGGATGCGGCGAAACCCTTCCATTCCAATATAACCGCGTCCGATGTGTTCGTGCCGGTCGACATGCGAATTCAGCTCGGTTTTGGAATCGTTGGTGTGTATGACCTTGACGTTGTCGAAGCCCAGAATCTGTTCGATCTGCCCGACCGTTTTCTTGAGCCCTGCGGCTGTCGAGAGATCGTAGCCCGATGCCAGGCAGTGGCAAGTGTCGATGCAGAAGCCGATTTTGAGATCGGTTAGCTCAGCCGCGAACTGGCGCATGACTGTGAGTTCTTCGAAATGACTGCCCAGTGCCGCGCCCGAGCCGGCCGTGTTTTCGAGCAGGACAGTCAGATTCCGGGTATCGAGTCCACTGGCTGCTTCAGCGAGCGACCGGATCACTGCGTAGATCCCTTCCTCCACCGAGTGGCCTTTGCAGTTGCCCGGATGCGCTACCAGATATTCGGCGCCGATGAGTAGCGCGCGTTCGATCTCGCCACGAAAAGCAGCGGTGGATTGCGCGCGCAAAGCCTCGCTGCAGGAGGCGAGATTGATCAGGTAATTATCATGAATGACCAGCGGATAGAGGTCGTGCTTTTCGCGGGCGCGGGTGAGCAGCTTCACCTCGCTCGCCGCGGGAGGCGATGCGCGCCACATGCGCGGGCTGGCCGAGAAGATCTGGAAGGTGTTGGCGCCGATTCGTGCCGCCGTGAGCGCTGCGTTCTCGAGCGATTTGGCGATGGAGGTGTGTGCGCCGATACGCAAGTCGAAATTTCGATAATAGCAGACGCAGATGAAGTTTCCGCTCGCGCAACGCGCTAAGTCACGCTTTCACAAGCTTCCGGCGTTTACCATTTCTACGTCGTCGAGTCTGCAAAGCCATCGTCAGCATGCCGTTCGTATCCGCGCGCCGCAGCAATTCCTTCTGCTTCGCTCGGGCAGCCGTCTTGAATTCGTTCGGTAAACTCAGCGATGAGATACACTGAACGATTTCGTCATGAAAATGGCTAACCTCGTCAAAAAACTGCTGAAAATGATCTTTCGAAACGATATCGATGATGTAAATGTCCTCTCTGTGAAACGTTCTTAGTTGGACGTGAGGTCGTGGGTACACACGCACTTTGTCCAACTCCACCGTCGCCTCGAACAGATGTCCATCAACGACAATGATCGGCAAGTAGAACTCGGAGAAGATGCCAAACTCTTCTAATCCTTGAATCCGAGATACGCGGCGGTAGCTCAGGTACGTAATCACTGAGTAGATTGCTCGATAGATTTCTGAGGGAGCCGAGGTAGATCGAAACGCCTCATAATAGCTAACACATCGGGGCACACTGCGGTCAGTGTAATGTCCCAGCTTCAGTCCTGGATATATTTGAGCCAAGAGGGGCACGAGACCACGCCTACGAAAGTACACATCGAAGTCGCTGCTGTACTTTAGAAAGGACGCAACATTGTCGAATGTGTACGACGACGTTGAGAAGAATACCCACGGCTTCTCAGAGGATTTCTTACATTCAATGATGAGATCTGTCGCGGTGTGATGAGAGGACGCACTGGTTTCGAAGAAGGCGAGAAGATCGATCTCTCGGAGCTGATCGAGGTACTCATATCGCACGCTAGGCATTCGACCCGTGTTTTTTGTGGAGCACACGTTAAGCGCGAACATCTCAAGCGGAAAACCTGATTTGCGAATGTCACTTTCGATTTTCCGCACAAGATCAGCAGCGGAGTCAGGCGTCGACGACGGCGGCATGCCCTGATTCTACCCGAGATGAATGGTGTTACTGAATGTTCTGTTCGGAAATGAAAGCAGCGCCTCTTTCTGGGAGATCACCCCCGGTAAGCCCCGACACGCCAACCGAACCAAAAAACCCGCCCGGTCACCCGCAATAATTCTTTTTCTTCCGTTCCCACTCAGCCACTTCCCAACTTACACCCCGTCGCACCCCGGCCACGCGCGCTAAAACCGAATTGAAGGAGATATAACATGCCAGATTCAAAAACCCCCAATACGCCTCCCAGCCCCAATGGTCACGACCGCGCCGCCGGCCCCGATACCATCGATCGCGCCACCAATCGTGCTGCTGTGAATAAAGCCAATGCCCAACACTCCACCGGCCCCCGCACCGAAGCCGGTAAACAGCGCTCCTCCCTCAACGCTTGGCGCCATGGATTAACAGGCCAAACAATCGTCCTGCCCTCCGACGACCACTC
The DNA here is from genome assembly GCA_963780485.1 of Bryobacterales bacterium. Taxonomy (GTDB): domain Bacteria; phylum Acidobacteriota; class Terriglobia; order Bryobacterales; family Bryobacteraceae; genus Palsa-89. The sequence continues at coordinate 126,969 of CAWACO010000034.1, forward strand.
CGCCTACCAGCGCCACTCCGAGGCCTTCTTGGACGAATATCGGCCCAAAGGCGCCACCGAAACTCAGCTCGTTCAGTCGCTCCTCGATTCCTCCTGGCAACTCAACCGTGCTGCCGCCGTCGAGACCAACCTCTTCTCGCTCGGCATCACTGAAATGGAAGACCGCATCCGCGCCAACCATCCCGAGGCTGAAGCTGCCCTCGCCATGGCTCTGGCCTACCGCGAGCACAACCGGGCGTTCGCTAACATCAGTACTTACCGCCAGCGCCTCGCCCGCCAGTTCGAGCGCACCCTCACTCTGCTCCGCAAGATCCAGGCCGAGCGTCGCAAGAAAGAAGAACGTCAACTCGACAATGCCGCTAAGATTTTGAAAATGCACAAGGACCAAAATCTCCCCTACCAACCCGCCCCATACAATCCCGCGGACGATGGGTTCGTTTTTTCAACGGCCGAAATCGAGACCTTCCTCCACCGCGGAGAGCGGCTCCAGCAAGCCAACATTCACGACTTCGAGGCTCATGCCTAGGGCTACCAATGGGCCGCGACCCGTCGAAGGGCTAAGCTTTAACAACCCACTGAACTAGGGGACTTGGAGGCAGCAGCTTCTACGTCCAAGTCCGATCAACTGTTAATGGGGCAACTCGGCAAGTTTGTCCGCTTCTGTTTTGGTCTAGAGGCGCTGACCTTGATCGCGGGCATCCCCATCTTCTTGATCGCGGCGGTCAAACTGAGCCTGAAGCTGGGCTGGCGGCAGGCGTCTCCTTCTCTTTTTCTCTTCACGGAGCTGTTGGCTCTCGGCATGCTGGCGCTTCAAACGGTTCCGGCCATCGCCTGGTGGATGCTGAAGAAAGGCAACCGGTACGCGCGCGCCTGGGCGTTGGCGGCGAGCGTCGTGAATCTGCTTCCCCTTCCTGCTGTGTCGCGCTCCTGGTTGATTTTCTCTCGCCTTGCGCATCTTCAGACTGGGTTCGTGAGTGCGCTCATCGGAGTCGCCGGGCTGATCGTGTTCTCGCGGCGGCAAGGAGTGTCGGAAGTCTCCGATGCGAGTAATCCAAGGACGCCGCGCCTGCCTGGAGACGGGACGAGTAAGACGGCCGAGCGGCTGGCCGGTGTTGTGGCGGTCGCGTGGCTGTTCTTCTGCCTCCACTGGTGGAGGATATGGGCGCGCGGCCAGAACCTGCATCAGTCGGATTTCTTGGTTTGGGTGGCAGAGCTGCAGCTAGCGATCCTTATTTGCATTGCGGTCCATGAATTTGGCCACGTGCTAGCGGGCTGGGCCTCGGACATGAAGCTGCGGAGTTTTCAGGTCGGACCATTTCGCTGGTTTCATCGGAGAGGCAAGTGGAAATTCAAGCTGGTCGCAGGCATGGGCGGCGTGACTGGCATGGCGCCGACGCGCTTGACCAATGTTCGAGGGCGAAGCGTATTTTTCACCTTCGGGGGTCCGGTCGCCTCGCTGGTACTGGCAGGAGTCAGTTGCATCGCTGCGCTCACCGCGAAGAGTCACTTCTGGGAAGGGTCGTGGACACTGCTCAGCCTAATCGCAACGGTTGCTTCCGTGGACTTCATGGTCAACCTCATTCCACAGAAGCCGGAGACGAACTACTCCGACGGCGCGCGCATCTATCAACTGGTGACCAATGGTCCGTGGGCTCACGTGGAACAGGCCTTCTCGATGGTGGCGTCCACTCTGGTAACGTCGCGGCGGCCCCGCGACTTCGACGTGGATGTCATCCGCGCCGCTGGGACTTTTCTGGCGCGAGGCGATCGGGGCATGCTGCTCCGTTTGTACTCATGTATGCACTACCTGGACACTGGCCGAGTGCCGGAAGCGGTCGCGAGTCTTCAAGAAGCAGAAGCTTTGTACGAAGGCATTGCTGTACAGAGTCCGGCCGGTATTTGCGCGGTCTTCGTGTTCCTCAACGCGATCTTCAAGCGAGATAGAGCGGCGGCGGAACTGTGGTGGCAACGGTTGCAGGCTCAACGCAACATCGATTACGACGCCGAATACTGGCAGGCCCGTGCGTCGATTCTGTGGCTTCAGGGGCAGACGGACGAAGCCCTCGCGGCGTGCGAGCACGGTTATGCGCTGGCGCTCGAATTGCCCGCCGCAGGTGCGTATGAGTACACCCGTTCGGGTTTCGATGCGCTACGCGACGCGCTAAGTGGCGAACACACTCCCGCCAGCGGCGTTCACGCTCCTGTGACCGCCTTAAATTTATGCTGATGCTTCTCCATCCACACTCTGCCGCCACGGAAAGCTACCCCTTCGGTCTCCAGCCGCAATCTCTGCTCCAGGCCGTTCTCGCCTGGCAGCATGATTTTTCCACCGGCGCCCACCACCCGATGCCAGGGCAGGCCACGCGCTCCGCGCAGCGCCCAGACCACTTGCCGGGCACGTCCTGGAAAACCGGCGGCACGCGCCACCTCGCCATACGTGGCCACCTTACCTTTTGGAATTGTCCGAATGGTGTCGCGGATAGTGCTGAGCAAAGCCGGCCTATTGCGCGCGATACCAAGCCAGGGTGCGGCGCAGCCCCTGCTCGAGCGTGAACTGGGGGTCGTGACCCAAATCGCGCCGCGCCGCCGTCGTGTCGGCTTGCGAGTCTCGCACGTCCCCTTCGCGCGGGGGCGCATATTTGGGAGGTAATGAAACGCCTTCGATCTTCTGCAGCAGGTCCCAGACGTGGTTGAGCGTGTACCTGTTGCCATTGCCGGCGTTGTACATCTTGCCGCCCACGCCTTGAGCTTTCGAGGCCTTCACACAAAGCCCCGCGACATCCTCGACGTAGGTAAAGTCGCGAGTCTGTTCGCCATCTCCGAAGAGAGTTGGAGGCCGGCGTTCAATGAGGGCCCGCATGAACAGCGAGAGCACGCCCGAGTACGGGCTGGAAGGATCCTGCCGCTCACCGTAGACATTGAAGAAACGCAGCGCCACGGCTTCCAGAGCGAAGCAACTATGAAAAACGCTGGCGTAATATTCGCCCATCAACTTTTGAACCGCATACGGCGATTTCGGCCGCGGCAGCATGCTCTCCGCTTTCGGCAAAACCTCCGTGTCGCCGTACGCCGAGGACGATGCGGCGTAGACTACGCGCCGCACCTTGGCTTCTGAGCACGCGCGCAAAACATTGAACGTACCGTCGATATTGACTTCATGCGAGAGCGCCGGCTCACGAATGGAGCGTGGCACCGATGGAATGGCGGCCAGGTGGAACACCACGTCCGCACCGGCTATTGCTCGCGCAGTGGCAGCATAATCGCGAATGTCCGCCTCGTCGAAACAAATGCGGGAACGAACTTCTTCCAGGTTCAGAGCATGGCCCGTAAGAAAGTTGTCGATTACTAGCACTTCGGCATCGGGCTCGGCCAGCAACTGTCGCACCAGCGTGGAGCCGATGAATCCAGCACCTCCGGTGACTACGAATCGTGTCATGCCGCCACTTGCTCGACTACCTGTTCGATGAACCGCAGCGAATCGGCTGCAACCTTCTCGGCGCCGGGGGTAAAGTCAAAAGCCTCGAGCGAAACCCAGCGCTGGTAGCCGCGGCGCCGCAAGACCTCGAACAGCGGTTTGAAATCGTAGGTTCCTGTTCCAGGATGCCTGCCATCCATTTCGTTAATGTGCACGTGCCGGATCAGATCGAAATAACGATCCACCAGGATCGCGTGTGCCTCCTTTTCATCGACCGCATTGTGCGTATCAAACATCGTTCGGACCGCGGGGCTGTTAATTTGGTTCACGATCGCCGCCGCTTCGGCCAACGTCGTAACTACGTCGCACTGGCCGATGGGCAGTGCTTCTACCAGAATGGTCACGCCTCGTTCGGCGGCATGAGCAGCCACGCTTGCGAGGCCGTCCGTGTAGTTCCTGGTTGCTTCCTCCCGGCTCAGCCCGTCTAAGGTGCAGCGTTGCTTGGGCGATCCGAAAACCATGACGCCGTTCTCGCCCAGATCAGCGCACAGATCCACCAGGTCGAAAACGTGCCGCCAGCTTCGTTCCCGAAGAGCGCGGTCGGGCGAGGTGACGTGCAGTCCTTTAGGCGAGGCCATGAGCCAATGCAGGCCCACGAAAGTCAGCCCTTCGTTGAGGATGATCTCGCGGTGACGCTGCCGTTCAGCGGGCGTAATATCCGCCGGCCGGTCCGCCAGCGTGAACGGGGCGATCTCTATGCCCGTGTACCCTATCTGACGGATGCTTCGACAAACCTCGGCGAGCGGCCGCTTCTCATAAACTTCGTTGCAGATCGCGTGTTGAAAATGATAGGAAGACGTCACGCCATTTATTCCTTGATTGCCACCACTACCAGCGACAGGCCGCGCCACGGCAACAAGCCATCGATACGCCGCCAGATCCAAACTGTCTTATCGAACATCTTCAACGTAAGCTTGCTGATGCGGCTTCGATGCAGTACTTTGCCATAGAGCCACCAAGCGGGGGTTGAGATTTTGTTGAGGTTAACCATGCGTTGCACTTTGAAGCCGCGTTTTTCAAGCATCGTGCTCAGTTCAGACTTGCTGAACCGGCGCAGGTGGCCCAGCGTACGATCCAAGCTGCCATACAAGGCGGGGCCCTGCGGCGCCAGCAGGACGAGAGATCCGCCGGTCTTCAACACCCGGTTCGCCGACTCGATCAGCGCTCCGGGATCCGCTGCATATTCGAGTACGTTGACGCACAAGACGGTGTCGAATGGACCGCCCGCTTCGGCAAAATCCTCGGGCCGCTCCGGATCGAGCTTCAGCACCGAGACGTTGGGCGTGCGTAGGAAGCGGTTATGGAGCGAGTGCAGGTACAGCGGATCCTTTTCCGTCGCGGCGTAGTGCAATCGGCGGCCCATCAGGCGGCCGGCCAGATTCCCGATTCCAGCGCCCAGCTCCAAAATGGTGTCGCCCAAATAAGGCCGCAGCACGCGCGCCAGCCAGCTCAGATATTGCGGCGTGCCGGTCAGATTATTGAGAAACGCGCGACCGTACGGTTCCACGTACAGGTCGTCGATGATCCAAAAGCGTACGATCACACCCAGCGCCTTTACGCCGTCTTTCCAGCCGATCTTCTTGCCTTCTTCGTAAGTACGGCCGTGGTAGCTGATCGGAACTTCATAAATCCGTAGTTTGCGCTTGGCCGCCTTCATCGTGATCTCGGGTTCGAAACCGAAACGATTCGATCGGATGGGGATGCTTTTCAGCAGGTCAGTCCGAAAAACTTTGTAGCCGGTCTCCATGTCGGTGAGCTTCAGATTGCAGAACATGTTGGAGAGCAGCGTCAGGTACTTGTTGATCATCGAATGCCAGAACGGCAGCACGCGGGTCTGTTCGCCGGCCAGGTACCGCGATCCGAATACCGCATCGGCGTGTCCATCCAGCAGGGGCCGCAAGAGCCTCGGATATTCGGAGGGATCATATTCGAGATCGGCATCCTGGACGATACAAAAGTCACCGTGCGCTTCCTGGATCGCGGTTCGGACCGCGGCGCCTTTGCCCTCGTTCACTTTCTTGCGAATCAGCCGGATGCCGGGCTCGCGGGCTGCCAGCCGATCCAGGATATCCGAAGTCCCGTCAGTGGAGCAGTCATCGACGATGATCAGCTCGCGGTCCATGTTTTCCGGAAGGGGCGCTGCCAGGACTTGCGCCAGGCTCCGCTCCACCATGGTGCGCTCGTTGTAGACGGGGATAAGGATCGAGAGCCGCATTCCCCAGTATAGGCGTGGTCTAGGCGTAAAAAAAGGCCGCCCGGATGGGCGGCCCAAGATTCCATGAAAACGTAAGTTGCAAAAAAGTGAGCTTACCGTCTGGTGGTAGTGGCGTGCGTCGGATCCTCTTGGAACTGTTGCGCGCGCACCCATTCGTCGGCTTGCTTTTGGGCTTCTTCTCGTGTGATTCCGTAGCGCTCCTGGATGCGACCAACAAGCTGATCCTTTTTGCCGGCTATCTGCTCGAAATCGCTGTCAGTGAGCTTGCCCCACTTTTCGCGGAACTTGCCCTTGAGTTGTTTCCAGTTGCCTTCTACTCTGTCCCAATTCATGATTCACACTCCTTCACCCGTATACCGGCACGACGGCGGCCACTCCTAACTAATTGATTGTTCGATGCCACCTGAAAGTAACCTTGCAAAATGTACTAGGAAAAAGACGCGGCCTCGTGATACCACTAGAGATTGGACGCCATCTTTGAGACTAACCTGCCCGGCATCGACCGGCATGCCCGAGGCAAGGTTCGCGATGTTTATGCCGCCGGCGAATTTCTGGTTATCGTCGCTACCGACCGGCTATCGGCGTTCGACTATGTTCTGCCCACACCCATCCCCGACAAGGGAAAGGTGCTGACTCAGCTCACCCTGTTCTGGTTGGATCTGGTACGCGATATCGTGCCTAATCACTTCGTGTCGGCGAACGTCGCGGATTATCCGGCGCAGTTTCACGCTTACCGGGAGCAACTGGAAGGCCGGTCGATGCTGGTTCGCCGCGCCAGGATGATCGAGGTTGAATGCGTGGCGCGCGGCTATGTCTCGGGCTCCGGTTGGAAGGACTATAAGCGAGACGGGCGTATCTGCGGCATTTCGCTGCCACCCGGCTTGCGCGAATCCGATAAACTGCCCGATCCGATTTTCACGCCGGCCACCAAGGCTCAGTCCGGTCACGATGAAAACATTTCTTTCGAAGCGGCGGCCAGTGTAATCGGCGAGCCGTTGGCTGGCCGGCTGCGGAACTTAACCCTTCAGATCTATCGGCGCGCCGCTGAATACGCCGAAACTCGGGGCGTCATCATCGCCGATACGAAGTTCGAATTCGGTTTTATCGGCGATCAGTTGACGTTGGCCGATGAGGTGCTCACCCCCGATTCTTCGCGCTTTTGGCCGCGCGCCAGCTACCAGCCGGGCGGCCCGCAGCCGTCCTTTGATAAGCAATACGTGCGGGATTATCTGGAATCGATTCACTGGAACAAGCAGCCGCCGGCGCCGGCACTTCCCCCTGATGTCATCGGCCAAACCAGCGAGAAATACCGCGAGGCGTACCGTGTCTTGACGGGGGAACAGCTATGAACTGGATCGACCTGCTTCTCATGCTGGTGATCGCATTCTCGATCCTGTCGGGCCTGGTGGCGGGCTTCGCGCGCGTGGGAGTTGGGTTCATCGCTACGATTCTGGGTATCTTCTTCGGCTTCTGGTGTTACGGAATTGTCGCGGCTTATTTCCTCGATTACGTCAGCTCCCGGGCGATTGCGAACCTGATCGGCTTCTTCATTATCTTTATCGTCATTTCAGTGCTGGGCGCGATCGTAGGCCGCCTGCTCGCCAAGTTTTTCAAATGGGTCGGTCTCTCCTGGTTCGACCGTCTGCTGGGCGGCGCGTTCGGTGTAGTGCGTGGCGTAATTATCGCAGTCGCATTGGTCACTGTCTTGATGGCCTTCGCCCCCTCGCCTCCGCCGCGCTCGGTCATCGATTCGAAGCTCTTGCCATATCTGGCGGGCGCGTCGGACTTTTTCGCCGCCATGACGCCGCACGAGATCAAGGATGCTTTCCGGGATGCAAAGGAGAAAGCTGAGAAGGCCTGGGCCGAGCACGCCCGGCGCGAATCGGGGGGATTGCGGCGAGAATGAATCTGCTGATTTTCGATCTGGACGGCACGTTGATCGATTCGAAGATCGACCTGGTCCATTCGGTGAACGCCGCGCGCAGGTTGATGAAGCTGCCGCCGATTTCTGAAGAGCTGGTTTCGTCCTACGTCGGCAACGGCGCTCCGGTATTGATGCGGCGTGCTCTGGGACCCGAGGCGACCGAGGCGGATGTTCAACGAGCGCTCGAATATTTTCTCGGCTATTATCGCGAGCACATGCTCGACAATACGCGGCTGTACGCGGGCGTGAAGGAAGCGCTCGACCGCCTGCGTGATACCGGATCGCATATGGCCGTGCTCACCAACAAGCCGGTCCGGTTCAGCCGGGAGCTGGTAAATGGGTTGGGCTTGGCGCAACACTTTTTCCAGGTCTACGGCGGCAACAGCTTCGAGCAGAAGAAACCGGATCCGATTGGCGTGGAGACACTGTTGAGAGAAAGCGGCATCGCGCGGGAGCGTACCATCATGGTGGGCGATAGCGGCGTGGATATTCGGACCGCGCGGAACGCCAACGTACGAGCCTGCGGCGTCACCTACGGATTTCAACCCGAGGGCTTCGCGGAGGACCCGCCCGACCTGGTGATAGACGATATGAACGAGCTAGCCGACTACGTTTTGGCTGAACTGGCCTAGCTGGTCGACTTTTTTCCAGGCGGCTCCAGTGTCGATTGAATGAGCGGCCAGCTGCATTCCCGTGCGCAAGTCGGTCGCCCGACCCGCCGCCAGCAGGGCTGCGGCTGCATTCACCAGCACGATGTCGCGCCGTGGCCCATGTTCGCCCTGCAGCACCGCGATAGCGATCTCACGATTCAGAGCCGGATCGCCGCCGCTCAAATCCGCTGCATTGGCATGTGCGACGCCGAAGTCTGCTGGGCTCCACGACATCGGATTGACTTGCCGCCCCGTTACTTCGAATACGATGGTCGAGCCGGTGGTGGTCACCTCGTCGAGACCGTCCGAACCGTGAACTACAAACGCGCGCTCGGGCTCGAGGCCGGCCAGCGCCTGCGCCATCAATACCGCTGCGTGGGCCGAGGGTGCGCCGATCAATTGCCGCGTTGCGCCGGCCGGGTTCGTCAGGGGGCCCAGCAGATTGAAGACGGTTCGCATCTTCAGTTCCAGCCGGGCAGGCTGGGCGTATTTCATGGCGGGGTGAAAAGCGGGCGCGAACAGGAACCCGATGCCGACCTCGCGAATCGCGCGTCCGGCCTGTTCTGGCGCAATCGTCACGTTGATGCCGAGCGCCTCCAGAACATCGGCGCTGCCGCACTGGCTGGATAGTGACCGATTGCCGTGTTTTGCAACTCGCACGCCCGCGCCCGCGACAACGAACGCGGTGATGGTCGAGATATTAAAAGTCGATGGTCCATCGGCGGCGCCGGTGCCACAGGTGTCGAGCAATGTTTCCGAATCTACGGCCGCGTCGACGCGCGCCACCTTCTCGCGCATCGCTCGTGCGAAGCCCAGCAGCTCGTCGGAGGTTTCGCCCTTGGTCCGCAGACCGACTAGAAAGGCGGCGATCTGCGCCGTGGTTGCTTCGCCGCTGAGCACGGCCAGCATGGCTTCACGCGCGTCTTCGGCCGAGAGGTTTTCCCGGGCCGCGACCCGGTGGAGATAGGGCAACAACATGGAGGGCTTTGGTGGTGAGTTTAGCACGAGCCGCTCGTGGGGGGTCTGGATTGACAAGGCGAGTGATTACTGTTATAAAAATTAACACTACAATGTTTAACACCCGCCACCGCAAGGCACCTACCCCGCTGGAGCAGTTCATCATGGACTATGTGTGGGCGCATCCCAATTGCACGGCCGAGATGTGCCGTGAGGGGCTGTCCAGCCAGCGCAGGCTCAAAGATTCGACGATCCGTACGGTTTTGCGGAAGCTGGAAGAAAAGGGCTATGTCAAACATAAGGTCGACGGCCGCACTTTCGTTTACCGGGCGGTGCACACACAGCGCAACGTTGCGGTGCAAGCAGCGCAGCAGCTCATCGATCGCTTCTGCGGCGGGTCCGTTGAGGAGCTGCTGGTGGGATTGGTTGACAACCAGTTGCTCGAGCCGAAGCAGTTGCAGCGGCTGGCGGAGAAGATTGCATCGCGCAAGGAGAAGATAGTATGAACACGCTACAGTTTCTGGCGGAGTGGGCGCTCCGTTCGTCGATCCTGATCCTGAGCGGAGCGCTGCTGCTTTGGGCGCTGCGCGTGAAGGATCCCTCGATCCGTTGGGCGGCGTGGACCGTGATGCTGGCCGGCTCTCTTGCGATTCCGGCGCTAAGCCTGGCATTGCCAAAGGTACCGTTGGTGGTGATGCGCACGACGGCGCGGCCGGTGGAACTGCCAGCGGTTAGTAACGAAGCCGCGTTGCCGCGGACGCTTTCAACGCAAGGCCATGACGGCAGCACACCATTCGACTGGGCGCGCGCCGCGCTGATGCTGTACGTCCTGGTCACCCTCGCGCTTCTGCTGCGCTTGTGCATAGGTTTGTCGATGGGCCTGCGCTTACTGCGCAGCAGCCGTGCGGCCGGTCAGAAAACGGACGGTATTGATATTCGCGAATCAGACCGTGTGGCATCGCCGGTAGCGCTGGGCATCGCGCGGTCGGCGATCGTGCTCCCATCCGATTGGCGGCAGTGGGGAAGCGCAAAGCTGGACGCTGTGCTAGCCCATGAGCGTTCGCACATCCGGCGCCATGATCCGGCAGTGCAGTTGCTCTCGGCTATTCATCGGGCCTTGCTGTGGTACAGCCCACTGAGCTGGTTCCTGCACAAGCGCATCGTGCGGGCGGCGGAGGAAGCGAGCGACGATGCGGCAGTGGCTGTAACCCGCGATCGCGCCCTGTACGCCGACTTGCTTCTCGACTTCATGCAGCGAGGGGTGCGAAACGCCAACTGGCTGGGCGTACCGATGGCGCGCTATGGCCGGCCGGACGACCGCATCCATCGCATTCTGGATGGGACCGTCTTGTCGCGCGGAGTCACCCGATGGAGCATGGCAACAATACTGTCAGTGGGATCGCCACTGGCATTCGTGGTGGCGATGGGGCAGCCGCAGAGCGCGCCTCAGGCACAAGCTGCGCCTGCTGCACAGGCGCCCGTTCAGGCGACTGTGCAGAAAATCCATGCCGCTCAGGTCAAGCCGTCCCGCGAGCCCGCTTATCTGGATGGTTTGGGAAACGTCACCGCTTATGCGGTTACCGTGAAGCCCAGGATCGACGGTCAGTTGATGTCTGTGAGTTTCAAGGAAGGGGAGGTGGTTCACGAAGGCCAGGTGCTGGCGTTCATCGATCCTCGGCCGTATCAGATCCAACTCGCTCAGGCTGAGGGTCAGCTCGCTCAGGACCAGGGGTTCCCGGCAGTCAACCTGGAGGAGGGCAAAATAAAATCCGATCGAGCGGCCGTCGATAACGCGAAGCTTCAGTTGAGTTACGCGCAGATCAGGGCGCCCATCACAGGCACTGCCGGTCTGCGTCTGGTCGACCCGGGCAATGTGGTTCATGCCGGTGAGCCCAGCGGGATCGTTATAATTACTCAGCTCCAGCCCATCTGGGTTTTGTTCGACGTCCCGGAGGACGCCGTACCTCGGGTGCTGGCGCGTCTCAGGCAGGGAGCAGACATGCGGGTCGAGGCGTGGAACCGCGATAACACGGTGAAGGTCGCGACCGGCCAACTGATCGCGGTCGACAATCAGATTGACCCCAAGACCGGCACTGTCAAACTCAAAGCGGTGTTCGACAACAAAGATCGCGCGCTGTTCCCCAACCAGTTCGTGAATGTCCGTCTGCTTCTAAAGAGTCAGTGAGAATTTACTGAGCGCTGGCGAAAGTATTGCAGGCGGAGATCTGGCCGGAATTCAGGCCGGTCTGAAACCAATGGTCGCGCTGCTGTGAAGTGCCATGAGTGAAGGTTTCGGGGCTGACACGGCCGGTGGACATTTTCTGCAAACGATCGTCGCCCACAGCGGCAGCCGCTCGCAGGCCGGCCTGGATATCAGCTTCATGAACAATATTGCGTTGCTCAGTCGAGTTGGCCCACACGCCGGCAAAGCAATCCGCTTGCAGCTCCACGCGTACCGATATCGGATTCGCCTGGGACGGGATTACTATCCCGCATGCGCTCTACTTTGCTTTCGATTCCAAGAATTTTCTGCACGTGATGTCCGATCTCGTGCGCGATCACGTAAGCCTGAGCGAATTCGCCGGGCGCTCCAAACTGGCTTTTCAGTTGATCAAAGAAGCCTAAGTCGAGATAGACCTTTTCATCCTCGGGACAGTAGAACGGTCCGGTAGCGCTTTGAGCTTGCCCGCAAGGGGAATCAATCGAATCCCGGAAAAGCACCAGCTTCGCATGCCGGTATTGTTTGCCGGCTTGAGCCGGGAGTAAATTCTGCCAGGTCGCTTGTACATCGTCGAGAACAAAGGATACGAATTGTACCTCGGTCTTTTGCGCGTCGCCGGAGCCCGGACCGGAGCTTACCGCCGGATGGTTCGCCACGGAGCCGCCGCCCAGGAAGAGAGTGAAGAGGTTGCGATGGAAGACTAAGCTGAGGATCCCGAGGAGGAGAATCCCCCCGATGCTGAAGTGGGGCAGGCCGAAGCCGGAGAAGCCGCCTCCACCTCCGCTCTCATTCCGGCGATCCTCAATGTCGTTACTTACACCGCCCGGAGTCCAATCCATGCCCGCAGTGTTGCAATCGACGGTCCAATGTCGCCTAAGGCACTATGTCAATTACACCATGGCCCATTAAAGGCTAACCTGTTTTTGTGAAGGAAGAAGCCGCTGAAGTGCTTTCGGTCGACGGACGCGAGGTCCGGGTGACGCATCCCGACAAACTGTATTTTTCGAAGCAGACGAAAGTTTCGAAACTGGATCTGGTCCGTTACTACTTATCGATAGCGCCGGGCGCTCTGGCCGGAATCAAGGATCGTCCGATTGTCCTGAAGCGCTTCGTGAATGGCGCCGAGGGCGAGGCCTTTTATCAGAAGCGCGCGCCAACAGAGCGGCCTGCGTGGCTGAGAACAGTAACGCTGTCATTTCCGTCCGGACGCACAGCTGAAGAGGTAGTGGTGGATGATGCGGCCGGCCTCGCTTGGATCGTGAATCTGGGCTGTATCGAGCTACACCCGCATCCCGTGCGTTCGGCCGATCTCGAGCATCCCGATGAATTGCGCGTCGATCTCGATCCAGGCCCGGGCGTCGAGTGGTCGGATGTGCGCCTGGTCGCGCTGGAGGTGAAGGCGCTGCTCGAAGAGGTGGGACTTCGCGGCTGGCCCAAGACCAGCGGGTCTCGCGGAATGCACGTGAATGTTCGTATCCAACCGCGCTGGACGTTCGCCGAAGTGCGGCGCGCGGCGGTGGCTTTGTCTCGTGCGGTAGAGCGTCGCGTGCCGGCGCTGGCCAGTTCGAAATGGTGGAAAGAAGAGCGGCATGGCGTGTTCCTGGACTACAACCAGAACGCGAAGGATCGGACCACGTGCTCGGCGTACTCTGTGCGCCCAGTTCCCGACGCCCGCGTCTCGACGCCGCTTAGCTGGGCTGAGGTTCCCGACTGCGAACCGGCAGACTTTACTATCCTCACGGTACCGAAGCGCTTCCAGCAGGTCGGCGATCCGCACGCAGGCATGGATGCCGCGCCGGGTTCGCTCGAACAGTTATTGGAACTCGCCGCCAAAGATGAAGCCGCGGGCATGGCCGACGCGCCTTGGCCGCCGCACTTTCGCAAGATGGAGGGGGAAGCGCCGAGAGTGGCGCCGTCGCGCACCAAGTCTGCCGCGGGCAAGGCAGTGATTAAGCAGCCGCGGACGAAAATGCCATTGTTGGTAGTGGCGAATTCTCCGGACAAAGCGGCCGCGCTGGCCGGTTTGGAAAGATGGAAGAGCAAATATCCCGAGGCGGCCGGGTTGCTTGCCGTGGACGACGTTCTGGTGGACTCCATGCGAGGCAGGTCGTCTACTTGGACGCGCATCCGCGTCAACTTACGGCATGTGCCGGAAGCGATTCGGCCACCGCAGGAAACGCCCGATCCGGATGAGGATCCGACGCGCGAATGGCGGGAGCGGTGGGCGAAGCGTGGTTCTAAGGAGGAGGCGTAAGCTTTTCATGATCGAGATTCGGCGACTTACGGCAGCGGAGGGGCGTCAATACGTGGGCGCGCTTGCCGAAGTTTTGCTGGACTGCGTGGAAGGAGGCGCGTCGGTGAGCTTTATGGCATCGCTTTCGAAAGCCGATGCCGAATCCTTTTTCGAAAAGGTTGTGGAAGGAGTTCAACGAGACGACCGTATATTACTGGCCGCATTTATCGATTCCAAATTGGTAGGGACAGTCCAGATTCTCGTTGCGACGCCGCCAAACCAACCGCATCGAGCTGACGTCGCCAAATTACTGGTCGTACGCTCGGCCCGCGGGCGAGGCGTCGGCGCCCGGCTCATGGAACATGCGGAAGAGGCCAGCCGCCTGGCAGGCAAGAATCTCCTTGTGCTGGATACCGGCACGGGAGGCAGCGCCGAAAGATTGTATCTGCGCATGGGATGGACCAGAGCCGGAATCATCCCGAAGTATGCGCTATATCCGGACGGGACATGGTGCGACACCACCATTTTTTGGAAACAGCTCTAGTTTTTGGAAACAACTTTAATTTTGTGGCAGGCCGAAGACCTGCCCAACACCGAAAATCTCTGATAACTCCTGTGGCGGAATGACCTCGAGCTGAGCATAGGTGCAGTCGGTCGGCTGCTTGTCGGTGCGCCACCTTCGAAAGTGCGCCATGTGCCGGAAGCGATCGCCTTGCATGTGCTCATAGGCGACTTCGACGACCAGCTCGGGACGCAGCGGCTCCCACGACAGATCTTTGCCTTGGCTCCAGCGGCTCTGGCCACCGGGCATGCGATGTCCGGCTTCACCGTTTACGAGTTCGGATTCCACCCAGCCCTTCCACGGATGATTGGCGAGCGCGTCTTCGCGATAGGGCGCGAGAAATTCTACCAGCTCACGGCGTTTTTCGGCTGTGAAGCTGGCGCAGACGCCGACGTGCTGGAGCGCGCCCGAATCGTCGAAAAGCCCAAGCAGCAGCGAGCCGACAGCCGTGCGCTCACTTTTCTTGTACCATCGAAAGCCGGCGACGACGCAGTCGCAATCGCGCTCGTGTTTGACCTTGAGCATGACACGCTTGTTCGGCTCGTAGAGCCCCGAAATCGGCTTCGCGATGACGCCGTCGAGGCCAGCGCCCTCGAAGCGACGAAACCAATCCGACGCGACGCTCGATTCACGAGTTGCGGGCGTCAGATGGATCGGAGGCTTTGCCGATGAGAGCAGGGCCTCGAGCATTTGGCGCCGGTTTTCGAATGACTCGCCGCGCAAGTCGCGGTCGCCCTCCGAAAGCAGATCGAAGAATACGATGGAGGCCGGGATTTGTTTGGAAAGAAGCTTCACTCGCGATGCGGCGGGATGAAGGCGAAGCTGTAGAGAGTCGAAGTCGAGTCCGCCATCCTTGGCGATGACGATTTCGCCGTCGAGCACGCAACGAGGCGGCAACTGCAGGCGCAAAGTATCGACCAGCTCCGGAAAGTAGCGGTTGAGCGGCTTTTCATCGCGGCTCTGGATCTCGATTTCCTCGCGGTCGCGGAAGATCAGGGCGCGAAAGCCATCCCACTTCGGCTCGAAAATCCATGACCCGGCGGCCGGCAATTGGTCGACACGTTTGGCGAGCATAGGCAGGACCGGAGGGTTCACAGGAAGATCCACGCCCCATCTTATACCGTATAATTAAAGCGTTGCCCTCAAGCCTGAGCGCCTCCGAAGTAAATCATGTTTGATAACTTATCCGATAAGCTGCAGAGGGTTTTCAAGAACCTGCGCGGCGAAGGGAAACTAACTCCTGAAAACATGGAGGCCGCGCTGCGCGAGATCCGTGTGGCGTTGCTCGAGGCGGACGTCCATTTCCGCGTCGTCAAGCAGTTCATCGAGAACATCAAGCAAAAGGCGATGGGCGAAGAGGTGCTCACCGCGTTGTCGCCGACGCAACACGTCGTGAAGATTGTTCGGGACGAGTTGATCAAGACGCTGGGCAGCCACCAATCGAAGCTGCGGATGGCCAATGAGCCGCCTAGCGCGATCATGATTGTCGGTTTGCAAGGCTCGGGCAAAACCACCACTACCGGGAAGCTGGCGAGGTGGCTTTCGAAAAACGGGCACAGCCCTCTGATGGTGTCGGTGGACGTGTATCGTCCGGCGGCCCGGCAACAGTTGAGCGTGATCGCGCGGGATATCAAGCTTCCGATCTACGAAGGGACGCCTGAGGAAACGAAACCGGCGGAACTGGCGCGATCGGCTCGGCGCGATGCCTCGCAGACCGGGCGCGATGTGCTGCTGGTGGACACGGCCGGACGCCTGCACATCGACGATCAACTGATGCAAGAGCTGCAAGAGCTGAAAGAGCAACTATCGCCGGCCGAGATCTTGTTCGTAGCCGATGCGATGACCGGGCAGGACGCCGTCAAGTCGGCCGATGAGTTTCACAAGCGGCTCGGGATCACAGGGATAATCCTCACCAAGATGGATGGCGACGCTCGCGGCGGCGCGGCGCTCTCTATTCGCTCCATCACCAATCAGCCGCTCAAGTTCGTCGGCGTCGGAGAGAAATTCGACGCGCTGGAGCCGTTCTATCCGGAGCGCGTGGCGCAGCGGATTCTGGGCATGGGCGACATGCTTTCGCTGATCGAAAAAGTGGAAGAGAACATCGACCAGAAGCAGGCCGAGGAGATGCAGCGCAAGCTGCTGGACGACGAATTCACGCTGGACGATTTTCGCAATCAGTTACGCCAGATCCGCAAGCTTGGCCCGCTCGAATCGATCCTGGGAATGATGCCTAACATCGGACCGATCAAGCAGCTCAAGGACGTCAAAGTGGACGAAAATGAGCTGACGCGGGTGGTGGCCATTATCGATTCGATGACGCCCAAAGAGCGGTCGAATCACATGATCATCAATGGGGCGCGGCGACGGCGCATCGCCAAAGGGAGCGGGACTACCGTCCAGGAAGTGAACGCCCTACTGAAACAGTACGCCCAAGCGCGCAAGATGATGAAGAGCCTGAGCGGCGGGGCGGGGATGCTGGGCAAGCGGCTCGGCAAATTCAAGCTGCCAATGCTACAGTAGAAGAGAATGCTAATGATCCGACTGGCGCGATTCGGCGCCAAAAAGAAGCCAACCTATCGCGTGGTGGTGATCGATAAAGAGCGCGCCCGTGACAGCCGCTCGGTAGAAGTGGTGGGTTTCTACAATCCCATCAGCCAGCCGCACGTGGTTACCCTGAAACACGAACGCATTGAGTACTGGATTAAGAACGGCGCGCAGCCATCGGAAACGGTCACGCGTTTGCTCAAGAATAATCCTGCACCGGCCCCGGTAACGGCGTAAGGTCAGCGAAAACCGACGAGGGCGTCGGCCGCGGTCCAGGGGGACCACCCCACATTTAATCTTTTAGCGGGCGATTGACAACGCCCAGGTGAACGTCACGCAAGCCGTGGCGAACACGAACGCTACAATCGCGAATTGAACCGAGGTGAGCCCCAGGATGGGCCGCGGAGACTTCACAGCGTAGGTCAATGACCGCGGGGGACGCTTTCGATGCAGGCGGTTCAACTGGCCGAATGCCAACGCCAGGAAGACCAAATAGGTCCCGATCAGATACGTGGTGAAGGCTGAGAGCACTGGATCGCGAGCGATCGCCTGGTATAAGAATGCGCCCGATACGGTCATCGTGAGAATGGCCGCGAAGAGGGCATATTCGAGCACCGTTTCTGCTCTACGTCTTGACGCGTTCGAGTCCATGTCCCTACGGAAATAATCGGACGAACACCTTGCTCGCCACATAAGGCGAACCTCTGAGCGGCGGTTACATTAAGCAATCATCAATTGCTGAGGGTCACCCAGGACGGCAGTTTACCGCCGAAGGTCTTTTCGATCGCCGTGTACAGCGCCAGCACGGCATTGCCGGAGCTCTGGAATGCGTCCAGCAGCTTGGCGGGCTCGCCGGTGTTCGTGGATCGCACGCGTTCCAGCATGGAGTGCGCCTGCATGAACCATTCGACCGGGCTTTGTTGCTGCAGGTTGGAGTTGCTGATGAAGTCCACGTAAGCCTGAAGGGTTTTGTCGCGCTGCGCTCCGGGCGGGATCAGCTCTATCAAGGCCGCGAACACCACGCACTTCTGATGATAGAAATCAGCTTCGGACTTTTCTTGGGCTGGCGTCCAATCGGCCAGTTCGCTGAGAAAATCAGTGAGCTGCTGCTGCCACTCACGCGTGGAACGGTCGGCATCGGAAAGCGGCTTGCCGTCGGAACCGAAGCGTAACTTGTTGGCGTCCATAAGCAGCCGCTGGGCTTCCGTCGATTGCCAATAGCGTTCAATCTTGGGCGTACTGCCGGCCTTCGGCGGCTGCGCGTCGCCATTGATCAGAACCGAGGCGCCCAGGTCATCCTTGCAAGCTGTACTTTTCTGTCGGTACTTCTCGAAAGAGCCTTGCATTTCCGGTGTCACGAGCTGGCTCAGATCGCCAAGAGAAGCCGAGAAAGAACGATCATCAGCCTGGACGCCTTCCAACAGCCCGTTGAATCGATTCCAGAGAATGTCGCGCTGGGCAGGCGTGACGTTGGCGGCTTGGATCACTCGTGCGAGCGGCGCCAACTGTACCGGAGATGTCGCCTGCCCCAGATTGTCGAGCAGGAAGTTGACGTGTTCTTCTTTGTCGCGCTCTTTCTGGGTGAAGGCGGCGTTGGTGACAGCGCCCAAGGTCTGATAATAATCCGAAACATCGTAAACGAGGGCGTCATCGCAGGTGAGCGACGTGAGCGTGGGTCTCGGAATGTTCTGAAATAGCTCGCGTGCTTTGGCGGCGTCCAGCGGGAGAAGATCACGCACCGCGCGGCTCTCCAAGGAAAGAGCGTCCAGCTTCTGGTCGTAAGCCTGGCTGAGGTTCCCGGAGCGAGTGTCCGTCGTACTGCCGGGCACTCCGCGCATGCGCACAGGAAACGTGGCGCTGGCGGCCAGTTGGAAGGCCTGCTCCGTCAAGTGGAGCCGGGTGCTGCGATCGGAAATTTTACCGGACTCAACTACACGCAGCAAGGCGTCGGAGGCGAATTCGGGCGGCGCGGAATGGGCTAGATCGACGATGGATTGATATGGTTCGGGTAGTTTGGGCGCTTGGGCGAAAAGCGCAGCGGTAAGCAACAGAAGGGAGATTCGGCGCATGCTCAGAAGTTCACAATCGACGCGAAGGAAACGGCCTCCAGGCTGGCGCCGCCTACCAGCGCGCCATCGATTTCAGGCTGCGCCATAAGGCCGCGGATATTGTCGGGCTTGACGCTGCCGCCGTAGAGAATCCGGCAGGAAGCTGCCGCGCCTGGTCCGAACCTCTTGCGGATTTGATCGCGGATACAGCGATGCGCATCGGCGGCGATTTCCGGCGTGGCAACTTTGCCGGTGCCGATCGCCCAGACCGGTTCATAGGCGATGACGATTCTCGCGAACTGTTCGGGCGTGAGTTTGTCCAACCCGCCTAAGCACTGTGTTTCGAGAACTTGATTCGTCTTCGATGCCTCGCGCTCGTGGAGTTTTTCGCCGACGCAGTAGATGGGAGTCAAGCCGCTCTCGAGCGCGGCGACGATCTTCTTGTTCGCGGATTCGTCGGTTTCACCGAAGTACTGGCGGCGCTCGCTGTGGGCGACGATCACCCACTTGCATCCGACAGCTTTCAACATATCCGCCGAGATCTCGCCGGTGTACGCTCCTTCTTTTGCCCAGAACAGGTTTTGCCCCCCGACCTGGATATGAGTGCCACGACAGGCGTCGATGGCCGCAGGAAGGTCGACGAAGGGCGGACAGATCACGATTTCGCAATGCGTCGAATTCGCGACCAGCGGTTTGAATTTGTCGAAGAATGCATTGGTTTCACTGGGTGTCTTGTACATCTTCCAGTTGCCGGCCATGATGGGGCGTCGCATACTTTACGTGATCGATCCGAGAAAACTTGTTCCTTCGGAGATGTGAGTGCCGAAGTTTTGGGCGACGGTTTGGCCGATGTCGGATAGCGTGGATCGCAGGCCGAGGTTCGATCCCTCCGGCTTTCGCGGCCGGTAGGCGAGCAGGGGAACGTACTCGCGGCTGTGGTCGGTGGAGGGCGTGGTGGGATCGCAGCCATGGTCGGCGGTCAGGATCAGCAGATCGTCGGGCGACAGCTTGCGATAGAGCGATGGGAGCCAGGCGTCGAATTCCTCCAATGCGCCGGCGTAGCCTTCGACGTCATTGCGGTGGCCGTAGAGCTGGTCAAAATCGACCAGGTTGACGAAGAGCAGGCCGTGGTCAATTTCGTCGAGCGCACCGAGGGTTTTGGCCATGCCGTCGGTGTTGTTCTTAGTCTTCTCGTGCTCCTGAATGCCGCGGCCCAGAAACACGTCGAAGATTTTGCCCACGCTGAAGACTGGAACATTCTTGGCTTCAAGTTGATCGAGGAGCATCCCCTTGGGAGGCGGAACAGCGAAGTCCTTACGATTGGGTGTGCGAGTGAAAGAGCCGGGCTTTCCAATAAAAGGCCGAGCGATGACGCGCCCCACTTCGTAAGGCCCGCGCAGAAGTCTCGCGCGCGGTCTCGCAAATCTTATAAAGCTCCCACAGAGGGATCACTTCTTCGTGCGCGGCCACCTGAAACACGCTGTCGGCGGAAGTATAGACGATCGGCTTGCCCGTGCGCATGTGCTCTTCGCCCAACTGCTTGATGATTTCGGTTCCTGAGGCGGCATAGTTGCCGAGCGTGCCGCGGCCGATCCTCTGCTCGAACTCCTGCATGATTTCCTGAGGGAAGCCGCGCGGATAAAGTGGAAAGGGCTTGGCCAAGTGAATCCCGGCCATTTCCCAGTGCCCGGTGGTGGTGTCCTTGCCCGGCGACGCCAGCGCGCAGCGTCCGAAGGCGGCAGTTGGGTGATCGGCAGGAGCGACGTGGTCCAATGGCTTGATATTGCCGAGTCCGAGTTTCTCGAGATTCGGAAGATGCAGAGTGCGTTTGCGGGCGATGTTGCCGAGCGTGTCGCTGCCGGAATCGCCATAGGCCGCTGCATCGGGCATTTCGCCGATGCCGACGCTATCTAAGACGATCCAGGTGACGCGGCGAAAATTACCGTCCGGCGCTCATTGGCTAATCGCTCCCTTAATCGGCCGCCGGCTCGGCCGCCCCAGGGCCTCATCGATGCGATCCGATAGCATGTCGACGAAGCGGTCGGGTAGATAGCCGATCATGCGGCTGACCACCTCGCCATGCTTGCCGAAGATGATGGTGGTGGGAATGGAAGAGACTTGTAGCAGGGTCTGCAGGCCGTCGTCGAAATAGACTTTCTGCGTCCACTTCTGCGATTCCACAAAGGGCTTCACCAGGCCGTGGTCTTCGTCGGTGTCGATGGAAAGAAAGACCACGTCGCCGGAATCCTTAAAGCGCGCCTTCACCTCTTCGTAAAGGGGATGCTGCCCGCGGCACGGGCCGCACCAGGTGGCCCAAAAATCCAGGACGATGACCTTGCCGAGCAGGGAAGAGAGCGGCAGCTTCTCGCCTTCGAGACTAGAAACGGTGAAGCTCATCGGATCTTTCGTCTGCGCATTGGGATCGTATTGCCGGAGTTCCGCGCGTCTGGCGGCCAACTGGCCGGAAGTTTCGTCGTAGGCTTTGAGGATCACGTCGCCGAGGCCGGTCTCTGAGCCTGTGAGTTTGCGATACAACTCGGCCATCCGCACGCGATCATTGACGCCATCGGCGTTGGCGGATTGCAGCGCCGTGATGGTAAACGCAACGGCCAAATATTGGAGAGCTTGTTGATCCTTGCCGGCGGCGGAAAGCCAGCGAGCCGCCTCGTGCGCGGCCTCGACACTCGGGAAGACTTTGTAACTCGATTCGGCGATCTGGATGGCGATATCGTTATGGCCGAGCAGACCCTGGGCCCGCGCTTGGAGCAGCAGCGCGCGTGCCTGTCCACGGTCAAACTCATCCTTGCGCTTGGCTTCTTCGCGGCCGGCGCCGGGAACAAACTTGTCGTTCTTGTAAGTCGCCTGCACCAGTTCTTCGCAGTGACGGGCGTGAGCCAGGGCGCGTTCGGCGCTCGCCTTGTCGCCATTGTGGAGCTCGGCGGTGGCCACGTGTTCGAGCACCTGCAAATTGTCCGGTTCACGCGTGAGCACACTCTCGCCGAATTGAATAATCCGCCGGTCGTCATTGAGATCGATGGCCGTCTTTATCAGCGCCCGCTCCAGCTCGGCTCTTCGAGGCGAATTCGGAAAACGCTTCAGGTGATTTTCGACCGCTCGGGCGAAATCCACGGGGCTGTTTCCGGCCTCGCTGATAGCGGTTTGCAAACTTTCCTCTTCCGCCTTGGAAAGGTTTTGCTGGGCGCACAAAGGGAGTACGGCTAATGCGAGGACCAGCCCCAAGCGCTTCATGGCTGCGTTTTCTCTGGGGGCGGCGGCTTGCGAATAGACTCGGTCAGTCCGGCGGCCCGCTCGCGCGCGATATGCAGAAAGCTTTCGTTCTTGGCGATGCGATCGAGCAGGGGCAGGAATTGTTCGGGCGCCACCAGACGCTTATGTTCGTAGGTGATCTGCAATTGCAGCAGGACGTCGTTAACGCCCAACTTGTCGTAATGCACCGTGCGATCGAGCTCGATGAAGTGCCGCTCGGTTTCGGTGATGCGCTCGAACCAATCGAGAAGGGCCTGAGCAGACGTATCCTGCGAGTAATTGAATTGGACTTCGTGCTGGTCGGCGCCGTCTTCGAAACGAAAGGTCTTCGCGCCCATGTTGGCGACCTTTAGACCGGATTCGACTTGCCGTTGAAAGTGGCCGAGCTTTTCGGCCAAGCCGAATATCTCTTGAGTGTCGGCGGGCGTGAGTTGAAGCTTGATCGGATTATCGTCTTCCTTGGCTTCCTGGTAGGTGGCCTGCCCGTCGTGCTGAAGCGTGATGGCGACGTATTCCGGGGTGCTGCCTTTAAAAAACTTGGAATAAAAGAGCCGCGGCTCGGCCAGGGCGACACCCGCCGAAAGCAGAAGTAACGTGGCGATGCGTTTTTTCATCGCGCTGCTTTCAAGCGGAGTTCCGCCGATGCGTGGGTGGCGTGGCAGATGGCCACTGCAATGGCGTCGCAGGCGTCCTCGGATTCGATCTCGTCGCGGAGGCCCAGCAGGGAATGCACCATCATCTTCACCTGTTGTTTCTCGGCGCGTCCGTAACCGACCACGCTGGTCTTGATCTCGAGCGGAGAGTACTCGCCCACCGGCAAGCCGGCCTCCGCCATGGTCAGCAACACTACGCCGCGCGCGTGCGACAGTTTGAGCGCAGTCTTGACATTCTGGGCGTAGAATACTTCTTCGACCGCGGCGGAATCGGGTGTGTGCGAGCCGATCACTTGACGCAGGCCTCGCGCAATGGTCAGCAGGCGGATCTCCAAGGGTTCTTTGGGACGCGTGCGGATGCAGCCTGCGATGACCATGCGATGGGAACGGCCGTCGCTTTCGATCAGACCGTAGCCGGTGTGTTCAGTGCCACAGTCAATGCCCAGAATCCGCATGGCCGTTTAAGCCATTGCCTCCAGTTCCTTTTCGTCGACGTCGAAGTTGGAGTAGACATTTTGGACATCGTCGTGCTCTTCCAGCGCGTCGCTCAGCCGCATCATCCCTTGGGCGTTCTTGCCGTCCAGCTTAAGCAGGTTCTTCGGAACCATAGCGACTTCCGCGGACACCGTCGCGATTCCGGCATTCTGAATGGCCTGCAGAACGGCGTCATGCGCTTCGGGACGGGAAAGCACTTCCCAACTATCGCCGTCGTCTTTGAGGTCATCGGCGCCGGCATCCAGGGCGATGGTCATGAGCTGGTCTTCGCCGGCCTTGTCCTTTTCGATGAGAATTTGCCCCTTGCGCTCGAACATCCAGGAAACACTGCCGAGTTCGCCGAGGTTGCCGCCGTTCTTGGTGAAGACGTGGCGGATCTCGCTAACAGTACGATTCCGATTGTCGGTGGCGACTTTGACGAGGACAGCCGCGCCGCCGGGTCCATAACCCTCGAAAACGATTTCGTCGATTTGACCGCCTTCGAGTTCGCCAGTGCCACGCATAATCGCTCGCTTGATGTTCTCGGCGGGCATACTCACGGCTTTGGCCGCAACGATGGCGGTGCGAAGCCGCGGATTCATATCGGGATCGCCACCCTGCCGGGCAGCAATCATGATTTCCTTGATGATGCGGGTGAATGCTTTCCCGCGCTTGGCGTCGAGGGCGGCCTTTTTATGCTTGATGGTCGCCCATTTTGAGTGTCCTGACATTGTGAAACCTCTAAGTCGGGGAGAGCCTGACAGCATTAGGATATCACTAGGGGCAGTGGCTCCGATGGTGACCCGCGGCGTCGTGGGAAATTGGGGTTTGAGTATACTGTCCCTAATTTTATGGGTAGACTTTGCTTAGTTATAGGGTTGTCGACGGCGGTGGTTTGCGGCCAGAGCTTGGATCAGAAAATCCGGCAGGCCACGGCTAATTTTCACGGCGTTACTAGCCTGTTTGCCAAGAATCTGGACACCGGCTCAACCTACGGGTTGCGCGAAAATGAGCGCGTCCGTACCGCCAGCACGATCAAGCTGGCCATTATGGTCACGGTGTTCGATGCGGTGGAGCACGGTCACGCGAAATGGACCGACAAACTTACGCTTCACGACAGCGATAAGGTTGGCGGCACCGGCGTCCTTTTCGAATTTTCCGACGGTATGCAATTCCCGATTCGCGACTTGGTACACCTGATGATTGTCCTCAGCGATAACACGGCGACGAACCTGCTGCTGGATCGCTTCACGGCCGACGCGGTCAACGCGGAGATGGATTCGTTGGGCTTGCCGAACACGCGCTGTCTGCGGAAAATTCTGATCGGCGGAAAAGGGCCCAGTGGCGTCAGCCAAGCCGGACGGATCGAGGAGAACCAGCGCTTCGGCCTGGGAGTGAGCACGCCGCGCGAGATGGTCAGCCTGATAGAAAAGATGGATCAAGACGAATTGGTGAACCCAGCGTCATCGCGCGAGATGATCGCAATCCTGAAACGGCAGCAGGATAAGAATGGCATCGGCCGGAGGACGGGCGATCTTCCGGTGGCGGACAAGACCGGCTCCCTGGATCACTTGCGTAGCGATGTGGGGGTGGTTTACACACCGGGAGGCCGCATCGCGATCGCGATCACCGTCGACGATATCCCAGAAGTGAACTACACGCCCGATAACGCCGGGAGCATTTTGATTTCGCAACTCACCGGCCTGCTGCTGGACGGACTGGCGAAGCATGAAAACCAACGCGACGCGCATCCTCGATAATCTGGGCATCGGCTATCAGCTTCGAGAGTATGCGGTTGATCCGGACGATCTTAGTGCGGAGACCGTAGCAGCGAAGATCGGACTCCCGGCGGAGCAGGTCTTCAAAACGCTGGTCGTGCGCGGCGACCGAGGTGGCGTTTACCTGGCAGTCGTCGCCGGAAACAACGAAGTGGATGGGAAAGCGCTGGCGCGGCTGACTGGCGACCGCAAAGTAGAATTGGTCCCGCTCAAAGAAGTCCAGCAGCTTACCGGATACATTCGCGGTGGAGTCACCGCGCTGGGAGCGAAGCGCGACTATCCGGTTTATGCCGATGAAACGATCGAGTTATTCGACGTGATCTCTGTGTCCGCCGGCGCAGGAGGCACGCAGGTTCTCCTGGCGCCCCGCGACTACCTTCGCGCGGTCAATGGTAGAGTTGCGGCGATCGGTCGCGAGAAGTGACATCGTTGTTGCACATGCGTGAGGCAGTTCACGGTTGCTCCGTTCAGAAACTTTTCCTTGACGCGAACGACAGTTTGGGGGTATAAAGTCTCTTTCCCCTAAATGACGATTACGCTTGATTCTGTGCTGATCAATTTTTGAGCGTACGGAAGGGAATTCCGAAAAATGTCTGCTGCGCAAGCCGTTCTGATTGAAACCGCCCCGTATTTGGAAACGATGGCATCCGGATCGTCCTCAGACGAACTGGTTCGCGATCTGATTCACGATCTGCGCCAGCCGTTGAGTTCCATCGAGGCCATCGCCTACTATTTGGAAATGACTTTGCCGCCTGATTTGATCCAGGCGCGATTATACATGCGGCGTCTTCAGCAGTTGGTGGACCAAACCAGTTCGGTTCTCCAAGACGCAGCAACAGGAGTTCGAAAAGAGATCGCCGGCGCCGCTTAGTCTCAACTTCGTTTCATTCCGCGCAATTGCTTTTCGAGATCGGCTACTTCCTGGCGGAGCTCCGGCAAGCGCGCCAGGTTGGCCAGCTGCTCCAGATGCTGCTTTAGCGGGCGCGCCGGCGTTCCCCAAACCACCTGCCCCTTGCGGACGATCTTAGACGTGAGAATCCCGCACCCGGAGCCAAGCACCGCGCCCGATTCAATGCGCGCCTTGTCGCCGATGCCGACCTGGCCGCCGATGATCGCGTAATCTTCCACCACCACGCCGCCGGAAAGCCCGGTTTGAGCGGCAATAAGCACATGACGTCCGATGCGACAGTTGTGCGCGATGTGGACCATGTTGTCGAGCTTGGCGCCATCGCCGATTTGCGTTACGCCCAGAGCCGCACGGTCGACGCAAGAGTTAGCGCCGATCTCGACATCGTCGCCGATCTCAACGCGCCCAATCTGCGGGAATTTCTCGTAGTGGTCGCCTTGCCGGACGAAACCGAAGCCGTCCGCGCCCAGCACCACGCCGGAGTGAAGCACGGTGCGATCGCCGATGGTCACACCGTTATAGATGGTGACAGTGGCATGCAGTGTGCAATTGGCCCCGATCTTCACGCCGTCGCCGATCGCGCAGCCCGGGCCGATGCTGGACCTTTCGCCGATCTGCGCGCCCGCGCCGATGGTCGCGTGAGGTCCGATGGTGGCCGATTTCGCAATGCCGGCGTTCTCTGCAATTACCGCGGTCGGATGGACGCCCGGCTCGATGACGGGCGGCGGATAGAGAAGCCGGATGACGCGCGCGCATGCGCCGCGAGGGTCGGCGACGCGGATGAGTGTCCTACCATTGGGAAAGTCGCGTGTGACGAGAAGGCAGCCAGCGCTCGATAGGTGCGCTCCAGCGGCCGCTTTGCGATTTCCGACGAATGCGATTTCCCGCGGTCCGGCAGATTCGAGTGGCGCTACTCCCGTTATATCGAGACTGCCGTCGCCCTCCCAGGCTGCTTTCAATTCGCCCGCAATTTCGGTGACTCGCAATCTCGACCTCCCACCATCCCTGTATCATACAAACTTATGCCGGTTGATCCTTCCGCGATGGTGGCGCCCACGGCGCGCGTGCATCCAGGCGCGCAAGTTGGACCACAAGCGATGATCGGCGAGTACGTGATCGTCGAACAAGATGTCGTACTTGGCGCGCACTGCCGCCTGGAGCCGTACGTTTATGTGAAGCGCTGGACCACGCTCGGCGAGCGTACCGAGATCTCGGCCGGAACAGTGCTTGGCACCGATCCGCTTGATAAGAACTTCACCGGGGAGCGCAGCTATCTGCGCATCGGCAACGGCAACATCATCCGCGAGCATTACACCATTTCTCGCGGCACTCAGCCCGAAAGCATCACGGAAATTGGCGACGGGAACTACATCATGACCTCGGGCCACATCGCGCACAATTGCAAGATCGGCAACAATTGCGTGATCGCCAGTTGCGCGCTGGTGGCCGGGCACGTCGAAGTGGAGGACCAGGCGTTCATTTCCGGCGGCGTGGTGATTCATCAGTTTTCCAAGATCGGGAAGCTCGCCATGATCGGCGGCAATTCGCGGGTGAATAGCGATGTCCCGCCGTTCTTTCTCTATTCGGACTTCAACGTCACGCCCAAGGGTCTGAACCTGGTGGGCCTCCGGCGTGCGGGTTTAAGCCGGGAGGAGATCGACGCGTTGAAGGCGGCCTATCGGATTCTCTATCGGTCGGGACTCAAGCTGGAAGAGGCGTTGGGACGCATCGAAGCTGAGTTGCACACGGAGCACACGCGGCATCTGGTGAACTTCATCCGCGCGAGCAAGCGAGGAATCTGCAGGGCCAGCAAGCGAAGAATCGACAGGGAATGATACGCTCACAGGCTGACGCACGCAATGCAAACTGACCTGCCGCGCAAACTCGGCTTGCTCGATTCCCTGGCGATTGTGGTGGGGATCGTAATCGGGGGTGGGATCTTTCTGGTCCCGAACCTGGTGGCGCGCAATCTCGGCTCGGAGCTTTCAATCCTGGGGGTCTGGCTATTCGCGGGGGTTGCGTCTTTCTTCGGAGCGCTGGCGTGTGCGGAACTCGGCGCCGCGTTGCCGGCCACCGGCGGACAGTATGTTTACTTGCGGGAAGCCTACGGACCGCTGGGAGGATTTCTGTACGGCTGGACCATGTTCGTAGTCGCCCGTACCGCGCAAGTATCGTGGATGGCAGTCACGTTTTCGCTGTACGTCTCCTACTTCGTTCCATTGACCCCGATTGCGTCGAAGCTGCTCGGCATCGCAGCCATTGTGGTTCTCGCGACCATTAACTATCGCGGTGTTTCGGGGGGAGCGCTGGTTCAGAAGAGCTTCACGTTTGCTAAAGTCTTAGGACTGCTGATTATCATCGGCGGCGCGTTCTTCTTCGGCCGCAATGCCGGAGCTGCATCGGCGGCAGCAGTGCCCCAGTTTTCGATGAGCCATTTCGGTGTCGCGCTGATCGCCTGTTTGCTGGCGTATGACGGCTGGGTCCAGGTCACTTTTGTAGCGGGAGAGATTCGAGATCCGAAACGGAATATCCTTCGGGCATTGGCGCTGGGAGTCGGCATCTGTATCGCCATTTATATGCTGGCGAATCTGGCTTACTTGCATGTTATGTCGATCCCCGAGATCGCAGCCAGCGATCATGTGGGCGCCTCCGCGGCCGAGCGCGTCTTGGGTCCAGCGGGCGGGACGCTGGTGGCGGTGATCATTCTGCTGTCCATCGTGGGAACAATCAATGGCTGCTTTTTAACGAGCCCTCGAATCTATTTCGCGCAGGCGCGCGACGGCCTGTTCTTCTCGAAGTTCGCCGAAGTTCATCCGCGCTTTTCGACGCCGGCGTTTTCGATCGTCGCGCAAGCCCTCTGGGCTGTAATTCTGCTGCTGAGCGGCACTTATGAAACGCTGCTGGATTACGCCATGTTCGCGCTGTGGATCTCGTATGCGCTTATGGTCGCCGGCATGATGGTGCTGCGCCGCAGGCAACCTCAACTGGAACGGCCGTATCGCATGTGGGGCTATCCTGTGACGCCGCTGCTGTTTCTCGCGGTCGCAGTGTGGTTCTTGGGAAATACATTGATCGAAAAACCTGGACCGTCAGTGGCTGGACTGCTATTGATCGCGACCGGAGTGCCGGTTTACTTCGTGTGGCGCAAATCGAGCCGCCGGACGGCCGAACCGGACTTGCTTAAGGAGAGGTCAGGCGGGTGATGAGAAGTCCGCCTGACCGTTACGCCTCGGAGGAGGGGCGTAATTTCGTATCGACTAAATAGTGCTGGTTGGCCGGGCTTATTCTCTAATGAATCTTTCGCAGGTCGGAGATCTGCGCCACTACCTGCGCCACTATGACAGCCGGCTGGCGCCTTCCGCGGGTCGTACCGGATAGAATGCCGGATCGATGCCAAACTTTGCGCGGTATGCTTCGCCCAGCTCTGCCGTGAAATGGTCCACGGCTGCCGGATCGAGGAGGTTCACGGTGCAGCCGCCGAATCCGCCCCCAATCATGCGTGCGCCGAAGGTTCCTGGGATGGCCAGCGCCGCGTCAACCAGGAAATCCAGTTCCGCGCAGCTTACCTCGTAATCGTGCTGTAAGCTTCGATGAGACGCCACCAGCAAGCGCCCCATTTCGGCCAGATCGCCCTTCCGGCTCGCGGCCACGAAATCCGCAACGCGCGCGTTCTCGCTGACGATGTGGCGGGCGCGCTTGAGGGTGACGGGATTGCGAATCAGGCGCAGCATATCCGGCGTCGCGTCGCGTAAATCCCGCTGGATTTCGCGGGCGGCCTCGGCACACTCCACTACGCGCTTCCGGTAAGCCGATTGGGACAACTCGTGCTTGACCATCGAATTTACGGCAACGATCGCCGCGCCCGCCGGCAGCTCCACTGGCTGGCTGGCGAGGCTCCGGCAATCGATCAATACCGCCGCGTTTTTGCAGCCGAAGACCGAAACATACTGATCCATGATTCCCGACGGCAATCCGATGAACTCGTTCTCGGCGCGGCGGCACAACTTTGCCAGTTCGAGACTCGGCAGATCGCCGCTCCATCCCAAGGCCAGCGCGGCCGAGACTTCCAGCGCCGCCGAAGAGCTCAAGCCTGATCCCAAAGGCACTGTGCTGTAGATCAACAGATCGCGGCCTCGACCGAGCTGCAATTGCCGCGCGACGCCCAGTACGTAATCGCTCCAGTCTCCGGACGCGCACAATTGTCCGAGGTGTTCGATCGGCCATTGGCGGGCTTGCTTCAAGTTCTCCGAATAGATGCGCAGCAATCCGTCGCGATTCGGGGCGGAGGCGGCGTAGCAGGCCAGATCGATGGCCATTGGCAGAACCAGGCCCGAATTGTAGTCGGTATGTTCGCCGATCAGATTGACGCGGCCCGGAGCGCGCGCAACATCCGGCGTGCTGCGAAAGCGGGTTTCGAAAGCTTCGATTACGAGCTGCGCCGGGCCAGCCACAGCATCACGCCTCCGAAGACGAGCATCGAAATGCCGCAGTACAGATCCACATTCGCGAATTCGAGCGGCGCGCGATATCCCGCCGCAAGCCCGGTAATCCCTACCAGCAGCCCGACCAGGGTGAAGAAGATTCCAATTGGAATGCGGAGATCGGACATATCACCAGAAGATCACATTCAACGCAATCAGCGCGATGATCACGATCACCGCGAGAGGCACCGGCCGCTTGTACCACGGCAAATGGGCATCATGCGGAATGTCAGTCAGCCCGTAAACCAAATTGTGCAGCTCTGAGGCAGGCTTGGGCTGTGACGCCAGACTGACCAAAATCGTAACTAGAAAGCAGGCCGACCAGGCGAAGATTGCGATCCAGAAGTTCTGCGCCATCGTGGATGGAAACGTATGCACCACGCTTCCGAGCCAGCCGCCTTTATTCTCGGCCAAGGTCAACCCGTGCGTCGCAGCGGCCGCCGCCGTTCCAGCCAACAAGCCGCTAAATGCCCCGTGACCCGTGGCGCGCACCCAGAACATCCCCAACAGAAATGTCGCAAAGAGCGGAGCATTGACGAACCCGAAGACGAGCTGCAGAAAATCCATGATGTTGTTGAAGTGCGACGCCAGATAGGCGGTAGCGATTGACAGCCCCACGCCGACGACGGTTGTCACACGACCAACCAGGAGGTAATGGGCGTCAGGCGCGTGCCGGTTGATGTGGCCCTGATAGAGATCATAGGTCCACACGGTGTTGAAGGCCGTGACATTGCCCGCCATACCCGACATAAACGAGGCCATGAGCGCGGTGAGGCCGACGCCCAGCATGCCGGAAGGATAGAACTGAGCCATCAAGGTGGTCAGTGTCTGGTCGTAGTCCAATCCGCCGCCGGCCTTGGACGGAATTGAATAACCGAGCGCCATGTGCGAAAGCGCCAGCGCCGCGATTCCCGGCACGATCACAATGAACGGCATGACCATTTTTGGAAATGCCGCGATCAGAGGCGTACGACGGGCAGACGACATCGAGTCCGCAGCCATCGCGCGTTGGACTACCAAAAAGTCAGTGCACCAGTAGCCGAAGGAAAGGACGAAGCCTAATCCGGCCACCAATCCGAATGCTTCCACGCCCATCGGATTTTGGGACGCATCACCCACATACTTCCAGGTGTGAGTCATCACCGGTGGCAGCCGCGAAGCCATGCCGGTCCATCCGCCGGCCTTGTGCACCGCTAGCATCGCAAGCGGCGCGAAGCCGAGAACGATGAGGAAGAACTGCAGCACCTCGTTGTAAATGGCGCTAGTAAGGCCTCCGAGGAATGTGTAGACCAGAACGATGGCGGCCGAAAGCAGGACGGACGCGGTGAAGCTCCATCCCAATACCAGCTCGAAGAGCAGACCCAGCGCGTACATCGAAATTCCCGACGAGAAGATGGTCATCACGGCGAAGGTGATCGCGTTCAGCGCCCGCGTTTTCTCGTCGAAGCGCAGCTTCAGATACTCGGGAACGCTGCGCGCCCGGCTGCCGTAGTAGAACGGCATCATGAAAACGCCGACGAACAGCATGGCCGGCACGGCGCCGATCCAATAGAAGTGCGCGGTCATGATGCCGTACTTGGCGCCGGATGCGCACATGCCGATCACTTCCTGCGCGCCGAGATTCGCCGCAATGAACGCCAGGCTGGTGATCCATACCGGAACCGAGCGTCCGGAGGTCAAAAAATCCGCGCTGGTGGAGACCTTGCGCTTGACCAGCCATCCGATGCCGAGCACGAAGGCGAAGTACAGCGACAGGATCAGATAATCAACGGGGGCTAGCGTCAATTCACCGAAAGTCTAGCATAGGCGCCGCAGCTTTCCGATGTGTGCGATGATTGCTCCTTACTCGTCAGATGCTGGTTTACGCCGTTACCATTTTTCTCAGCGCATTTCTGCTGTTCGAAGTGCAGCCCATGATCGGCAAGATCATCCTGCCTTGGTTTGGAGGCGCGGCCGCCGTTTGGAGCACCTGCCTGCTGTTCTTTCAGGCCGCGCTGCTGGCCGGTTATTTATACGCCCACTGCTCCACGCGATATCTGAAGCCGCGGCACCAGGCGATCCTGCACATCGGCTTGATGGCCGTCAGTCTGGCGCTGCTACCTATCATCCCGTCGGCTACCTGGAAGCCGGTCCAAGCCGGCGATCCGTCCATTCGGATTCTTCTTCTGCTGACGGCGACCATCGGGTTGCCCTACGTGCTGTTATCCACCACCAGCCCTTTGCTGCAGGCCTGGTATGTGGCGGCCAAGCCGGGCGCGATTCCGTATCGCTTGTTTGCTCTTTCGAATCTCGGGTCGCTGCTCGCTTTGTTCAGTTTTCCGGTGCTAGTGGAACCGCTGCTGGCGACGCGCACGCAAGCCGTGAGCTGGTCGGGCGTCTACGCCGTGTTCGTGGTGCTGTGCGCCGTGGTGGCATGGACCAGCCTTCGAGCCGCGGCTTGGAAGGTTGGACCGGGGAAGGTTGAGCAGGGGAAAGTTGAAGCGGTCCCGCTGGCTGAAGCGACCTTGTCGAACCCGGCGACGTCGGAGCCGCCGGCTCCCAATTGGCTGCTGCACGTACTGTGGGCCGCGCTATCGGCCTGCGCGTCCGCGCTCTTACTCGCGATCACCAATCACTTGAGCCAGAATGTCGCACCAATCCCGTTTTTATGGGTGGTCACATTAGGCGTTTACCTGCTCAGCTTCATCATTTGTTTCGAGCGCGAGAAGCTCTATCATCGCGCCGTGTTCCTACCGCTGCTGGCGATCGCTTTGGGAGCGGCGAGTTTTGCAATTTATTACGACGAGGGCAACGCGAACCTCAAATGGTCCATTCCGACCTTCGTGGGTGCGCTTTTTATCTGCTGCATGGTCTGCCACGGCGAGTTGGTTCGGCTCAAGCCGGATCCCCGGCACCTGACGAATTTCTATCTGATGGTCTCGGTCGGCGGTGCACTGGGCGGTCTGTTCGTTGCGGTTGCCGCTCCAAATTTGTTCCACAGCTACGCCGAGTTGCCTTTGGCGATGATCGCCTGTCCGGCGCTGGTGGCGATCGTTCTGTGGATTGCGCCTGGCTGGTCGTCGGCGAGAGGAGTGCTAATCGTCCGCATCGCGATGATCGTGTTCACCGTGGCGCTGGCGGGGTACCTGGCCTACCAAAAGCGTCTGGAAGATCAGCGCTATCTCCTTTCTGTCCGCAATTACTACGGAGTGCTGCGCGTCTACGATTCGCCCGATGCCGATGAGCACACGCCCGCCCGCAAGCTGATTCACGGCACGATCAATCACGGCTCGCAGCTTCTGGATGCGAAGGCACGCGACACGGCCACCAGTTACTACGGCCCGAAGTCGGGAATGGGACGGGCCATCCGATATTTCGCAAGTAAAGGTGACATACGCGTCGGCTCCATCGGATTGGGCGCCGGAGTGACGCTCAGTTATTGCCGGCCGGGCGATTTCTTTCGCATCTATGAGATCAACCCGCTCGATTTTCAAATCGCGACCAGTTGGTTCACGTTTTTCAACGATTGCCAGGGCGATCATCAGGTATTGATGGGCGATGCGCGGCTCAGCATGGAGCGGCAGCCCCCGCAGAATTACGATGTGATCGCTGTGGACGCCTTCACCAGCGACGCTATCCCGGTCCACTTGCTCACGCGCGAATGCTTCGCGGTCTACTTCCGGCAACTACAGCCCGGCGGCATTCTTGCAGTGCATGTGTCGAACCGCTTCCTGAATCTGGTGCCGGTGGTGGCGCGGAACGCGCACGATCTTGGCAAGACCGCGGTCATGGTGGACGATGATGGTGAAGACGAAGACTACATGTCGTCGAGCGATTGGGTGCTAGTATCCGGCGATCCCGAGGTTTTCACTCGCAACTTTTTCAAAGCGCACGGCATCGAGACCGCTCAGTTGCGTCCCGGCCTGCGGCCGTGGACCGACGATTACAGCAATTTGTTTCAAATTCTGAAGTAATCGGCACGCCTCATATTGGCCGGCTGGGGACCTACGGGTGACGATGGTGACGCTGATTTCAAGGGTAGGCCAGGAGTGTCGACTGCTATTCGGTTGTCAAAGAGCCCGCGCAGGCACACCATGCCTCCAGCTCATTTCTAACACGCGGCGTGGAGTCCTAGCGGGTGGCGGGGGCGTATGTTGTTGAGTGCGAGGGGGGAATTGCCGTGGGTGTGTGGTCATTGAAAAAGGTTCCTTCACCTGGCGGCCGGTCCGCCCTTCCATTGCCGCGACGCCCGCGCCACCCAGTCTGAAGCAACCTTTTTCAGTCAAGGGCGCGGAAAGTGGGAGCGTCATGAGACAAAGTACGCAATGGCGGCGATGATTGCGCCAACCGCGCCGCCGGCTATGGCCGCGTACCAGAACAAAGCTCGCTTGCTCAGGATTGCTAAAGATGCCAACACGATCGAGAGTTCGAGGAACACTTCACCGAAGTGCAAGTGCAGCGCCTGACGTCCCCTGAGATAGCTCTCGCTTTCGAGGTCCTGTGCCTGCTTCTGGATCTCTTCGTCGTCTTTCCGATAGCGCTCGGCGTTCTTGATGTATTCCTCGCTCTTAGCGTCGTTCCGCATGGCGGCGAACATATCGCGGGCGACCTCCGATTCGTAACGGCGAATCGATTTGGCTTGATAATACGACCACTGGTCCGAGGCCTTCTGCTGTAGTAGCAATTCTTCCGTGGTGGCGATGTGGCCGGCCACCGAGACAATCGCCAGGGTCGCCGCAAGAATAGCCATGGTCGCGGCTACGCGCTTATCAAACGGATCCTTGGCGTGCTCGGAGTGCTCGTGCAACTCTTCGGAAGGAGACATGGCTCCTATGATAAGGTACGAGACTAACGCTCCAAATTGTTCAATGCCCAGCGGGCGTGCTCAGCCACGATTTCGTCGGGTCCCTGGGCCAGCTTCTCCAGCGGTTCGCGGAATTTCGCCAGCCCGCTGTTGCCCATCGCGATCGCTACGTTGCGCAGGAAACCCGCATGCTTGGTGCGCTGGATGGGGCTATGCGCGTAAATTTCGCGGAATTCCTGCTCGCTCAGAGCGGCCAGCTTATCGAGCGGCGGCGCGAAATGGCGTGGCTCAAACGACGGTTCGCTGGCCTCGGGCGCATCGCGATTCCAGGGGCATACATCCTGACAGATATCGCAGCCGAAGACATGTTGCCCGATGCCAGCGCGCATCGATTCCGGAACAGATCCGCGCAGCTCGATCGTGAAATACGGGATGCAGCGCCGGGCATCGATCTCGTATCCTCCAGGGGCTATCGCCTGAGTTGGACAAGCATCGATGCAGCGCGTGCAGGTGCCGCAGCGATCGGGCGGCGGAGTATTGGGTTCGATCTCGAGCGAGGTCAGCACTTCGCCTAGAAAGAACCACGAACCGATTTCCTGATTGATCAAGCACGTGTTCTTGCCGATCCAACCTAGCCCGGCTTCGCGGGCGTACGATCGTTCCAGGAGTGGCGCCGTGTCAACGCAGATCTTGTACTCATGGCCGGCCGGCAGTTGCCCGACCAGCCGCTCCAGGCTTTGACGGAGCACGTCATGATAATCCTCGCCCCAGGCGTAACGGGAGATCCAGCCCGCTTCGGGATCATTCAGCTCGGTGGAACGGGCTTGGGGTCCGTTATAAAGTTTTCCAACGCAGATGATCGTGCGGGCGCTTGCGAGCAGCAGCTTCGGATCGGTTCGGATGGTCGCGCGCCGGTCGGTTAGGTAACCCATCACGCCGGCCATTCCGCGTTCTACCCAGTCCAGGTAGCGGCGGTTGTCCTCGGCAAGAGGCTCGGCGCGCGCGATGCCGGCGAGTTCAAAGCCACATGCCTGCGCTAAGCGCTTTACCTCATCGGCAGTCACCATCTCATCATGACAAAACGAACCCACTAAGGGTTAAACCTAATCTTTTCAATGGCGACGGGGTATCCCGTTCAATGGGTGATATCCCCATCGGGCTTAGAAAATGGGGGCTTTAACGCATTCGCCTAGCCTCTAAATGGGCCTGGCTTTATACTCGATAAAGTCATACCGGATATATGCATAAGCCCATAAAGTACGTCGAAAAGGCTGTCACCCTGGCGGCTGGCGGGGCCTGGTTTGTGTTCGATAAACTCAACCAGATCAACCAGAACCCGTCCTTCAAGCCCAACTGGTCCGATAAGCCACTGCTGAAGAGCTACGAAAAGCAGAAGCCGCCGCTTGGGTGGCCGCGCGAGACCGACTCATTGTGCCCGCGCTGCATCCCGGAGATCCGGCAGCAGATAGTGGATGGTAAACTACCGCACGAGATTCTGCTCAACGAAAAAGTCGGCGAAATCAAAGCCAAGGTCATCGAGCGCGACGGCAAGATACTGATGGTGAAGGAGTGTCCCAAGCACGGGCTCTTCGAAGACGTCATGTCGATGGACCCGGCGTTCTTCAAACACCTGGAAGACGTGTTTCCCGGCCGTGACATCCGCGCCCACAATGACGAAAAGCTGCACAATCATGGCACGAGCACCATCCTGCATGGCCGCGGCTCGGTGCTCACCATCGACCTGACGAATCGCTGCAACATGATGTGCGATCCGTGTTTTATGGACGCCAACCAGGTCGGGTTCGTGCACGAGCTGAGCTGGGAAGACATCCAGACGCTGCTCGATAACGCGATTTCCATCAAGCCGCGCCGCCAGATGTCAGTACAATTCTCCGGCGGCGAACCGACGCTATCGCCTCACTTCCTGGACGCCGTTCGATATGCCCGGAAAGTTGGCTACAACAGCGTACAGTCGGCTACCAATGGAATCGAGTTCGCCAAGAGCCCTGAGTTTTGTAAAAAGGCCGCGGAAGCTGGACTGCGCTATGCCTATCTCCAATTTGACGGCATCGGTAACGCTGCCAATTCGCATCGGGCGGTCGGCAACCTATTCGATGTCAAGATGCGCGCCATCGAGAACCTGTGGACCGCGGGTGTGGACATCGTGCCCGTGATCACCATCATTAACGGCATCAATAACGAGCAGGTGGGCGCGGTGGTGCGCTTCGCTCTCGACAATCCGAAGAAGATTCCGTTCTTGAGCTTCCAGCCCGTTTCTTTCACTGGCCGCGACGAAGCGGTGACCGACGAGCGTCGTCAGGCTCAGCGCTATACGCTGTCGCATCTGGCTCACGACGTCAAGAACCAGACCGGTCTGGGCGTGCCCGTCCGCGACTGGTTCCCGATTTCCTTCATGAGCACTTTCTCGGACTTCGCCGACCTGGTGCATGGCCCGGCAGCGGAGTGGGGCCAGTTGAGTTGTGGCTGCCATCCTAATTGCGGCATCGGCATGGCCGTGATGTGCGACAAGGAGACCAAGGAAGCCGTGCCGGTGACGGCGTTTCTCAATGCCGAGCGGCTGGCCAAAGACATCGAGCGCATCAACGACGCGGCGCGCAGCAAGAAGCTTTCGGTGATGGGCGTTACGCTGGCGCTGCTGCGCAACTATAATCCCTTCAACTCGCCGACGCATTTCAAGCTGAGCGATATGATCGCCAAATTCGACAAGTGTTTCGGCATGTCGAAAAAGGCGCAGACCGGCGCTTATGGCAAGGTCACAGGCGACCGCACCATGGCCGATATCACACAGCGCCGTCAGGATCGCTGGAATTTCCTGTTCATCGCCGGCATGTGGTTCCAGGATCTGTTCAATTACGATTTCCGGCGCACCGAGCAGTGCATCATTCCTTACGCGACGCAGGAGGGCGAGATCTCCTTCTGCGCCTACAATACCGGCGTCGGCTGGCGGAACATCATCGAGAAGATGCACATGACCGCTACGCTTACCAAATGGTACGAGGAGCGCGGGCGGCACGAGATCTTCGCAGGCGGCAAGAAGGTGGGCCTGGAGAGTGCGAATCACTCCCTGGTACTGCGTGCAGACGACGTGAATCACGGCAAGCAGAACGATCTCGATAAGCTGGGGATCGCCAAGAACGCGCGCGAAGAAAAGAAGCGCGCCCGCGACGAGAAACTGCGCGAGCAGCAGGAGAACGAGCGCATGGCGAAGTTGTATCGCCAGCATGTGCTCAAGGAGCAGCCCGGACCGGAGTTGGTGCAGCTCGGATCGATCGCGCCGGCGCCCCCGGCCAAGCCGAAATCAGAAGTAGATCGCGAAGAGGTAGGTTCTTTCGGGGACTAATCGCGACGAGCACAGCCAGAGGAGAAGAAGCCGTCCAGGGCGACTTGGGCGGCTTTTTCGTTGTTAGCCACGGCCCGTTGTGAAGAACTTGAGGCCTTTTATCGGAAAGTGTTTTCTGTTTCTAGTCCAGAGGTGCAACTGATGGACTGATGCCGATGCGGCAATGAGCGCGTCGGCGAGTTCGACTCCATGACTAGCGTGAAAGGCGCGAAGATAGTCACCCGCACGGTTTCCGATCTCTTCGTCGATGGCTACACAAGTGGTTCCGTGGAACAGGCGTTCGACTGACGCTCGTTCGGACTCGCGGACTCCATGCCGGATTTCGGCCGACGACACTGGCGAATAGAACAAAGGCTCGGCCGAACTTACCAAGTGCAGCCAAGAGTCGGCCACATCCGCATTGCGTCCTCGCAGAACCTCGATGAGGATGTCGGAATCGATTAAGACACCGCTCACTTCCAGATCCGTTTCAGCCGATCTCCCTTTCGGAGGTGCCTGACATAAGTCTCCGTATCGGGCAGGTCGGTTCTGTCCTTCCAAATGCCGACGACGGAGAGTAGCGCATCTTTGCGCTCCGAACTGTTATTGAAGTACTTCTCGCGGATAGCTTTCCGTACCAGTTCCGAGATCGTGGAGTGGGACTGCCGGGCGCGTATCTGGAGTGTCTTCCAGACGTCATCTTCCAAATAAAGTTGTGTCCGCCTCATGATGTATATTATACACCGCCCAGACCCGTCGACCTTTCTCAGTTGCTTTACTTCTCCTTCGACGGCTCCATAGGTCGAGCAGAGCATCAGGTCGTCGACTCGATAGTTGATCATGAAGTCGGCCTGACTGGGATTGAAGTATCTCGTGTCTTTTTCGAACAGCGTCCACGCGGTTATCCCGGTGTTGCGGATCATCCGCCTCCCGCCAATGCAGCGCCGCGCCTTGGCCTCCCGGATCGCGCTGGATGCCCAAAATGCTTCTCGTACCACTGGTACAGCTTTTTCTGGTCCTGCGCCTTGAAGAAGACGCCGCCGATTCTGGTCACTCGTTTCATGTGCACCTCAGAAGATTCCAAATCCAGCTACCAACCGCTTGGAGCCCAGCAAAATAGCCAGGATGCAAAGAATGATCGCCACCAGCGAATTCTGCCTATTCGGGCCTTTCGTCAGAATATGCGCGATGATGCTGAAGATCAATCCAGCGAAAGCGAATGGGATGTTCACCCAATTCGTCCATCCGAAACACGGAATGAAACCGACCACCATTCCGATGAGCGCCAGTATACCCCATGCCAGGCTCAATGCTTGCATTACATCGCTCCCTTGCGCCGAATAAACGCCAGCGCGCAAATCTCGTTCGCAACGAAAAGCAGGTAAAGCGGAATGCCGCCGCGATTCGCGTGACTGGCCTCGCCCAACCGGCCTTCGGAAATATCCAGGAAGCTCGTAGTCATTCCGCAAAAGGCGCATTCGCGCCCGTATTTCACCTTCCACTCGCACACAGGCATTATTCGAGCCAGGCGTTCACGGCCCAATGCGAATGGCGACGCTAGAACAGCCAGGATCACCAGGCTCAGCGTCACCCAGACGATTCGAAACGAGCGCCGGACGTCGTCTGTCACTATCAAATGTCCCCAGGCACGATCACATGTCCTAAGTCACAACCACCACTTTCGTATATTGTATAAGCTAAACTGGTTGCAACACTGCAATGCTGTCGATCGTTATCCCAATACACAATGAGGAGCCGTCCATCCTGCCGCTGTACGATCGGCTGACGGCGGTGCTGGAGTCGCTGCAAAAACAGTACGAAATTATCTTTGTGGACGATGCTTCCACGGACCGCAGCTTCGACTTACTGGCCAACTTAGTGGAAATCGACGCTCGTTTGAAAGTAGTTCGGCTGCGCCGGAACTTTGGGCAGACCGCGGCGCTGTCGGCGGGCTTCGATGAAGCGCAAGGCAGCATCATTATTTCTCTCGATGGCGATCTGCAGCATGCCCCCGAAGACATTCCCGCGCTGCTCGGCAAGATCGAGGAAGGCTACGACATCGCCAGCGGCTGGCGCAAGGACCGCATGGATAATGCGCTCACCCGGAAGATCCCGTCCCGCATCGCGAACTGGCTTATGGCGAAAAGCTCGGGCATCGCGCTGCGGGATTTCGGCACCACATTCAAGGCCTATCGCGCCGAGGTATTGAAGGAGATCAATCTCTACGGGGAGCTGCATCGCTTCATTCCGGCACTGGCTAGTTTCTACGGCGCGCGCATTGCGGAAGTCCCTATCCGGAACACCCCGCGCGTGTCCGGCGATTCGCACTACGGTCTGGGCCGGACCTTTAACGTGATGTTCGACATCTTGACCATCAAGTTTTTGCTGAAGTACTTCACGCGCCCAATGCATTTCTTCGGTCGCCTAGGATTGGCGGGATTGGTGCTAGGGTCGGTGATTCTAGGTTCGCTCGCGATCCTCAAACTGTGGGGCCACGGGATGCTGACCGACCATGGTCCTCTGATGATCGCCGGTTGCCTGCTGATTCTCGCCGGCCTGATGATGTTCAGCACCGGGCTGCTTGGCGAAGTGCTGATGCGCACTTATTTTGAGAGCCAGGGCCGGCGCATTTACGCGGTGCGCGAGATTCGTTGCCGGCGTGAGCCAGTGGCTCCTGCATAGACAACCGCTCCCTGACGGTCACGGCTCAGTAGCGGCCGTTCGCGCAGGTCTAAAATCGGCCACGCCGCGATCCAGCCGACGCCGCCAATAGTTCTCGAACAGACCTTTCATCGCTTCACCCATGGCGGCGTGCTCGAAGACAACCGCGGTCCAAGTGGGACGGGTGATCACCGGATCGAGCAGGGCTAACAAACCTCGCTGCGAGTCAAAGACAGCTAGCTTCATAGGCAATGAGTCGGTCTGTCCGATTTCTACTCCCGCGGTGGCATATTCCCCCAGCCGCTGGCGATGCGCGTCGTCGAGCGATCCTGCTTCCATCAGCAGCCGGCAGGCGACCCCGCGCGACCGCGCCTGCTTCACCAGATTATCGTCGAGGGGGTCGACGGCGTAAGGCGGCCGCGAAAATTCCAGATACTCGTTCTGAACGTCCGAGAGCATGCGCCGGTATTGCACGGCGGTCTGCTCCGGGTCGCTGACGATGCGCAGATAATCGAGCGTGCCACGGCCGCCCTGGCCCTCGGAATAGGCGCTGGCCAAGTCATTCACCAGGCCATCAGCCATGCGGGTCTGCTCGGTGATCTCATGCTGCAAAACCTGCGAACGCCGCACCAGGTAACTCGGCACCGCCAGGTTCGGCTCGACTGCCGAGAAGAGCTTGGTCTTCTCCTGGACCACGTGCGCGAATCCCTTTTCGACCAGGCTGTCCAGTACTTCGTAGATCTTCTGCCGCGGCACGTGCGCGCGGGCGGCCAGTTCCAGCGCCTTGAAGCGTGGATGCCCGATCAGCACCAGATAGGACCGCGCTTCATAAGCGTTCAGGCCCAGTTGTTGAAGTCGACGCCAAAACCGCTGGAAATCCATCTCGGGCAGTTCGGTGGCCATCGCGCTTTAGAGCATACCAAATGGCTGACGGCGTTTGCTGTTAGAATCGCCTTTAGACCTCGGTTTCTTACTATGCGTGATTTTCCTTCTACCCTTGGTTCTTTGAGGACCAGCCAATTTTCAGAACAACGGATCGCGGGCCGCAACGTCAAGGATGAGCTCCGGCAGAACCTGATTTGCAAGCTGCAGCGTGGCGAAGAGCTCTTTCCCGGCGTGATTGGATACGAAGAGACGGTGACGCCGCAGATTGTCAACGCGGTTCTCTCGCGTCACAATTTCATCCTGCTGGGACTGCGCGGGCAAGCCAAGACGCGGATCATCCGCATGCTCGTGACGCTGCTCGATGAGCGGCTGCCCTACATCGCCGGCTGCGAGATTCGCGACAATCCTTACCGGCCGATCTGCAAACGCTGCCAGGACCTGATCGAGGCGCAGGGCGACGACACTCCCATAGCCTGGCTCAACCCCGAAGAGCGCTATGTCGAAAAGCTGGCCACTCCGGATGTAACCATCGCCGACATGATCGGGGACATCGATCCGATCAAAGCGGCTCGCAGCGGCCGCGACCTCTCCAACGAGCTCACGGTGCACTACGGACTGGTGCCGCGCGCCAACCGCGGCCTCTTCGCGATTAACGAGCTGCCCGATCTGGCCGGCAAAATTCAGGTCGGCCTGTTTAACATCATGCAGGAAGGCGACGTGCAGATTAAAGGCTATCCGGTGCGCCTTCCACTCGACATCCTGCTGGTATTCACCGCCAATCCGGAAGACTACACCGCGCGCGGAAAGATCATCACGCCATTGAAGGACCGGATCGGCAGCGAGATCCGCACGCATTATCCGATTACCGTGGAGCACGGGTTGTCGATTACCAAGCAGGAGTCATGGACTGACCGTGTATCGTCCATCCGTCTGGAAGTGCCCAATTATATCCGCGAGATCGTGGAACAACTGGCTTTCCTGGCGCGCGAAGACAAGAAGGTGGACAAGCGGTCCGGAGTTTCGCAGCGGCTCCCGATTTCCGTGCTGGAAAACGTTGTCTCCAATTCTGAGCGGCGGGCATTTAAAGCCGGGGAAACGGTGGCCGTGCCGCGCGTGATGGATATCTATGC
Organism: Bryobacterales bacterium; assembly: GCA_963780485.1. Lineage (GTDB taxonomy): Bacteria > Acidobacteriota > Terriglobia > Bryobacterales > Bryobacteraceae > Palsa-89. The sequence continues at coordinate 170,157 of CAWACO010000034.1, forward strand.
CGCGCTGCCCTCGATAACCGGCAAGTTGGAACTGGAATACGAAGGCGAATTGAAAGGCGGCGATGCCGTAGCCAGAGAACTGATACGGGCCGCCGTTGGCAAGGTGTATACCGGCTATTTCGATGGCGTAAATGTTGCTCAGATTGTACAGTGGTTCGAGCTGGGTGGATCGCTGAAGCTGGATGAAACGCAGGACTCGAGCGCCATGGTGAAGCAGCTCGCCAACATCCAAGGGCTGATGGACAAGACCGCGGCGCTAGGCCTGGGCGCGAGCGAGCCGGATGCGTTGCGCGCGTCGGCGGCGGAATTCATTTTGGAAGGGCTGTACGCGCACCGGCGTATCAACCGCAATGAAGAACTCGGGTTCACGGCCGGTGAACGCAAGCGGGAAAATCCCGAGGGCGGGGAAGGACGGCGGCCGCCACGCCGCCAGTTTAACTAGAGCGGCCTGTCATGAAATGGATTCGTTATTCACGCTACACTGGCGATGATTTCGGTCTCAGCGCCGAAGATCTACTCAAAGCCCTGTCCGACTTTTTTCTCCAGAGCGGATTCCAAAACCAGTACATGGGATTCAGCGAGTGGAACCAGCACACGCTCGAAGATCTGAAGAACGCTTTGCAGCGGGCGCTGGAGCAGGGCGAGGCCTTCGATCCCGATCAGGCGCAGCGTATACAACAGGCGCTCGAAAACATGACGGCCGAACAGATGGACGAGATGCTGAACCGGCTGGTGCAAAAACTGGTCGATGAGGGCTACATCAATGCTGAACAGCCGCAGCAGCCCAATGAAGCTGGACAGGCCGGGATGGGCAATGCGGACCGGAAAATCAATGTCGAGATCACCGACAAATCCATTGACTTTCTGGGCTTCAAGACGCTCAAAGATCTGCTCGGCTCGCTCGGAAAATCTAGCTTCGGGGCGCATGACACGCGCGATCTGGCCACGGGCGTCGAGACTAGCGGCGCCGCGAAGGCCTACGAATTCGGTGACACCCTGAACCTGGATATCAGCCAGACGCTTTTTTCGGCGATTCAGCGCGAAGGCATTAAAGTTCCGATCGAGCTGGAGTACTCCGATCTGCACGTGCACCAATCCGAATATCAAAGCTCGTGCGCCACGGTGCTGATGCTGGATTGCAGCCACAGCATGATTCTCTATGGCGAGGATCGCTTTACGCCGGCCAAGAAGGTGGCGCTGGCGCTGGCGCACCTGATCCGGACGCAGTATCCGGGCGACAGTTTGCGTTGCGTTCTTTTTCACGACTCGGCAGAAGAGCTGAGGCTGGCCGACCTGGCGCGCGTGCAGGTTGGTCCTTATTACACCAACACGCGAGACGGTTTGATCCTGGCGCAGCGGCTGCTCAACCAGGAACGCAAGGACATGAAGCAGATCATCATGATCACCGACGGAAAGCCATCGGCGCTGACGCTCGAAGACGGCCGCATGTATCGCAACGCGTTCGGCCTGGATCCGCTGGTGATCAGCCGCACGCTCGAAGAAGTCAGCCGCTGCAAGAAGCAGGGCATCCTGATCAACACTTTCATGCTGGCGAGCGACTTCGGCCTGGTGAACTTTGTGCAAAAGGTCACCGAGCTATGCCGCGGCAAGGCCTATTTCACGACGCCCTACAATCTCGGCCAGTATTTGCTGATGGACTACATGAATCGCAAGACGCGGACGGTGCATTAGTGGCGTGGGGCATCAGTATGATTTTTGTTTCATACTGCTAGATATGAAAGTCGGCGAGCGGGGCCAGGTGACTATCCCCAAGGAACTCCGGGAGCGCTTCGGTCTCGGGCCAGAGACGGAAGTCGAGTTCCGGGTGGTCAACGGGTCCATTCTGCTCAAGAAAGCGCCCAAGAAGCTGAACCTCAGAAAGTGGAAAGGCCGCGTCCAGGAGAGGTTCAAGCGCCTTGGATACGAATCGGTCGACAAGTTCATTGACGACGTTCGCGGTCGATGATTACGGCGGCCGATACAAACATTCTCCTCGACATCCTAGTTCCAAACCAGGACTTTTGCGACATTTCTGTCCAAGCATTGGAGAGTACTGCCAATTCAGGATCGTTGGTGGTCTGCGATCTAGTTTATGCTGAACTCTGCATACAGTTTTCAACACAACGAGAATGCGATCATTTCCTCGAGGACAGTGAGATTCGGGTTGAGCACCTAAGCCGGGAGGCCCACTTCCTTGCAAGCCGCACTTGGCGTGCATATCGCCAACAAGGCGGTTCAAGGGCACGAATTTTAGCAGATTTTCTGATCGGCGCTCATGCTCAGACCAGCGCGGCGCAATTGATTTCTCGCGACAGAGGCTTTTATAGGAAGCTATTTCCTTCGTTGCGCGTTATGGACCCTTCGCGCAAGGTGTGAAGCGGCAGCTCGGCTACCAGTGAAAATTGCTGACGACGAAATAAACCACTGGCAGCGCGAACAGGTTGCTGTCTACGCGATCCAGCCACCCGCCGTGTCCCGGCAGCAACGTTCCGCTGTCTTTGACGTCGGCGCCGCGCTTCAACGCCGACTCGCAGAGATCCCCAAACTGGCCCGCGATATTGGCGATAGCCGCTAAGCCCAACCCTTCCGCGAGTGGCACCGCAGGCAACAAGCGCGGGATGTACAGCGCGCCGTAGACAACCGAAGCTAGCAGCGATCCGGCGGCGCCTTCCCACGATTTTGCCGGGCTGATGCGCGGCGCAAGTTTGTGCCGGCCCAGAAGCCGTCCCACATAAAGCGCTGCGATATCGCCTGCCCAATTGAGCGACAGGCCGAAGAACAGCCAATAAGGACTGATGGCCCGCAGGTCGATCCCACAGCGCAATGAGCCGAACACGTATGCCACACCCAACAGCAACGCCGCGGCACTCCCCAGGAATTCCGACAATTCGCGCGAGCGCAGAGAAAGCGCCATCCCGAGTATGGCGATGAGAACGAAAAACGCAGGGTCTTTATCCGGCAACAGCAGAATCAGCAGGCCTGCAACGTATCCAAACACTCCCGGCTTCGGGATATTATTCCGCGCCGTTAGGTTGGCGTACTCGTGAAAGCACAGGATCGCAACCGCTGCCACGACGGCAAGAAAGGCCCACTGCGGCGCCCACAGCACTATGTAGCAAAAAGCCGGGATCAGAACGAGCGCCGTGAGGATGCGCGTCATCGCGCGATTGTGCCGGCCACTTCCACAGACTCCTCCTGGCGCGTGCGTTCGCCCTCGGGGCTCAGGCCACCGAAGCGCCGGTCGCGCTTTTGATAGTCCAGGATGGCGTGCAGCAGATCCATTCGTCCGAAATCAGGCCAGAGCGTGCCGGTGACGTACAGTTCCGCATAGGCGATTTGCCAGAGCAGGAAATTGCTGATGCGCATTTCGCCCGAGGTGCGAATGAGCAGGTCAGGATCAGGCAGATCTGCGGTGTATAGCCGCGAGGCGATGGCTTCTTCGTCGATGCGAAGGTCCCGAAGCCGTCCTTCCAGACGCGCGTCTTCGACAACGGCATTGATCGCATCCACCAATTCGGCGCGGCCGCTGTAATTGATGGCCACGTTGAGTCGCATGCCGCTGTTATGTACTGTGGCGTCAATGGCGTTCTGCAACTCCTCCCGCACCTGTGGCGGAAGCCCGTCCAGCCGGCCCATGCAAGTAAAGCGGATGCCATTGCGCAGAATTTCGGGAAGCTCACGGCGCAGATACACGCGCAGCAGGCGCCACAACATGTCGACCTCGGCTCGCGGCCGTTTCCAGTTTTCCAGCGAAAAGGCGTATAACGTCAAGGCCTGAATCCCCAGCCGCGTGCAGGTCTCCACCGTGATTCGGACCGCTTCGACGCCGGCTTTATGGCCCGCCGCGCGAGGCAGGTTTCGCTTTTTGGCCCAGCGTCCGTTGCCGTCCATGATGATCGCAATGTGGGCCGGCAAGCGGTTCGGATCGATGGTGTTGGCGAGCGCCCAGTGCTTGCTGCCGGGCTTCAGAAACTCGAAGAGGTCTTTCATCTAGGCAAGTTTTATGGTACACCGGCTCAACTCGGTTATGGACTCAGGTGGTTGTACCAGGGCTGAAAAACTACACTGAAGAAGCCTACACCAAGGGCCGCTGCTCCCAGGAATGTCCCGAAGGGCAGCTCATAAGTGGATGCGTCTTTTCCAGTGAACCAGATGTAGCACAGTCCAACCACCGCGCCCAACAATGATCCGACGATCAAAGTCAACAGCGCGCCCTGCAGGCCCAGAAACGCGCCGATCATCGCTACCATCTTTACGTCGCCGAATCCCAGCCCCTCTCGATGGCGAAGCTTTTCGTACAGAAAGCCAACCAGCCACAAAGTACCGCCGCAGAACAGCGCTGCGAACAACGATTCCGCCATGGACGCCAGCCTGGGGTTATCGGTGCGCATGAGTAGCAGGCGGACGATGCCCCAGTCGAAAGGAACGAAACCCGCGAATATTACACCGGCCACGGCGCCGCCGAGCGTAAATTCATCGGGCAAAATGCGCTCCTCCAGATCGGAGAACATCAGTGTGATATCGATGGCGGAAAAAACGCAGAACTTTATCGCGGCGGCGGTCGGACCTAGCATCCAGACCGCGCAAAAGAAGGAGGCGCCGGTCAGCAGCTCCACGATCGGATAACGCAGGGGGATACGCGCACCGCATTTCCGGCAGTGTCCTCTGAGAAGCAGGTAGCTGAGCAATGGAACGTTATCGAACCAGGCGATGGGCTTATCGCACTCCGGACAGAAAGAGCGCGGCCGCACCACCGACAGGTCGCGTGGCAGACGATAGATGCAGACGTTTAAGAAACTGCCAATGAGCAGCCCGGCGAGTGCCGCTAATGCAGCTTCGATCAATCGAGTATCCTTTCGTAAACACGCAGCGTGTCGTTTACCATGCGTTCGAGCGAGAACTCTTTTTCGACGCGGCTTCGGGCGCGTGCCGCCAGTCGCAATGCCAACGGGCGATCTGCCAGCAATCGCTGAATCTGCTTGGCTATGGCCGGAGGCTCGTTGGAGGTCAACAAACCGGTGACGCCATCGTCGACAATCTCCAGCAGTCCTCCTACTCGACTCGCCAAAACGGGAGCGCCCGCGGCCATGGCCAGCAGGACCGCGGATCCCAAGCCCTCCAAATCCGTAATATAAACGAAGACGGCCGCTTCCGGTAGATCGCGTATCAGGTTATCCGAAAAATGCACGGCAGTATCGGCGAGCGCCGACGCCGCCTCGATTATTTTCTTGCCCTTCCCAGGATCTTCTAAATCCATCGCCAAGACTCGCGAACGGTCGCCGGTTTTTGGCCATGAGTCCACTGGAACACCGTCATAGACGACCGTGATTGTTTCCGGATTAACGCCGGCGTCGATCAGAGTACGCTTCACGCATTGGGAGACTGCAATATAGTGCGCGGCCCGCCGGTACTTCCACCAGGATGCGATACCATGCCGGACGGGGAATGCCACCCTCCGCGAAACCACCAGCGGCTTTTGCACTAGCAGAGCCATGGTATGGGCGTGTGCATCGTGGGCGTGAATCAGATCCACTCCCGCCGCCGCTCGCAGCAGCCTCCCAAGGCTCAACGCCTGAACATCCACCTGTTGCGCGGCCGCCGCCCGCATGAGTGGAGAGCCGGCGGGCGTCAGCAGCCGCGCGCGATGTCCAGCGGCGATCAGTCCACGGATCAAGTACAGTGCCTGCCATTGCCCGCCACGCATCTCGGTTCCCGAGTCGATGTGCAGGATAAACAAGACTACCTTCGCGGGCTCATGTTTTTGGCCTTGGCATATTTGACGAAGTTGTACAGTGCCGCCATGTGGGCGATGGCGAGCCCTTCGGTGCCGTCCAGGAAGCCGCGCTGCAGGACGTAGGTCTTGAAAAAAGTCCAGGGAGGGTCCAGAGCCAGTTGCGTCCAGCCGATCTCCTTCTTTTGTTCGACGAGCTGCTCGGCGGCGAGGGTGGTGTAGCGGTCCATGGTCTTGAGATGCTCGGAAAGCGAGCTGCAAGTGAAATGGAGGATGTTCGATTTCAGATGGCCGACGGTTCCTTCCACGGCCACCGATTCGTGCACGTAATCGCCCACCCACTTGGCGCGCCGCCGGTCGAAGAGGCGAATCTTGCGGTCCGGATACCAACCTGAGTGCAGTATCCAGCGGCCCAGATATTGCGCCAGCCGAGGCATCGTGTAGGCGTCGAACTGTGGGCCGTTCTTCTTGATCTGCCAGATCTCGGCTTCGAGCGCTTCGCTCAGAGCTTCGTCGGCATCCAGCGAGAGAACCCAGTCGTGCTCGCAATGCTCGGAGGCGTAGTTTTTCTGTCCGGCAAAGCCGCGCCAAACGGAATCGATTACGCGGGCGCCTAGCTTGGTTGCGAGTTCCACGGTCCGATCGTTGGAGCCACTGTCGATCACTACGATCTCGTCGCAGCAGCGCAGGCTCTCCAGCACTCGTGCAATGTTGCGCTCCTCGTTGTAGGTGATGATCGCGGCCGAGATCTTCATCGGGGGGCTGTTGATAGTTTAACCCGGCGAGTGAACAGAACCGCTTTTGTCGAATTTGCCGCAGCTTGTTCTGTCGTATAAAGTTGAAGTTGTGACTGCGGCGGAGGCGTACGAATTGACGACTCAAGGCGGCGCGACTGACTTCGCCCGGCTGATTAAAGCCTGCGAATCGTTCGGACCTTATTGTTTGATCGGCGGCTTGGCGGTGAACTGCTATGTAGAACCTGTATACACCCTTGACGCCGACATCGTCCTAACTCAACGGCATGCGCATGCGATGAAAGATTGGGTCCCCAGGAGCGATCTTCGGATTCAATTCACGACGGACGAAAGATATCAGGATTTCCTGGATCGAGCCGTGGAGTCAGAGGTTCTAGGGATCCGCGTGTGGATAGCTAACCTGCAGGATGTCACGCAAGGTAAACTATGGGCCTACAGCGATCCCCAACGACGCTTGAGCAAACGCAAGAAGGATGAACTTGACTTGATCCGGCTCGCCGAAGCCCATCCCGAATTGAAAGCGAAGTACCCTAGCGAGTTGAGGGACCAAATCGAACGCGGGTGATAGAATCCGGTAGCCATCTAACGACGTTGTGACTGCATGCCGGTGCTACTCTGCCCCGTTCGCGATTGCCATCTGCCTCTGGTGTGCGAGGAGCGGCGGGTGTTTTGTCCGCGCGGGCATTCGTTCGACATCGCGCGTAGCGGATACACCAATTTGCTCCAGCCGCAGGATCGGCGATCGAAGGAGCCAGGCGACACGGCGGCTGCCCTTCAAGGGCGGCGGCGATTGCATGATCGCGGCGTGACAGAGCCGTTGCTGAATGCGATCGCGGAAGTCGTAGCCGCATCGCCCGATGACATCGTCCTCGATGTCGGCTGCGGAGACGGTTTCTATCTGGGCAGCCTAGCTCGCCTGATCGGATTCGGTGCGCATGGGATCGACATCTCGGTACCGGCCGTGGATGCGGCGGCGCGGCGTTATCCGGAATGCGAGTGGATCGTCGCCAATGCCGATCGCTTCGTGCCCTATGCCGACCGCTCGTTTTCGATCGTCCTGTCGATCACGGCGCGGATGAATGCGGGTGAGTTCCGCCGTGTCCTGAGTGCTGGCGGACGCCTACTGGTCGCGCTTCCCGCGCCCGAGGATCTGATCGAACTCCGTGGCGCGGGGCGCGATCGCGTGGCCCGAACCATCGAGACATTCGCTCGCGACTTCACGCTGGTAGATAAGCGCCGTGTCTCAACAACAGCCGATCTGGACGCTGCCGCCGTTCACGACGTCCTGCATTCGATTTATCGGCCCCTGCGATCGAAGGCGGCCGAAGCGATGCGGGTCACGTTCAGTCTGGATCTGTTGTTGTTTCGAACAGTTTAGCCTGTGACGTGCCGCTGTTCTTAATGGTGCGGCGCCGGGTGGGAGAAACCCTCGCGCAACGGATAGTCGACGACGATGAGCTTGCCGTTCGAGATCGCCTTTACGGAATGGAGCGCATTGGGTGGAACGACTCCGATAAAGCCCGGGCCTAAGCGCTGGGTGACGCCCGCGACCGTCAGTTCCAGTTCGCCTTCCAGGATTTCGTAAACCTCTTCCTGAGGGTGGGAATGCTCATGGATCGAAGAGCCGGCGTCGAACTCGTAATGCGCGAACGTCATATTGGCGGAATCGAAATAGCGGCCTCGCCAGCCCGGGAGGCGTTCGACCGTCGGCAGTTTGCTGGTATCGATAAAAGTCACCCTACAATGATCCGCTAATTGACAAACCTGCGGGAATGTGTAATTATTCATATAGCTGAATAAAAATTCAGCGGGCCACGAACCAAGGAGCCACGATAAATGCCCCCCACGGCGGGAACATCGCTCAAACCGGTCAAGCGTATGCCGGCTCAAAAGACGCTGCCGAAAATTGGGGTTTCCGACTTTATACGCGACCTAGATCTATCTCAAGATGAGTTACTTGCGCTACTGGACCTCACGCAACAGGTGAAGTCAAATCCGGCGCGGTTCGCCAAGGTCCTCAGCGGCCGCTACCTCAGCCTGCTCTTCGAGAAACCCTCCCTGCGCACCCGGATGACCTTCGAGCTGGCCATCAAGCAACTGGGCGGCGACGCAGTCCTGAGCACCGGGCCGATCGGCGAGCGCGAGCCTTTGAAGGACGTCGCCCGCAACCTCGACCGCTGGACGAATGCCATCGTGGCGCGCACCTTCTCGCACCAGACCATCGAGGATCTGGCGCACTGGTCGAGCGTGCCCGTGATCAACGCGCTGAGCGACCGCTTTCATCCCTGCCAGGCTCTCGCCGATATCTTCACTCTGCAGGAAAAGTTCGACGACTTGCGCGATCGCAAGCTGGCCTTTGTCGGAGACGGCAACAACGTCGCGAACTCGCTGATGTTGACCACGCTCCGGATGGGAATGAATTTCTCCATCGCCACCCCGCGCGGTTATGAGCCCGACGCCGAAATCATCGCGCAGGCCGAAGCGCTGGCCGCGATCTCCGGCGCCAAGCTGGTCATTACCAACAATCCGGTCGAGGCGGTTCAAGACGCGCAAGCCGTCTACACCGATGTGTGGATCAGCATGGGACAAGAAAACGAGAAGCGCAAGCGGATGTCCGATTTCGCCCAATACCAGGTGAACCAGGCGCTGCTTGCCGAAGCGAGCGCGGATGCGGTCTTCCTCCATTGTCTTCCTGCCAAGCGGGGCGAGGAAGTGACCGATGAAGTAATGGAATGCCCGCAATCCGCGGTGTTCGATCAGGCCGAGAACCGCTTGCACGCGCAAAAAGCATTACTATTGATGTTGATCGGCTAGACGAACACCGGTAGACAAACACCGACCTCGAACATCAAAACATTCTTTATGAAACCAAAGCGAGTAGCCTTGGCCTATTCAGGCGGGCTGGATACATCCATCATCATTCCGTGGCTGCGCGAGAACTATCAATGCGAAGTTGTCGCTGTATGTGGCGACATCGGGCAGGGCGACGATGAGCTGAAGGGACTGGAAGAGAAGGCGCGCAAGACCGGAGCGTCTGAAGTCCACGTGGCGGACATGCGCGAAGAGTTCGTCACCGAGTATCTGTGGCGCCTGGTGCGCTCGGGTGGCGTTTACGAGCACAAATATCTACTGGGAACATCAGTGGCCCGGCCTTTGTTAGCCAAGAAGCAGGTAGAAGTCGCGCTGGCCACCGGATGCGACGCTCTGGCGCATGGCTGCACCGGGAAGGGCAACGATCAGGTCCGCTTCGAGCTGACCTATAAAGCGCTGGCGCCGCACTTGAAGGTGATCGCGCCGTGGCGCGAGTGGGACATCGTATCGCGCGAGGACGCCATCGATTACGCCGCGAAACACAACGTGCCGATTTCGCAGACCACTACCAAGATTTACAGCCGCGATCGCAATATCTGGCATATTTCTCACGAGGGCGGGGCACTCGAAGATCCGGCCAATGCCGCGCCGGATGACATGTGGATGCTCACCCGCAGTCCCAAAGATGCACCCGATAAGCCGGCTGAAGTGACTATCGGCTTCGAACGCGGGCGGCCAGTTTCGGTAAACGGCCAGCGCGGCACCGGCGTGAGTCTGCTCGAAACGCTGAACAAGATTGGCGCCGAGCACGGCATCGGACGAATCGACCTGGTGGAGAACCGCTTCGTGGGAATGAAGTCGCGCGGGTGTTACGAGACGCCGGGCGGCACGCTGATTCTCTACGCGCATCACGAGCTGGAAGCTCTAACGCTCGACCGAAACACGCTGCACTACAAACAGAAACTGGCACTCGATTACGCCGAGATGGTTTACAACGGCCTGTGGTTCACACCGCTGCGCGAGGCGCTGGATGCTTTCTTCGAGACCACCAGCCAAACCACCACTGGTGAAGTGACTTTGCGTTTGTACAAGGGCAACATCGAGCCGGTGAGCCGCCGGTCGCCTTATTCGCTGTATTCGCTGAATATCGCCAGCTTCACCATGGGCGCCGAGTACGATCAGAAGGACGCGCAGGGATTCATCAACCTGATCGGATTGCCCATTCGTGTGCGGGCGCAAGCGGCCAAACAGGGGAAATGAAGCTTTGGGGCGGCAGGTTTGAGAGCGGGCCGTCGGAGGTATTCGAACGATTCTCCGGTTCGCTGCACTTCGATCAGCGGCTGATCGATGCCGATTGCCGGGGCTCCCAGGCGTTCGCGCGCGCATTGCAGCAGGTCGGTATTTTGACCGCGGACGAATGCAGGACTCTCGTCGATGCGTTTGAAAAGATCCGCACCGAAGCGCGCGAGCCGGCGTTCTTTGAGGGCGCGCACGGACGAGGATGTTCATACGCTGGTCATCCGGAAAGTCAAAGAACACGCCGGCGCGACGGCCGATAAGATTCACACCGGCCGCAGCCGCAACGACCAGGTTTCTCTCGATCTCAGGCTATGGCTGCGCGACGAGATCGACGGTTCTTTGGGCCTGCTTTGGGAATTGCTAGCGGCGCTGGTTCGCGCAGCCCAGCGAGATCCCGACGCCATCGTGCCCGGCTATACGCATACGCGTCGCGCTCAGCCCGTGCTATGGGCACACTATTTGCTGGCTTATTTTGAAATGTTCGCTCGCGACCGGCAGCGCCTGCTCGAGACACGCCGGCGCGTCAATGTAATGCCGCTCGGATCGGCCGCTTTGGCCGGCAGCGGATTTCCAATCGACCGGGATGCCATCGCCCGGGAACTAGGCTTCGACAGCATCACGCTAACTCGATGGATGTTTCCGGCGACCGCGACTTCGCGCTCGACTTTCTGCATGCCGCCTCTATGACCATGCTGCACTTGAGCCGCCTGGCCGAAGACTGGATTCTGTACTCGGGCGAAGAGTACGGATGGCTGGAGCTGGGTGACGGGGTGACTAGTGGGTCGAGCATAATGCCGCAGAAGAAAAACCCGGATTCCCTGGAGCTGATTCGCGGCAAGTGCGGCGGCGTGTTCGGCGATTATACGGCGCTCTTCCTGACCATGAAGGGTCTGCCGATGACTTACAATCGCGACATGCAGGAGGACAAACCGCGCATTTTCGACGCGGCGGATCAGTTGCGCGGATCGCTTGAGATGGCGCGCGCCGTGATCGACAGCACGCGCTTCAACCCCTCGCGCCCGTCGGCGGCTGTTCAAGAGAGCTGGGCGATCGCCACCGATTTCGCGGATTCGCTCGCGCGGAACGGCATGCCGTTTCATCAGGCGCACTCAGACTGGTCGGGAAGCTGGTGCTCGAAAGCGTGAAACGCGGCAAGAAACCATCGGACTGGACTCCGGAAGAGCTGGCCGCATTCGCGCCCGAATTTACTCCCGATGTGGCCCGCCTCCTCAGTCCGCTGGAAGGCATGAAGACGCGCGAGCTTCCCGGCGGCACCGGACCGGCCGCAGTGGCGCGCGCACTTTCGGAAGCCGAAGCGCGGCTTCACGAGTGGAAGCGATGAACAAGACCTTCCGCCAGGGCCAGATCCTGAAGCTCATTCGAGCCAAGCCCATTCAGACCCAGGAAGATCTGGCGCGCGAGCTTAAAGAGAGCACCGGAATCCAGGCTACGCAGGTTACCTTATCCCGAGACATTCGCGATCTCGGACTGCTGAAGACGCCGCAGGGCTATAGGCAGGTTTCTGAGACGCCCGGGGGTCCTGCTCTGGAAACTGCTGTGAGCGAGTTTCTACAGGACGCGCGAGTGGCACAGAACCTGATTGTGCTGCGTACCTCGCCGGGCAACGCCAACGCGCTTGCGGTCGCGCTCGACAAGCAAGCTTGGCCGGAAGTGGTGGGTACACTGGCGGGCGATGATACGATCCTGGTGGTGACGCCGGACGCGAGCACGGCGGCGAAGCTGCGGCAGAAGCTGATGGGTCTGGTGCGGACGTCTTAGGTAGGTCTTTCGCAGGTCGGAGACCTGCGCCACATTAGTGCTGAACTAGTACTGTTTTCTCTTCGGTACTCGGCTCTGTACGCTCGGTCTTCCGCTCGGTGCTCAGCAAGTTCTTGTTGAGTTCGTCCAATTGCTGCAAGTTGTCGAGGGTCTGGTCGATCTTGAGGCCCGCCACGAAGTGGATGCCTTCTGGCCGGCAATAGCAGACTTCGCCCAGCATCATCCAGTCGTCGCCTTCCACCTTCACGGCCGCGTTCACCGGGATTGGCCGGTGGAGCACGAGTTGCAAGCCGTGACCGGAAAACTCAATAGCCTGGGCGGGGCCACTGGCCTCTTCGCTCCCTAAAACGGTCAGCTCTACCGGTTTGTCTGTGCGAATGCGCGCTTCCCTACGTCGTTCCATAGAGGAATTATCGGCCGCCTGGCGGTTACTTTGAGTTAGGGAAAACGCTTATTTTGCGGTAAATAATAACCACACGGCCAAGCCGATCACGGCCGGGAGCAGGATTTCGGCCCAGTCCTGCCATAGGGCCGCCCAGCGGTTGGGGACCTTAGACTCCCGTTTGGCCTCTTGACGAAGCGAGGTGGACAGGCGCGAGCGGAGGCTGGAGGGAAGCCCGCGAATAGCTCGAACGATCTCTTCCTTGCCTTTACGGTCGGCGATCAGGATGGTCGCGGAATTGATACTGTTGGTGGATTGCTCGAGCTTTTTGCGCAGCGGAGGCGGAACGTCATTGACGGAGCGGAACACTTCGGTCTTATTCCCGACGGAAATAAAGATAGTAGAACTTTTCAAAGTGACGCGAGACATCGTGGTCCTCTGGCTCAGGTGGCTACGGCGGCTGGCAGCTTGGCATAGTTCGCCCCCAGCCCCTCCCCCTTTGCCTGTTCCAATATAACCTGTATGAAGCCCAGGGCGGCCTTGGACAGCGCCTTATCCTTACGATAGATCAAAGCCACCTTCCGTAACATCGGCTCCGGCCCAAGCGACACGCCACATAGCTTACCACTAGCGACTTCCTCCCGGCAATGGGAGGCGGCCAGGAACGAGAGCCCCAGGCCAGCCATCACGAAGCGTTTTATCATCTCGGTGGAGTCCAGCTCCATGGAGATCCGCAACTCGTCCTCCACCGGCTCCAGCCAGGTGTCGAGCCTGGTTCGCGTGGTCCCGGACTTGGGTAATAGCAGTGGGTAGCCGTTCAAGTCGCGCGGTGTGACCGATTTCTTGGTCGCCAGAGGATGTTTCGCGGGCAGCAGCAATACAATCTCATCGGAGTGAATCCTGGCGACTTGCAGCTTTTTTTCCTGGACCGGCAGCTGCGTGATGCCGAAGTCGGCGAGGTTGTTCAGCACCGCCTCCACCACGCGGGTGCCGTAGGAACGATCCACGGACAACTGGACGTTCGGAAACATTTTCTTGAATTCAGAGAAAACCAGCGGAAGAACGTAAATGCAGGTGGCTTCGTTGGCCGCAATTACCAGTTCGCCGCGCGGGACGCGATCCAGCTCATTGATGGTGTCCTGCGCCCGGCGCCTCAAATCGAGGATTTGTTCGGCGTACTCGGCGAAGATTTTGCCGGCAGTGGTCAGCGAGATCTTTGTTCCCAATCGCTCGAACAGCGTGGTGTTCAGCTCCTGCTCGAGCTGGCGCACTTGTGCGCTGATGGCGGGCTGCGTCCGGTAACAGGTTTGCGCCGCCTTAGAAAAGCTCTTCAAACGGACAATTTCGAGAAACGTGTGCAGTTGATCGAGATCCATCGGCCCGCCACGAACGCTCGCCAGGATGGGAGGTTTCCTTCATTGTACCAGGATGATCATGTGGGTCAGACTCTTTGTAATTTCTCTACCGTGCGCCGTTCGCGCACGTTGCCGGTGTTGAGCGTGCCCGCTGGTTCAAAGAGCAGCACCTGGACTTCCTGATCGGCAACCGGCCGGTGCACCGCGCCGCGCGGTACGATTACAAACTCGCCTGCGCGAATCTCCAGCGATTTTTCCACGCCGGCATCATCTTTGTAATCCATGCGAAACGTGCCGCGCAAGACCAGGAACAGCTCGTCCTCGTGGTCGTGATGATGCCAGACGAACTCGCCTTGGAACTTCACCAGCTTCACCTCCTGGCCGTTCAATTCTCCGACGATTTTGGGGGACCAGTGATCGGCGAAAGCGGCCAGCTTCTGCTCCAGGTTGACCTTTTGCATGATTCCAAAGTAACGTTCATTACTCAAAGTAGCAAGGGATTCGTTAGGAAAGGTTACGGAGAAGTTCGGACCTTCTCGTGCAAAGGAAACTTGGGTCGGTTCATGAGACCAGAAGGAAAGGAGCAACCAAACCCATGAGAGCTAACGCATTGAAGAACACCATCAACTCCGGCGCGAAGGTTGTCGAAAGCATTGCCGCCTCCAAAGACGTAGTTTCGGATGCATTCCAAGAGGGAAAAGATACCGTCACCCAATTCCTGAAAGACACTCGCCACACCGCCGAAGACCTGCTGGACGAGGCCACTCACAACATCAAACGCTTTCCAATCGGCTCGGTCGTGATGGCCTTCAGCGTCGGAGCGCTGTTTGGCGTGCTAATTTCCCGCAACGGTCGAAGTTGAATCTTCGAGTTCGATCCGCAGTCTCTACCTTGCCAGGTGCAGGATCGCGGACGCGACTTGCGCGAACGCGTCGCTTATATCGGACGTCGTGGGCGCAAAGAAGTAGGCGCCAGCCGGGTAACTGCTATTGAAATTGGAGGCCCGCGGATCGTTGGCGACGCGCTCGAGAAAATCCGCGGGTACTCCGCCCGAATTGCCTAGGCCGATACTGAAGACACGTATGTTGGGGATGGTGATGTTCTGGCGGATGCGAAGCCCAGCGCTATCGGCAGCGTTCCAACCAGCGTCCTGGACGGAGTTGGGGTCGACGTTGATATTGCCGCCGTTCATGGTAACCGGCTGATATCCGGTGTTCATATTATTGCCCCAAAAATCGGTGGTAGGGATGTATTGAATGTCGTTGCCCACGCTGGTGGCGCTGTTAGTCCAGTTCGACGAGTAGGAGCAGCCCGAGTTATTGCCGGGTGGTCCCACAGTCAGATCGCTGGCCATGGGCTGCGCTGAGGCCACATAACTCATGATTCCGAAGATAGCCGACGGGGTGGTCGGTTGGGTAAGGGGATTGCTGTATCCAGCGGCCAGGACGCCCGTTTTCGGATTCCTGTTGGTGCAACTGCTGCTGTTCTTGATCGGATAGGTGGCCGTGAATGTGTTGGGGTAGCCGTCTGTGAATAATAAGATAACGTTCAACGCGTTCGGTTGATTCAATGTCACCAATTGCTGGTAACCTTCCCAAAGCCCCTGTGCGGTGTTGGTGCCGCCGGTGCAATTGACTGAGTTGAGAATAGTAGGCACGCTGGGCGATGCAGTTTGGAAGTCGTTAGCGATGGGAAAGTCGGGTATTGAGCTAGTGGCGAAGGTCACCAGCGCCAGGTTGTCGCGCCCATTAGCGAACTTACTCACAAAAGAGACTGCCGCCGCTTTCAAAGGAGTGCAGGAATTGCTGACACTGAGCGAACCGGAACGGTCCATCACAACGACCACGTTTACATCGCGCCGAACAGCCGTCGCAGTGGCGCTCACGGTGGTATTGTTGGTCCCCAGCCAGCGCAGGAAATAGAGCGGCGCCGTGACATACGCCGTTACGGAGACCGACCTCTGGTTGGCAACGCTCTCGTCAATCGAGATACCGCTATTGTTAACGCCGAAGGTCGGTGTGCCCACATTGAAATAACCGCTGGGGAAGTTCAATAGAACATATCCTTCAGCTTCTGCTTTGGCATTGTTCTGCTGCGTGGTGTCATCGTTACCCCGGCTCAGGGCGCGGGCGGCAGCGAGCGATGCGGCGTCCACCGCCATCTGCAGCTTGCCTTTCACGGTGTACAAAATGCCGGCATCAATCGCCAAACCGACCATCGGCACGATAAACACCAGCGTCATCGCGGTGAAGATCAGAGAAATGCCGCGTTCCTTGAGAGTCCTTGGTTTGTTCCCATTCATGATAGGTTCTACCTCGCGCACTAGCTCAAAAGATTGCTTTTGCATACACACCGGTCGATCCTCCTACGCCCAGGAAGCTTAGATCCGGCATCGACTCGAAAAACTCCGTCAGGTAGGCAATGTCTCCATCGTTCAGCGTAAGGCCGGCATTGGTGAGTTCGTTGGACATGCCGCCGTTTACTACCACGTTGGAGTTCGTCAGATAGTCACTGGCGGCGATATTTCCCAGCGAATCGATTAGTCCCGCTGGTGGCGTGCCGTAGTTGCTTGCGCGCAGGCCTGTATTCCCAGTTACCAGCCGGTTGATGAAAACGAGCTTACCCAGATTGGTGCACTGGCCGGTGCTGAGCCCGGCGGCGGTGCAGTCGGCTTGATATACCTCGACGATTTGGGACATGATAACGACGCCATTGCCGCCATTCACCGTCATTCCGGTTCCGGTAGCCAGGTTAACCAGAATATTTTGATTGGCGACTAGGGAAAAGTCGACGCCGCGCGCGTACATATGCGCCGCGTCACGGCAGATCTGCACCGCCTCGTTCATCCGGCCGAGCTGGATGCCGGCGCCGACCATGCCGAAGAACAGAGGAATCACCACAATGGAGACCGCGGCAAACTCCAGAAGGGCGTTGCCCTTCTCACTGCGGCTCAGCTTCGCATTCGACAGTTTCATGTGCGATACCTCGCTATCTCGGTGGCGGAATCCCGGTGCTATTAGGCTCTACAATGTCCGAGGATGTAGCGGAGATCTGCAGAGGAGTGGAGCTGCGAGCGTAGGGAACCATCCAAATCCACGAAAGGCCGGTTACCTGCACCTGGACGATGTTGCCCGGCGCGTTGCTTCCCACGCCATTGACCACCTGCAAGCTGTTCGGATTGTAATAGGTGATGGAGATCAGGCTGTCTCCATTCGAACTATTCAGGAACCCCAGCGAATTGTTTTCTACCACCGTCCGGATCGATTCATCCTGGCCCAATCCGTTTACGGTTTGTCCGGTCACGGCGTAGCGGACTCCCTCGCGCACCGAGGCTTGCACGGTGTTCTTTACCAGGATCGCGATGCTGAAGTCGATGGTTGCAAACAGCAGCATCAGCAGCGGGGGCAGGGCGAGCGCTCCCTCGAGCATTGCATTCCCTCTTTGTCGGGTTTGGCGGCTTCGCTTTGTATAGGCCATGCTGGACCTCAGTTCTAGTCAAGTATGCCCGACTCAAGCGATAGAACCGATCGATGAAAAGTACCAGATTGCGCCAGGAAATCCCTTACGACCACTGAGGTTCGGGTGACCCTGGTTGTTGCGAAGCCGCCGTCTGGTACGCTGCCGAAATCGGGCCCAGGACTTGTGGGCGCGAAATACTATCGGCAGAAAGGGGGCTTCTGCTTTATGGGCGCGCAGATACCTGTAAAGCAAAGAGATGGCGTCCGTTACAGGTCGCCTTCTAGCCTGCGGCGATCAAAAGAGCAAGTCTACCGGACCGGTAGAGTCCCGGAGACGAAGAAGCTGTTCCACTCCGGTGCGTGGCCGCGGCCGCCGGGAGTGGGCCTCATGACGCGGAACGCCACAGCGTCGCCGGGTTTCAACTTCGACTGGATTCGGATGACGTCTTCCACCGAGATGACCGGTTGCCGGTTGATGGCCAGAATTACGTCCTGCTCAAACAGGCCGATGTCCTCAGCGAAGGAACCGGAGTCGACACTGCGAATCACTAAGCCGCCTTTGCTTTCGATGCCCATCGAGGTACGTTCGGCATCGGTCAGCGCATGCAGCTTGATACCGAACTTATATTGCCCTTCTTCGGGCTTAGCGGCGCTATCGTCACCGTTCTGCTGAAGTTCGGCAAACTCCGGCCTGTCTTTGAAGACCTCGGCGCGATCCATGATGGTGACCTTGAAGTCCATGTGCTTGCTTTCGCGGTCCACAGTGAGGGTGACTGGCGTTCCCACCGGCGTCTCGGACACACGATTGACAAGATCGTCGCCGTCTTTGACCGGCTTGCCGTTCATGGCAATGATGATGTCCTCTACTTTGAGGCCGGCTTTGTCGGCCGGGCCGCCGGGATGGACCTTGCTCACCATCACGCCCTGGTTGGTGCCAAGCGCTTTGAATAAATCCGGCTTATCGCCCTGCAGCCATTCCACTCCAATGGAGCCGCGCGATACCCGCCCGGTCCGGATGATGTCGTTATAGACCCGCGCCACCATGTTCATGGGCAGCGCGAAGCCGATACCTTGATAGCCGCCGCTGCGGGTGGCGATCATAGTGTTCACGCCGATCACTTCGCCGCGGATATTGAGCAGCGGACCGCCGCTGTTACCGGGATTGATGGCTGCGTCGGTCTGGATGAAGCGCTGCAATTGCAATGCGCCGATGTTCCGTCCCAATGCACTGACGATGCCGGCCGTGACCGAAGCTTCCAGACCGAACGGCGAGCCAATGGCCACCGCCCAGTCGCCCACCTGGACCGCGTCCGAATTACCTATGGTCACCGGGGTGAGCTGGCTCTTGGGATCGATCTTGAGTACGGCTAGATCAGTCTCGGGATCGAAGCCCACCACCCGCGCGCGATACTCGGTGGCGTCGTCGGTGTGGAGGCGCACTTTGATGTGGTCCACCTTGGATACCACGTGGTTGTTAGTGATGATATATCCGTTCTTGTCGACGATGAAACCCGCGCCGGACTGCTCCTCTTTGAACGCGCGCGGCGGCATGTCGCCGCTCAAGGGCCCGTTCTTGAAGAAGCGGCGGAACAGGTCCATGCCGTCGTCGTTGTTGTCGCCCGGATCCTGAGATTGTTCGCGCTTGTGCGGGTTGTCGGCTGTCTTAGGCGTGTAATCCGCCGTGATGTACACGACCGAGGGCTCCAGTTTCTTCGCCAGCTTGGTGAATTCGTTTCCCAATTGAACGGCGTTTGGAACCACAAGAGGAGCCGCGTCGGAAGCGACTGCCTGTCCTCGGGCCGCGTGCACTCCGGTGTTGAAAAGGGTGCCGATCACAATCCCGATGGAGAGAGTGACGAGCAGGAGACTCAAAGACAGCAATTTCTGCTGCCGCATAATCTTGAACCAGCGCATGTTGTTTCTCTTCGCCTTTCTGGTGCCCCGACTCAGCTACTATTCAATATACTAGGTTTCTAGTTGCCAGTTTCTGGTTTCTGGTTGATCGTTTCTGGTTTCTGGTTCCGTTGGAAACGCACAGGTTTGAATTCCACTAACAAAATGCCCGACAGGATCAGAACCGCTCCCAGCGTTCCTCGCCGGGAGAGCACTTCGCCTGCCAGTACATAAGATGTTGCCCAGGCGAAGACCGGTTCCATCGAAAAAATCAGCGCCGTGCGGGTAGGGCTGCTCCAGCGCTGTGCCCAGGTTTGTACTGAGAACGCTAGCGCTGTGGCGAGCAGACTAGTGACCACCAGCGCCACCCAGACATTGGCGGTCCAGTCTACACGCGCTGGCTCGGCCCACCAAAACGTTCCGGCGCCGACCCCCATTCCGGTCGCGATCTGGGTAACGATCAGTACGCCCAAATTGGCAGAGCCCGCGAAATGGCCGAGCAATAGAATATGGAAGGCGTACACTACGGCGCAGCCGGCCACCAGCAGGTCGCCTTTGTTGATATCCAGCAGATCAGTTTGGATCGTCATCAACGCCATGCCGGCGAATGCCGCCCCTACACCGCATAGTTCGGATATTTGCGGAATTTTCTTATAGACGAGAGCGCTGAACAACGGCACCAGCGGAATGTACAGGCCGGTGAGGAAGCCGGTCTTGGACGCCGACGTGTATTTCAGGCCAAACGTTTGCAGTACATAGCCGCTAAATAGGCATAGGCCGGCCAGCGCTCCGGCGCGAAGGCTCATGCGCAGATTTGGCGACCGAAATTGCTTGCGGAAGATCAAGGCCAGCACTGCGGTTGCAGCCGTGAAGCGCAGCGTCAGGAACAGAAGCGTGGAGATGTCGGCCAGGGCTCGCTTGACCAGGATAAAGGTCGCGCCCCAGATCAGACACACGCCGACCAGGCTAAGATCTACCAGCCAGCCGGGAGGTTTTTCCGCCGTCATCCTCCGTTAGAGGAGCCGTTCCCGGCGGCGTTACGGGAGCCGACCCCCGCGGGCCTGGGGAATTCTGAGAGCGGGTGGTCCAGGTCGCGGACCAGCAGCAGGAGCGTCAACAGAATCCGCCGGAGGCCGAGTTCGCGGCCTTCGGGATGGAACCATTCCTGGGAGGTGTGAGCGCCACCGCCTTGTCCTCCGGCGCCGACGGAGATGGCCGGCAGTCCCAGCGAAAGCGGGATGTTGGCGTCGGTGGAGGCGCAATCCAGATGCGACCGGATGCCGAGGTGCGCGTCCACAGCGCGGACATACTGCAGAATGGGAGCATCGTCGGCGAGGCGTCCGCCGGGGCGCGATCCGATCTCTTTGATCTTGCCGGTGACCTTGCCTCCGGTAGCGCGATCATTCTCCGATTCCAGCGCGCGCTCCACGGCACTGGTCAACAGGCTGGCAATCTCATCGATTTTGGCTGCGCTTTCCGACCGGATATCGACCTTAGTGCGCGCCTGGCTGGGAATGGAGTTGATGCTGGAGCCACCCTCGATGATTCCGAAGTTGTACGACGATCGCGGGTTGCCGTTGCCCGGAAAGCGATTTTCGGTAAAGTAAGCGATCGCCCGCGCGAGAGCGTGCACCGGGTTGGCGATCCCATAGTCGCTCCAACTGTGTCCTCCCGGACCGGTAATGGTGACGTCGAACCGGCGGCTGGCCAGCGCTTGCGAGGTAATGTGGTCGGTGTTGGGCCCGTCCAGAATCAAGAACGATCGAATGCGGCTGCCGGTAGCCGACTGCCGGCAGAGATAGCGCATGCCGCTCAAGTTGCCCTCGCCTTCCTCGCCCACGTTGGCGATGAATACCACGCCGCGGAAGATTTCTTCGAGGCCGGGGAAGGACGAGAGCATGCGCGCGATGGCCAGCAAGGCGGTCAAGCCAGCGCCGTTATCGGAGACGCCCGGGCCGTGCAAGCGATTGTCCGGACCCGGGGAGATCTCTTCGTTGTTACGCGGCGCCAGCACGGTGTCCAAATGCGCCGTCAGGGCGACGTACGGTCCTTCGCGGTTCTCCACCGGATGCGCGATCACGTTGCCAGCCCGGTCAATCCGGGCCACGCAGCCCAGAGCGCGGAATTGAGCCAGCATCCATTCAGAGCGCCTCTGCTCGAAGAATGTCGGCGCGGGAATCCGGCAAACCTGCAGATGTTGTTCGTTAATCCAGAGTTTTTCTCGTGTAAACCACTGCAGCGGCTCGCGGAGTGGGGAACTGGCAAACTCAGTAATCAGCTTGGTGAGTGCAGCAGACTCACCAGGTACAGTCGCCGATTTGGTGGAGGCGGCCAAATGTCAGTTTAGCAGGGCTAGGTGGCGCACACGCGATGTGGTCCAGTTATTCCAAGGCTTCCCCTACCTGGAACAACAGGCTCTCTTCGAACGGCCTTCCTACGATTTGGAGGCCGATCGGCATTCCCTCGGGCGATTCGCCGCAAGGCATCGCCAGCGCTGGGAATCCCAACGCATTAAACCCCCGCGCGAACCGCGTGGTGACCAGCCGAGTGTCCAGCGTTTCACCATCGATCTCCACTTCCCGCTGACCGATGCGCGGCGCGGTGATGGGAGTGGCCGGGGTAAACAGGCAATCGATGGAGCGAAACAGAGCGCGGAACTCGTTGGCCAGCACCTTTCGCAAGCGCTGTGCGTTGACATAGTCGGTGGCTGGAACCTGGCGTCCTTGATAAAGCAGCGTGCGGACATCCTGGCCGATCTCGTTTTGCCGGTCCAGATACGGCTCATAGAGCGCCGCGGCTTCCGAAAGCAGAATGACCAGGCTCGCCGCGCTAATCGCATCAATGTCCGGAACCTGCACGGGGGTCACGCGCGCGCCCAATGCCTCCGCGCGTTTCGCCGCACGATGAACGGCTTCCCGCACCTCGGGAGCCACTTGGGTGAAGTAGTAGTTCTGAGGAACGCCCACGCGGATTTCCCGGATGCTCGCGGGCGCCGGCTTCCGCTTGGCGCTATCCGCCATGGCGTCGAGCGAGACGCGCGCATCGCCGACTGTTGTAGTCAGCGGACCGACGTGATCCAGACTAAAGCCCAGCGGCTGGACGCCAGCGACGCTAACCAATCCGTAAGTGGGCTTGATCCCAACCACGCCGCAATAAGAAGCCGGGATGCGAATGGATCCTCCGGTATCGGTGCCGGTGGCCATGAGCGCCATGCCGGTGGCCACGGCTACGGCCGAGCCGCCGCTCGATCCGCCGGGGATGTGCTCCGGATTGCGGGGATTCCGAATGGCGCCGAAATGCGGATTGTCAGAGGTGATTCCGTAGGCGAGTTCGTGCAGTCCCGTCTTGCCAACAATCACGGCGCCGGCGGCGTTGAGGTTTTCGACCACGCGCGCGTCGTGATCGGGTATAAAGCCCTCAAAGAGTTTCGATCCGGAAGTGGTTCGCACGCCCTTGGTCGAGATCAGATCCTTATGCGCGATGGGAATTCCGTGGAGCGGGCCGCGATCGCGGCCACGGGCTAGCTCGCGGTCGAGATCTTGCGCGGTGGCGCGGGCGGTCGCCTCTGTAACCGTTATGAAGGCGTTCAACCGCGGATTGAGCTTGCGGATGTGATCGAGGCACCGGGTAGTCAGCTCCAAGCAGGAGACCTGGCGCGCTCGAAGCGCAGAGCCAGCTTCGAGAATGGTCACCGATCGGCCTCGGGTTGCAAGTTGTAAGTCAGCGCCAAATCGGCCTCCGGCGGCAAGTTGCGCGACTGCGTACGCAAGTAAGTCAGGACCTGGTGGAGAATCATCTGGGCCCGTTCGATCTGGTCCTTGGTCAAGTCGGGTGGTAAGTCAGGGCGCAAGTTAGGGATGTTTGGGTTCATGATCGTTCAGGGCGTGACTGTGAGATTCGCAGCACCGCTCGCGACACCTCCCACTGTCACTACAACCGGCTGCAAGCCTGGCGTGGCGTTATTCGGAATTACGAAATTTACTTGCGTCACTCCAGCCAGGCCCGGCGGTATGCCGCCGAAGCTGATCACTGCTGTAACTCCCCCGACGGTAACCGACAGAGGAAGGCGAGGCTGCGGCAGCAGAGCCAGCGGCGTAAAGGTAAAAGGCGAGGAACCGGTGGCCAGCGTGGGAGAGACGTCGCCTTCTCCAGTAATGAAAAGCGTTAGCGTATCGCCGGGCTTTCCGCTGGAGAATGGAACCAATGCACTCGACGAGTCCGTGAAAATGCCGGGCGCGGAAGGCGCGACTGTGAAGATGTATGACGCCACCTGACCATTGTTATTCACTCCCAGAACCGCAGAACCGGCGCCCGCCTCGTACGGAATCTGGATATTCAACTGGCCGGGCGAAACGTAATATAGAGGCGCTGGAATCCCGTTGACGGTTGCGGAGACACCTGCCAACGCCAGCGGCAGGGGAAGAGTGCTCGCCGACTGAGTGGACGGCGCGAGTTGAGCTCCAAAGACGCTCAAGATCATGCCGGGTGCGAAAGCCTGCCGGAACGAAGCGCCGTTGCTCACGCCGCCGATGCTCATGGTTGAGGATGCACCGACCATCGAATACAACTGGTACTCTCGACAACTTGCGGAGATGGCGTTGGTGCCTGCAAAGATCAGCGTGGCGTTGTAGACGCCGTTGGCCAAGCCGGCGCTCGACGCAAGCAAGGCACCGTTTGCGTTTTGCCAGTTGAGAATAAGATCGAAGCCAGGAGCCACGAAGTTGCTTGGAGGGCCGGTAAAACCGAAACCGTCAGGTCGTTCGCCTCGAAAGTAACCGGAAGGGTCGTGCTCGCAAGTGTGGCGCTTGCAGGAACCGACAGCATCACTGTGCTCTGCGAAACTGAGAGAGTGATTGGGTTGGACGGAGGGCCGGTGTACGAACTAGCGAGCGTGGCCGTGACCGGTTCGCCAAGTTGCGTAATCCCATCAATCTCGTAATTGACGTTCTGAGCGAAATCGCCCGACACTCAGACAAATAGTGGCTTGCAACATTCGGAAGGGTGCCATGCGAGTTGTGCCGAAAAGCTGGCTGATCTGCCCGGTCATGTCCGCGCCGCCAACCATGAAACGGGTGAGTTGGACTGCCAGGCCATTCTCCTCTTGAAGAATCAATTGCTGAGACCATTGGCATGATTGATCCGCAGCCGGATTCTGCGAAACCGTAGCAGGAACGCCCGAGAGAATCACTTCGGGAACCGACGTGCCTACCAAAGTCAGCGTGTATTGCTGCGTCCACGTCCGTCCGTCCGCATCCATTCCCGTGAATTGGTAGAGACGAAGGGCGGGGATGATCTGCGATGGCGTGGTCGAGAACGAAGTCGAGAGTGTTCCATGGGCAGGTAGAGAGGCAGTACCGAAATCCGGGACAATCAGCGAGGTCCGGTCGGAGCCATTGATAGTCCAGCTCGTGATCGTTGTGCCGACCCCGTTTTCCTCGGTGAGGCTAAGTTTGACGAACTGTCCGGCGTGGGCCGGATTGGGAGTAATCGAAATCAATACCGACGAACCTGTGGATTGTGGCGCGACCTGAACCGCAACCGAGCCGGCTGCGCCGTTGAAATTGCTGTCGCCGCTGTAGGTCGCAAGCACAGTAGCCGTGCCCGCCGGTAACACTGGCCCGGTGACCGTTAACGTCGCCATGCTGGTTCCGGCGACGTTTACTACTGATGCCGTGCCAAGGATGGTCCTGCCAGTCGAGAAAGTAACTGTGCCGGTAGGAGCCACTTCCGAGATCGTGGCGGTCAATTGCACCGTATCGCCGAAAGAGATGTTCTCGGGATTGGCTGTGACCAGAATCCCTCCATTTGTCGCCGGCCATGCCGTAACCAGATTGGCAACATCGAGCGATCCCCAGCCCGTTGCCAAATCATAGCCTGGACCCGCGGTGAAGCCGTACGACCCCGTCATGCAATCGGGACTCTCCGGAGCGCAGGGAACAATATTGCCGCCCTGAGTGATGTCGTGAAAGATATTGGTGGTGGTTTGCGCCAGACGATAGAGATCCGGATTGATGTTCCCCAGGCCTGGCTGGGTCTGCAACCCGTCGGTGACCACGTATTGATTGAGCAGCGCGATCACTCCGGCAAAGGATGGAGAGCTGGCGGAGGTTCCCCCGGTGACTCTTTGACCGTTCGCGTTCACCACCATGTAGCCATCGTGATCGCCGGAAGCGTTGAAGGAGACGTCAGGAATATCGCGCGCGTTATCGTCCGGCACTCCTGGACCGGTCTGCCAGGCTGGCTTCGGAAAATAAATGCTGGCGCCGCCTCCGCTGGCGAGCAGTCCACCGCCGGCGGCCGTGTCGTTCCAGACCATCTCAGGGATATAAGAAATCGCCGATCCGCCGTTAGCGCTGTTGCTGCTGCTCCAATACTGGCCGTTCCCTTCGTCGAACTCGGTGCCTCCCATGGCCGTGACTTCAGGAAAACTCGCTGGAATACTAACCGCTAGGCCTAGCGAAGCAGTTCCTCCTTGAGTGCTCCCAAAGATGCCATGCGGATCGCACCCGGCAGGACCGGAATCGCCCGAAGACGCCAGCCACGTGATGCCCTGCGCGTTGGCCTGCTGCGCGATGGCTCGGTTGCCGGCGATGCCTTCCGGCTCGCAGGTTCCAAAGCTCAAGCTCATCACGGGCGCCAGGTTTTGATCGACCGCAGCCTGCGCGGCGTCGAAGAAGTTGTTCGAGTAAACGTACACAATTGTGGCGTTGCGCGCGATCGCGCCGGACCATTCCAGATCCAGCGCGGCCTCGCCTGCGGCATTCGTCACCCCAGGATCCGGGCCGATGAGATGCATCTCAATCTGGCTTGGAGCGAGACCGAACATGCTGCGAAAGGCGTCGACATAGGCCTGATTCATGTCCGAACGTCCCAGGATCACCAGCCTTTGGCCCGTTCCATCGATGCCCATGTTGTAGAGCGGCGTCACGTCATAAATGGCAGCCCAATCGTCGGGAGCCAACTGATGCGCGCCAGTGCTGGTAGTGAATTCCGGCTTCGGGCCGGGCTTTTTCCAAAAGTCATTCAGCCCGCGGACGCTGCTCACTACGTTGTCCAGTGCCTGGGGAATCCGGAGTGCGGTGGCATTGGCGAAGTGCGTTTCTCCATTTACAAGATAGCGGTGAATCTCCGTTTGGAAGGCTTTCGACACCTGGCTTGCCGTACCACTGAACGCCACCCAATTCCGCGCGCGCGCCTGATCTTCAACATGCAGGCCCTGCGATTCGGCCCAGGAGACGACGACCGCGTAATCGCTACGGCTCAGGCCGAACCGGTCGCCAAACTGCTGCGGCGTGAGCCAGCGATGGTAGTTGGGCGAGGAACGGTCCTGCTGGTCGACGAGCAGTTGTTCCAGCGTCGACTGCTGGCTGGCGGACGGGTTCAGCATCAGGGTGATGTAGCCGATCTTCGAAGACAGATCGACGGGACCCTGATCGTACTGTGGCTGGGCCTTCGGATGAAGGCTGCCGTTCAAGACGACTCTGCGAGTATCGTCAATGCGGGCGGCGATGCGGTTTGGCTGCGCCAGAAGAGCGCTGGATAGAATTAAAAGGGCGACAACGGGGATTGCGGTTGTTTTCGGTGACCACAACATAACCTACTAACTAACCCAAACGCTGTAGTTCCGTTTCGATGTCCAGCGGCAATTTGTGGACCTGTACCGATGGACTCTTCAAATTGTAGGTGAGAATACGGCGGTTCAGCACCGCCGCGCGACTCCGAAATTCGTCGATCGCTGCAGGTCGCCCGCGTGCGTTCCGAAGATCTGTGCGAAAGCGATGGATGGCGGCATCAATGTCTTTGGATTCCTCGATCCAGGAAGGCGCAAAACCATTCACGCGGAGCAAATGATGCGCCATCCAGAGGCTCGGATCGGGGTCGATATCCAGCTCGATCGGCTTGCCCCTGCTCGGGAGGTTATCGAATTGGCCGGCCTCGATCGCCTCCCGGATCTTCCGCTCCGCGATGGATTCCCACTTGTCCAAAGTTCAGTTTGCCACAAGAATTGGCTGATAGTGGTGTATCGTGATTACGGGGCTTGCCATGTCTGATTGTGAATCGCTAACCTCGAAGACACCGCTGCGCCCGGTGGATCCAAACGATGTAAGGCGCGTGTGGGACCTGATTTTGCAGGTCACTGCCGGCCGAGCCGGCGACCCTCGCGCCCCCACGATGGGCATCGATGTGAGGTTGGTCGCGCAGCATTGCAGTCCAAGCGCGGACGTTCTTGCCGTTTTCTTCAGGACAGCGTTGCTTCAGGCACTCATTGAGCAAGACATGCTGAACGATTGGCGGGAAGGCAAAGAATTCCGCCATAGCGTCTTTGAGGCTGCCGCGACCTTCCCGCTGCCGAAGGGCGTCGAGAGCTTCGATCCCAACGCCTTCATTGATCGATTGCGATCCAGCATTGCCTAGCGCCCGCTCGGCGTCTGAGCTTATTTGGTGGCCGCTGTCTTGGCGCCTGAGTCGAACAGCAGCTTGGTTGCGGTGCCGCCCAGCCGGATCTCTTGAACTTGCTCAGTCGCTTCGGCGTTGTAAGTAACCGAGGAAGCATTGAACTTGTGTTCGCCGTTTTGCACGGTCACATTGGATTCGACGCTGGTCTTACCTTGTTTAATGACGACTTTGTCACCCTGCAGGTCGAGCTTCACGGGGCCCGGCTTTAGTTGCGCGCCATTGACTGTGGTCGCTTTGTAGAGGGTAAACTCATAGGTTGAGGCGGCATAGGCCGCGCTGATTCCAAGCGCCAAAACTACTGCGATTGCCTTTTTCATGGGTACTTCTCCTTTTCGTCTTAGATTCGAGAGACTGCCCGATAGTAGCGGCGTTCTTTTTCAGAATCAATAGCTTACGAAAGATAACAACCGTTAGAGAACGGTTGTTCCGACAAACCTGGAAGTAGTTTCTAGCCATTTGGAAACGGTTTTGCGTCTTTCCGATTGAGGTAGTTGAGAGCTGATGCGGGGAAAATGCCGAAGCCGAACCCGCCAACGGTTAGCGAGGTGCTTATTGTGAAGGCAGGCCCGCTCGACACGATACAATGACAGTAATGCTGGCTGCGCCGGTGGCGCTATCAAAACTGAACGAGCTGGAGATGTCGCTCAACTCCACGATTCGCGGGAAGCCGGAAGTGGTGCGTCTGACGGCGGTTTGTCTGCTGGCCCGCGGGCACCTTTTGATTGAAGACGTTCCGGGTGTCGGAAAAACGACGCTCGCGCATGCGATGGCCCGGTCGGTGGACTGCGATTTCCACCGTCTGCAATGTACCAGCGACATGCTGCCCAGTGATGTGTTGGGTGTGACCATCTACAACGCCCATACTCAGGAATTCGAATTCAAACAGGGGCCGGTGTTCACCAATTTCCTGCTGGCGGATGAGATCAACCGCGCCACTCCCAAAACGCAATCGGCGCTGCTGGAAGCGATGAACGAAATGCAAGTCACTATCGAAAGCCATTCGTATCCGCTGGCGCAGCCCTTCATGGTGATGGCGACGCAAAACCCGGTAGAGCATCACGGAACTTATCCTCTGCCCGAAAGCCAGCTCGATCGTTTCCTGATGCGCATCCGTATCGGCTATCCGGATCGCGGCGCCGAGCGGGAGATCCTGCGCAACACCGATGGCGCTCATGCGGAAAGCGTCCGGCCCGTGCTTTCCGGTGATGAGCTGGTCCATTTGCAAGAGCAGGTTAGCCATGTCGCGGTGGATGACTCGCTATTGGACTATATGCTCGCGATCGTCGAGAAGACCCGCAATCACGAATCGCTGGCGCTGGGCGTCAGCCCTCGTGGCGCACAGGCGCTATATCGAGCGACACAGGCCATGGCGCTGATCGAAGGACGCGAATACGTGATCCCGGACGACATCAAGCGTCTAGCGGTTCCGGTCTTCGCGCATCGAATCGCGATCAATGCGCGCGCCTCGCTCTCGCAGCGCAGCACCGAGCTCAGCGAACGAATCCTGCAGGAAATCCTGACGCTGGTCGAGGTCCCGCTCTAGCCATTTTTCATGAAAACTGCGATTATCGGCCTGCCGATGGTGGGCAAGACATCCTTATTTACTATCCTCACCGGCGTGCATGAGTCGACCCGCGTGGGGCTGATGGAAGCTCGCGTCGGCATGACCAAGGTGCCGGACGCGAGGCTCGACAGCGCTTGCCAAGATCTTCGAGCCGCCCAAGATCACGCAAGCTACCGTCGAGTATCTGGATTTTCCCGCCGTCTCTAAAGAGGCGCTGCGCGATCCGAGTTACCTGGCGAGCATGCGAGTGGCTGACGCTCTCGCCCACGTGCTCCGGCTCTTTCAGAGCGAAACCGTACCGCACGAAAAGGGCTCCGTCGATCCGCTCCGCGATCTTGAGGACGTCGAAATGGAGCTGATTTTGAGCGACCTAGTGGTGGTTGAAAAGCGCATGGAGCGCTTGGACAAAGATCGCAAGAAGATCAAGAGCCTGGACCTCGACCGCGAGTTCGCACTTCTGGAACGCTGCAAGGCTACGCTCGAGCAGAACGTCGCGCTCCGCACGTTGGAGCTTTCGCCGATGAGGAGAAGCTCATTCGCGGCTTCCAGTTCCTATCGCAGAAGCCGATGTTGTTCGTGCTGAATATCGGCGAAGAAGACGTGTCGCGGATGCATGAAATCGAAGAGCAATACCGCAAAGGGCCGCTGGCCGGACGCAAGGGCACGGCTGTCACGGCGATCTGCGGGAAGATCGAAGCCGAGCTGGCTGAGCTTTCTTCAGACGAAGCCCGCGAGTATCTGGCCAGTTACGGACTCAAGGATTCGGGCCTCGAACGGTTGATCGCGGCGACCTACGCGCTGCTGGGGTTGATGTCGTTTCTGACTGCCGGTGAAACTGAAGTACGCGCCTGGACCATTCCCATGAACAGCACCGCCGTAAAGGCGGCCGGTGCGATCCACAGCGACTTCGAGAAAAAATTCATCCGCGCCGAAGTCGTGAACTGGCAGGCGCTGATCGACCATGCCGGTTATCCGGGTGTCCGCGAGAAAGGTCTGCTGCGCCTGGAAGGAAAAGAATATATCGTCAAGGACGGTGACGTTCTGGTGATCCGGCACGGATAGCGCGTTTGCGCGGATTGTAATGAGGAAGCTGAGAACAGAATAACGCCACCGCGGCGCCAGCCAGCAGCCCCATGCGAACCAATCGCCATGCTCGGTGTAGAACGTCGTGCTGCTTTCGTAGCCATAGCTCATTCGTGCCACGGCCTCCTGATACATCGGCAGCCGCTGGGTAATGCGGCCGGCCGGATCGATGGCCGCCGTGATGCCATCGTTGGTGGAGCGAATCAGCCAGCGGCGATTTTCCGCGGCCCGCATACGGGCGATCTCCAGATGTTGTTCGCGTGCGGCGCTATGGCCGAAGTAGCCGTCGTTCGAAAGATTAACCAGCAGATCGGCGCCTTGCTTGGCAAACTGGCGGACTTCGTGCGGAAAAGCCGATTCGTAGCAAATGAACACGCCCACGCGATGATCGTCCATTGGAAAGTCCACGATGCGATTGCCCGGAACGAAGTCCCCGGCCTCCTGCGTGATGCGATTCACAAACCCGAAGAATTTGGGCACGTATTCGCCGAAGGGAACCAGGTTGATTTTGTCATAGCGGTCGATCAGATCGCCGCTGGGATTTAGCATCACTGCCGAGTTCAATGGTTCCCGATGCTCAGTCTCCCCCACCGTGCCGAACAAGAAATAGGCATGAGTAAAGCGCGCGAGATTAGTCGCTTCGTCGTGGAACTTCGCGTCGTTGTAGTAATACAGCGGCCCTGGGACTTCTGGCCATATAATCAGGTGCGCGCCCGACGTCCGAGCAGCATCAAAGGAACGCTGCACTAACTGGTCGCGAATCGCCGCGGCAGATGCGGGCGTCCATTGTTGTTCTTCGGGCATGTTCGGTTGCACTACCACGGCAGTATCGGTCGGCGCGGGGTGCGCGGGCAGGTCCGGCAATAGCAACAGCGCCGGGACTACAGCCAGCCACGCCAGTTGGCGGCGTCCACGGCGCAGAATTATGACCGCTACTGTCGAGGCCATTATCGCAAGCACGAAAGAAATTCCGTAGACGCCCACAAAGGGCGCCAGCCTCATCGGAAGCGCCATGTCGACGGCCGAGTTACCGAGCGCCAGCCACGCGAATCCGAAATTTGCGTGCGTTCGTTCGATGCCGGTCCACAGCGCGGCGATAGCCGGCACGGCATACCAGGTCCTGATCACGACGGCGGCGAGCGCAGTGAACACCCCCATGTGAATCGCCTTCGCCAGGCAAAATAGAAGAAACGTCCCCCAGCCGCCCCAGCGGCCCATCCCGCCGTGAACCTCGAGTACGAACTGGATCCAGTAACAGATGCCGAACCAATATACGATTCCCGCGAACTCGCCCAACAGAAAACGCCACAGCGGGCGGGGCTCTCGCGCCAGCGCGATTAGAAGCGGCGTCAATGCCATGGGCGCAAGCCAGGGCAATCCGAAGGTGGGGAAAATCAGGTTGGGAAAAACGAGAATCAGGAGCACCGCGGTGAGCAGCGCGAGCGCGAAGTTAAGCAGGGATGCGGGACGCTTCGTCATTCACCTGGTCCGCCATGTAGGAGCTGCGGACCAGCGGGCCGCTGAAAACCATCTTGAAGCCGATGGAAAGGCCATAGTCGCGGTAATCGGCGAACTCCGTCGGCGTGACATAGCATGCAACCGGCAGATTCCTGCGCGTAGGCTGCAAATACTGGCCGATCGTCGCGACGTCAACATTCACGCCGCGCAGATCACGCAGCAACTGTTCCACTTCATCCGGCTGTTCGCCTAAGCCAGTCATCAATCCGGACTTGGTCAAGATGTCGGCACGATAACTCTTTCCAAAGCGCAGTACTTCCAGCGACTGTTGATAATCAGCCTGGGGCCGGACACGCCGGTAAAGACGCTGGATGGTCTCCATGTTGTGATTGAAGACATCGGGACCTGCATCGAGCACGCGGGCAACGGCGTCCAGATCGCCGCAGAAATCCGGCGTCAGGACCTCAACACGTGCCTTGGGAAGCGCGCGCCGAACCTCGCGCACCGTCGCGGCGAAATGCCGGGAGCCGCCGTCCGCGAGATCGTCGCGGTTGACCGACGTGATCACCACGTAACGAAGCTTCAACTCCGCCGCCATTCGCGCGACGTTGGCCGGTTCGTTCGGATCGAGCTGGAACTGCTGCTTGTGCGGCGATCCCTTAGGCACCGAGCAGAATCCACAGCCGCGCGTACAGAGATTGCCGAGGATCATGAAGGTGGCCGCGCCACGGTGAAAACATTCGTGCATGTTGGGGCAGCGGGCCGACTCGCAGACGGTGTGCAAGTTCAGCCGCCGCAGTTCCGTTTTAAGAGCGTGAACTTCATCGAAGTGCGTGGCGCTCTTGCGAAGCCATTCCGGCAGGCGCGGAAGCGCAGATGGGCGAGGTTCGAGTTGAACCAGAGAATCGGGCGCCAACTAGTATTTTCGCACGATCGGATTCTTGAAACCCGCGGCTTCCAAATCTGTCCGGGTCTGTGCTTGCGAGGCTGAATCTTTCAACGGGCCGACCAGGACGCGGAAGATACCTTCCTTGGGCGCCGGCGCGACAATTGCATGCATACCCTTTTTGCCGAGCGCTTCGGCTACGATCTCGGCATCCGGGCGCGCGGTTGCGACTACCTGCCAATAGTCGCCGGCCGGAGGTTCGCCGGTAACGGAGGCTCGCTCGGAACGGGCAGGAGCAGGCGGCGGAGCAGGCGACCGTTTCTCCTTTGCGGGACTGACCGGCGTAGGCTTGGGCGGCGGAGCTTCAGAGGGCGGTTGCTCCGCGTGAGTGGTTACGCGCTCGGGAGCCGGCGCTTTGGTTTCGGGGAGTGCGGGGGCGGGCGGGGGCACACCGGTTGTCACGGGTGGCGGCGTTTCAGCGGGCTCGACACTCGTCTTCGTGCTGGCCATACTGCGGGCTACCTCCGTCGGCGAGGAGTTCCGGCCCACGATATAACCCATGGAGAAAAACACTCCCAGCAGGATCACCACGATCAGAAACACGCTGATCAATTGCCGGTTTCCGAGAACTAATTCAAATTCGCCTTCGTCGTTCCTTGCCAAAATGAATCAACCTTCCTGCTTCTTTCCTCCGAAGTGATCAAGAGCGCGTACTATAGACGAGAATATATCGATGGGTAACGGGAACACAACCGTCGTGTTTTTCTCCGAGCCGATTTCGACCAGGGTCTGCAGGTAACGGAGCTGGATGGCGGCGGGCTGTTTCTGGATCTCTTCGGCGGCCATGGCGAGCTTCGTCGCGGCCATATATTCACCCTCGGCGTGGATGATCTTGGCGCGGCGTTCGCGCTCGGCTTCCGCCTGGCGGCCGATAGCGCGGATCATCTGTTCGGGTAGATCCACTTGCTTGACCTCGACCACGGTAACCTTGACGCCCCAGGGTCCGGTATGTTGATCCAGCACCGTCTGCAGACGAAGGTTCAGTTTTTCGCGCTGGCTCAGCAGCTCGTCCAGTTCCACCTCGCCCAGCGCGCTGCGCAACGTGGTCTGCGAGACCTGCGATGTGGCGTAGAGGAAGTTTGTCACCTCCAGGACTGCCTTGGTGGGATCGACCACGCGAAAATAGACCACCGCGTTGACTTTGACGGTGACGTTGTCGCGTGTCACGACGTCCTGCGGCGGCACCTCCATG
The DNA here is from genome assembly GCA_963780485.1 of Bryobacterales bacterium. Classification (GTDB taxonomy): domain Bacteria; phylum Acidobacteriota; class Terriglobia; order Bryobacterales; family Bryobacteraceae; genus Palsa-89. The sequence goes on from CAWACO010000034.1 coordinate 204,320, forward strand.
GCTTCGATGCGAAGCGAGATACGGACAATGCGGTCGATGGGGGCGAAGACCAGGATGACACCCGGTCCCTTGGGTTGCGACAGAACGCGGCCCAGGCGGAAGATGACGCCGCGCTCGTATTCGGCCAGAATCTTGATGGACGAAAGCAGATAGATCGCGACGATGAGGATTGGCAGCAGAATGGTCAGGTCGGGCATGTGGGCTCCGGAGTCATTTCACTATACATCGGAGCGCTCGAGGCCGCCGGGACTGCCAGTGCTATCCGCCTCAGCGCGATTTTCCGCTCGCCCACGTTGATTGCCAGACAGGCTTGTAATCGTAGGTAGGATAAAACTCGGTTCGGTAGCCGCCCCAGGCGCTGGTTTCGATGGTACGGTTCACTTCCCGCAGCCGGCTAGGGGGAACGCGTAATGTGACTACCTGGCCGATACCCATCATGACGTACCAGGAAACCACCTCGATTCCCTTCGGTGGAAACTTATCGTGGAAGCCGGCCTTTTCGGTGATCTCGTTAATCTGATCGACGTTCTTGGATTGATCGTGCCGAAGAAAAATCGTCAGCAAGAACGTCTCGCTGTTTTCTTGGCTCTGTAAGCAGATCGCGGCGGCGGTGGATAGCAGCAATAGTTTGCGCAGCATGCCACCATCATAGGCGGTTAGCATGCTGCGCACCAAGCTGGCTGATAAGCTACAACGACCGCAGGAAGTTCAGAAGATCCTGCTGTTGCGCCGGGGAAAGAGATTGAAACATGCCGACCACCTTGCTTGCTTCAGATCCCGAAGTGCCGTGCGCCAAAATAGCCGCCAGCAGGTCGTTGGTACGTCCATCGTGCAGGAAGAAGGCTCGTTGGCCCAGGCCCCACAAAGGTGCCGTTCGAAATTCATCCGGTCCGGCGGAGCCCTGCGTAATGCCGTCAGCCAGGCCCGATCCCATGTGATGCACGGCCAAGTCAGAAAAAAGATGCGCCTGCTTTTTATTCAGAGCAGCAGTGGATGCAAGGCCGGTCATGAGCGTTTCGGTGTGGCAGCGGGAACATCCAATTTGGATAAACAAGCTATGGCCGTCTTGAATCGATGCCGAACAGGCGCTGCCAGTGCAAGCCGGGTTCGGCTGGTCCAGAAATTTCATGAAGGCCATGAAGGCAACTATGTCGGCGGGGCCAGAGTTTCCGGCTGCGAAACCGGTTTCACTCTCAGGAGTGCCATTTGTGCCACAGTTCGGGTTTTCCTCCCGTTCGGTGGGGAAGTTTTCGTTGGTCACGCCCATTTCGACGTTGTAAGCCTCGCCCGCGAAGATCATCAGCGACTTGTTCTGCGCCTTCCAGCCGAACCGCGTCACCGTGCCATCGTTGGCACTCGTGTTGACCTGGCCTTTGATGCCGAGCGCCGCCCTCATGCCGGATGGGTCGCTTGCCAGATTATTCCGAATGGTAGTGTCGCTGATAGCTTCGATCAGCCCCGCCCCGAAGGTGGGAGTCAGAATTCGGAAGATGATATTGTCGCGTCCGAGAAATCCGGCTGCTCAAGCATACAACCGGTCGGCTTGTCGGAGCGGCCGGCGATGGTGAAGATGTCATGAACGCCGCCATCCGGAGACCCGTTGGAGTTCATCTTGAACCGGACCTCGCGCACCGGACCGTTTAACTCCAGAAAATGAGGCACGGTATTACCGGGCGCGATAAGCGACGCTCGGATCACTTGCGGATTATTCATGGGCGGGCTTGATCCTCCGACCGCGGGGAAGGCATGGCATCCGGCGCAGGAGTCGAGGTTGAAACGCGGGCCGAGGCCGTTGGCAACCGCCTCCACTTCAGTAAACGTTGGTACGCCGTTGGTAGTGAAAAAGCCGAGCTCGCCCACGGTCAGACCAGTGATCGGTTGGCCGGCGCCCGGCGGTCCGCCGCGAATTCCGGGGTCGCGCGGTTGTGCCTGCGCGGTGATTCCCACGAATGAGATGAACATTAGAAAAGTGAAACACTTCGAAAGAAAATAGAGACACTTCGAACTGGACATTAGAATCCCCTTATTAGTTTGCGCTTTGCGCTCTTGCTCGCAAAGGAAAGAAACCCTAGCGTGGAGTGCGAACGGTCACCCCAAATCAATCACCGCAAGGACGCGGGCTAGCGGGTATGTCGGATCGACGGCATCCGTTTGTGCGGGGTTGCCGGTCCAGTGTTAAGAGGTGTTAAGGAGTGTTAAGCGCGCCTTCTTAGCCCGAGCAGCGTAAGCGCCACCAGCAGCGCGAGGGATGCGACGACATTGATATAAAGCGCTCTGCGCAGCGACCACTCAGGGTTGTGGTGATTCAAAGGGGAGAAGACGGCGGTTCTAACGACGATCGGTGAGTGCAGCATCTCAAATCGAGGCTGCTCGAGAACCATCGGCCGCGAAACCCATCGATAGGTCGAGATGGAATTCAGAGAAAGAAATATCGCGAGACCGAATACCAGCCCAGTGCAAACAGCGAACCAGCAGTGATGGAATTGTTTCGTCGTAGATTCCAGGATGCCGCTTGTTTTCGCATTTGTCATTAGAAATCAGTGAGGTTTTACGTTTTTTGACGAAGAGAGCCCGCAGTGTCAAGAACGTAAAGAATTGAGCAAGTTTCGAAATAGTCGTGCCACGCATGCCGTCACGGTCAGGAGATGAAACGATGTTTCGTCAAACTAACACTACGAAAGGTAAGACATGTCGATTAGACGTCTTGTTCTAATGCTCGCCTCCATGGGGGCGATGTCCTGCGCGTTTGCGCAGACCACCAGTACCACCACCGGCACACGGGATTTCAATCTTCCCCCCGTGGGACTGGGCGCAACTGAGACCGCTGAGATTAATGTGGTGAATTTCGCCGCCAATGCATCCGACGGCACCGCGGCCTCCTGCACGGGTACTATTTCATTTCTCAACGCGAGTGGCGCGACGATTGGAAGCGCGGCTCCGTTTACTGTCACGGCCGGCGAGATTTCCTCGGCTCATCTTCCCTTTTCAAGCGTAGGCGCCACTAGCACGCGAACGGCGATCCGCGGCGTTGTTACGTTAACCCTGTCGACAGCCAGTCCGAGGCCGCCTTGCGCACTGGGGGTCTCGCTTGCGACTTTCGATACCAGCACGGGAGCAACGCACGCGCTGGTGACCAGCGGTGCGGGCGGCGGTCAGGGTGGAGGGCCAGGATTCGGTCGAGGCCCCGGTTCACACTAGCCCGGTGGTTCACGCTAGTTCGTTACGAGCCGGCGCCGATGGCAAAACTCGGACGGCGCCGGCGACACTTCAGGGTGAGAATCGATATCCTTTGCCCCGGATAGTGTGAATGTGTTTGGGATTCTGTGGATTGTCCTCGAGCTTCTGGCGCAGCCAAGCGACGTGAACATCGATGGTGCGCGAAGCGATGTCGCTCGAATACTCCCAAACATTCTGTAAAAGCTCCTCGCGCGGCACTACTCTTCCACGGTGATGGATCAAGTAGCGCAGCAATTGCAGCTCCTTTCCGGCGATGCTGACCTGCTGACCGCGCTTCAGAAGCTCCGCGCGTTCAAAATCTACCTGAATTTCGCCGAACTGGAAGGTTTTCAGCGGAATGCGATTGTCCTTCTGAATCCGGCGCAGTAACGCTTCTACTCGGGCGAGCAGCTCGGCCGGATCAAATGGTTTGGACAAGTAGTCATCGGCTCCAAACTTCAATCCGACCACGCGATCCGACACCTGCGTCCTGGCGGTAAGCATCAAGATGGCGGTATCGATCACCTCTTTGACGGAGCTCGCGGCAGACATCGAACCCGGTCTTCTTCGGCAGCATCACATCCAAAATCACGAGATCGAAATCCTCGCCCGCTGCACGGTTGAGTCCTACTTCTCCATCGGAGGCGGTTTCTACATGGTGACCTTCGGTGGCCAGCAAATCCGAGACGGTTAGTCGCAGTCCTGGCTCGTCTTCCACCAGGAGAATGCGGGAACTCATCCGGCAGCTCCGGTGGCCAAAGCGGGTATCCGCACGATGAACTCGGTGCCTGTGGCCGGCTGACTGCTGACCCGGATGGTGCCGCCATGCGCTTCCACGATCCTCTTCACCAGGTTCAAACCCAGGCCCGTGCCATGGACCTGATCTTTGAGCGCACGCTGACCGCGATAGAACGGATCGAAGATGCGTTGCTGTTCCTCCTGGGGAATCCCCGGACCGTGATCGGCGAAGCGAACCTCCACGGCTGGACCATTCTCGTCTCTTACGGCCGATGCGAAAATGCCGATCCAACTGTTTTGTTCCGTGCCATACTTCAGCGCGTTATCCACCAGGTTTTGAAACGCATGCAGCATCGCGAGCTTGTCGGCAAGCACCAGCGGAAGACCGGGTTGGAGCTGCTTCTCTACCATCACGGCGGGCCCGTGGTGTGCCTCCTGGCTCGAGCGCAGGGTCTCGTCAATCAAGGTTCCGAGCTCGATCGGCTCGCGTGCCCGGATAACGTGCCCCGCGCCGGCGCTGGCAAATCGGAGAATCTGCTCCACCAAGTTCGTCAGCTTCGTGCTTTCGTCTTGGATAAGTTTTCCATAACGCTCCACCTGATCCGGTTTTCTGGCCAGCTCATTCCGAAGGTTGAATGCGGCGGTACGGATCACGGTGAGCGGCGTTCGCAGCTCGTGTGACACGCCCGCGACGAAATTAATTTGTAACTCGGCCAATTGCTGAGCGCGTCGCGAAACGCGCCACAGAGCTGCCACGGTGGCGAGGATGAGGAGCAGGATGGCGCCGGAAATCGCGACGTTCTGCCAGCGACGCGCGCCACGATAGCATCTAACGACCCACCTTCGTGGCGAACCAGAAGACGCCACCTGCCGCGACCGCCATCGCCCGGCGGCAGAGGTGGGCCTTTGGCATTTTCAAACCGACGCGGTGGGCCTGGGAAACGGCCGGCACCACGATCGCCTGGGCGCGGCCCGAAGACCGGGCCGCCGGTGTCAAACAGACTTACCCGAAGCATCCGGTTCGCCGGTGAGAAGTCCCTGTTTTCCAGGCGTGGATTGAAAAATAATGCGTGACGGATCGCCGACGGTGACGACTTCTGCCTGGTAGTCAAGCTTGCCGCCTCCGCCCAGATGGTGGCGGAGCAGTTCGGGCAGCATCGTGTCGCGCACGTAATCGAGACTCAGCTCGGCGATGAGCCATTCCTGCTCTCCCGAGTTTGGTCCACGATTGCCGAACCTCGGCAGATCGATCAGGGTCGAATCCGGCGCCATGTTCGGGCCGGGACCGCCGCCACTGATGCGGGCCATCATCTGCTCTCGAAGGCTCGACCAGTCGGCCGGCCAATCGGCGCGCGAAAACTGACCGGCGCCGAAATCGGAATTGGAAAAAACAAGAGAGCCGCCTTCGGGAACCACCAATGCGATGCGGCTAAACATTCGATCATTGGACTCTCTTTGGCGCGAATATGCGATCGCATACGCTCGTTCTCTGCCTAACGCCTCGATTTCGGACACGGGAGCCAGCAGCCCGCCGCACGCGCGCGTTACTTCATCATTAAATTCACGGCTCAGATGACCAAGTTCGGTCTGAAGCTGTTGCTGAAGCCGTTGCTTTTCCGCTTGGCTAAACTCGTTGATCCACCGGTTTTGAAGTACGGCGAGCACACCACACAGCAATGCCAATAGGCTTATAAAAGCCCACGAAAGCCAGGCTCTGGCCTTGATCTTGTCCATTTCGTTCTATTTCCAGCGTAGCTGATGGCAGCGGACAAGGTCTGCAAAGTATTGTTAAGAAGTGCTACCGTAGAGGGTCGGGTTCTTTGCGGGACGTGAATGAAAGATTACCTCGCGTTAACTAAGCCGCGAATCACGTGGCTCATTTTGATGAGCACGGGGATCGGATATTTCTTCGGCTCCAAGGGCGCGTGGCATTTTCTCACCTTGTTTCATACGCTTCTGGGTACCGGTTTGCTGGCATCCGGAACAGCGACGCTGAATCAGTGGTTTGAGCGCGAAGCGGACGGCAAAATGCGGCGAACACAGGCGCGTCCTCTTCCCTCCGGAAAACTACATGAGGAAAAGGCGCTGCTGTTCGGCCTGCTGATTTCGGCGGCGGGATTCTTCGACCTGCAGTTGGGCGTCAATCCGCTCGCGGCGTTGCTGGGCGCGGTGACGCTAGGAAGTTACCTTTTCATTTACACGCCTCTCAAACAACGATCGCCGCACTCGACGACCATTGGAGCTATTCCGGGCGCTATGCCGCCTCTGATCGGCTACGCGGCCGCGAGCGGCACTTTGACTTGGGATGCTTGGATACTGTTTGCGATCCTGTTTCTGTGGCAGTTCCCGCACTTTTACGCCATCGCTTGGATGTACCGCGAGGATTACGAGCGTGCAGGCATCCGGATGCTGCCGGTGGTGGAACCGGACGGGGAGTCAACAGCGCGCCGCATCCTGTGGTTCTCGGTGGCGCTGATTCCCATCAGCCTGGTTCCAAAGTTTCTCTCAATGACCGGGAACGTGTACCTGATTGGCGCCGCAGCCATGGGATTGCTGTTTTTGTACGCCGGCCTGCGAATCACTTTCGATCGAACTCGTCAGCAAGCGCGCCGAGTCTTGCTCGCCTCCGTGGTGTACCTGCCTGTTCTGTACGGCCTGATGCTGTTTGATCACGCTGCATGAAGTTTGTAGCTCTATCCGCACTAATCTTCGCCCTGACAGCTTGCAGCCGGCGTACCAGTTCGCTGCCGGTCTACTACGACGTGCCGGCGTTCGATCTGGTCGCGCAAGATGGGCAGCCGTTCCACAGCGCCGTTCTGACTGGTAAGGTCTGGGTAGCCGACTTTATTTACACCACATGTCCTGGTCCATGCCCACGCATGACTTCGCAGATGCATGAAGTGCAGGACGCGATCGTGAAGATGCCGGACGTCAAGCTGGTTTCGTTTACGGTGGATCCTGCGCGCGACACGCCGCTGGTTCTGGCGGACTACGCGAAGGTGCATGGCGCCTCGAGCGAGCACTGGTATTTTCTGACCGGCCCGGAGACGACGCTGCAGAAACTCGATCGCGATGTCTTCAAGCTGGGCAACCTGGACGCGTCCATGCAGCACAGCACGCGATTCGTCCTGATAGACCGGCAATTGCGCATTCGCGGCTACTACGACACATCGGAGTCCCGGGCTATTCCGCGCTTGATCGACGACATCTATGCGCTGGCACGCGAGCAGTTCTAATTGGCATCGGCGGGAGTGCGTGCGCCACGTTCACCGATTGCTTGTATCCTAGAACCGTGGCTTCCACGAATACGGGCAAACTGACCGCGCATACTTCCGCGGCCGGTTGAGCGTCCAAACTGAGTCCAAAGGTTTTGGACCAAGTGCTCGCCCAGATCCCACGCTGGGCGAACGAGAACGTGCTGGTCGGGTTTGACACCGCCGACGATGCCGGCGTGTACAAGCTGACGCCGGAGTGTGCGCTGGTGCAGACAGTGGATTTCTTCACGCCGATCGTGGATGATCCGTACACTTTCGGAGCGATCGCGGCGGCCAACGCTTTGAGCGATGTTTATGCAATGGGCGGCAAGCCGCTCTCCGCCCTTTCCATTCTTGCGTGGCCGGCCAAAGGCGACTTGGATGATCTGGCGCAGGTTCTAAAAGGCGGCGCCGAAAAGATTCACGAGGCCGGTTGCGCGGTGATTGGAGGGCACAGCATCGCCGATAACGAGGTTAAGTTCGGCTACGCGGTGACAGGCACGATCCATCCGGACCGAATCAAGACCAACGCGGGCGCGCGTGCGGGCGATGCGCTAGTGCTGACGAAACGCATCGGAACGGGAGTGATCTCGACGGCGTTGAAGCGCGGGATCGCGAAAGAGCCGGATGTGGAGGCGTCGATTGCATCGATGTTGACGCTCAATCGCAGGGCCTGCGAGGCGATGCTTGCGTTCGACGTGCACGGCTGCACGGACGTCACGGGCTTCGGCTTGATCGGGCACGCGCGTGAGATGGCGCTGGCGAGCAAGGTGACGATTGAGATCGACCCGGGCGCGATACGTTTTCTGCCCGGAGCGGTGGATTATGCGCGGCAGGGCGCGATTCCGGGCGGATTGAAGAACAACCGGGAGTTCGCATCGCCGTGCGTGGAAGGCCAGTCGGAATTCGACGATCTGTTATACGATCCGCAGACCTCGGGCGGCTTGTTGATCTCGCTGCCTGAGGCCGATGCGGCGGCGCTGGAGCGCGCGTTTCCGGCGGCGTATCGCATCGGCCGGGTGACTGAGAAAGGGGACAAGCCGATCCGGCTGGTGTAAGTGGACTATGGTCGCACCTGACAAAGATGGAGACACCTTGAGCAAAGCCGAACGCCAAGGCCGTTGCCGAAGCAGATGAGTGGCTCGATCACAACCAGCCGATCTCGCATGAGGAAAAGCCCTCGAGCGTTGGGTCTGACGATGACCCACTGGGAAAAGCTGACCGAGGAGCCGTTGCCGCAAGAAACGCCCCAGCGGAATGGCTAGGCAATGGGCTACGAAGCCAACAAGACCGAACACTGCGGCCCGAAGCGCGGCAACGGAGCCTATTGGGGCTACAAGTGGAAAGCCAAGAAAGAATCCAACCGAATCCGCCGCCAAAACGCCAAGCGCGAGGTCCGCGACGCAACCAGCGACGTTATGTGCGATGAATCAACAGCCTCCCGCACCGGTAAGGCTTAGTGGCGCGTAGGAGGCCGGCTGTGGTCCCGCACTCTCTAAGCTACTTCGGGGCGTCCGGCGTAATTCCGCCCTGGGTCTTGGCGGCTTCCTTGGCAGCCTTCATCTTCTTGGTGTCCAGTGCCTTCTGGACCCAGCCGTCGGCGGTCTCGACGTCTTTCTTGTATTGGTCGGGACTGTCGTCCAGGTCAGCGCGCTCGCGAATCAGGAGGTTCATGTACGCCATGGCGTCGTCGTAGTTGGGATCGATGTCCAGCGCCTTTTGGAGGTTCTTGATGCCGTCCTCGATGACGGCGCTGTACTGATCCTTCAAGTCGGCCTTGACCTTTTTGTCCTTGATTGGGCCGGGCTCTTCAGGCTTCATGCCGAGATCGGCACGCGACTTCATCCAAGCGGCGTACCACTTCACCCAGTCGATCACGGCCAGGCTATAGAAGCCTTCCTTGTTTTGGGGATCGGCGGCGATCAACTTGAGATACCACTCTTTGGCTTCATCCAACTTCTTGAGCTTCTGCTCCAGGTCGGGCATGCCCTGCGCTTGCTGATAGCTCAGAGAGGCGAGGGAAGCCAAGGCCGTCTTGTCGTTCGGGTCTCTTTCGAGAACCTTGAGGAACTCTTCCTTGGCCTGTTTGGCAAGCTGGAGGTTCTCCGGCGATTCGGCGCCGGGGATGTACTGCGTCATGTAGGCGGTCGCGAGATAGAGGCGGCCGTTGAGATTGGTGGGGTCCAGGTTGACGGCGGTTTTGAAATACTCAACTGCATCCGCGTACTTGGCGCTGCGGTACGCCTGTACGCCGCGGTTGAGCTGATCCCGCGACCTCAGCTTGTCACAGCCGGTTCCAGCCAGAACCAGCACTCCGATTCCCAAGACGAGAGATATGGTCTTCATAGAAATAGATATTGAATCACAGATGGACGCGCTCCGCGGCAGGAGCCGGATAGCGTCAGTTTCCAGCCTCCACCTTGGGAGTCATCAGACCGATCTTGTCCATGCCGGCGCCCTTGGCGATGTCAATCGCCTTAGCGACAACCTCGTAGTCGAGATCGGGATCCCCCTTCACAAAAACCACGCGCTCGGCGCGGGTCTTGAAAATGTCCTCGAGACGAGCTCCGAGCTTCTCCATGTCGGTGTCCTCGTTGTTAAGGTGCATTTTCTTGTCCTTGTCGATCACGATGACGACGGTGCGATCCTGATCGGGAGGGGGAGTGTTCTTCTTGTCGGGTGGTTGCGGCGCCAACGCTTCCAGACCGTGCGGTGTCAGGGGCGTAATCACCATGAAGATGATCAGCAGCACCAGCAGCACGTCGATCAGGGGCGTCATATTGATATCGGCTTTTGGCCCTCCGCTGGGGCCTCCCACTGCCATTGACATAGTAAATACCTCGTTCCTTGTTTCTCTAGATTCTGGTACGGCCGCCCAGCATTGTTATGATCCTGGAGTCGGGCTAGCCGGCGCTCCCGGTTTCTTCGAAGTGTCCGGAATCGCTTCGGTGATTAAGCCGATCTGATCCACTCCGGCCGCTCTCAAATTGTCCACGACATCTTCGACCGCCGAGTAACGTGCTCGCGCATCGGCCTTGATGTAACACATTTTGTCCATACGGTTCGTCAGCAGATCGCGAACTCTTTCGGGAAGCTGTTCGGGCAGCAATTTGATGTTCCCGGGGCTCAGGAATACGCTGCCGTTTCGCGTCACGGCGATCAGAATGGCGTCTTCCTTGTCGGCGGCCTGCATCGCAATCGGGTTCTTGGTCCGCACCATGTCGACAGTTTGACCCTTGGTGAGCATGGGCGTGATGACCATGAAGATGATCAGCAGCACCAGCATGACGTCCACCATGGGGGTGACGTTGATATCGGATACCGGTGGAGGGGCTACTTTCTTTTGCATATCGAACTCCTTATTGGCTGTGGGGTGCAGGCCGCAGGTAAACCATCAACCGCACCCCCTCCCAAAATTCAACTCGCTTATCTCAAGCTACTTGGCTGCCGAGGCGCGTTGGCTGCGCTTCAGGAAATAATCGATCAGTTCCGAACTGGAGTTGCCCATCTCGACGTCGAATGCCTCAATCCTGTTGGTGAAGTAATTGAACATCCAAACGGCCGGGATAGCCACGAACAGACCGACGGCGGTGGTGACCAGGGCTTCCGAAATACCACCGGCGACGGCGCCCAGACCGGTCGACTTCTGCGTCGAAATACCTTTGAACGCGTTGATGATGCCGACCACGGTGCCGAACAGTCCGACGAAGGGTGACGTCGATCCGATGGTGGCGAGGCTGCTGACGCCGCGCTTTAACTCGGCATGGACAATGGCTTCGGCGCGTTCCAGAGCGCGCTTGGAGGCCTCGATCTCCTCGCCTGGGATTTCGGTGCTTAACTGATGCGCCCGGAATTCCTGCAGGCCGGCGACGACAACCTTAGCCAGATGGCTCTTGTTGTAGCGGTCCGCGATCTTGATGGCTTCATCCAGCTTGCCTTCCCGTAATGCGCCTGCCACGGCGGGAGCAAACTGGCGCGACTGCTTGCGAGCGCCGTTGTAGGCGATCAAGCGGTCGATCATGACGCCGATGGACCACGCGGACATGAGGAATAGGATGATGACCACGAGCCGAGCGGGCCAGCTCATGTTCTCCCACATGCTTCGCGGGTCGAAGCTGATGACGGGCTGATCCTGCAAAAGCATGAAAGCCCAGACTTGCAATTGTAAAAACATTCTCTTTGTTCTCCTGCGAGTTGAATTTAGACTTCTATTGGCTCAATGTGAAATTCACGTCGATCTGGGTGACCACCTCAACCGGCTCGCCGTTAAGGAGGGTCGGCTTGTACTGCCACTGAGACACGGCCTGACGGGCCGCTTCGACCAGGAGCGGATGGCCGGTCACCAACTGCAGATTCTGAATTGTACCGTCCTTGCCGATGATCGCGGTGAACCGCACGGTGCCCTGAATGCGCGCTTGTTTGGCGAGCGGAGGATAGACCGGCTGAACTTTGCGGATCAGGTTGGCTTGTTGGACGTTGCCGCCTACGCGGATGCGCTGGGGCGTGGCAGATTTCGGAGCTTCCTTTACGGGCGGCGGTGGCGGTGCGGCCGAGATACCGGCGCCCAGGATTCCACCCATGACACCACCAGGCCCTCCACCAGGTACTCCACCCGGCACGCCACCGACTACGCCGCTGGTGGGCGGGGGCAATTCTTCTTCTTTAATGTTGGCGATCTCTTTCGGAATGGACTTGGGCGCCATCAGTCTGCCGGCATCGAACTGGCGCGGAATAATCTTGACGACCTTAGGCGCCGCCGGCGGTGGTGGCGGCGGAGGAGGCGGCGGGGGCGGCGGAGCCACCAGGAAACTGGTGAGCTGGGCGCGAGGTAACGTGTCCGTGTAAATCAACGGAATCAGAATGAAGACGATGATCACACCGATCTGACCCGCGAAGGAAAGCACCACCGTCCAGGTCTTGTGTGTCTTAATGGTTCCGTCTACGAAAGTCTGCTCAAACATTTGTCACCTCAATCGCCAAAATTCCTGCACTCTGGTAGCGCAGTCAATCATCATACACTCAACCGCCCCTCTACTTCACCTTGGCCGTACCGCGGCGGACATTCTCCTTGGGAGTCTTGGACTCCTTGGGAGCCTTCGGGGCTGCGGGAGGTTTGGGCCCGCTAGCCGGCTCCTTGGAAGCGCTCGGGGGCGGACCGGTCATCGGCCGCTTACGCCCCTCCAGAAAATTATGCCAGAAGATCAGAATAGGGCTAGCTACAAAAACAGACGAATAAGTACCAACGATAATGCCACAGACCAATGCGAAGGAGAATCCGTTCAGGACCTGCCCGCCAAACAAGAAGAGCGCCAAGGCGGTCAGGAGCGTTAGGCCTGAAGTTAGGACGGTTCTGCTCAAGGTCTGGTTAACACTTAGATTGATCAAAGGCTCCAGCCCCTCGCGCCGGTGGATCTTCAGATTCTCGCGGATTCGATCGAACGTAACGATCGTGTCGTTCATCGAATAGCCCACCAGGGTCAGCAGCGCAGCCACCACGGTCAAAGAAATCTCTTTGTTGAATAAGGAGAACAGTCCAATGGTGATGATGGTGTCATGGAAAACCGCAATCACCGCCGCGGCGCCATAAATCCATTCGAATCGGAAAGCGATGTAAACCAGCATTCCGCCCAGGGCGTAGAGTACCGCCAGTATCGCTTTACGCTGCAGTTCGGCGCCGATCTTGGGGCCCACCACCTCGGTTTTGATCACCGCGAACGGCTCGGGGTAGGTCACCTGCTTGAGGACGTTCAGGATCTGAGGCGTGACGCCGGGGACGGAGCGAAGTTCATCCAGGTTGCGGATCAGCCCCGAGTGTTGCGTACGATAGTCGATGATGTTCCGGGCCAGGTCATGGAGTTGCTGGTCGGACATCGGGATGCTGGCGGCTTGCAGCGGATCACGTAGCTTGTCGGCGAGCGCATCGGCGCCCCCGGCATTGATATTGTATTTGCCGTTCGCTTTTCCGAAAGTGGCGGTCAGGCTATCCACGATGGTTTGCCGGGCAGCTTGCAGTGCTACATCGTCCCGGACATCGGTACCGATGATGTCCTGTGGCGCGCCCGTATTGCCATACACTTCCTGCACGTCTACCGGCAGCTTTCCTGCGAGTGCGGCGCGCACTTTATCCACCGGCGGACGTTCGGCGAAGGCTACCGTGACCAGCGCACCTCCCTTGAAATCAATGCCATAACGGGGGCCACCCTTCAGCGCCAAACTCACCAGACCGGCCGCCGTGAGAATGAGGGAAAGAATGATGAACGGCCATTTCTTGCCCAGGAAATCGTAGTTGGTGTTTCTAAATAATTCCATGCAACCAGTCGTAGCGCCGTCATCTAATCATCTTAGACACCGGCAGGCGGGAAGGAGTTCCCGCTGTTGAATCCTCGCAAAATCTAGATACTTAAAGCCGCCACCTGTCGCTTTCCGGCTAGCTCAAAGTCAAAAATGGTCTTCGATACAAAGATGGCCGTAAAGATGTTTGCGATGAGACCGATAACCAACGTCACCGCAAAGCCTTTCACCGGTCCGGTACCGAAGATGAACAGAAACGCACAAGATACCACGGTTGTGACGTGCGTGTCGATAATGGTCAGGAACGCCTTGCTGAAACCGGCGTCCACGGCGGCCACCACGGCCTTGCCGGCGCGCAGCTCTTCGCGAATGCGTTCAAAAATCAGGACGTTGCTATCCACCGCCATACCGATGGTCAGAATGACTCCCGCGATACCGGGCAACGTGAGAGTGGCATCGAAATAACTTAAGGCGGCGATCAGAATGATGGCGTTAAGAACCAGCGCCAACGTCGCGTTAATACCGGAGCGGCGGTAATAAAACAGCATGAAAAGGACGACGGCTACCAGACCGGCTAGGCCAGCCCGCAGGCCCTCGCGGATGGAATCGGCGCCCAGCGATGGCCCGACGGTGCGCTCTTCGGAATAATGAACGCTGGCCGGGAGCGACCCGGCACGAAGGTTCAAACCCAGATCGGCCGCTTCCTCCTGGCTGGCCGCGCCGGTGATGCGGCCGGTGTCGCTGATCCGGCTCTGAATGGTCGGCGCGCTGATCACCTGGCCATCCACGACGATGGCCGCGCGGTTTCCAATGTTGGCTTCCGTATAGCGCTCGAATTTCTTTGCGGCGTCCTGGGTAAGAACGAAATTGGTCTCCCAGCGATTCAGTTCGCCCTGGGAGGCATGTGCATCCCGAATATCTGTACCGCGAACAATCGGGGTCCGGGAAACCAGGTACCAGCTCTGCTGGCCGCCGCGTAGTACCGTTGGAACCAATTTGGTGTTTAAGGGAAGGATGCCGCCGTGCTTGGAGAGCGCCTCTTCGCGCGACCCGAAGGGGCCGTCCTTGACTTCATCCCACTCCAGAACCGCCTGGGTCTGCAAAAGTTGCTTCACATGGGCCGGATCGTCGACGCCTGGCAATTGCACCAGCAAATCGGCTTCGGCGTCGCTGCGGCCGGTGGGCTGCACGGAGGACTCGGCCAACCCCAGCCCGTTGATCTTCCGCTCGATGGTCCCCATGGTCTGAGTCATGGTGTCCTGCTTGAGCTTCAGTGCTTCGGTGGGTTTCATGGTCAGCCGATAGTCGCTGGAATTCAGGGCGGTCAGTATCCATTCCGGGAACGTATCGTTGACGGTGCTGCGGAAGGCGCTGCTTTTCGCGACCGGGACGCCTTTGATATCGATCTCGATCTTGTCGGCATCCTGGAGAGTCTGCGGATCGTTGCGGTTGATGTCGCTGAAGTCGATGTTGTCCTTCTTGAACTCGTCCTTCATCCGCTCGATGGTATTGTCGGCGAACGCTTTGAAGGCGTCCTGGAGCTGGACCTCCATCACCAGTTGCGTGCCGCCGCTCAAGTCCAAGCCCAGGTGGATGTTCTTTTTCCAATTGGCGACCAGTTCGTTTTTCGACTTCGGCAGTCCGATGATGCCGTAAATGCAAACCAGGATCACCACCACGATGATTCCGGCCTTGATCTTAATGTTGCGGGTCATATTTCAGTTTCTGGTTTCTGGTTTCTGGTTTATTCGTTTTGGACTCTTCTCCAAGAACTAGAAACCAGCAACGAGAAACGTTCTAGGTTTTCACTTCTTCCTTCACTAAGCCGCTGACCGAGCTGCGCGCCACCTGCAATTTCACGTTATCGGGCTTCACCCGTAGTATCAGAGTATCATCATTGTTGATAGAAACAATGGTCCCGACGATCCCCCCAGTAGTGAGTACTACACTTCCGTTTTGAAGGTCCTTCAGCATCTGCGCCTGCTGCTTTTTCTGGCGCTGCATGGGCATGAAAACCAGCAGATAAAAGATGGCAACAATCACCAGCAGGGGAAGAAAGCCCACAATAGGGTTCGAGGCAGGTGCCGCCTGCAACAATAGCGCGAAGAGGGTCATTCTCACCAATTCTAAAATACCGCCGGACCAAACTGTTCAAAGGGGTTACGACGGAGGGTGAACCACTTTTATTCTACCGCCGCGCTACGCACTCCGTCTAGATATGCGCGAAATCTCCCAAGCAGTATAGACTGCCTGATTTGTCGCATTCTGTCAAGGTAGTGATGCAAATTATGTAACGTGGCAAGGGTGGCGAAGAGGATTTCTCCGGCCTGGAACAGATGCCGCAGATAGGCCCGCGAGTACGTGAGACAGGTGTAGCAGGTACAGTTTGGATCAACGGGCACCGGGTCGTCCTTATAGCGCGTGTGCTTGATAATCACGCGTCCGGCCGATGTAAAAAGGCAGCCGTTGCGGGCATTTCTCGACGGCAGCACACAATCCATCATGTCCACGCCGCGGGCCACGTATTCGGGCAGCTCTTCGGGCATGCCCACGCCCATGACGTAGCGCGGGCGGTCCTTAGGCAGCAGCGGAGCGGCGACCTCGGTCATCTCCAGGCTCAACGACCGGGGCTCGCCCACCGACAGGCCGCCGATGGCATACCCGGGGGCATCCAGCGCCAGCAATTCGGCGACACAGGCCCGGCGCAGGTCTGCGAACATTGATCCCTGGACGATGGGGAACAGCGCGGAGCCGGATCCGGTCGTCTCGGTGACGTGGCGATGGTGCCGATCAGCCGCCTGTGCCCAACGGACGGTCCGAAGCATCGCCTGATTGGCGGCCTCATGGCTGGCCGGATAAGCGAGGCATTCGTCGAGGGCCATCATGATATCGCTGCCCAAGGCGAGCTGAACGTCGACCACCGATTCAGGAGTGAACAGGTGCGCGTCGCCGTCCAGATGCGAGCGGAACAATACGCCTTCGTCGGTGATCTTGCGAAGATCGCTGAGGCTGAAGACCTGAAACCCTCCAGAATCGGTCAGGATCGCGCGCGGCCAAGCCATGAACTTGTGCAAACCGCCCAGCTTGCGGATCAGCTCATGTCCGGGGCGTAGGAACAGATGGTAGGTATTAGCCAGAATGATCTGCGCGCCCAGTTCGATTTCGAGATCGCGCTGCGGAACACCTTTGACGGTGGCTTGGGTCCCCACCGGCATGAAGACCGGTGTTTCAACGACGCCATGAGCGGTATGCAGCAACCCCGCCCGCGCGCCGGTGTCGGGGCACTCGGCCTGAAGTTCGAAGCGCACTATTTCACCGCGCCGTGCCGCCGGAGAATTTCGAGGGTCTTGTCGATCGGAAGCGCTTCGACGGTATGACCGTTTCCGGTTGTCGTGGTCGCGCGGAGAAGGGAATTGTAGATGGCCTCCTCGGTGGCCTCGATGGCCGCCAGAAACAGCGGCGACATCGCGTCGTTGGTTACGAAGTTGGTCGCGCGCGAGGTGGAGAAGGCAATCGCGTAATCGCCGCTGCCGTTGTTCCCCGCGGCTCCCGTGCGGCCCAGCCCCATCATTGTCCGAGCCGCCAAGCGTTTCAGATTGCGGGCATCGACGGGGGCATCGGTCGCCACCACGACGATCACGGAGCCTTTGGCAGTGTCGAGCTCGTCGTGCAAGTAGTAGCGGCCCAGCTCCTGGCCTACCGGCGTGCCGGCGATCGTGAGGATGCCTCCGAAGTTAGTCTGCACCAGAACGCCGAGCGTGTATCCGCCCAGATTCGGCGGCAATTTCCGCGAAGACGTTCCAATGCCGCCCTTGAATCCGAACGCAACTGTTCCCGTACCCGCCCCGACCGCGCCTTCCTCCACCGGGCCGGGCTTCGCATTGCGGATCGCCGCGAAAACCTCGTCGCGACCGGCGTGGCGCCCGCGAATATCGTTCAAATATCCGTCGTTGGTCTCGCCGACCAGCGGATTGATGGACTGCACGTTTTCATTGCCCGGCAACGCCAGCATATAGTCGACCAAGGCGTCCGCAACCCGCCATACGCTCAGTGTGGATGTGAGCAGGATGGGCGTCTCGATTTCTCCCAGCTCGTTCACCTGCGTTGAACCTGCCAGTTTGCCGAACGCGTTTCCGACGAAGACCGCGCCCGCGACTTTTTCGCGAAACAAATTGCCAGGGTGCGGAAGAATTGCGGTCACGCCGGTGCGAACGTCAGCGCCCCGAACCAGCGTGGTGTGTCCGACTGCGACTCCGGCAACATCGGTAATAGCGTTCAGCGGACCCGGCGCGAGCACTCCCACTTTGATTCCGAGATCCCGCGCGCGAGGTCGCGCCGTCTGAGCGCCCGCCAGTTGCATGAGCAAGAAGAAGAGGATCAGCACCCGAGACATTTACTGTACCGTGCGATCGAAGTTCACGAGTCCATCGCGGTAGTCGATGGTCAGAGTGAAGAGATTGAGCACCGGCAGGCCGAGGAAACCCGAAATCTCCGTTCCAATGCGGCGGCTTTGTTCCCACATATTGAAGGCGGTCATCCCCAGGTTTTTCTGCCGGAATCCGGCAAATTGCAGGAACAGATCGCCGGTCTGATAGACATCCGCTACCTGGCCGCTGATCCCATTGATCCTGGTCCGATCGTCGCGTTTGAGTTTGCTCGCTTCTTCCGCCATTTCGTAAGAGATGAGGGTTTTTGCAGAACCGGTATCCAGGACGAAATGGACTTCGCGCGAATCATTTACTCTGGTCGGGACTAACAGCACATGACCGAACCGGAACACGGGCACAAAATTTCGCATGTCGGAAGAGACGACGCGGTCATGGAACTCGTCGTCCGAGGCCTGGTAGCCGGGCAGCGGATCGAGGCGCAGCTTCTTGGCGGCAAAATCCAGGATGATGAGGAACTGGGAGAATACGTCCGTTCCGATCAGGCCGTCGGCCGTGCCTACTGATTCCTGGTTGGAGACATTGATCAACGCATCGTGAAATTCGACGCCTCCGATGCGAAGGCGCTCCGCTATTCCGTGGTAGCCACCGGGCGATCTCAAACTGTCGCCGAAACCCCCAAAGCTGGCGTCCGCGAGCTTTGCGACTCCCGCTCGATCGGCAGCTCGATGGGGGATTAGAATCCCTGATGCGCCGGTGTCCAACTGGAGCGCCAAGGGCGTTCCGTTGATATTTACTTCCAGGCCGTAAACGCGCATATGCGTCGCTTCGCTGATCAGAGGGGTAAGCGGGATTTCGGACTTCTGATAGGGACTGACAAGCGCCAGGATGCGCCGGCCATTCAACGCCTGATCGAGTTGTATATGCTGGCGCAGGTCCGCGATGTCTTTTTCATCCCGGCGGGGGTCTGCCATCGAGAGATATTTTTGAAGCGCTTGGATGTGCTGCGGTCCATGCAACCGGAGCGCCCAGTCGAGAAAAATTCTCGGATCTTTCGGGTTGAGCTCGTAAGCGCGGCCATAATATTGAGCGGCTGTCTTGTGAAGGGAGGAGCATTCGGCGACGCGCGCCAGGCCCCACCAAGCCTGTGCAAAATTTGAATCCAGTTTCAACGCCGCTTTGAACTCGCCCTCGGATTGCGCGAAATCGCCCCGCCGGAACAGGACTTCGCCTCGAAATTCGTGGGCGGACGCGGAGTCCGGCGCCTCCGCCAGAGCTTGTTGAGACAACTTCCAGGCGGTGGCCACGCCCTCGTTGAGCAGAGCTTTGCGTCCGAGTGACAGCGTGGCTTCCACCGGAGCGGCCCGGCACAGGACGATGATCGTCAGGAATGCGGCTGATGATCGAAGTAATCGCAAAGAACCATTGTCTCGCGTTGGCCAGACTCCCGGCGCTACTTCGATAAGGAAGCCAGCACCGACTTGCTGACCTTGGCGACGATGTTCACCTGGGGATCGACAATCTCGGCGATGTCATAACGGATCGAACTACCGAGCACGATGGCGGTCTCATTGGCAGTGAGCTTGTAATCGTGCTCTAGCCATCGGGCCAGCGCCGTCGTGGCTTGTCGAAGCGCATCGGGAAGCGAGCCGGCGATTCCCAGGGCCATGATGGATTCGTCGTTTTCGGCTCGAGGGCCGTTGATGTTCTGCCCCGAGATCAGGTTGACCGTGAACTCGACGTCCATGGAGGTTTCGAGCGCATCGCCGGTAAGCTCGCCATCGCCTTGCGCGGCGTGGCCATCGCCGACGAATAGCCAGGCGCCGGGCTGGTAGACCGGAAGATAAAGCGTCGTCCCCTCGCGCAAACCGTTGTAATCCATGTTACCGCCCCACGAGCCGAGCCAGCCGGCCTGGAAGGTCTGTTTGTCGGGCGGCGCAACGGCCACGCATCCGAGCATGGGCTGAAGTTTGACGCGGAAGTTTTTCAAGTGCTCGGACGGCTTGGCGAGCATGGCGAAGCCGTTGTCGCGATCGAGCTTCCATTCGCTGTCGAAGTTGTCATCGTACTTGGCGTCGCGAATATAAGGAGGATTCAGAGCGCTGGGAACCACGCGGTCACCGCTCCCGGCCGAATTTCGGTTGAGGCGGATTCGGTTGAACTTGACCACCAGTGTATCGCCGGGCATGGCGCCTTCGACGAAGAATGGTCCGGTTTCGGGATTGCCGCCGTTGGAACGGCGCTTGTTCGAAGCGTCCCGGCCGCCCGCATCCACCGTGGTGGTGCGGACAGTGTCGCCAGGGTTAATGTGCAGCGCGGGCGGAATCGTCCCCGAGAAGAAGCGATGGAACTCGGTGGGTTCGAAGGTGCGGGTTTGTGGCGCGGCGGTTGGCAGGATCGCGCGCCGAGCGATCCACTGGAGGTCGTCATCATTTCGATGAGCCGTTCCGCTCAGGTCTGAGCCATTGAGCCGGCCTTCGAAAGTAGCAAACACGTTCCCATTGGGCCGTGACGCGGTGAACTTCAGGGATTCGCCCTGAACTGCGCCTTCGATCTTGAGATCGTTCAAACTGCCGGTAAGCTTGTCGCCATCCAGTTTGAGATCGAGCTTGGCTTGGAAGAGCTCTTCGCCAAAGCTAACGAGGTTGAAGCGCCACGAACCGGCGATGTCGGCGGAAGTCAAGGTTGCGGCAAAGGCTAGGACGAGCAGCGGGAGTTTTGTCATTGCGGAAATCTCCTTTAGAGCTTTGACGGAGAGACGAGCATAATGTGCCCAAGTTCCGTCGGGCATAATTCCGTCGGTCATAATTGAAAATATGCCCGCTTCCGCCGACACCCTTCGCCTGCACCTCGACTACAGCGCCTGGGCCAGTAACCGCATGCTCGACGCCGCTTCAAAACTCAACGAACAAGAGCTCGGCCGCGATTTCAAGACTTCGGACAAGACCGTCGCCGGCACACTGGCGCACGCTTTCGCGGCCGATCGGGTCTGGCTGGGCCGGATCCAGGGAAATCCGCCCGCATCTTTCATCGATGATAACGACCGCCGGCTCGACGTTCTTCACCAAGAGTGGCCCGCTCTGCAACAACGCTGGAAGCAATGGGCCGCCCCGCTCACCGACCAGGATGTCCTGGCCAAGATTTCCTACAAAGATCTGAAGGGCAACCCGTACCAAACGCCCTTATGGCAGATTCTGTTGCACGTCGTGAATCACGCGACTCACCATCGCGGCCAGGTGTCCGGATTCTTGCGCGCCATGGGCCACCCGCCGCCGCCGCTGGACCTGATCGCGTACTACCGGTCGCTCTGAAAATCCGCAGGTCATGGACCTGCGCCACTCGGTATACTGAACCCATCGTTGGTACGTCTAAAACTTATATGAAATACGCAGCATGCTTGCTTGTGGCGGGTGCGATGCTCATACAATCCGCGGAAAACAAAACGAATGGAAACAAGATCGGCTACCCCGTCGCGAAAAAAGTCAACGTCGTCGATGACTACAACGGCGTCAAGGTGCCCGACCCTTACCGCTGGCTGGAAGACACCAACTCACCGGAGACCACCGCGTGGGTAGAAGCCGAAAACAAGGTTACGCAAGCTTACCTGGCCCAGATCCCGGAGCGCGAAAAGATCCGCAAGCGGCTGACGGAGCTGTTCGATTACGAGCGCTACCCGGCAGTGTATTTGGACGGATACGCTGGGGTCTTCCAGGCCGGTGGCAAGCATTTCATCTTTCGCAATAATGGCCTGCAGAACCAGTACGTGCTGTATCTGACGGACAAGCCCTCTGGCCCGGAGCGCGTCTTGCTCGATCCGAACACTTTGCGCGCGGATGGAACCGCCGCTCTCAGCGCCCTCTCGGTGGATCACAGTGGAAAACTCCTGGCCTACGCGATTGCGCAGGCGGGTTCGGACTGGTCGGAATGGCACGTCCGCGACATCGCTACGGGGAAGGATCTGCCGGACCTCCTGCAGTGGACCAAGTTTACGAACGCGGCCTGGACGCATGACGGCCGCGGATTCTATTACCAGAGTTTTCCGCAACCAGACAGCAAGGCGGCGCTCACGGCATCGAACGAGAAGGCCAGGCTTTACCTGCACCGGATCGGCGAGCCTCAAAGCTCCGACAAGCTGATCTATGAGCGGCCCGATCAGCCGCGTTGGATGTTCGGTCCGCAAGTCAGCGATGACGGGCGATATCTGGTCAACGCCGTTTTTGGCGGAGACGAAAGCTGGAATCTGCTGTTCTATCAGGACCTGCAATCAGGTCAAGGGAAGATGGTTGAGCTGATCAATCAGCAAAAAGCAAAATACAATTTCCTGGGCAACGATGGCAGCAGGTTCTACATCCAGACCACGGACAACGCGCCCAAGGGCCGGATCATCAGCATTGACGTGAACCATCCGGAACCAGCCAATTGGAAGGAGATTGTTCCGGAGCAGAAGGAGACTTTGAACTCGGCGCAGTTAGTGAGCGGCAAGCTGATCCTGAGCTATCTGAAAGATGCCCATGCTCAAGCAAAAGTCGCGGGCCTGGACGGAAAGATTCAGCACGAAATAACGCTGCCGGGTTTGGGTGGCGTGGAATGGTCGCCCGCGTACTCCACCGACACGGAAATGTTCTATAGCTTCGTCAGCTTCACTTCTCCGCCGGCCATTTATCGCTACGATGTGCAGTCCAACCAGAGCACGGTTTACCGGCAGAGCAAGCTGAGCTTCGATCCAACGCAATACGAAACGGAGCAGGTTTTTTATTCCAGCAAGGACGGCACCCGCGTTCCGATGTTCCTGGTGCATCGCAAAGGGCTGAAGCGCGACGGTCAGAATCCGACACTGCTCTACGGCTACGGCGGCTTCAACATCGCGATGACACCAACCTTTAGCCCCTGGTTTCTGGGCTGGATGGAGGCGGGCGGCGTACTCGCGGTCGCGAATCTGCGCGGCGGATCGGAATATGGCGAAGCCTGGCATCAAGCCGGAACCAAGCTGCACAAGCAGAATGTGTTCGACGATTTCATTGCGGCCGCGGAGTTGGCTGATCGCCAACAAATACACCTCGACGCCCAAGCTCGCGATCCATGGCGGAAGCAATGGCGGGCTGTTGATCGGCGCGGTCTTGAACCAACGGCCGGATCTGTTCGGGGCCGCGATGCCGGCGGTCGGCGTGATGGACATGCTGCGCTACAACAAGTTCACCATTGGAGCGGCCTGGGAGGGCGATTACGGATCGCCGCAGAAACCGGATGAGTTTAAGGCGCTGCGGGCTTACTCGCCGCTGCAGAATATCCGAACCGGAGTTCACTATCCGCCCACCCTGATTACGACGTCGGATCACGATGACCGTGTGGTGCCAGGGCACAGCTTCAAATACACCGCCACGCTGCAAGCGGCACAGACGGGTCCGGCGCCGATCCTGATCCGAATCGAGACCAGGGCCGGCCATGGAGCCGGCAAGCCGACCACCAAAATGATTGAGGAAGCCACCGATCGATTCGCGTTCCTGGTGCACGAGTTGCACATGAAACTCTAGAAGGCCACGCGCGCCGTTACTGAGCCGCGCCCGTCAGGAAGCGTTTTTCTTGCCAACGCGCCGCTAGGCGCTGCCAACCTATTTTCGGTGCGGAAACTGGGCCTCGGCCTTGACGCTAACCTTTTCCAAGCGCGCCTCCCGCCGCCAGTGCTACAGTAATTAGCGCGAGCGGGAAGGGTAGGGTGCGACTGCGATGAAATCTGTTATACCCGTATTATTCCTAGGTGGGCTGAGCCTCATCTATGCTGCGGACGATTTGAGTCTGCGAGCGTGGCAAATGGAGAATAAGGGGGATGCCGCGGGAGCGCGGGAGTTCCTCCAACGGGCAGCGCAATCCGGTGCGCCCGATTCACTCGAAGCTTATGCCGTGTTTCTGGACCGGCACCACAATCCGGCCGCGCGTGACGCCTATGAAAAACTGCTGACCGCGACCGAAGGCGATCAGCGCGCCTTTGCCGCCCGCCGGCTGGCGATACTCGACCTGCTGGCTGACGACCGCTCCGCCGCGCAAAACCACCTGGAGAAGTACCGCAGCGCCGGGGGACGCGATCTGACGCTTACGGCGCCCACCACTCCTGCCGCTGACAAGCGCCAGACCATCAGCATCCCCGGTCCGCTGCGCTCTTTCTCGCGCATGGCCGCGCTCTCGCCCGATCTTACGGCCGAAGACGTGCTTCCCGCCCTGGCCCGCAATGTGGTCACCAACGGATACCAGGCCGCCAGCAGTAACGAAGCGCTGGAACAGACCGAGTATCTGAAGCTCGTAATTCGCTATCTCTCCCAGGCCCGCGAACTGGACAAACTGGCCGGCGCCGACCACGTGATCAAAATCGATACCTGCGAGTCCACCCAAACCGGCGAGATCCTCCGGGTCTTGGGCTACCGCATGCGCGGCGGCTGCGGCAGTGAAGTCGTGCTCGAGACCGTCAATGCCACCCGGGCTTTCCTTACTATCGATTCCGGCTTCCCTCTCGCCGAGCTCGAACAGAGCCTCCGCACCAATCGGGCGTTTGTTTACGACTACAAGCCCACCCAGGCGCCCATCCTTTATGGCCCGGACTACTGGGTGACAACCAAGGAACGAGCGAACGGTGAGTTCATTGATAATTTCCTCGGCGATCCTTCGGTATGCCGCCTCTACTTGGGCCTATCGAAACTTGACCCGGCGACCGCCGACGAACTGCGAAAAGGCACTACTGTTCAGAGGATTCGCGCCTACGCGCATGTCCTGGATTTCTACGGCGGAATGTTTCAGGTCCGCAACGGCAAGGCGGTGGTGCCCGGTGGCGCGCGCAGCGAGAAAGCCTGGACCGACCTGGTGGGTGTTTCCCCCGATAAGCCAGGTACCTTCTTCGAACGCTTGGTTGCCAAAGATGATGGCTGGATGGCCAGCTATTTCGATGCGCTCGCCCGAATTACTTATAGTTCCGCCAATGGATCGGTTTCGAATTACCTGACCGAGCCCGAGCGTTTGAAGCGCTTCTATTCCGCCATCCGCGGCCGCGTCACCAGTCCCGGCCCAGCCCGTCCGGTTTTCCGCTCCAATACCGACATGCTCTTGCTGACCACGCGTCTACGGCTGAACCCGGACGGACGTCCGCACATTCCCGGAAGCCTGGAAGTGTGGCGTATGCTGTTCGTCGATCATCCCGCGGGCAAGTACGACGCCAAGCTGTCCAAGGCCGCGGGCGGCTGGAAAGATCCCGACGATGTCATCGAAGCGCTCTTCGGACTCTGCCGCAAGTCAGTGGAGAACGAGCCTTTGAAGATTTTTATGGCATTGAGCGACGTGGATCGCCACCGCAAGACGCCGCTGGATTCGGCCACGGCCGACCGTATGGCGCGGCAGTACAAGCAGTTTGGTGCGCAATACCCGATCTTCGCCGAGGCGCCCGAGCTTTCCAATGCCACCATCAACCAGTTTCTGGACGCCGCCGTCGCCCTCAATCAAATTCACGATCTCGGCGTGCGAGCCGACGCTGCAGGCACCATGCAGGGTCTTACTGGCCTCTGGCAGATCTTCTATCGCCAACAATCAATCCCCGCCGCGGAAGCGGATCGTACTCTCTCGGCCATCCTGACGCCGTTCGTGAAGGCCAAGAACGAGCGCGATATCTTCGAGGCCGGGCGCGAGGGCAGCAAAGTGCTTCTCGCCTCCACTCATTCGCCAGCCGGAGCCTCGCCGCAGGATCGCATGATCGATCTGCTGGCCGGCACCGCCGAGCCCGACAGCTCCGACGCTCACAATCAACTGGTCGAGGACATGATCCGCATCTTCGAGTCGCAGCGGCTCATTTCGCTCACCGACATTTTCGGCCTGGTGGATCATCTGGAGGGCCTCGCCAAAGGCGAGAAGGTGAATGCCGCGTTGATCAACAAGACCGCCGCGCGAATTGGCGAGATCCAGCTTCCGCGCGCTGCCTTAAGCGGCCTGGAAAAGAATGCGCTGAGTTTCGGCTATTGGTCCGAGCGGCACATTGAGGCGCAAAGGAAGCTGAATCTCCGCGCCATGATCGATCGCGCCGCCGCTGACCCCAAGAAGCTGGACGACATTCGCGCGCTGATGGCCCCCTTCCTGCGCGACACCTTGGTGGGGATGAACTACCTGCACTACGCTCCCCCAGGCGCGCAGGTACTCTACACCAATCCACTGTTTGTTCGCAGCCACGACTTCATTGGGTTGCAAGGCTCTAACCAGACTTGGAAAGTCACCGAAGTGCTGGGTACCGGCTGGCCCTCCAGCGCCGGTGGAAAACTGGTCGGCTCGCTGGTCAGTTTGCCCTATGCGCTGGCGGAAGCCGAGCAGAACTTCCTGATTCCTTCGCGGGAGCAGGCGCTGATCTGGGGCGACTTGGTCCCGCAGTTGCTTCTTTCAGCTACGGTGCAGCGCTGGTGGAACGTCACTCCCGGCCAGCTCCACTGGGTCGGGCTGCACATGACTTACGGCGAAACATTGGTTGCTGAAGCGGCGCTCAATCCGGAGCGGCGACGGCTCTTGTTGGACGCTCTCGATCAGCACTCGGCGCCGGCCCGCGTGGAGAAGATCCGCGAATTGGTCGCCGCAGGCCGCGTTCAAGCCGCGCTCGACAACATTATGCCGGCGGAGCTGTTCGTAGTTGCAAGAGACTTGCTGGATTCCGACAAGACCAACGACATGCCGCTAGCTTCTGAGATCCGCCGCGAGGCCGCCGAATCGCCCCAGCAGTTGAATTATGATGCGATCTCGCATTCCTTCGGCACGCCTAAGCCGACTTTGGCGAACTCTTACTCGCCGGAGTTGCTCAATCTCCGGACCTTCCCCACGCTGATGGGTTATTCCAGCAGAATTCTGGCCGAGAGCTGGGAATCGAACCTCCTCTATTACGCGGCTCTGGCCGATCAGTTGCACCTATCGCCGGCGGAGCTCAATGTACTGGTTCCCGCCTGGACCCGAGAAACCGTGGAGCGCATTTTCGCCACGCATCTGGAAGATTGGCCCGCGCTGCTGCGCTCGCTGCGCATGGTCGGCGATGACGTCCGGCAGAGGACTCGCAAACAGGCGTCGGCGGCCGGAGCCGGTTTATAATCCCTAATGCGGAATTCTGGAGGCTCCCGTGGCATTCATCAAGAACGTGACATCCATCAAGAACGTGACATTCATCAAGAAGGTGTTGCTGGCCGGAACCGGATTGATTCTCTCCGGCGCTTCGCTATGGCTGGTCGCGCAGGAACGGCCCACTTTTCGTATCAAAGTCGACATGGTGGTGCTGAGCTTCACAGTCACTAATAGCAAGGGGCAATACATAAACGAGCTCAAGCCATCCGATTTTCGCGTTACCGAAGACGGCATCGTGCAAAAAATCAATACCTTCGGGGAAGGCAACAAGCCGCCTCTGCAGGTGCTCGATAACGGGACCACGCGCCCTCTCAACGCGCCCATCGCTGCCGGCGACACCGACGCAAAACCGGTCACCGAAGTTAGGACCGATTCTTTCGTCGGCACCAACGTCTTCGTCCTGTTCGATACCAGCAACTACATGTACCGCGGCTTCGTTTATGCTTCCGACGCCATAGCAGATTTCGTGCGTGGTCTCGACCGCGCCGACTCGGTCGCCGTCTACACCTTCAGCCGCAATCTCTCGCGTGCCGCTCCGCTGTCGCGCGATCGAAGCGATGCGATTTTCGGTCTGCGCAAAGCCGTGGCCGGCGATGACGCCGCCTTGTACAACGGCCTGCTGCTGACCCTGCGAGATGCCGCCAAGATTCCTGGCCGCAAGGTGATCATCGTATTCTCCAACGGCCCCGATAATGCCAGCATGGTGGCGCCGGATGACGTGCGCGCAGTGGCGGAAGACGAAGGCATCCCTATCTACGTCATCTCCACCAACGACGTGAACAAGGACCCTATGTCCAGCGCGGTTTTCCGGCGCATATCGACCCGTACTGGCGGCAAAGCCTACTTCGCCAAGACCTGGCAGAAGCAAGTGGAGGCCTTCGAATCGATCCGCGAGGATCTCGGCAACAGTTACACCATCACCTATTACCCGGCGCCCAATCCGAATGAAGGCTTCCGCAAGATCAATGTGGAGATCGTCTCCGACGTCGGCAAGAAGTATCGCGTCCGGGCTCGTCCCGGATACCGCCCGCGTGGCGGTTTCTAAGTGGTGCAGGTCTCTGACCTGCGAAATGCTTTTTCAGCAAGCTCCTAAATCTGGAACATGAGTTCGCCGACATCATCGCGTTCGAACGCCTCGGGCCCGTTCCCGAACGGACGGGAGCGAGCCGAGGTGGCCGCCGTCCTTGCCTCGGAGATCTTCCGGCGCGCGCCAAAGCTCTCTCGCCTGCTCTCCTATCTCAGCGAAAAATATTTTGAGGGTTGCGCCGGCGACATTAAGGAATACACCATCGCTGTGGATGTTATGGGACGCGATACCCAGTTCGACCCTCAGCTCGATTCCATTGTCAGGGTGGACGCGCACAATCTAAGGAAGCGGCTTAGGCAATATTACGCCACGGAAGGTAAAGACCACGAACTGGTAATCTACATACCCGCGGGACAGTACACGCCCGAATTCGTCCCACGTTCCGACATCCGCGATATCGAGCAGCCAGAAACTGTCGAACTGGAATCGATCAGTGAGACGCCTATCGTCCCAGGCAGCCCGCAAAGCTCGACTAGATTCAAAGTATCGCCGTTGTGGTTCGCGATAGGATTGGCCGCAGTTGTCGCTGCAGCGGTGTTTTCGCTCGACCATTGGTCCAAGATCATGCCCGGGATGGGAATCAGGACTTTCGCTGCGACCACGCTTCCCGGGCCCCGCCGGTTCATTTCCAACGGCGAAGCCAACGTAATACGAATTGTTGCGGGTGACCGCAAGACCTATTACATCGATCAGGCCGGCCGCGCATGGCTCGCCGACCGATTCTTCAGCGGGGGCACGACCTTTCACCGTGGCCCCAATGAGATCCAGCACACGCAAGATCCGCAGATTTATCGGCAAGGTCGTGAAGGCGAGTTCGTCTACGATATTCCAATGAAACCGGGAGTGTACGAACTGCACCTCTACTTCGCCGAAACCGGTGTCGAGGGTGAAGCACTTCGAAGCGTTAGTATTGCGATTAATGGCATGCCCGTCTCGACGCTCGACATCGCTTCCGACGCAGGCAGCATAAACGCAGCTACCGAGAAGATTTTCAAGAACGTCTCACCCACCCATGACGGTATGCTTCACCTTACTTTTCAGGGTGCCGGCAGCGGTCCTGGTTTCTTGAACGCTTTGGAAATCATACCAGCCGTTTCTGAGAAAATGGCGCCCGTCCGGTTGGCCGCCCGAGGTCTCTATCGAGACCACCTAGGTCGCACTTGGCTGCCGGACGAGTGGGCCTCAGGTGGGCGCAAGTCCTCTCGAAGTACGTCTATCGAAGGCACCCTCGACTCGGATTTATACCAAACCCAACGGTTCGGACACTTTGGTTACTCTATTCCGGTGGTGGAGGGCGGTCGTTATACCGTAACGTTGCACTTTGCCGAGACCTGGTTTGCCACCCCGAATTCACCTGGGGGGCCAGGAAGCCGCGTCTTCGACGTGTATTGTAACGGCACAACCCTTCTCAAGAACTTCGATATTCTCAAGGAAGGTCCCAGCAACCGCGCCGTGCTGAAAGTTTTCCACAGCGTCCAGGCCTCGCCGCAAGGGAAACTCAACCTGCAGTTTGTTCCCATCGTCAATTACGCCACAGTTAACGCGATCGAGATCGTTGAAGAATAAGAGCCATTTTATCAATATTTTACTGTTGTTAAACGAGGTCTTTTAACACCTGCATACACGTTAAGTTTAACTCCCGCAAACTTGACTCCTTAGCGGATTCCGCACAAACTCCCTAGATAAGGTCTGATTGGTTAGTTGGGGAATGGACCACAAAAAGGGAGAATAACATGCTGCGTCTGCATTACTTGCGCGCCTTGTTGGCGCTCGGCGTCCTTTCTTTATTGATGGCTGCTACAGCCGTCGTGGGTTGGTCGCAGACGGTAAGTGGCACGTTGGTTGGCACCGTTACCGATCCGACGGGCGCCGTGGTGCCCAATGCCAAAGTAACCGTTACCGAAACAAACACCAACGTCATCCACTCGGGGCTGACGAATGAAAGCGGCAACTTCATTTTCCCCAACCTGGCGCCCGGCATCTATTCAGTTGCCATTGAGGCAACCGGTTTCAAAAGGGAAACCCGCCAGGCCATTGAACTGCGCGTCGACAGCACCGTCCGCGTGGACGCCCAATTACAGCCTGGCAGTCTCACCGAGACCGTCGAAGTGCACGCCGCGTCGCCGATGCTCCAGACCGACAGCGCCGGGACGGCCACGAAAATCGACGCCACGGTGCTCGCGAACAGCCCCGTGCTCAGCTCCAATCGCAATTTCCAAGCCCTTTTGAACCTTGCGCCAGGAGTTGCGCCGGTCGCGGAACAGCACTCGCAGTTCTTCAACGCCTCCAGCTCGCTGCAAACCGAGGTCAACGGGCAGTTGCGCGAAGGAAACAACTTCATGATCGAGGGCACCGACGACAACGAGCGAACCGGCCTGCTCCAGATCTACATCCCGCCGATCGAAGCCATCCAGACCGTGGACGTTTCCTTGAGCAACCACGATCCCGAGCTGGGCCGCGCCTCGGGCGGCATTGTGAACGTGGTCCTCAAGTCGGGCACGAACACGATTCACGGTGCGGCATACGAATTCCTGCAGAACAGCGCTTTCGACGCTCGCTCCTTTTTCAATCCAAGCGTCGGTCATCTGGCTTACAACTACGTCGGCGGCAACCTGGGCGGGCCCATCAAGAAGAACAAGCTCTTCTTTTTCGGCGATTACCTCCGGACCATGGACCACGAGGCGAACACCAACCTGGTAACCATACCGCCGGATCCATGGCGCACCGGCGATCTCAGCGGCGCCGCT
The DNA here is from genome assembly GCA_963780485.1 of Bryobacterales bacterium. GTDB lineage: Bacteria > Acidobacteriota > Terriglobia > Bryobacterales > Bryobacteraceae > Palsa-89. Next base: position 235,164 of record CAWACO010000034.1, read on the forward strand.
ACGCCCATTTACGATCCTGCCACCGGTAACCCTTTGGACGGCACGGGGCGGACCCAATTCCCCAACAATCAGATCCCGGCCAGCCGCATCAATCCGATCTCGGCGAAGATCCTGGGCCTGCTTCCGGCCTCGAATCAGCCATATAAGATTGCCAGCCCCACTAACAATTATTTCGCACACGCTGCCATACACCAAGACGGCCGATTCGCTCGATGCGAAACTGGACTATAACCTATCCGATAAGGACCGGCTGAGTGGCCGCTTCAGCTTCTCCCGCCCAGTGGTCTTCCAAGCGCCGCTGTTCGGACTCGCGGGCGGCGATGGCCCCGGCGGCGCGTTCATGGGCACCGGCTTCCAGAAAACATATAGCTCGAACCTCAATTACGACCATGTGTTTTCTCCCAGCCTGCTGATGGAGACGCGCATCGCCGTCTCGCACTATCACAACGAAGCGCAAAACTCTGATTACGGCACAAATGCTTCCACCGCTCTGGGAATCCCTGGCGTGAACATTAACCAGTTCACCAGCGGCCTCGTGGGAATTCAGATCAACGACGGGTTTTCAAACCCCGTGGTAGGCTATTCACCCAGCCTTCCCTGGGTCCGCGCCGAGGCCAATGTCGACTTCGTCAATACCTGGGTGAAGACCAAGGGCAATCACACTTTCAAGTGGGGCATCGATCTGAAGCGGCTACGCGACGATTTGCTGCAGGACCAGACCTACAGCCCGCGCGGCCTCTACTATTTCGGTAATCAGCAGACCGCGCTTTGCACCCCGATCAACACCGGTTCCAACGGCTTGGCCACGAGTTGCAACTCTTCCAAGCTCGGCATCGCCAATGACATGGCGAGCTTCCTGCTGGACGTCCCGTATCAGCTTGGCCGCGATGTCAATACTTTTTTCCCGCATACCGGCAGTGGGAGTTTTTCGCATTCGGCGGAGACAAGTGGCAGGTGACGCCGAAATTGACGGTTGATCTCGGCGTGCGCTGGGAGTTCTATCCGCCGGCCACGCCGCAGTTCGCGGGCGGTTTCTCAAACTACGACCCGACCACCAACAATCTGGTGCTCGCCGGTGTCGGCAACAATCCCTCCAATCTCGGAATGAAGACGCGCTACAAATACTTTGCTCCGCGCATCGGACTGGCCTATCGTCTGACGGAGAAAACCGTGATCCGCGCCGGTTTTGGCACCAGCTTTACTCCGTTCCCGGATAACACTTACGCCTACAACTATCCCGTCCGATCCAACAACTTCTACACCAACGTGGGTGACGGATATCGCGACGACCCTTCTTCCCAGCGGCCAGGCGGCAACCTTCCAGCAGGGGTTCCCGCTGCCCGTGCCAGTACCGATTCCATCCAACGGGATCATCCCGGCGACAGGCCCGCTGCTGACCCAGAGCTACGACGTAATCAACCTCAATTTCAAGAACCCGTATACTGAAACGTGGAATATGGCGGTGCAGCGCGAGTTGCCCGGCCACTTCGTGCTGGATGTCGCCTATCTGGGCATTCACGGGGTGGACACGGTGGCAAATGTCAACTTGAATAATGCCACCAGCCCGTCAGCCTTGGGCCTGGGCAACGCCGGCGAGCCGCTGAACATCCTCTACGGAAAAACCTCGAACGCCACGCTCCGTTGGCAGGGGTTCTCCTCGAGCTATAACGCCTTGCAGGTCAAGTTCGACCGCCGCATGGCCGACCTGACCATGACCACCGCCTTCACCTGGGGTAAGGGTATGGGATACCAGACAGATGATGACGGAAACCTGTTGTGGCTCATCAATCCGCGCCGAAGTTACGCGCGTAACGACTTCGACCGCACCTTGACCTTCGTGCAGAGCTACGTCTACAACCTTCCCTTCGGTGCCGGACGGAAGTGGCTCACCCAGGGTCCGGCCACCTGGGTGCTCGGCAACTGGCAGCTTTCCGGCGTTTTGACCGTGCTGAGCGGCACGCCATTTTATGTGACCGCGAGCGGCAGCAGCCTCAACACACCGGGCGAAACGCAAACCGGCGACCAGGTTGCACCGGTCCAGATCCTGCACGGCATCAATGTCGGCAACCCGTGGTTCAGCACCTCCAGCTTCGTCCAACCGACAGGCGTAAGGTTCGGCACTTCGGGCCGTAATATCCTGAGCGGCCCCGGGCTCTTCGCGCTCAATCTCGCGCTCTCCAAGCACTTCAAGTTGACCGAGCGATTTGATCTCGAACTCCGCGCCGAGACCTTCAACTTCACCAACACGCCCGAGTTCAGCAATCCCTGCGGAGGAAGTGGATGCCAACAAGCTTCGCTCACCAGCTCAACCTTCGGCTATGTCACCAGCACGCTCGGCAGCGGCACCGGCGTCAACGGAACCGGAGGCGGCCGGGCGCTGCAATTGGGCGTGAGAGTGACGTTCTAACCGAGGTCTTCGGCAAGAAGAACAAGCTATTCTTCTTCGGCGACTAGCTGCGAAGCGTGGATCACGAGGGCACGGCCATAGGCAATCCTTCTACAGGTACCGGCTCATACCAGTCTAAAATTTGATTTGACAAAGCAAACTAGTTAGGACACACTGGCTTTATTGCAAGACCCGGTCCAGCAAGTGATGGCCCTGTATCCGCGGGTCTATTTCGCCTGCCATACGCGGCACGTCGCTGACCCAAAGCGGAATCGCGTGCTCAGCTCGCATCAGGCGAGCGTGCTGGATCATCTCGATGAGATGGAGCCAACCGGTCTGTTGACCCTCGCAGCGCACATGGGTGTAACCGCATCCACCATGTCGCTGACCGTGGACCGCCTGGCGCGCGGCGGGTATGTCGTCCGCTCGCGTAATCCAAAAGACGGCAGGCGCGTCAATCTCTTGCTGACGCGGGCGGGCGTCCGCATAAAGTCCGAAAGGTCGGTGCTCGATCCCGAACGCGTTCGGTTCGTTCTCTATCAACTTACGCCGGAAGAGCGGAAGACGGCCATTCAAGGTCTCGCGCTACTTGCGCGGGCATCTGCGGAGGCCATGCAGAAGCGACAAGGCGAGCGGAAAACCAAGAGAAGTTACGCATGAAATGGCTATTCCTGGTGGTGGGCATGTTAGTTGCACTGGTGGGCCTAATCGCTGCCATCGGAGCTCTGCTGCCTAAGCACCATACAGCGACTTTATCCGCGCGCTTTAGCAAGCCGGCGCAGGCAGTCTGGGACGCCATCAGTGGACCTCCGGACTGGCGCAGCGAGGTGCGCAGCTTCGAAACGCTTCCGGCTCGCGAGGGCCGGAGAACTTGGAAAGAAATCGACCAACGGGGCCAGGCCATTACTTACGAGGCTCTCGAGGAAAATCCCCCCGTACGACTGGTGACTCGCATCGCAGACCGCCATCTGCCTTATGGCGGCACGTGGATCCACGAGATTAAGCCGGATCCCGGCGGCTGTGTACTGACCATCACCGAGCAAGGCGAGATTTACAATCCGATCTTCCGGTTCATGGAGCGCTTCGTCTTGGGCTACCGCGGCACCCTCGAAGCGCACATGAAAGCGCTCCAAGCTAAGCTGGGGCGGGAAAGCAGTTGAATGGGCCAGGAGATCAAGTGCCGGGTGGACTTTTCCGGCCAATCCTCGGAAGGCAAAGCTCTGCTCGAAACGAGCGAGATTATTTTTCGCGGCGCCTTTCGCCTGAAGATCCCGTTCCAGGCCATCACGGCTCTCGAGGCTTCCAAGGGAAAGCTAAGCATCCAGTATCCGGAAGGCCAAGCGGTTTTTCACATCGGCAAAGCGGCCGACAAGTGGGCCGACAAAGTCCGCAATCCGCCCAGCCGCCTCGACAAGCTGGGCGTGAAGCCCGGTATCAAGGCCCGCTTGATCGGCTGCCACGATGATGATTTTCGGCGGGAACTCGCCGGGCGCGGCGCTGTCTTATCCGCAAAGAAGCCGCAACTGGTGTTCTTGTCGGTCCAAGAGAAAGATCAACTGGTTGAGCTAGCCTACCTTCTCGAGACTCCGGTATGGATCATCTACCCCAAGGGCGTCAAGACAATTACCGAAGGGGATGTAATAGCAGCCGGCCGCGCCGCCGGGTTTATTGACATTAAAGTCTGCGCATTTTCGGCCACTCACACCGCGCTCAAGTTCAAGCCCAGGCGCTAATCGCCCCGCGGATAACTTCCCAGGACCCTTAGAAAATCGGCTAATTCAGCCAAGTGCCGCAGAGCATTTTGCACGCGAGGCTCATCTTCCCGGCCCAGGAAATCCAGATAGAACAGATACTCCCAGGGTCTGCCATGCAAGGGGCGAGACTCTATCTTCATTAGATTCAAATCCCGCAACGCGAACGCGCTGAGCGCCCGGAACAACGCTCCCGGGATGTTGCGCGTCGTGAATACCAGCGAAGTCTTCCAGTGATTTGATCGCTGGCGCGGCAGATGCACGCGCTTGGCCGCATTCAATAGAAAGAACCGGGTAAAATTCCGCCGATCGTCCTCGATCGATCGCCGCAGGATGTTGCCTCCGTAAATGGAAGCAGCCACTTCGGAACCGATTGCCGCGGCGTCCGGCCCGTTCTCCTCCATGACCATCTTCACGCTGCCGGCGGTGTCGTAGAACGGAGTGCTCTCCATTTTGGGATTCCGGGCAAAGAATCGCAGGCACTGGTTCAATGCCACCGGATGCGAATAGACTTTACGAATAGCCTTGAACCGCACACCGGGCGGGGCAATGAGATGATGCACGATCCTCACATTCGTTTCTCCGATAATGCGCACGTCAAAGTGCAGCAGATGATCGTAATTTTCGTGCACTGATCCGGCCAACGTATTTTCGATCGGGATGACAGCGTCATCGATCTTGCCGCGGCTTAAAGCCCGAAAAACTTCCTCGAATTTCGTAAAAGGGACTACCTCAACTTTTTCCCCCAGCAGCTGCCGGACCGCTTCCTGGCTGAAGGCTCCTAATGCGCCTTGAAAACCGGCTCGCCGTTTCATGCCGGACGCTTTCCGGAAAGTGCTTTTTCCAGCCGATATGTACATTGGATCGAAGACGCTGGCGAAAAACCCGTTTTGATCTGCAAAAAGCCTCCTAACGATTTTTGTTGTTCGGAAAACCGAACAAAACTGCCCTAACATCCTTGCTTCTGTAGGCGCCGACCGCTATAATTCAAAACCAGTGCAAGGGGTGGCCTAACACCGGCCAGACGACGGCGAATACTGCCGGGAGAGTATCATAGCATGGAGGATGCCGGACAAAAGCTCCGTAGAGTACGAGAGCGTCTAAACCTACGCGTTCGGGATGTCGAACAAGCCAGCCTGAAGATCGCCGAGAAATATCACAATGATGAATTCGCGGTTCTGATCAACCGGGTTTCGGAGATCGAAAATCGCGGGCTAGTCCCTACGGTATACAAACTATATTCGCTATGCGCGATCTATCGTCTCGATTTCCAAGAAGTTATGGAATGGTACGGAATTTCACTGGCGGGATTGCCCGCCGATTCCGCGTACGTGGACATTCCTCAGACCCATATGGTTTCCTTTCAAGCCGGCGTTCAGGGGGAAGTACTACTGCCATTGTCGCTCGATCCGGGTGTCGATCTGCGCCGCACCACCTATCTGAGCCGCATGATTCAGCGCTGGGGCAAAGTTCCCCTGTTGTTTCTGGAGGCACTAAAGCTACAGGATCATCGTTATGCCTTCATCGGTACCGAGGACTGGTTTATGTATCCGTTGCTGCAGCCAGGGTCGTTCCTGATCATCGACGAGACGCAGCGCCGGGTCTCTAACTCCGGCTGGAACAATGAGTTCGACCGGCCCATTTACTTCTTCGAACACCGCCAAGGATATTCTTGCGGTTGGTGCCACTTGAATGGGGACCAGTTGGTGCTGCAGCCCCACCCGGCCTCTCAGTGTAGCCCGGAAGTCTATAAGTATCCCAAAGATATCGATCTGATCGGACAAGTCAGCGGAGTGGCTATGCGTCTGGATCAGGGCCGGCGGCGCCGTGCACGTTCCCCATCAGTTCGAGCAATGCCTTGAGATCGGCGGTATACAGCCGCTTTTCCACCCCTCGCAGCCTAACCGGCACCAGATTGCGGTAGGGTGCTAGCTCCCGCCAAGTCGTCAGGACTGTCCTTTTATCCTCATACAATCCAGAAAGATAGAGGTCGAGGTCGGCCTTCTGCTGCTCCAGATTGAAGCTTAGCCACTCCCGAAATACTTGGATGTGGCTCTTTTTCAATGCTTTATTAGCATCCTCCTCGCCAAAGACCAGCGTGAGCCCATGGTGCTCATAGCGGCCGCTGTTGGCATTCCGGAGTGACGCCAGGTAGACCAGCCTTCCAAAGACGGAGGGGATTTGGGAGAGCGTGTTCCGCCAAAGATCCGACGCCGCGCTCCGGTCCAAGGCATCGTTGGCTCGCGTACTCTTCATTCCGACAATCGGATGATACACCGAATCTCGATGAGAAGAAAGGCCCGGCAAGCCTTTTGATCACCCGGAATCGGAAATGTTCTGCTTACCGAAATAGTGTAGTACTTCAGCCCGGCCATTACTACTAGCCCTTAACCTACCTGTGAGTTCCCACTCAAATTCAAGACAAAACAAGGAGATTTCGATCATGATTAAAAAGCTTTTGCTGCTCGCGGGTACGGCCCTGATTTTCACGGCTGCCATTTCAGCGGATGTTCCGTGGCCTCCCTGCCCTCCCAACTGTGACCTGGTTTCAAGCTCGGTCCGTTAATCTTGCTCGTTCCGAGGGAGCCGGGTGTTAAACTCTTATAGTCTCTAGGACCGCGGGTGATGTATCGGCTCCCTCTTGATCAGCAGGTTCTTCTTGTTCTCCAGACCGTTGCGCTGGTAGGCTTATGCGTCCATATGTGGCGCGCAAGGTTACAGCACACCTACGTTTACTTTTTCGCCTACTTGCTTCTGGCTTTGCTTCAAACGGTCCTGCTAGCCTTCATCATTCCGTATGATAGGCCCGCTTATGTGTATGTGTGGCTTGTCACGGAGGGCGCAATCGTCTGCTTTTACGCGTTGATCGTGCTGGAGTTGTATTCCATCGTGCTGGGGGGCCTGGCAGGCCTCGCCAGTGTATCTCGGCGCTACCTCAGAATTGCGCTTGCGGCCGCAATTCTGATCTCGGTTGTGCTGCTGATCTTCGAGCAAAGCCCTGCTAGTATCACTGGCCACTTCCTTCTTTTTGAACGCGCTATCGTTGGCAGTTTGCTGATATTTGTACTTTTTATCACCATGTTCCTGGTGTACTATCCGGTGCCCCTGAATCGAAATGTAATTGTCTATTCTGTGGGTTACGCCGTGTACTATCTGACTAAAGCGGCTGCGCTGTTTCTCCGAAACATCGGCCATCGTTGGTATCGCTCACTGGGCGATCTTTTGATCGTAGTTTCCACCAGTTGCCTGGTATTTTGGATGTTTACGCTCAACCGGAGCGGCGAGGCCAAAAACATGGTTATCGGCCACAGATGGCACCCGGAGGACGAAGAGCGGCTGCTTTCTCAACTGAAGGAGATTAACGCCAGTCTGAGTCGGGCTGCGCGGAAGTGATGGCTAGGACTTTACTCTCTAAGTAGCTAATCTGAACAGCAATAAGCTAAAATCCCTCATGGGAATGGCGCAAAAATACCAAGAAAGATGTTTGCCTTAGACAGATAAATCCGATATGCTTAACAGGAAGTAGTTTTTAGGAGGGATGCGCGGAATGACAATCTTGATCTCAGCCTTCATCGGGGTGGCGCTTCTGATCGCTGTCTTCACAGTGTTGTTTGCTAGGCTGGCTTCGCGTCTTGACAAAGGAGCGTCCAGTGCCGAATGGTTCGAAAGTTTTTCTTTGGACAGCTTTTCTCCCATGGAGCGCTTGCTGGACCAAAGCGACTTCGAGTTCTTGTCGCGGCAACCAGGCTATCGGCCCGAAATCGGCGCGCGTCTGTTGAAGGAGCGCAAGCAGCTGTTCTTAAGTTATCTCCGCATATTAATCGGGGACTTCAATCAGTTCCTTCGGATTGCGAGGCTCATGATCGTCCATTCCACCGAAGATCGGGCAGAGTTTGCGAAGGTGTTGTGGAGGCAGCAAGTAAATTTTTACTTGGCCGTTTGCGCCGTCCGCGTGCGCGTCGCGCTGTATCCCCTGGGTTGGACATCCCTGGATGTATCGAAGCTCACGCGAGCGCTTGAGAACATGCGCAATCAGGTCGCGCAGTTGGGCTTCCAGCCCATGCCGGCCGCCCAGTCCGCGTAAGCAACGAACCGCTTCAGCCGCAGATTTTCTTCAGGAGTTCTTTCGCTTCTCTTAGCTGAGGAAATTCCTTTTCCGCTTGCTTGAACTCGGGCGTATGCACACACCTGCGCGCTCCGCGATGGTCCACCGGAAAACGCAGATGCAGCATCTCATGGAACAGAACATACTCGACGGCCAGGCGCGCAACCCCGGCGCTGTCCAGTAGCCGGCTTAAGATGATGGCGTTGTGGGATGGGTCGTAATGGCCCAGCATCACCTGCGAACGTTGGCGGCTCCAACCCAGCAGCGGACGCGCCATCAAGCCATGAAAATAGCAAAAGTTCAGCTCCTCAAAAATCTCTTCCAGATTATAAAAGGCGCCCTGGGGACCGGAGACAAATTTGCGCCCGCGGGCCTGCTTCACCAGCTCCAAACTGCGGCGCATCTCCTTCCGGTTGAGGTATCGGCGGTACCTCTCAGCGTAAGATCGAGGCGGCGGCCGGCGCAAAAGCTTGGACAACAAGATGTAAGCCAGCGCTTCCAGGATTTGTGCCGGAGCGCCGTCGAGCACGTCCGTAATGCGAACTTTGAGTCCCGCTTGGTCCCACTGAATGATGCTGTTGGCGTTGGCGAACTTCCGGAATTCAACACGAACGGCAGGGGGCGGTGTTCGCGGCTTTAGCTCCGAAAAAACGCGGGCGAAAATCTCTTCCGGGGTCTCGAAGAAAATCGCGCTTTGGAGTCCCACGTCCATCATTGTCCAACAACGAACAAGTGTCCGTCGTTTTGAGTATAGATTTTTCCGTCCCCACCCAGCGAAGCCGGAGTGTAGGCCGCGCCGATGGCGAGCTGCTGGAAGATCTTCTGCTCCAAAACTCCGCCCTGCCCGATCGCGTACAAGTTGCCGTCTTCACTGTTGGCGTACACCGTTCCGTTCCCATCCGCTACTGGAGCGTTGACGCACCACTCGAACCCATGGGGATGATCGGAAACGCAGGCCAGCGTGCCATCCGGGTTTCGGGTGCAGCTTTGGGTATTCGTGTTCTGAAAGCTCCATTGGGTGGTGAAGTCAGGGCTGATCTGGCTGACGAAATATTGTTCCGGCGAAGCGGGATTAGTTGTAGTGCGGTCCGGCGGACATACCGTGTCGTCGTCGCAGTACGAACCAATGCCGTAGTGATTGTTCTTGAGCACGATCGACCAGCTTCCGTTCTGGCTATAAATCGCGGGTGTAATGTCCCAACCGAAACCGAACGCGCCCAGATAGTTCCCATGGGCGTCGAATCGCATGAGATGCCCCTGAGCGTAGTTGTAACGGGAGTATGAGCCAAACAAAATGCTTCCATCCGGAGCGATAACGGGCGACGACGAAGAACTGTCAGTCACTGCTCCGTCACCGGATCGATTCGTCGCAGGGTCGACGCCGAGCATTGCGCCGTCGCGACAGCCGCCTGGAGAGCCGTTCGGCGGCAGCCAGCCCCCATTCGAGACTGGAACACCACAGCCGTCATGAAAGCGAGCCTGCAATGATGCAACCCACTTCTTGCTCAGGTCGGGCGCCAATGCCACCAGGTATGCATAGTGGCTGTTGAACTGAGCGCGAGTGACGGAGTAGATGCTTCCGTCAGGCGCGACTGCCGGTGCGACATTGAGAGCCACACGCTGCGTTCCGCAGGTATTTGTCCCTGGAACTGCGGTAGGGCTGGGAGGCCAGGGGAGTTGGGATGCGCTAAAGGTGGTCAGGCAACCGGCATTGGCCGCCGGCGCCTCCACCGCGGTCAAAGTCTTGTAGCTTGCCATTGAAAACGAACCATCCGCCGCGACTTTCACCAGCCAGGAATCGATCGCATCGTTGGCATAGAAGCCGTTGGTGGGATCCACCACAACCTGGATTGCGTTATAGAACAGATTACCATTGGCATCGACGGTGATGGGCCCGGTCTCATAGGTGTTGGCATCCGTTCCAAAAGGGGCGACGCGCTGGATGACATCGCCGGTATCGCGGCTGAGTTGGATAAGGCTTCCGCTCGCTCCCGGGATGTACACCGCGCCGTTGGCTAGCGCTGCATGGAACACCGGCTCCCAGAAATCGTTGCCGTTCCCGGGCGCCTTCCAGTCGCTGTGGTAAGACCAGACCTGAACCAGTTGACCGTTTTGCCAGGTGAAGCGATTCTCGCCCCAGACTTCGCTCGAGTATGTGTTCGCGTTGAAGACGCCGCTCTTGAACTCCATGAACATGTCATTTCCATCCACTAGCGGAACCTGGTAATGGACCAGAAGGTCGCCGCTCGCGGCAGTTTCGTCAGGTATCAGCGGGTCATACACGAGGTTGGCGAGGATTTCATTCAAATCCTGTCCGATATTCGGAACGCTGCTGGTATGTGCCCCGTTCTGTCCCCATTCGGGCCAAGACGAAGTACTGATTGCAATCGCGGTGTTTCCCGCGTCCACTGCTCCGCCGATTTGGATCTGCAGCGCCACGGAATCTCCCGGCGAAGCGTTCACCGGGACGACAACGTTGAGTTGATAGACTCCGACGAATTGCGGTGAAAGGCCCGAAAACGCGACTTGCGCCAAAGAGCCGCCGATCAGGACGCCTGGCGTCGCTACCGTACGCCGGAGCATATCCAGCGAATTGTTCCCGGTGATAGCCGGCGGATTCACCGGACCGAGACCGGTGACCAAAATCTGGAGCGTCTCACCGGGTACGGCCGGGCGACTGGATACCTGCGCGATTGAGCCTGGGGGAGCGGCGAGGCTGCCGTCCGAATGGATGGCGACCGCATAACCTCCGAGAGTGAAGACGCCTGGCGCATACGGGCTGACGTCGACGGTTTGAGGCGTCGAGACAACTCCGTTGTTGTCGACTACTACACTGACCGAACTGTTGCTTGAAACCTCGAACGGAAGCTGTGCGTTGATCTGACCGGGCGCGACATAAAGCAGGGGCGCACTTAAGCCGTTGAAGCTGACGGAGACGCCGGCCAGGGAACCAGGCAGAGGAATCGCGGCCGCCTGCGCAGTTTGCGGGGCGAGATTGGAACCAAAGATAGAGACTAGCGAGCCGGGCGCCACCGGTGCTGCGAAACTGGCGGCGTCGACGACCCCTCCGGCATTGACCAGCGTTTGAGCCGACGACAGTCCCACGGCTGCCAAGAGAGCACTGATAGCATACAGCGACCTCATTCGCTCTGAGGATAGCGCGCTGCGTCGTTATGGTTTCTGGGCGGTCAAACGTCGGCGGTAGTTCCAGGCGGCCAGAAGGGCCAAACCCATCAGGCCCGCGGTCGCGCGATAGGAAGGTTCGGGAACGACGGCATCGGGCTCGACGTTACCGGAGACGTTAGGCCAGTCTCCACCACCTCCCTGGCCAAGGGAAGGATCCCAATTACCGGCTAAAACCGCGAGATCAGCAGCGTTATAGTCAGCCCTATTGTTGAAATCGAAAGCGAAGTTCCCACCAATCGGGATTAGCGGCCCGGGTGTAGCGCTGAATTGGAGCTCGAGGCAGCTCTCCGAGTCCATGTGATTTCCGGCACAGTCTGTGTAGTCCAAAGGAATTGCCTCAAATGAGTAGGACTGCCCAGGGGTTGTTGACCCGAATGTGCCCCTGACCGCAATGTCCAGGTCGGGTACATGAAAGAGCAGGTTGATATCGATCTCGCTCAGTGGAGCGCCAGTCACATTGTGAAAGGCGAAAATGCCTCCGCCATTTGAAGCTATCGTAATCGGGTAACCGTCATAGTTGAGATTGGTGGCGTCACAGCAGCTGTCGATCAAGATTTCCGGATCAATAGGAACTGGATTCGCCATCGCCAAGAAACTGATGCCCACCGAAACTAGGAGATAGATAGAGATTGAGCGCATGGCGATACTTAAGTAACGATACCATGAGAAGATGATTTCCGATACAGCCAGAAGCCTGTTTAGTACCAGTACGGCCAGGTTACTTCCGGGTATAATCCCCGCGCGCGAAGTACTTCTCCAGCCAGCAATAGAGCGCGATAAACAGATAACGGCTGCCCATCTCTCTGATTTTGAGCTTGGAAATTCCGGAGCGCCGGTTCCGCCAGGTGATCGGAATGACCGTCCACGAGTAGCCGCGAACGATGGTCTTCAACGGGATCTCAATAGTGAGATTGAAGTGAGGCGAAAGGAACGGGCGGCAACCGTCGATCACTTTGGCGCGATAGGCCTTGAAAGCGTTGGTAAAGTCATTGAGCGGAACATGGAACATCACGCGAAGAAACAGGTTGGCGAGCCGGTTTATGAATAGCTTGTGCGGCGGATAGTCGATCACTCCGCCGCCCCGGATGAAACGAGAGCCAAAGACCGCGTCCCATCCTTCATTCAACATTTGCCAATAGCGCGCGACATCACGGCAATCGTCGGATTCATCAGCCATCATGATCACAACCGCATCGCCCTGGATGTGATCGAGGCCGAAAGTAATCGCTTTCCCAAAACCGTGCTCATCGACATTCTGCATCGCCCGTAGGGTAGGGACGCGGCACTTGGTTTCTTCGAGGACCTTCCAGGTTGAGTCGCTGCTGCCATCATCCACCACGATGATTTCGTGCTCGATGCTATGTAGCCGCAATTCGACATACAGATGCTCCACTGTCGCGCCGATTCGTCCTTCCTCGTCGCGGGCGGGGATGACAACTGAGAGAAGATGCAGCGGTTCCTGGTCGGGGCGAGCGGCTGGCGCCTTCACAAACCGCTTTTCTCCAGCCAGTCCGGATTGCGCTCGGCGTGCTCGGCGATCTCGGAGAGGAGGGTGTCGATGGAAACCTCCACGCGCCAGCCGAATGTTCGCTGCGCGTCGCAGTTGTCCATGATCAGCCAGGGAATATCGTAGGTGCGCGGCCGTGGATCCGATTGTGGAGTATGCTGGCCGAAGCGCGCATCGCACCAGGCATTAAGTTGGGCCAGAGACAGTGCGTTGTTCGGACCTCCTCCCGCGGTGAAGATGCGCTGGCCTGCCGCGTGATTCGCATCCATCTGAGTGTCCACCAATGCGGCCAGGTCGCGGGGGTGAAACACATCCCGCACTTGTTTACCTGTGCCATCGAAGCCGATGTAACGAAGCGGGCGGCGCCGCAAGTGAGCATTGATCCAGTACGCAAAAATCCCCTGATCGGGCGTTCCGAACTGGCCGGCTCCCGCCAGGACGCCACAGCGGTTGATCCAGACCGGAAAGCCGAACGCTTCGCCATACTCCAGCGCCACAATCTCGCTAGCCAGCTTGGTGCTGCCGTAAAGAGAGATGGGCGCGCGAGTGGAGAACTTAACGCCGACGCCATTTGCAGAAACACCCGGTGGTAGCACCGCGGCGTCATCCAACTGAAAGGCATTTCTGTTCACGCGCAGCGGGAGAGAGACTAGGGCCGGAATCGAATAGACGCGGCTGGTGCTTAGCAGCACTAGTCCCGCTTTGTGCGCTTTCGAGTATTCGAGGACGTTGAGAGCGCTGGCTAGATTGTGCTCAAACAATTGACGGCTGCTGAAGTCGCCTTTCACGCCGGCGAGCACGCTTGGATTGGCCGCGGCATCGATCACCCAGTCGACGGCCGGCAGCGATTCGAAGTCGCTGGCCGCGCGAATATCGCCATGGAAGAATTTGACGCCCAGCTTTTGCAGCCTTCCCCGATTGCTCTCCGAGCCGGGCCGCATCAGATTGTCGATGCCGTAAATCGAGAGTCCTTCCCGGCGATTGAGCAAATATTCGGCCATGGAACTTCCGACAAAACCGCAAACGCCCGTGACCAACAACTTCACGAGACAGCCTTCTTGGTCAGCCGCTCCATCCAGCTCTCCGCGATTTCATCAAAGATGTGGTCCAGAGTCTTGGTAATGTGCCACGCCGGGTAATGGGCCCTCATCTTGGCGAGGTCGCTGTAATAGCAGATGTGATCGCCGATCCGGTTCTCATCCACGTAGCGCCAGCTCATGGGACGGCTGGTGATCTCTTCAGCCTTTCGGAACGCTTCCAGAATCGAGCAGGCGTTTCCCTTGCCGCCGCCCAGATTGTACACCTCGGCCAGACGCGGCGATTTCCAGAACTCGAACATGAAGCGCGCGACGTCCTCGGAATGGATATTATCTCGCACCTGCTTTCCTTTATAGCCGTACACCTTGTATTCACGGCCCTCGACGTTGCACTTGATGAGGTAACTCAGAAATCCGTGCAACTCGACGCCGGTATGATTCGGTCCGGTGAGACACCCGCCGCGCAGGCAGCAGGTCGGCATATTAAAGTAGCGGCCGTATTCCTGCACCATGATGTCGGAGGCGACTTTCGAAGCGCCGAACAGGGAATGCTTGCTCTGATCGATGGAAAAGCTCTCCGGTATTCCGTTCTCAAACGCCGGATCGTTATATTCGAAGCGGGTTTCCAGCTCGTTTAGGGCGATCTGGTTGGGCCGGTCCCCGTAAACTTTATTGGTCGACATGTGAATGAACGGGGATTCCGGACAGGACCGCCTGGCCGCTTCCAGCATATGCAATGTTCCAAGGGCGTTCACCTCGAAATCGAGGAAGGGGATGGAAGCTGCGCGGTCATGTGACGGCTGCGCCGCGGTGTGGATGATCAGATTGGGACGCAGCCGCTCGATGAACGCCAACAGCTCATCCCGTTGGCGGATGTCCAGAGCTCGATGTTGATAGCCGGGGATTTCGCTCCGCAAGCGATCCAACACCCAACTGGTATCGCCCTCCGGTCCGAAAAAGATCGCTCGATGATTGCTGTCAATTCCGTGGACCTCGAAACCGTGGCGCGCGAAGAAGCGCGAAACCTCGGAACCGATCAGTCCGCAAGAGCCGGTAACTAGTACGGTAGGCAAGTCACTTTCATTCTAAGAACATTTTTGCTTTCGTACCAGCGAATTAGCCCGCCTACCGCGTGGGTTTCACGAAACACTCCGGGAAAATCATAGTGAGCAGGCCGGCGGACGCGTCCAGCTCATACGATGAACAGACCGGTGAAAATCTTGGCAATCGACGGCGGCGGAATCCGCGGCCTGATCCCCGCCACTCTGCTCGCCCACATCGAGAGCATCACCGGCCGTCCTATCGCCGGGCTCTTCGATTTAATCGCCGGCACTTCCACGGGAGGCATCCTGGCGCTGGGCCTGACGATCCCCAAGACCTCCGGGGCGCGGTTGTATAGTGCCCAAAATTTCGTCGAGATGTACGAGCAAGAAGGCCCCCGAATCTTTTCTCGCTCCCTTTGGCGCCGGATCGTCGCCTGCAACAACCTGACGGAAGAGAAGTACTGCGCGGTGGGGATCGAAGCGGTCCTGGCCGATTATTTTGGCGACTCGCGCCTCGCGGACGCCACTACCGATGTCCTGGTCACCAGCTATGAGATCGAGCGCAGCTTTCCATTTTTCTTCAAAAGCTCCAACGCCCGCGAGCGTCCGGATTACGATTTTCCAGCGCGCTCGGTCGCCCGCGCGATTTCTGCGGCGCCCACTTATTTTGAACCTATGAAACTGCCGGCCGGAACCAATACCGATTACTACACGCTCATCGATGGCGGCGTGTTCGCCAACAATCCCGCCGCCTGCGCTTTGGTGGAAGCCAGAACCACTTATCCCGAGGCCAGTGATTTTCTGGTCGTTTCGCTGGGTACCGGCGTGTTGAACCGAAGTCTTTCCTATGAAGCCACGAGAACATGGGGCGTGGCAAAATGGGCCGTTCCGTTGCTTGACATCGTCTTCGACGGCGTCAGCAGCACGGTGGATTATCAGCTTCGCCAGCTTCTTCCAGACGGCGACGGCGAATGCCAGCGATACTACCGATTCCAAACTACGCTGCACGGCCACGATCACGCGCTCGACAACACCAGCCCAGCTAATATCACGGCCCTCAAGGGCCTGGCAACCGGCCTGATCGAGAAGGAATCCGGAAATCTCCAGCAGCTCTGCAAGAAACTGCTGGAGTGATTACATCAGGAGTGATTACATTTCAGTCGCGAAGGGCGTGAAGCGCGTCTTGTAGTCGAACGTGTCGATGCCCTCGGTCCGTTTGAGGAAGCCGACAATCCAATAAGTCAGCGGCGTCATGACCACTTCGTAAACGACCTTGAATAGATATGCCGACAGAATCAGGCGCACCAACCCAGACCCCGTGACTTCACCGGTAAACGCGATAATCACCAGAATCACGGTATCCACCGCCTGCCCCACCACTGTCGAGCCCACGGTTCGAGTCCACAAATAGCGCCCTTTGGTAAGCAGCTTCATCTTCGCCAGTGTGAAGGAATTCGCGAACTCGCCGCACCAGTAAGCTACCAAACTTGCGACCACCAACCTTGGTACCTGATGGAATACGATCGCGAAAGCCTCCTGGTTCTTCCATTCGGGAGCGGCCGGCAAGGCCACAATAATGTTGCCCAGGATCGCCATCAGTGCGTTCGCCAGGAATCCGATCCAGATCACACGCCTGGAACCGCCATACCCGTAGACTTCGGTGAAGACGTCGCCAAAGATGTACGTGATCGGGAAAAGCAGTTGCGCGCCGCTGACGCGGAACGGGCCGAAGGCACAAATCTTCTGACCGACGAGATTGGAAATCACCAGAACGACGATGAAGATGCTGGCTAGAAGATCGTAGTATTTGTAAATCTTGGTGGGTTCGGCCAATCCCCAATTATAGAGGACTAGAAACTGATCACGGCCATTTTGCCGTCCGTCTCCAGCGCGTCGCCAGTGGCATTGAACAGCTCGGTAGGAACATTGGGTCGTTCTACCAGCGCGATCCCTTGCACCAGCCCGGTGAACAGCAGATCGCTCACTACCTTAGCGCGCTCACGGTCGATCTGCGTGTCCACTTTGTGGATGAAGGTGCGGTTCTCTTCGGAAAAATCGATGCCGGTATCATGCGTGGCCGAGCAGACCCATACTTCTTTGCCATGGAATCGCTCCGGCCGGCGCCAGATGCGCAGGTGGTGCCGGGCAGCGAAGGTATTGTTCAGTTTCTCGAACACCAGGTCCGGAGGCCGGCCTTCCAGTAGCAGCGTGGACACCGGAGCTTCCTGATAGCCGCGCAGTTCCGCCATGGCGCGGAACGTTTCCAGCTTCGACTTCGAGCTCAATTGCGAGGCGGCCGACCATCCCGCCTTCTGAAAAGCGTTCTCGATCTCCTGCTCGCTGCCGAGGAACATCAGATTGGTCATGTCGGACGCCTTGGGTGGTTTTTCGGCGATAGTTCGGAACGGCTGGGCGTTGACCAGCCGCGACAAATCATCAGCCGGCTCGATGGACTTCACGTTGAACGCGCCCGCGCTCGCGGTCCAGGTCAGCGCTTTGGTAAGCTCGATGGTCATCTCAACGCCCGGTTCGTAATCGATGTTCGGATCGGTCGGCTTGACGACGGTTTCCTTGATTGCGCCCAAGACATCCGCTAAGCCGGGATATTTCTCCGCCACTTTGTTTATCCCTTGCTCCATGCGACCCGAGCCGGTCTGCGACGCGACGATCCCGGTGATCTTGCCGTCCGCACCCACCGACTCGCGGGCATTATCCACGCCTACCAATTTGGCTGTGAGGCTCGCCTTATGTCCGGTGGAATCGCTGATCTGATCGAAGGCCAGCTCCAACACGGCCTGATCGTCCGGCTTAACGGCGGCCGTGACATCTTGGATGTGTCCGGACACCTTCGCCCCTGCCGCCAAGGCCACCGCCCCGCCGACCACTACCGGCACGATCACCACCGCCTCGAACGCCTGCTTTGGCTTGGCCGTGGACGTGTTAACCGCGTTTGTTAGCCGGATCTGCAGCGCTGTTCCTTTGGGAATTTCAGTCGCCGCCAGCAGGCTGGCCGTGGCAATTAGAGTGAAAACAGCCCTCACTCCCACATCGTACACTGCTACTGCTGCTTGAAGGGGATCTCGCGAGTACCTTCGTCCAGGCCTTCAATCCGGATTACCTGCTTGGCCGGTTTTGGGGGTGCGGGCGCTGGGATCACGAGCGGATGGACATCGGCGACGGCAGCTGCAGGCTGCTGCTTGTGGGACACCGCGAAAATCTGCGCGTTCTTGTCCAACTCTGGTTGGGTCATGTGCATGGCTATCTTGACGAGCGACCCTTCCGACGCGACCTTCAGCTTCTTTTCCATATCGAGCATGGCCGGCTCTCCCATTTTGTCCTTGATGGCCAGCTTCAGCAGCCTGCCCAGTTCAGAGGCCATCCTCTTGGCCGCCGCTTCCGATTGGAACATCACCGTGGTATCCACTGTCAAACCACTGCGAAGCGAGAAGCCGATCTCAAATCCCTGCGCTTCCGTGCCTAGCTCGCCGCCGGTGAACATAGCCATCAAACGATCGCTCGCCAGCACGCCCGGTGTGGTCATTAACGCCCACGCATCATAGTTGGTATCGAGCTGCGCCGCGCGCGACAGCAGGGAATTGGCATCCGGCGCCGGGATGGGGAAAGCGGTCCGTTCGAGGCTCGCGAATACCGAGCGCGGGTCCCCGATCAGAATGGTCTGCGCATCTAGCAGTACGAAGGCCATTTCCTTGCCGGAATTGCCCTGCGGGCGATAAACCTGCACGTTATTGAACATCTGCGGCTTGGCGCCCTGAGCGCTCAGAATGCCGCGAACCTGCACGAGATCGAAGTGGCCGCCCACGACGATCAACATCGGCGCGTCCTCAGCCGAGGCGTCCGCGGGATTCCGGCCCTGCGAAGAAATGACAACCCGGTCGATATCGTTCAACAACTCGACGCCTGGAATCGCGCTCCCGTCCACCCACTTTTCGCGAATCATGGTTCCCACTTGCGATTGCCGGACCCGTTTCCAATCGATGCTGATGAGCGCCTTGGCGTCGGTGGGAACGAAGCGCAGCAAAGCGGGGTCGGTTTGAGCGCGCGCGATGACGGGCGCAAGCAAGAGCGACAACGTCGCAGCGATAGGGCGAAAGCGCATTCGGGTCCTCACCTGCTTCTTATCGTCAGAAAATGCGGGAAGCTGCACGGCCGCGCAGGTTACAAGTTGAGAAGAATGAGGAAGATGCTAAAATACCGGGTGCGTACCCACGCGCGGGCCCGTAGCTCAGTTGGTTAGAGCGCTACCTTGACACGGTAGAGGTCAGAGATTCGAGTTCTCTCGGGCCCACCATTCCTCTCAACAACTTGACTGAAGTGCCTCCGAAATCTTTCGCTGCGATATCGCTGCGATAAGCGTTCTCGGTTGATTCCAGCGAGACATTTGGCAAAATTTCGGAGTTAGTTTATAAGAGAGCATGGAATCAAAACACCTCCCCACTGACAAGCTGCTTACGCCGCGAGAAGTCGCCTCATGGCTCGACGTCTCCGTTGACTGGGTGCAGGATCACGCCACCGCAAAGGAACCCCGGATCGCTTCGGTGCGAATAGGGAAATTATTGCGCTTCCGCCGGGAGGACGTAGAAGAGTTCATCACTCGCCAAGTCCAGCGCAAACCACATACGTTCACGCCCGATCTGCGGCTGGCGGCGCGGAAGTGATGAGCCGGACGCGCGTTTGCTGTCTGAGGAATGTGAAGGAGATCTTTATGCGTATAACGCTAGATCAAAAGATCGCGGGCTATCCCGCGGGTCAAATCCGTCAGCTGATGCGAGAAACCGTTGGTCGTTCTATAACGCTCCGATACGTCCGGGAGATTCTTCAATGTTCCGATTCCGCAGCAATTCAGGTGCTGAATCACCTCCAAGAACAAGGTTTTGTCGAGCCAATACAAGGCCGTTTGGAACCCTCGATGAAAGGGAGTGCGCTCGCGATGGCGACGGCCGCTGCACCTCTCCGGCGCGAAACGGCTGAGCGTTTGATTGCGGACGTTATTGAGCGTGCACGGAGCATCAATGAGGATGACAAGTGGTCCTACCGGATTGGGAGACTGGTTGTTTTTGGCAGCTTTTTGCGCGGCGCGGAGCGGCTCAATGATGTGGATAGCCGGCACCATCCAGCCGTGGGATCGTCATCAGTCTTACTCAGCGTTGCCGTTGGAAAAACAAGTGGTCGGAGCCGTGCAGAATCTGTTGGCTGAAAAAGATACCGGCGATATTTTGGTCTTTCTGCCGGGTGCGGCCGAGATCCGTCGCGCGGCGCGCGAGTGCGAACCGTTGGCGTCCAGGCGCGATTTGCTCGTTCTGCCGCTGCACGGCGATCTTCCGCCCGCCGAACAGGATCGCGCCGTCTCGCCGGCCTCGCAACGAAAGGTGATTCTGTCGACCAACGTGGCCGAAAGCTCCATCACCATCGAAGGCGTGACGGCGGTAATCGACAGTGGACTAGCGCGCATCGCGAGTGACTCGCCGTGGACCGGTCTGCCAACGTTGGAGGTCCGGCGCGTCAGCAAAGCATCGGCGACACAACGAGCAGGACGCGCGGCCCGCATGGCGCCGGGACGCGTCCTGCGGCTCTATACGCTCGAAGATTTCCAACGTCGGCCCGATCATGACACGCCCGAGATCACGCGCCGTGAGCTGTCGGAATTTTGCCTGCACCTGCGCGCAATGGGAATCGCCCATCCTTCGGAGCTAACCTGGCTCGAGCCGCCGCCCGACGCAGCTATCTCTCGCGCCGAAGAATTGCTGGAGCGATTGGGAGCGAGTGGTGAATTCGGAGCAAGCGGTGAAAAAGCCCGGCGCATGGCGCGCTACCCGCTGCATCCACGTCTGGCGCGCCTCGTCATCGAAGCTATTGAACGGCAAGCTGGCGTTGAGGGCTGTGCGGCTGCTGCCTTGCTAAGCGCCGGTGCGCGGTCGGACAGCGTGCGACCTGTTACGACTGGTCGATTCGCAGATGGACTCTCGCACCAAACAGCATTTCGAGCAGATCCGCAGAATCGTCCGCCCGCCTAAAGAGCACAAACACGACCCGAACGCATTGTCATTATCGATTCTTGCCGCCTTCCCCGACCGCGTGGCGCGCCGCCGGAGGGAGGCCGAACTTCTGCTTGCCTCAGGCGGTTCGGCTAAACTGGCCTGCGATGCACGGGCGGATTTCCTGGTGGCCGTCGACATCGAAGATCGCAGCGAGCATGCGCTACCACTGGTGCGGCTATTTTGCGCAATCGAGCCTGCGTGGCTGGTTGACCTGTTTCCTGATCGAGTGCGCGGGCGTGCCAGTGTCGAATGGAACCGGTCAGCGGAGCGCGTGGAAGCCGTCAGCGCCCTGCTCGACGACGATCTGGTGATCGAAGAGACTCGCGGCGGCGCGCCGGATCCCGAGAAAGCTGCGGAGCTTCTTGCGCAGAAGGCCCTCGAGGCCGGAGTCGAACGGTTTGTCGATCGCCAGGAGCTCGATCAATTCCTGGCCCGAATCGCATTCGCCTCTGACCACGCGGCGATTTCGAAGATCGATGTCGAATCCGCATTCCGGGCGCTGTGCCGTGGTCTCAAGAGCTTCTCGGAGCTAAAGGCAGCGGCGCAATCGCTAATTCCGGCGCTTGAACAACACGCCCATGCCAGGCTATTGAATGAAGTCGCACCCAGCCGCATTCGCCTTCCTGGCGGACGGCAAACCTTGGTGCATTACGATGCCGGCAAGCCGCCCTGGATCGCCTCCAGGCTACAGGACTTCTTCGGCATGCGGGAAACACCGCGCATCGCCAGCGGCAAGGTTCCGCTGGTCGTGCATTTGTTGGCGCCGAACCAGCGGCCCGTCCAAACCACGACCGATCTCGCGGGATTCTGGCAACGGCTGTATCCGCAGGTTCGACCGGAGCTCAGCCGGCGCTATCCCAAGCATGCCTGGCCCGAAGACCCGTATGCTAGAAAAAATTCATGACTCGTACAGTGGCGGCGCTCTTGTTGTTCGGTATTTCATTCGGATACCTGGAAGCTGCGGTGGTCGTTTATCTGCGTGCTATCTACGATCCGATCCGGCAGCGGCTGCATCCCGGCCGTGGCGCCGACGAGTTATTTCCGCTCATTTCTCCACGGGAGTTGGCCGATGCCGGACCCGAGAATCCGCGCCGCTTGTTGATCGAAATCGGCCGGGAAGCATCCACCATTGCCATGCTGGCGGCCTTTGGGCTGGCAGCCGGTCGAAATTTCAACCAGCGTATGGCGGCCTTCGCCGTCGTATTCGGTTTTTGGGATATCTTCTTCTATGGGTTTCTGAGGTTAATGATCCATTGGCCGCAGTCGCTGTTCACCTGGGACATACTGTTCCTGATTCCACTCCCGTGGGTCGGCCCGGTGATCGCCCCCGTGATTGTGGCGTTGACTTTGGTTGTTTGCGGCCTGATCTCGCTTCGTCTCGGCGGAATGCCGGCGCGGCCGCGCGAATGGATGGCGATGATCGCTGGAGGAGTCGTCGTGATCCTTTCGTTCGTCTGGGACTATCGCAACACGATGGCGGGCGGTCTGCCGAATCCGTTCAATTGGCCGCTTTTCTTCGCGGGCGAAGTCATCGCGCTGCTGGGCTTTTTTGTTGCAGTATGGCGTCGAGCATATCCGGGATCTCGAAAACCGCGCGGTTCTTGATGGCTGCGGCGTTGGCGCGAAAACGAGCGAAATTGACTGGCTCCAGCAGCTTGCGCACGCCGCTGTCGATCTCACGGAAGGACTTCAAGACAAGACCTACATCTTTCTCGCGGATCCATTCCGTGTTGTAGCGTTCTTGCGGGAGTGTCCACGCATTCCGCTCGACCATCACAGGCAGATGCATCGCCAGTGCCTCGCTAATGCTTCCCGGCCCGGGCTTGCCGATAAAAAAATCGGACAGATGCATGTAGTACGGAATCTCGCTGGTGAATCCTTCGACATATTTCGGAAAGGTGGTGGGCAAGCGACGCAGCCGCTCGGCCAGCTTTTGGTTCTTGCCACAAATGAAGATGAATTGCGCTTGCGCGGTCATTCGTCTTGCGATTTCCAGCATCACGCCTGAGCCTTCGCCTCCGAAAAGCACCAGGCCCGTAGGCATTTCGGGATTGAGGCCGAGTTGGTCGCGGCCCTCCTCGCGATCGATCGTGATTGGGTCGTAAAACTTCGGCCGCAGGATCATGCCCGACGCCTGAAAAACACGTTCCTTCGGATGACCGAGCGCCAGTGCTTGTTCGACCGCCTTCGTGGTTCCACAGATGAAATACTGCTCCTGGCGCTCCTCAATCCAGAAATGCGGCGGATAATCGGCCAGGTCCGTGAGCACCGTCAC
This sequence comes from Bryobacterales bacterium, assembly GCA_963780485.1. Classification (GTDB taxonomy): domain Bacteria; phylum Acidobacteriota; class Terriglobia; order Bryobacterales; family Bryobacteraceae; genus Palsa-89. Next base: position 258,510 of record CAWACO010000034.1, read on the forward strand.
GAATGGCGCGTCAGGAAGACTTTCTCGCAAAGCGCGGTTGAAATTCGGCACTAGCGACACCACCAAATCAGGCTCGCCTTGCGCCCAATATTTCTTCAACAGCCGGACCTGGCCGCGATGGTAAAGCCGAATCAGGGCGTGCATAGCCACGGTTAATTGCGGCGCGCCAAGAGTCCAGCCTTTTTTGAGCAGATGGTTGTATACGTCCTGCATCCGGACCCCGGTGTACTTGCGAAATATATCCAGCGGATCGAGGATCTCCTGTAGGTTCACCAACTTGACGTCCCATCCGCGCTGCTGTTGATCGATCACCAGTTTAAGGGCAGTGGCAGCGGCGCGATGCCCCCCGCCGGCCTCGAAGAAGATTAAATCAATTCGCTTCATTTTGTCCTAAACAATTGTTCAACAGAATGTAACACGCTGAGCGGTATATTGGAGTAGGAAGTATGTTCAGTCTCATCACCAGGGGCGACTACAGTGTGATGCGCAGGGCCAACAATTGGGTTGCGCCGAGATGGGTGCGCGCCTACGTTATCAGCGCGACGCGCGGCGGCGACGGTTGGCTGTGGTATGCGATGGGTCTGGCAATCCTGCTATTTGGAGGAGAGCATCGCTTCGAGGCGCTGGGCTCAGCGGGAGTCTCGGCCACGCTGAGTATTCTTCTGTTCCTCTGCCTGAAGCGGCTGGCTGGGCGTCCTCGTCCTTGCGAACCGCACTGCTGGGCCACGCTGCTTCCGCCCGATCAGTTTTCGTTTCCTTCCGGCCACACCATGACCGCTTTTGCCGTTACGATTCCGATGGCGCTGTTCTATCCCGAGCTAACGGCCGGGCTGCTATTCTGCGCCTTCAGTATCGCGATTTCGCGCATCCTGCTGGGCATGCATTTTCTCAGCGACGTCATCGCGGGCGCATTGATCGGCGCCGGGCTTGGATATCTAGGATACTTCGCGTTCCAGTTATAGTAGGCTCAAAGTTCCTGAGCCGATGTCCACGACGCTGCTCGACCACAACTATGGCGCTTCGCACGTGCGCTTGATCAAGGTGCATCGCCAGCAGGACCGGCACGACCTCAAAGAGCTTTCCGTCAGTATCCAATTGGAAGGCGAGTTTGAAAGCAGCTACACCACGGGCGACAACCGTAGCATTCTACCGGCCGACACCATCAAGAACACGGTGTATGCCCTCGCCAAGCTCTACACCATCGAACAGATCGAGGAGTTCGCACAGCAACTGATCAATCATTTCCTCACCGACAATCCGCAAGTGCGAAAAGTCGGCGTGAGGATAGCCGAGTATCTGTGGACCCGCATCCCTTTCGGCGGTAAGCCGCACCCGTGGTCGTTTACGCCCGCCGGCCCCGAACGCCGTACCACAGCCGTAACCGGCACTCGGGAAACCGTCCTGATCGAATCTGGCATCGAGAATCTGCAGATTGTGAAAACCACCGGCTCCGGTTTTGAAGGTTACGTCCACGATCCGTTCACCACTCTGAAAGAAACCGCCGACCGAATCCTGTCCGCCGCCGTGAAAGCGAGCTGGCTCTATTCTGACAACGAGATTCCGTTCTCCGTCTATTGGCACGGCGTGCGGCAGGCGATCCTCGACACCTTCGTCGAGCACGAAAGCCGGTCGCTGCAATTTACCCTGCACGCCATGGCGGAAGCAGTGCTGGAGCGCTATGCCGACATCGCGGAGATCCATTTCTGGCTGCCGAACAAAGACTGCCGCCTGGTGGATCTGGGCCTGTTCGGGCTGGAGAACAACAACGAGGTATTCGCCCCGGCGGAGGAACCCTACGAGTTGATCGAAGCCCGCCTGCGCCGCGAGTCGATTGATTAGGAACTAGTAACGTCAGTTTGAGTGGGGCGGACGCCTCGTCCGCGCCGGACCCCTGGTCCGGCTTGCTCGTACCAAAAAGAAGCCGGACGGGGCGTCGACCGCAGTCTAGGGGAATCCCAATTGGCCGTGACCATTGCCTCCCAAATGCCATTCAGGCCTGGATGTCCGTCCGGCATCCGTGTCGCTTTTTAAGAGGGAAATTGTTGACCCGCCGCGGGATTGGTTGCCAATAGAATCAACGGGATGCTCGGGTGTATACTGATTGGCGTATCGGCTGCGATGCGTGATTTTTCTGTTGTCACAGCATCTATAAGAAGGCGACAACCAATCACACTCGGAAAAGTTGCGGTGAAATGATTGATTTTTTTCGCTGGGGCGTCTATGATGTGAGCCTGAAGCGGCCATAGGCCGCTTGAAGTACAGGTGTAGGGTTGAGATTTTGCAACGCTGGAGTATCGGGGAAGCGTGAGCAACTACAATCAGACCGGAGGAGGGGCGTTAGCGCGCTCGGCGCGCCCACCCAATCTGCCGGTCTTGGACGACACCTTCAGCGAGCAATTTTCGACGCTGAATCAGCAGGTCGCTTGTCCGGATGCGCTTTTTCTTCCGACCGATCGGCCGCGACCGGCGCGCCGGACAAACCGAAGCGCACAGCAAACGCGCAGGGTGTGCGACTCGCTACTCGAAAAGCTCAGATCCCTCGCCGATCAGGAGCACGTCACGCTGTTCGAAGTCCTGTTCAGCGCCTATCAGGCGCTGCTCCACCGTTATACGGCGAGCGCGGAGATCGTCACCGGTACTCCGGCCGCGCGTCAAACTGCTCGAACGTTGACCCTGCTCCGCACTAATGTTTCGGGCGACCCGGCGTTCCGGGAGTTGTTGGCCCAAGTCCGAGAAAATCTCCGGCAAGCTCGCGCTCATAACGGGATACGAGCGATCGGTCCCGATCCAGCCGATGACGGCGCCCCGGCTTTTCAGGTGACGTTTCAGTGTGGGGAGCGTAGCCTGGCCAGTACGGAATTTGGTCTAAATATGGACGTCAAGTTTGACTCCCATGACTCGAATTGCGTGCTACACTACAGCACCGACCTGTTCGAGGCGGAAACAGTCCACCGCATGCTGGACCATTACCAAACCATTCTGGAAGCGGTCGCCGAGAATCCTGGCGAGCGGGTATCGCTGCTGCCAATTCTCACCGAAGCAGAGCGGCGCCGGGTCTTAGTGGAATGGAACAATACTTGGGCCGATTATCCGCGAACCTGCCTACACCGGCTCTTCGAGGAACAGGTCCTGCGATCACCCCAGGCAATCGCCCTGGTCTATGAGGATCGCCAACTCACCTACGCCGAGCTGAACACGGCCGCCAATCGTCTGGCCCATGTTCTAAGAGGTTTCGGCGTTGGACCGAATGTGCTGGTGGGCATCTGCATCGAGCGCTCGGTTGAAATGGTGGTGGGGTTGTTGGCCGTTCTCAAAGCGGGCGGCGCATATGCACCGCTAGATCCTGTTTATCCCAAGGAGCGGCTGGCGTTCATGCTCGCGGACCTGCAGACGCCGGTGCTGTTATGCAGGAATCGGGCGTTGGCCGATGGACTGTCGTACAGCGGCGCCGTTTTGCCGGTCGACGAATGGCATCAGATTGCCGCTGACCAGAGTCCCGAGAATCCAGTGTCGGCGGTCGAGCCTGACAATTTGGCATATGTGCTGTACACGTCGGGATCCACCGGACAGCCGAAGGGCGTGTTGATTCCGCACCGGGCACTGGTCAACTATCTCACCTGGTGCACCGCCGCATATTCGGCCGACCAGGGTCGCGGGTCGCCCGTACACACTCCGATCGGCTTCGATTTGACGATCACCAGCCTTTTCCCGCCGCTGCTTGCTGGCCGGTCTGCCGTGCTCGTGCGCGAAGATCCGACGCTGGAAGCACTAACGGCTGCGCTGCGCGCCGGTGATTTTAGCCTGGTGAAACTCACCCCCGCGCATCTGGAAGCTCTCAGTCATAAATTGCCCGCCGAGCAATCGGGGCTGTTGACCCGAACGTTCGTCATCGGCGGCGAAGCGTTGCTAGGGGAAAACCTTGGCTTTTGGCGCAAGCAAAATCCGGGCGTTCGGTTGATCAATGAGTACGGACCCACTGAGGCCACAGTAGGTTGCTGCGTGTACGAGGTTCCGCCCGGAATGGTTCCCGCCTCTGCCGTTCCGATCGGACGTCCCATCGCCAATGTCCGCCTCTATGTTCTGGATCGCAACTTGCAGCCTGTCCCCATTGGCGTGCCCGGCGAATTGTACATTGCCGGTGACGGATTGGCCTTGGGCTACCATCGGCGCCCGGAATTAACGGCGGAGCGATTCATCCAAGATCCCTTCAGTTCCGAGCCCGAAGCACGCATGTACAAGACCGGCGACCTGGTGCGCTACCGGCCGGACGGTAACCTGGTGTTCCTGGGCCGGCTGGATGATCAGGTCAAGATCCGAGGATTCCGAGTCGAGCTGAACGAGATCGAAGCCGCGCTCGTCGGACACCCGGGCATCCGTGAGGCCGCGGTAATCGCCAGCGAAGGAGCCCCCGGCGACCGGCGCCTGGTGGCGTATGTTGTCACTCGTCAAGCCCGTACTCTCACCGAGCTGCAGGTTCGCAGCTTCATAAAACAAAGGTTGCCGGATTATATGCTGCCGGCCAGGTATGTTTTCCTGGAGTCCTTGCCCCTGACATCCAACGGTAAGGTAGATCGCCGCGCGCTTCCGCCTCCGGGTCAACGAGATGAAACTCGGGCCGAGCCTTTGGATGCCCCCCGGGACGCCTTGGAACTTCAGCTGGTGAAGGTCTGGGAAGAAGTTCTGCGCGCCAAGCCCATCGGCATCAAAGAGGACTTCTTCGAGCTCGGCGGAAACTCACTGCTTGCCATCAGGATGCTGGCTCGCCTTGAGAAAGCACTAAACACGAAGATCACTCTGGCCACACTAATGTTCGCTCCCACGGTTGAGAGGCTCGCCGGCATGCTCCGCGATCCCAACTCTCTCAAGCGCCCACAGGTCTTCGGCATCCAGCCCGATGGGTTCCGGCCGCCCATTTTCTGTGTGGGGGCCGGCCCTTTGTTTCGCACCCTGGCGAATAGATTGGGAATCGATCAGCCGTTTTTGGGCGTGCCGTTGCCGGACATAAATGCCTTGCCGACCCCGTATTGCCTGGAAGATATTGCCGCGCATTGCGTTCAGACGTTGCTGCAGGTGCAGCCCGAAGGGCCATATTTCCTGGGCGGGTGGAGCGACGCGGGAGTGATGGCTTATGAAATGGCCCAGCAGCTCCAGCAGCGTGGAGAAACCGTGGCTCTGGTGGTTCTGTTTGACGCCGAGAATCAAGGCCATCGCCCGGACGTCTCATCGTCATTTGAATCCGCGCGGAAGCGCATTCATTTCCTAGGCCAGTGGCTGAGGCTGCAGTGCCGTACGCTGTGGAGTTTTAAGCCGCGGGAGCTTGCCACGCATGTGCGCCACCGCCTGGCATTCAGGCTAGCCTGGCTCAGAGGATTGGCCTGGGGCATGGCCTACCGTATTCACTTGCGCTCAGGTTGGTCGTTCCAGCATGGGCTGCACAATATCGAATACGTATCACTCTTCGCCTCCAAAAATTACCACCCTCGACCATACGATGGCCGCGTGTTGTTGTTCCGGCGCGCGCATCGTCCCATTGGACAGTACCGCGATCCTGAGTACGGTTGGGGCGGCATCGCGAGCAGGCTGGAAATCCATGAAGTGCCGGGAAACCACATCGACATGTTCCTGGAGCCGAACGTTCAGGCCATGGCGGACAAACTTCGCGCATGCCTCTTGGAAGCGCAGGAAACTAGTACAGCCAAAACCGTCGCCGCGAACCAAAGCTAAGTGCGGCGAGGGGACTGAATAGGGGCCTTGCTCCAGCCCCTTTTGAAGCAGCCCGCTAGTTACTGCTTGTGGGCATCGGCGGCAGGTTGCTCAGATCGGCGCGGACTCTGATGATGCTGATAGTCGTAGCTCGAACCATCCCGTTTGTTTTCGCATTCAAGGCTCGGGCGCCATCGGCTCCCAATTTCTGCTGCAAGATTGGGCCCCCATCGATTTCAGCGAAGTCCTTTATCATCCTGACGGTCTGAACCTCGTTGGCAGGCAGGCCGAAGATGGGACGCGAAACCCGAAGCTGGGTCACTCCCGCCTTTTCCATCGCCGGCTTCCAGTCGTTCTTCAGCCAGGCCTCGTATTCCGGAAACTTTCCCGGATTGAGGAAGGTTCGAGTCATCATATACAGCGTGCCCGGTGCTCCCTTGTTGATCATGAGGTCATTCATGGGCAGCGAAAAATAGCGATTCTGTGAAATCTGGCAGCGCGCCGCGCCACGCAGCAGGTTTCCAAACGCCTCTTCGCCTAGCGTCTTGATTAGCGGAGAGGGGCTATCCATCTCGCCGAACTTCATGAGCCCAAGGACGGACGTATATTCAGTCATGTCTCCGGCCACATTTTGGTACGTAACAAACAGCGGGACTGAGGTTTTCTTGTATGCTGCTGCGATCTGCTTCATGTAGCCTTCATACTCTTGCCGCATTTCGGGTCTGACTCTGGTGGTCTGAAATCGAATCCAGGTAGGACCGTTGGCTTGTGCCGTGCATACAGTTGGGATGCTAAGGGCGAGAACTGCCGCGGCAATTCCCGATTTGATGAGATTCCGAGCGTAAAACGTAGTCATAGTTGCTATCTCCAAGGCGAGCCTGTTTGGACAAACGTGCTCGTTGAAATTTACGTAGGTTGCCGAAAGGAGCGCGCAATTCTCAGGAGCCCGATCACCCCGCGGGCGGCAAAGCGCGCATCAACACGGCAGACATGCAGGCAGACCGTGGCAGCGATGCCGACGAATCCGCCTAAAAGAGAGCCCTAAATGGCCTAGGAGACCGGCTCAACAAGTTATCGCTGTACTCAAGAGTATACGGCCAGGTGACGAGTATTGCAAGGGCTTTGCGCTACCGTGTCGCGCTACCGTTAGTGTGATAAGTTGACGACATGCCGGGCAGCGTGGATGACAATGAGCGCCAAACCCTGGAAAGACTCCACCGGGTTCTGAAAGAGGGCCAGGAGATGTGCAGAATACTTTCGGCCATTTCAAGCCATCCCGCATCCCCGGAAGAGCGCCGGTCTATTCCGGTCTATTATGGAGCAACGCGTCAGAGAAAACGGAGCGCAGAGAGCCTACGATTCCGGGGGCTGCGTTTCTGTTTACCGTGCCTAACGGCCGATGAAGTGCCCGAACCGAACAGCATTTCTATCAAATTTTTTTATCCGGTTAGAGAACGTCAGCAACGGCTCGTCACTAACGGCTAGAAACGCCATTGGCCGTGCGACCGCCCTTCGGTTAAGCTCAGCAGGTGTCGGTGAGTCACCAACTTTCCACCCGCTCTCTTTCCCAGTGTCTCAACGACTTCCCCGATACCATCTGCTTCGAGCATCATCGCCCGTGATATTCAGTAATCGAAGGAGATTTCCAATGTCTGACATTTCCAATGATGACCTCCGTCCCAACGGCCACGGCTGCGGCGCCGATCATGCCTCAATCAACCACGCCGTCGCGAATAAAGCGAATGCCCAGAAGTCCACCGGCCCCCGCACCGAAGCCGGTACGCAACGATCCAAGCTGAATGCTTTGCGGCATGGAAGCTGTGAATAAATCAAAAGTTGATGGTCATGTTTTGCGGTTTTGGCGTTAGACTGGGGCATGAATAGCAAGTCTGCTGCGCCCCGCTTGCGTGCGATCGATCGGGAACAGTTGGTGTTACGCCCGATCGATATCGAACAGCTCATCCCGGAGGATCATCCCGCGCGAGCGCTGTGGGAGTTCAGCGGCCGGCTCAATCTGGCACGATTTTATGAAGGCATCCGCTCGGTGGAGGGGCATGCTGGTCAACCAGGTTGGGATCCGCGCCTCCTGATCGCGGTGTGGCTGTATGCCTACAGTCGCGGCGTAGGAAGTGCGCGGGAAGTTTCCAGGCTATGCGAGTACGAGCCGGGTTTTCAGTGGTTGTGTGGGATGGAGGCGATCAATCACCATACGCTTTCGGACTTTCGGGTGGACCACGATGCGGCGTTGAGGGATCTGTTCACGCAAGTGCTGGGGGTTTTGAGTGCGGAAGGACTGATCAGCTTGGAGCGTGTGACGCAGGACGGCACGCGCATCCGGGCCAGCGCCAGCGGCAATACGTTTCGGGGGGAAGAGACATTGCGGGAGCACCTGAAGTTGGCCGAACAACAGGTCGAAGCGATGGGTGATCCACGGCAGCCCCTGGTAGAAAACAGCCGTACAGCGCAAGCTCGTAAACGGTCGGCGCGAGAGACGCAGGAGCGATTGAAGCGGGCGCTGGAGCAGTTGGAGAAGGTGCGCAGTGAGCGAAGAAGCAACAACCGGGAGGAGGCGCGCGCCAGCGAAACCGACCCGGATGCGAGGGTGATGAAGCGGGCCGGAGGAGGATTCGAGCCCGCCTATAACGTGCAGTTGACCACCGATGTGGCGGCCGGGGTGATCGTCGGAATGCAGGTCACGCAAAGTGGCTCCGACGCGCCGCAGTTGCAGCCGGCGATGGAGCAAATCCAGGCGACTTTTGGTCGGATGCCAGGTCAGGTGGTGGCCGACAGCGGCTATGCCAGCCGGGAAAACATCCTGGCTCTGCAGGGGAAAAGCGAGTTGATCTGCCCGGTGGAAGACTATGCCGAGAACCGTTATGCGGGTCAACAGGCGCGCTGGGGCGTAGCGGACGAGTTCACCGCGGAACATTTTTTTTATAACGCCGAACAGGATCGCTATCAATGTCCGGCGGGCCAGCAGCTGCCCTACTACAAAATCGAACCGATGGTGGGAGCCCAGGCTCGCTATTACCGGGCGGACCCGGCTGATTGCAGGCGCTGTCCACATAAGGCGCGTTGTTGTCCGAAAGTACCGAGCCGCCGAATTCGCCAGGTAACCACAGATCCGGCCATCGCTGAACACCGAGCCAGAATGAAGACGGCAGAGGCGCGTCAAATCTATCGGCAACGCGCGCAAGTAGCCGAGTTTCCCAATGCCTGGATCAAAACCAAAATCAAACTACGGCAATTTCAGCTACGTGGACGAGCGAAAGTAACGATGGAAACTCTCTGGGCCGTGCTGGTCTATAACATCCAGCAATGGATTCGGCTGCGTTGGAGAGTGGCCCTTCAGAAGGCTACTGCCGGATAAGCAGTTTCGCTGCCACGACACATTTGCTTGGGTAGTTGCTCCCGTCGATCGATGCTCTGCGCAACCGCTAACTATTCAGAACTGGAGGAGACAAAGGTCGCGCCGATCGCTAAAGTGCTGGACCTCAAACCGATTCCTTCACGGCTTCATAGACTAACGGGCCAACCCGTCGTCCTGCCCACGGAGGATTCACTCCGCTTACCAGCGCCATTCACAGTCCTTCCTCGATGAACACCAGCCCAAAGGCGCCACCGAGACCCAGCTCGTCCATTCGTTTATCGATACTTCCTGGCGACAAAACCGTGCCGCCGCGGTCGAGACCAACCTCTTCTCGCTCGGCATCACCGCAATGGGAGACAGCATCCAAGCCAAGCATCAGGACGCTGAAACCGCCCTTGCCATAGCCCTCGCTTTCCTCGAGCACAAGCGCGCCGTCTCCCAAATCAGCATCTACAGCCATCGCCTCGCCGGCCAGTCCGGGCGCACCCTCGAACTGCTCCATAAAATTCAGGACGAACGCCGCGGCCGCGAACGCCACCAACTGGACGATGCCGCCAAGCTCCTCAAAATGCACAAAGAAGACGGCCTGTCCTATAATCCCGCCGAGGATGGCTTCGTTTTTTCAAATTAGGATATCGAAGCATACATCCACCCTAAACGAGCGCCGCGACCACGCATTCGAACGCGCCTACGCCACTTGATCTTTTGCCTTCTGCCTTCTGTCTCCTGACTTCTGTCTCCTGACTTCCGTCTCCGTCAAGACCGCGGGCCCTCTCCTTCGCTGAATTCGAAAACCTTCCTCGCGCCGGGTCCGGTTGAACGCTGTTTGCGGCCAAGCTGCGCTGTGCCACAATTGAAATCTCAGGGATCAATTTTCATGCTTGTCGTAATGCAAGAGGGCGCCGAGGAATCTCAAATCCAAAAGGTCATCGATCGACTTGTCTCCATGGGTTTTATCGTCCATCGCTCTTCGGGCGTCATGCACACCGTATTAGGCGGCGTCGGACCCGTCGGCGATGTCGATCCAATTGAGTTCGAGGTCATGGAAGGCGTCAAAGAATGCCATCGCATCGTGTCGCCCTATAAGCTGGCCAGCAGGCACTTCCGCCCGGGCGGCACGGTGGTCAAGATCCGCGATGTCGAGATCGGCGGAAATCAAGTGGTGGTCATGGCCGGTCCGTGCAGTGTTGAGACCCGCGATCAGATCGACCAGATCGCCGGGGTGGTGGCGCGCGGCGGCGCAAAGGTTATTCGAGGCGGCGCGTTTAAGCCCCGCTCATCGCCCTACAGCTTTCAGGGCCTGGGCGAAGAGGGCTTGAAGATGATGCGCGAAGCGGCCGATCGCCATAACCTGCTGGTGGTGAGCGAAGTGATGGATCAAACCCAGATTCCCGTGCTCTGCGCTTACGCCGATATCCTGCAAGTGGGCGCGCGCAATATGCAGAACTTCAACTTGCTGCGGGAGCTGGGGCAGGTGCGAAAGCCAGTCCTGCTGAAGCGCGGGATTTCCGCGACCATCGAGGAACTACTGCTGAGCGCCGAATATATCATGTCGGGCGGTAATTACGAAGTGATTCTATGCGAGCGCGGGATTCGGACCTTCGAGAATTCGACCCGCAACACCATGGACATCTCGGCCATCCCAGTCGTGAAGTCGCTGTCGCATCTGCCCATCGTGGCCGATCCCTCGCATGGCACTGGGCGGCGGGATAAGGTGCTGCCAATGGCGCGCGCGGCGGTGGCGGCGGGAGCGGACGGCTTGCTGGTGGAGGTCCATCACGATCCCGATCATGCGCTCAGCGACGGCGCACAATCCCTGCGCCCTCAGCAGTTCACCGAGCTCATGGAGCAGTTGCGCATGATCGCCCATGCGGTGGAGCGCTCGGTGTAGGATGCGTCTGGGATGAAGACCGTCGCAATCTTTGGCGTCGGCCTGATCGGGGGCTCCTTCGCGTTGGCTCTCCGCAGGGCCGGTTTTTCGGGGCGAATTCTGGGCGTCAGCTCGCCCGCCACCCTTCAAAGCGCTCTCGATCTGCGCGTCATCGATGAAGGCGCGCCCGCTCGCGAAGCAGCTGCGGCAGCGGACCTGATTTATCTCTCGCAGCCGATTCTTCGCATCCTGGAAATCCTTCCGGATTTGAACGGCTGGGTGCAACCCCAGGCGTTGATCACCGATGTGGGAAGCACAAAAAGTACTATTGCCGCCAAAGCTCGAAGCGTCATTTCGCGCTGCCAGTTCCTGGGCGGTCACCCCATGGCGGGGAGAGAGCAGCGTGGCGTCGAGGCCGCCGAAGCCGGCCTGTTCGAAGGGCGCCCTTATGTGCTGACTCCGCAATCGCAAGCGGAACTCGATACCACGAATGCACTGGAATTGTTGGATTGGATCGCCAGGATTGGCGCCTTCCCGGTCATCTTAGACCCTCAAAAGCACGATCGGATCGTGGCATTGACATCCCATCTTCCACAACTCGTTTCCACGGGCCTGGCAGCGTTATTGAATGCTCGCGAAGAACCCCAATCTCGTGTCTTCGGTCCGGCCCTGGTGGATAGCACCAGGTTGGCATTGAGTTCCTTTGACGTTTGGGGAGACATTCTGGCCACGAACCGAGCCCCGATCCAGGAGGCTCTTCAAGCCTACATCGCCGTGCTCCAAGAGCTTTGCCAGAGCCTGGACTCTCCCGCTATGCGAGACCATTTCGAACGGGGCGCGCACTTCGCCAGCGAGATAAGAGATCCGTCGTAATGGTCGCTAGTACTCGAAATTCTCCGCAGTGACAATTTGCTTGACATTCGGACTATAATGAACAGGACCAATGGATTCGCAACCTACTTCCCTGGCCGGCGTTGTGCGGAGCGAGCTGATTAACTTGGATGGGGTTACCAAGTTCTCTCCGAATCGGCGTTTCGCGACCGTCTATGCCGAAGGCGGCCCCGCGGACACACTCTACTTCCTCGAATCCGGCCTCGTAAAGATTTATAAACGCGGCCAGGACAACAAGGAAATCATCTTGCAGATTATCGGTGCGGGCGAACTGTTCGGTGAGCAGGCGCTGGGGACTGAGCAAAGCCGGATGATTTCCGCCGAGGTGCTGCAAGAGGGCGTGATTTATGTCCTTCCGCGCGATTTATTCCTACGCGTTTGTGAAAAGCGGCCGGAGTTGTGGCGTGAGATTTCCGGACTTCTGACCGTGCGCAAACGCGAATTGGAGAAAAAGATCGAGCTGCTCTGCCTGCACGACGTGGAGTATCGCATCCTCTACTACATGGCCGAACTGGCCAAGACCTTCGGCGCGAAATCGAACGCGTCGGAGTATTCAATCCCCCTTTCGCAGGGTGAACTCGCGAGCCTGATCGGCGCCACTCGAGAAACAACCTCCACCACACTCAACGCTCTCGCCCGCCGCGGCATCATCCGCCTGGGGCGCAGGCAACTAATCGTGCCGTCGGTGGAAGGCATCCTGGCCGCCGCCGATCAGCGAACCCGGGCGGCGAAAGTTTCCTAGCCGGTTGCTGAAAAAGCCTCTCGCAGGTCGGAGACTGTCGAGACCTGCGCCACTAACCGCCGAGGATTTCCAGGTATCGCGCCACTGCTTCGATGCCACGGAAGAAGTTCGGCAGGTGCATCTTCTCGTTGGGAGCATGTAGATTGTCGTCGGGCAGACCGAAGCCCATCATGACGCTCGGGATGCCCAGGGACGCGTCGAAGGCCGCCACAATTGGGATCGAGCCGCCGGAGCGGATATACACCGTCTCTTTGCCAAACACCTGTTTCATCGCCTCTGCCGCAGCCTGGATGAACTTGTTGTCCGGATTCACCAGCGATGGTGGGGCGGAGTGGATCGGCTTGAATTCGGCAGTCACGCCTTTGGGGCAAGCGGCTGCGACGGCTTTCCGAAGCTGCGCGGTAGCTTCGTCGGGGCGCTGGTCGGCGACTAGGCGCATGCTGAGCTTGGCCAGCGCGCGAGCGGGGATCACGGTCTTCGCGCCCTCGCCGGTAAATCCGCCACGAATGCCGTGCACTTCGAGAGTGGGGCGCGCCCACAAACGCTCGAACAGCGGCACCTCCGGTTCGCCGACTAATTCTTTGACGCCGACTTCTTTATCTTTATACTCCTGCTCGTCGAAGGGAAGACGCGCCCACGCCGTGCGCTCCTTCTGGCTGGGCTGCTGCACGCGATCGTAAAAGCCGGGAATGCGGATGTGTCCCTCGCGATCCTTCAAGGTGCTTAGAATTTCGGCGATAGCCTGAATCGGATTGGGCGCCGCGCCGCCATATACGCCGGAATGCAGATCATGGTCCGCACCTTGCACGATCAGTTCGCCGTAGACGATGCCACGCAGGCCCACGCAGATGGTGGGCAGCTCCGGCGCGAACATCTCGGTGTCACAGATCACCGCGGCGTCGGCTTTAATGCGCGCGGGCTTCGAAGCCACGTAGCTTTCGATGTGTTCGCCGCCGACCTCCTCTTCACCTTCGATCAAGAACTTCACGTTCACCGGCAGGCGGCCGTGCTGCTTCAGCAATCCTTCGACGGCCTTGATCAGGATATAGGTCTGGCCCTTATCGTCCGCCGATCCACGTGCATAGATGTTGTCGTTGCGGATGGCGGGCTCAAACGGCGGCGATCTCCATTCATCCAGCGGATCGGGCGGCTGCACGTCGTAATGGCCGTAGAAGAGGATGGTCGGTTTACCCGCCGCGCCAAGCCACTCGGCGTAGACCAGCGGATTTCCTTGGCCTTCGATGAGCTGCGCCTGCTGCAAACCAGCCTTCTCGAGTTCACTCTTCACGAACTCAGCAGCCTTCTGGATATCAGGCTTGTGCTCGGAAAGCGTGCTGATGCTCGGAATGCGGAGGAAGGTTTTCAGGCCTTCGAGATAATCCTGATGGTGCTGCTCGTAGTAGTTCATGCTTACTGAAAGAAGAAGTTTGGAGCACGAGCCCGAGCGTGCGAGGGTCGTTGCCCGAGGCACTCCTCCGAATGGTGTGGTTCACTTCGACTTCGACCTCGATCCCCGGCCGTCCAATCAATGCGGAGGGCAGTGGAAGCTTGAGATCGAAATGCTGGTTGGGTCGGTTCAGGCTGACCGAGCCGATCGCGATCCCATCGCCATGGAAGGAAACTTGGAGGGGCCCTTGGGAGAGAACGACCGCAGGACAATATCCAGTGACTTCCAGGCTCTGGCCAGGTGCCTTGGGACCTGCGATTCTCACGGTTGCCGCTTTCGGTATCCAGCGGAAGTTTTGTTCGATCTGATACCAGGTGGGGCCAAGCCGATTTCCGTACAAAGGATTGGCCACAGCGATAAACTCGGGATGATCCAAAGCAAAGTGGACTCTCGCTAGATAGCGGCCGGTGACGTCGTCAAGGTTCCGCCCTTGGAGCTCGAAGACGACGGCTCGGTGATTGGTGAGCAGCGATAGAGCATCGTCGCGACCGATCACGAATCGTGAAATGCCGCCCCACTCCGGGTGCGGATTTATGAGCGCTTCAGATCCGGGAGTCAAGTAGACGCGCGAGATCCCCAGCTGACGGAAGGGGTCGTCGGAAATTCCGCTCCAGAATAGCTCGTTATCGACACCATCGATCAGGATCGCTTGGCTGGTTTCCGCCGCGGGTAGAGCCTTAAGGCCCAGCAAGATGCATTTCATTGCGCGCGCCCGGTTGTAGAAATACTTTTCGGTGTTGTGAAGGTCGGCGATCGATAGCGTGCAGTATAGGACCGTGAGCACGTCAGCGACCACAGCTGTACGGCCCCGCGCGCTTGCGAGCGCCCACGCGCCAAGAATCGCGAGACCAATGGATGGGACCACAACGTAGTATTCGGTGAAGTGATCGCGGAGTGGGAGGATGGGCGAGATTACTACCAGAAACCAGCCGAGTAAGAACAGGGGCAACCAATCGCGCCGGCGCAGCTTGTTCGCGGCGAAAGACGCCAAGGCCAGGCTGATGGCAACCGCGACGGAAAGGCCCAGCCAGAACAGCCACCGACCAGTCTCGACATCCGCGGCGCAGACAGCGTGTACGCCCAGTAAGTCCACAGCATCGTCAGGGCACTTGAGCCGAAGTACATTTTGTAATGAGGATCGGCGGGCGCGGCGATGAACGCGAAGTGCGCGGCGATGAAGAGGGCGGACGAAATGAACAAGAACAACGTTTTTCGGAAATAAGGACGCGCACAACACAGCGCGTAGCCCGCGGCCAGCGCCGGATCGGCAACGTTCAGCTCCAGGACGCCGGCGTCGATGCACTGGAGAAAAAGGCGGAAGGCGAGAAGAATAACGAAGGCGAACGCGATCTCGTTATAGGCGGAGCTCCAGCCGACGGCTAGCGCCAGTCCTGCATTCGCGGTCCACAGGATCGGGGCCAGGAATCCCGCCAGTGCAGAACCGGTAACTCGCCGGGCGATTTGAACCAGAAGCGCAATGTTCGCGAGTTCGGTCAAGAGTGTCCAAGTCTTGAACGGCACGACATTCAAGCCAAACAGGAAGGGAAGAGCAGGAAGTAGAGGCGCTCGCTCAATGTGCGAATGGTCCCTTGGGCTTTCGGGCTGAATAACGCGTGTAAGCGATCGCTCGGGGAGTGGATAGCGAGACGCAGCGCCAACCAGGCGAAGTCATCTTGAAAAAACCAGGTTTTCAGGGCGAATTAGTGCACCGCCAGTCAGAAAAGGATCGGAAGGCCGTAGTAGACTGCCCGGCGATACTTTGCCGTCACTACGTCAATCGCCGCACTTCGCCACTTCGACCAGACAGCTATAGAACGTCGGGCCGCCGCCCATATCAGTCAGCCGGTCAGACGTCAGGGCATTTACGCTGCGCCCGTCAGGTGCCAGCTTGTTCCAACGAACCGACGGCGCCCAGACCACTCCCTCGCGGACGGTGCCGTTGACATCGGCGACCAGCATGCAACTTCCGCGGTCGTTGAACATCTGGACACGATCGCCAGTGTGGATGCCACGTTTCTGCGCGTCTTCTGCATGCAGGAAAAGCGTGGAGGTCTGGCGTAGAGCCGCCTGTTGATTTCCAAATGTAGAATTCATGCTGTCGTGACTCTTGGCGGAAATCATTTCGAGCGGATACTTCGATCGCAGCGACTCGGCCCCCAGGCGGGACTCCACAGGAGGCTCGTAGCCCAACGTGTCGGCGTGGAATTCGCACTTGCCGGATGGCGTGCCAAATCCGCCGTTCGCAAATGGCAGGAATGGCTGCCCGTCCTGCGCGATGTTCAAGCGAACGAAATGCTCGCGATCCAACTGCTCCAGAGTTATGCCCTTAACGAACGGGTGCTCTGAGTCGAGAAGGGTCCGGATCATGTCGTCTTCTGAATCACGGAAGCAATCGTCCTCAAAGCCCATTCTCTCGGCTAGCAGCTTGAAAACTTCGACATTGGACTTGGTCTCGCCGGGTGCCGGGAGGGCCGGCCGCGCCAATTGCATGTAGTAATGTCCGTAAGCGGTGTATAGATCGGTGTGCTCGAGAAAGGTAGTAGCAGGGAGAAGTATGTCGGCGTGATCGGCGGTGTCAGTCTGAAATTGCTCCATCACGACGGTGAACAGGTCGTCGCGCCGCATGCCTTTGAGAACCAGATTCTGGTTGGGTGCAATGGTAGCCGGATTCGAGTTGTAAACGACCATGGCCTTCACGGGCGGATCGTCCAGTTGAGTGAGCGCCTTGCCGAGCTCGGACATGTTCACGATGCGAGCCTCGCGCCCCAGAGGCGACTTGAATTGAAGCTCGGGCATCTCCAGACCGGGCCGGTTCAAATGAAATGCCTGGCTGGTGGTAAGCTGCACGCCTCCGCCGGCTTCCCGCCAGGAGCCGATCAAGGCTGGAAGAGCTGCAATCGCTCGCACCGCTGTGCCTCCGCGGTCGCTGCGCTGCACGCCGTAGTTCAAGCGAATACCCGCAGGCCGAATAGTGGCGTACTCGCGCGCCAATGAGACGATGTCGGCGCTCGAGATCCCTGTGAGTGTTTCCACGCGCTCCGGCGTGTATTCGGCGGCGCGCTTCTTCAAGGCATCGAAACCATCGGTGTACCGCTCGACGTAATGGGCGTCATACAGCTTCTCGCCGATGATGACGTGCATCAATCCCAGAGCGAGCGCGAGGTCGCTACCCGGGAAAATGGCGAAATGCTTATCGGAGAGGTGTCCGGTTTTGCTGCGAACCGGATCGATGGTGTAGAACTTGGCGCCTCGCCGGCGGGCCTCCACGATGAATGGCCAAAGATGCACGTTGGTGGCGAGAATATTCGCACCCCAGGCGATGATGAGCTTGGAGTGCTGGAATTGTTCGGGCTCGGTGCCGTAGCGATGGCCGAGAGTTTCGGTAAGACCGGCGCCACCGGTGGACGAGCAAATCGTACGGTCGAGACGTGACGCGCCCAGCCGGTGAAAGAATCGCAGGTCCATGCCGGACCGGTTTAGCAGGCCCATGGTGCCGGCATAACTATAGGGCAGGATAGCTTCCGAGCCGTACTCGGCCGCGATGGCGCTGAGGCGGCCGGATATAGTATCGAGAGCCTCATCCCAGGAGATGCGTTGGAACTTTCCTTCGCCTTTAGTACCAACTCGTTTTTGCGGGTAGAGCAAGCGGTCCTGGGAGTACTCACGCTCTAAGTACCGGGCGACCTTGCCGCATAGGAATCCGCGCGTGACCGGATGATTTGGGTTTCCACGCAACTGGGTGCCTCTTCCGTCATCTACATTGATGAGGAGCGAGCAGCAGTCGGGGCAATCGAGGGCACAGACGGAATGTCGCACTTCCGGCATAGCTTCGATTATATCGTTTTGGGATTATATCTTTCTGTGTCTCCAGCGAAACGTGAGTCTGCAGCGCGACGTCAGCATCAGAAGTAATGGTGGGTTACAATCGGTCTAAAGGAGGGCTCATGCGGCACGCGGTTGGTGTGGTCCTTTTCTTGAGCTTGGGGGCAGCATTCGGGCAAGTCGCGGGGTCTCACGGGACGATCGGTGGATATTCGAACGTGCTTCTACCGGGAGTGGCGCATCCGCAAGTCAGCACGGCAGCGGCGTTTTATGCGGCAAGGTACGGAGGCGGGGGCGGCCGTCCGGTTTCTGCAAATCATCCGCAGCACGGTCGCACGGTGATCGTGCCATATCCGGTGTTCTATGGAGGCGGGTACGGCTACGGATACGGAGGTGGGTACGGATATGGCTCTGATCCGAACGCCGCATACGCGCCCGGCTATGCGGATCAAGCGCCACCCGTCATCAATTCCGGCGAGGCGCCGTCAGTGGTGATCAACCAGAATTTTGTTCCTCAGCAGGTCAATCCTCAGGTCCGGGAGTACAATCCGAACGATTCAGCGGATCAACAGTCGGGGCTGCGGTTATATCAGAACTCTTCACACCCTTACGCCGACGCGGCCGGGAACACAGCCGCGCGCCCGCAGATCGACAACGGCGATCAGCCGACAATTTATTTGATTGCCTTCAAAGATCACAGTATTGTTCAGGCCCTGGGTTACTGGATGGAGGGCTCGACGCTCCATTACGTCAGCGTCGAACACAGCCTCAATCAGGCCAGCATTAACCTGATCGATCGCGATCTGTCGCAGCGTCTGAACGACGAACGCGGACTCGAGTTCAGGCTTCCGGCGGCCGCGAAATAGCGCTTGGAATTTCAGGCAGGCGCGCGATGAACTCCCTGTCGCCTTCGAGAAAATCGTGGTCATTTAGCCGGTCGGGATGTTCCCAACGGATCTGTTCGAAGTCTAGATTCCGCGGGGCGCCATCGAAATCGACCACTCGATAGAAAATCAGGAGAATACGCGAGCGCCCGGGATATTGGTATTCGTATCGCATCAGTTCGCGATCGATGCGCGCCGCGATACCAAGCTCTTCCTGTAGCTCCCGGATAACCGCAGCCTCAGGAGCTTCTCCGGTCTCCACTTTCCCTCCGGGAAATTCCCACTTCAGCGGATGATAGCCGAGGTTCTTGCGTTGCGCGATCAGAACCCGTCCGGCGCGCTCGATAATCGCCGCTACTACGGTGGTCACGAAACGTAGGATCCGCGACGCAGATCGTCCAGAATTCCGGCGGCGCGCGGTTTCCAGCCCAACATGGACGTGGCTTTTGCCGAGGAAACAAGCTGATCGAGAGCCAGCGCATCGGCGTAGGCGCCTAGGGACTTGCGGGCTTCATCGAGCGGCCAGGATGCCGTGCGGCCGTCCTTGCCGGCGCCCGCGCTGGCGGCTTCGGCAATCTCTTTGACGCGATGGGCCGAGCTCTCGGCGGCATTCAGCAGCGTGCCCGGTGCGGCGCGTTCAAAGGCGCGCAGGTATAGATCCGCGAGATCATCGACATCAACCACGGGCCAGCGATTCTGGCCAGTTCCGACGTAGCGCGCAGCGCCGTTTTCTCGCGCCGATTTCACCAGGTCGGCCGGGATTCCGCCGCTGCGGCCATAGACCAACGCTGGTCGTATCACAATGGCGCGCACGCCTTTCTGTGCGCTCTCGAGAACCATTCGCTCCACCGCCGGGCGCCAGGCGACCAGCGCAGCGGGATTCAGCGGCGCGCCTTCGCTAGCCGGCGTATCTCCGGTATTGCCCAAAACCCAAACGCCACTGGTGTACACGAATGGCTTGTTGGAATCGTTCAGAGCATCGAGCATCGCCCGGATCGCCGCCTGATCCACGCGACCGTCGTTCGTCGTGCCGGTATGGATCACTCCGTCCAGAGCGCTGGCCGCGACTGCCAGGCTGGCGGGCGACGTCAGATCGCCGCGATGCGATGCGACCCCTTTGAGGCGTAACTGGCCGGCTGCTTCATCGGAACGCGCCAAACCGGTTACCGAATGACCTGCTTTCATGAAAGCGTCCGCAACCGCGCCGCCGATGTAACCAGTGGCTCCTGTGAGAAAGATGTTCATAATTGGAAAGGGACCGCGCCGTGTACAGCGAAGTCTTTCTTGATCATTTCAAAAATCCGCGCAACGTGGGGGAACTCGGCCCACCGGCTGTCACGGTGGAGATCTCGAATCCTATCTGCGGCGATATTCTGCGCTTGTCCGCAATGTTCCAGAACGGCCGGATTGTGGAGGTCCGCTATAAAGTTCGAGGCTGTACGGCCTCGATCGCGAGCGGGTCGGCTCTTACCGAATGGATGCAGGGCCGGACTCGGCAAGAGCTGGCTGGGATGAAGGCCGCGGATGTCGAAGCATCGGTTGGCGGATTGATTCCGGAGTCGAAACACGCGGCCGTGTTGTGTGTGGATGCGGTGAAGAAGTTGTTGTCGGAGGCGGGCCAGGAGGGTAAATGACGCCGATCGAGATGGTGCTCGAATTCATGGATCGCATCAATCAACGCGATCCGGACAAGCTGGCGGAATTGATGACCGAGGATCACGTATTCATCGACTCGCTCGGTCAGACCATGCGCGGACGCGCGACGATGCGAAAAGGCTGGCAGGGATATTACGCCTTCTGCCCGGATTATTGGGTGTCGCATGAAGACATTTTTCAAAGCGGCAGCATAGTCGCGGTGTTCGGCGCGGCAGGCGGCACGATTAGCGTCAAAGGGAAGCTGCTCGCCGAAAACAAATGGCGGACGCCGGCGGCGTGGCGTGCCGTGGTGGAAAACGGCTTGGTCCGGGAATGGCGCGTTTACGCGGATAATAAGCCAGTGTACGACATTATGGCGAAAACGGCCGGTCGATAATCAAGGTGCGGTAAATTAGGTCCAGAGGGACATTTGGCAGAGGAGCGCAGCACCGAGCGAGCGGTGAGTCCAGGTTCGGTCGGATCTATCCGGTTGATGGGCGTTCCCATTCGCCTGCATTTCACGTTTGTGCTGCTGCTGATTTTCTTGATCGTGATCGGACTGGGATCCAACCAGTCGCCCGCCAACTACACGCTATTTATTCTGGCTCTGATCGTATCCGTCCTGCTGCATGAATTCGCACATGCCTTTGTCGGTTCTTTATACGGCATACGGACGCTGGAGATCGTGATGTTTCCCATCGGTGGTGTGGCGCGTTTGGAGCGGCCGGCCAAGCCCAGCGAAGAGTTCTGGATCGCGCTTACTGGTCCGGTTGTAAATCTGACGATTGCGGCCCTGATCTACATGCTGCTTTATTCGCAGCACCGGGCCGTGAACTTCTTCGCGCTCGAGCAGCCGGCGGACGGCAACCTGATCGATCGCATCGCGCTCGGGAATCTGATTCTGGCCGGCTTTAATCTGTTGCCCGCATTTCCCATGGACGGCGGGCGAATGTTGCGCGCGATTCTGTCGCGCTTGAAGTCGGAATACGAAGCGACGCGCATCGCCACCTGGTCGGGCCGCATGCTGGCAATTAGCATGGGGCTGTATGGATTCATTTATATGCCCATGCTGGCGTTCGTGGCGTTCTTCATCTATCTCGGTGCGGCCAATGAAGGCGCGGCCTCGCGCGGCCGGTCGCTCACGCAAGGCATTCCGGTGCGAGCTGCCATGATGACTGAATACCGTACGCTGCCGCATGGCAGCACGATTCGAGACGCGGCCAACCTGCTGCTTTCCACTTCGCAACAGGATTTTCCCGTAATGCTCGGCGACCAGGTGATCGGGCTGCTCGGCCGCACGGCGCTATTGCGTGGGATGGCTCTGGAAGGCCCTCAGGCGTATATCGCAGGCTTCATGGAACGCGAGTTCAACAGCCTTCCTCCCGACCAGGATCTGGCTGAAGTATTACCGATGATGGCGCACGCGGGTGCATGTGCGCTGGTGATGCAGGACGGTCAGTTGTTAGGGCTCCTGACATCTGAAAATTTATCGCAGTTTCTGCTCCTTCGGAGCGTCGGATTGCAGCCGGTGGAAGGATAAGCGCGGAAGGCAGAAGACAGAATGCAGAAGACAGAAGGCAGAAGGCAGAAGACCGGCGAGTGGAGAATTCTGTGCCGGTTCGTGCCCCTCTACATACTGCTTTCGGCATTCTCCTGCATGCTGTGGGCGGCAAATATAAAGCTCTACCTGAAGGACGGCACCTACCAACTGGCGCGCGAATACAAAGTAGAAAACGACCGCGTAAGTTTCTTGAGTGTTGACCGGGGCGAGTGGGAGGAGATCCCGGCTGCGCTGGTCGACTTGGAAAAGACAAAAGCCGAAATCAAACGCCGTGAGGAAACGGTGCGCGAGGAAGCGGCCGCGAACGCCGCCGAAGAGAAAGCCGAACGGGATGCCCGCAAAGAGGTGGAGCAGATTCCCGTTGCCGAAGGCGTTTACCTGATCGAGGCCGGCAAGCTGATCCCCATCAAGGTCGGAGAATCGAAAATCGTCACGGACAAAAGGCGGAGTGTGCTCAAGGCTCTGAGCCCCATCCCGCTGGTATCCGGTAAGGCGACGCTGGAGCTGGACGGGCCGCATGCGCCCGCGGGCACGGCGAATCGGGAGCCCGAATTCTACATCCGGCTGTCGGCCGAGGAGCGTTTTGGCATTGTGCGATTGGCCGAACATAAAGGCAATCGCGTGGTCGAGAAACTCACCATCATACCCGTGACGAAGGAAACTGTGGAAGAGCCAGATCTGGTGGCAACGTTCCGCAAGCAGGTGGCCGACGGGCTGTTCAAGATCTGGCCTGAGAAGCCCATCGAACCCGGTGAATACGCAGTGGTCGAATACACCGATGGCAAAGTGAACATGCAGGTGTGGGACTTTTTCGTAGCGCCTGGGACCGGAAAGTAGTCAACCAACCCGGCGGAAAAATTCCAAGCTTCGGCGTGCGCAGATTTCCCAACGATACTGTTGAGCGCGCGCGCGTCCGGCGGTACGCAGTTCCTCTTGCAATACCGGCGTGGTGAGCAGCTTTTCGAGCGCGGACTGAATTTCCGCGGGACTCCGCGGGTCCACCAGCAAAGCTCCCTCGCCGGCGATTTCCGGCAGACAGGAAGTATTCGACGTAATCACCGGAACTCCCGCCGCCATGGCCTGCGCTACCGGAAAACCGAAGCCCTCATATAGCGATGGATAGATAAAGGCTGTGGCGCCGGCGGTCAGGCCCGGAAGTTCGTCCTCAGGAACGTAGCCGAGATAGCGCACACCGGGCGGCGGCCGGGATATGAGTCGATCCAGCGTCTTTTCGGACGACCAACCCGTGGCGCCCGCGATCAGCAGGTCGAAATCGTTGCGCAAGCGAAAGCTCTGCCAGGCGTCGAGCAGCGTATCGATGTTCTTTCGTGGCTCGATGGTGCCGAGAGATAAAACGTAGGGCCGTTCGGCGGGCCGTGCTTGCGCGCCGAAATAAACGTCGGGAATTCCAGAGTAAATGACCTCGATGCGCTCGGGGTCCAAGCCCAGCACACGCACGGCGTCAGCTCGTGTGTTCTCCGATACCGCGATCAGGCGATTTGCCCGGCGCAGCACATTTTCGGCGAAGGTTGCTTCCGCTCGAACGTTGCCCGGGGTGTGCAGCTCAGGCATTAGATGGCCCGTCATGTCATGGATAGTCGCGGTCAGCTTGGTGTTCCTCGGAGGATTCCAGATCTGGGTGGAGACATGAAATACATCGACACTCGCTGTGATCCACCGCAGCAGTGGCAATGCCGGGAGCAGGTTCGCCGCGTATAGCAGCGCCAGTCTCGGATAAGTCTGCGCGGGGCTGAGAATGGAGCGTTCGTGATTAAGCGCGGCTAATTTGCTGATGCGCGGAAAAGTAAGGATCTGCTCGTTGCGGGCCTGCTGCCACAGGTGCTGAATCCAGTGATACGTGTAGGTTTTGATGCCGGCGCTCCGCAACAGCAGCGAGGTGGCGTCGATCAGGATTCGCATGGTAGTGGCCGCTAACCCAGCTGCCGGAAGAAGTCCAGGCTCTGGCACGCGCAGGCATCCCAGCGATATCCGCGTGCCCGATTGGAGCCCGCTGTACGAAGCCGGTCGCGCAACGATTGCGAGGTGAGCAGCTTCTCGAGTGCTGCTTGAATCTCCGCCGGGCTGCGGGGGTCGACCAACAGCGCGCCGTCGCCGGCGATCTCCGGCAGGCACGATGTATTCGATGTGATCACAGGCACACCCGCAGCCATGGCTTGCGCCACCGGAAAACCGAATCCTTCATACAAAGAAGGATAGAGGAAAGCGGTGGCGCCGGCCGTCAGCCCGGGCAACTCATCCTCCCCTACGTAACCGAGATAACGTACGCCCTGCGGTCGCGAGGCGAGCCGCGCCATGATCTTTTCCGATCCCCATCCGCTGGACCCGACAATTACCAGGTCAAAGTCGTTACGTAAGCGAGAGCCTTGCCAGGCATCCAGCAGCGTGTCGACATTCTTGCGCGGCTCGATGGTCCCAACGTATAAAACATATGGATGCTCGGCCGGTCTCGGTTGCGCTCCGAAATAAACTTCAGGGACGCCGGGATAAATGACGTGTACGCGTTCCGGGTCGAGACGCAACAGCCGTATGGCATCGGCGCGCGTGTTTTCGGAAATCGCAATCAGCGCGTCCGCTTTCTGGAGAATATTCTTCGCCAGGCTTTCGTCGGCGCGAATATTGGCAGCTGTGTGCAGCTCCGGCATCAGACGACACGTCAGATCGTATATGGTCGCAGTCAGCTTCGTATTCTTGGGAGGATTTCGAACTTGGTTCGAGACGTGGAACACATCCGCTTTTGGGGTCACCCAGGCCGCCAGAGTTGGACTAAGATTTGCTAAGTGGAGACGAACCAGCTTGGGGAAAGTCTGAGCGGGCGTGAGAATGGACCGCTCGTGGTTCAACGGAGCCAATTTCTCCAGACGCGGAAACGTTAGAATCTGCTCATTGCCCGCCTGCTGGCAGAGATGCTGAATCCAGTGATAGAGATAGGTCTTGATGCCTACGCTGCGCAAGAGCAATGGCGTGGCATCAATCAGAATTCGCATGATTGGTCAGCAGGTACTTGCCGCCGCTCTCAGCCACGACATGAAGTTCCGGTTGCCCAACTAGAAGTTCGATGCGTGGCACGGACGGACCCTCCACCAACAGATAGTATCGTTCGGACGTACGCCACAATCGCGCGAAGCCCGCGAATCGTCGATGAAAACGTCCGGCGCGCTTCGGGGCGTAGGATCCGTATTCCAGGTTGGTCTGACGGCCATTTAGGAGTAAGCCGCGGCGATTGGCATAGAAAAATACGGATGAAAACGTGTAGTAGGCATGGTCTTCGATGAGCTGGCCGGGCGGAGCCTTCATCAGCGCATTGGCCAGCAGGCGCGAAGAAAGATAAGGATCGAATACCACCATCGCGATTCGAGCTGAATGCAGGAACAACACCATCATGACGACGAAAGCAACGATCGGCTGGTGCCACCATACGGCCGACGCGCCGATCAGGAAAGCGATACCCGCCAGGATAAGTGGCACACGAAGGTAGGCGAATGATTTAAGAGTCAAATCGACCATGTGGCCGAGCGACCGCGTGTAGGCCTCCGGATGCTCCGTCAGCGCGGCCGAGATGTCGCCGGGAGTGGGCAGATTCCACACCCGAACGAGGATGATGGCGATCGCCAGTGCCGCTAGTACCGCAATTGCGGAGATCACGCGATCTCCGGCGCGAATCCATTTCTGTTGGGTCAGGGCGCAGCCAATAAGCAGCGCCAGGGCGGGGTAGCAAGGCATCGAATAATATTCCTGCGTGGAGGAAAACGTGAAGAAGACCAGGACAAAACCGGTCCAGCATAGCGCCAGCAACCGCATCCGGCCGGCTCGATCGATCGGACGGTAGCTCAACCAGAACGCCGCGGCCAGGTAGGCGCTCCAAGGAAAAAGCCAGAGCAGATTAAAGAGCCAGAAGTAGAGCCGCGGCACGGTGTCATAATCGCGCGGATAGCGCAAGTTTAAAAAGCGCAGCAGGTGCTCGTTGATGAAGTAAAACCAGAAGAAGCCGTGATACTCGCCCGGAACGCTGCGCATCGAGAAATAGAAGTACGGTGGATTGCGGATCGTGGCCAGCACGTGCCAGGGCGCGGCAATCAGAAGCATGATCAGCGTGCCGGAGAACGGCCGCAGCCGCTTCCAAGTTCGACGTTGGAAGAGCTGTCTGGTTAGCAACAAATACGCGAGACCGGCGCCCGCCGGTAAGACCACCGCGATCAGTCCTTTGAGCAGCAGCCCGGTTGCGATGCTCACCGCCATGATCCAGGCCCAACGGCGTGGATGTGGTTCGTCGTCCTCCAGCGCCCGCAAAAACGCCCACATCGCTAGCGTAACCGTGAAGGTCAGGGCCACATCGGGAATCAGGACGCGGGTGAACAGAAATAGGCCGGCGCAGGTGGCCAGTGCCAAGCCGGCATAAAGCCCCGCCCGTCCGTCGAACGCCCACCATCCGATTCGCGTGGTAAGCCAGCACAATGCGATTGTGAACAATGCCATGGGTATCCGCGCGGCCCAATCGTGCACGCCGAAGATCATGTACGACATAGCCATGGCCCAATCTCTGAGCGGGGATTTTTCCAGATAAGCGACGCCGTCGAGGTGCGCTGTTACCCAATCGCCTGAGTCGAGCATGTTCCGGGCGATTTGCGCGTGCACGGCATCCACATCGTCCATGAGCGAAGGCGGACCGATGGCGCAGCCGAGGAACACGACGGCGGACACCAGGACGACGATTAATTCGTAGCGGAAATGGCCCTGAGAATCCTGGACTGCGTTTCCTTCGCCGCGCCGGTCTGGATGCTCCATCGCTTCATCCAGAGGAAGAGCGTCAACAGACCCCATAAATGATACCCGAGGTTAGCACGGTGGTTAAGGTGGCTGCGGCACACAAGCGTTATAATCGAGCGGTGCGCCTCACCTGCTTCGTTCTGTTTACGGTCGCCGCGTCCGCGGCCAACTATCCACCGCCTACAGAATCGGACTTCGTCATCCATAACTTCCGATTCAAGAGCGGCGAAACTCTAAACGAACTGAAACTGCACTATACGACTCTGGGCTCGTTACGGGGCGACAATGCGGTGTTGATCCTGCATGGAACAGGCGGTAGCGGCAAAGGGTTTCTGTCGGACCAATACGCAGGAGTGCTGTTCGGTCCCGACCAGCTTCTGGACGCAACGCGTTACTACATCATCCTGCCGGACGGGATCGGCCACGGAAAGTCGAGCAAGCCGAGCGATGGCTTGAGCGAGCGGTTCCCGCATTACGATTACGACGACATGGTGGCGGCGCAGTATCGGCTGGTTAGCGAAGGCCTGGGAATTAAGCATCTGCGCTTAGTGACCGGAACATCGATGGGCGGCATGCAAACCTGGGTCTGGGGCGAAACATATCCCGATTACATGGATGCTCTGATGCCCTTGGCCAGCTTGCCCGTCGAGCTTGCGGGTCGAAACCGTTTCTTCCGCCGCATGATCATCGACACGCTGCGTGCCGACCCAGGGAACGGACTGCGCACCGCCGTCTACATTCTGACCATCATGACTTCCAGCCCGCTCCAGATGCAGAAGCAGGCGCCGACGCGAGAAGAAGCCGACCGGCTGTTTGACGAGACCATCGAGAAGCGAATGGCCGCCAACAATGCCTTCGACATGCTTTACCAGTTCGACTCTTCGCGCACCTACAATCCAGAGCCGAACCTGGAGAAGATTCGAGCTCCGCTGGTGGCCATCAACTCGGCCGACGATCAAGTGAATCCACCAGAGTTGGGCATCCTGGAGCGCGAGATCAAACGCGTCAAGAACGGCCGCGCCGTGTTGCTGCCAATCACCGATCAAACGCGCGGCCACGGAACACACTCCCTGCCGGCGATCTGGAAGCAATATTTGGCGGAGTTGTTGGCGACGTCGCGGCCGTAACGGGCATGCGCTGGCGCCTATGAAAATCGGCAAGGCGACGCAAAGCTACGAGGCTTGGCTGGGAAAGCGGATCACTCTGCTCCCCGCCGATCTGGAGCGTAAGCACGCCGCCATGGCTCAGGATGTGTTCCCGTTTCTGCGAGCCACATTCTACCGCTGGATGCAACTCTGGCCCGAAGTATGTGCCCGCGAACATCGAGCGCCGAAAGTGCTTGCGGTGGGCGATCTGCATGTCGAGAATTTTGGGACCTGGCGCGACGTGGAAGGCCGGCTGGTGTGGGGCATCAACGATTTTGACGAGGCCTACGATCTGCCTTACACGATCGACCTGGTTCGCCTGGCGGCCAGCGCGCACATCGCCATTCGCGAAGCTCGGCTGAAGATTGGTCCTGAGGATGCTTGCGATGCGATTCTTGGTGGCTATCGAAAAGGGATCGAGAGCGGTGGGCGGCCCTTGGTTCTGGCCGAGGATCACCCTTGGCTGCGGTCCATGGTCACCGGAATCCTGCGCGATCCGGCGCGGTATTGGAAGAAGCTTGGGAGCTTACCAAACTCCAAAGGGCCCGTCCCTAACGGGGCACGCAAGGCTATTGAGCGACTCTTGCCGGAACGCGGCTTGGAATACCGCATCGCGCATCGCATCGCGGGGCTCGGCAGCTTGGGGCGTGAGCGTTACGTGGCGCTGGCACTCTACCGTGGTGGCAGGATTGCGCGCGAAGCCAAGGCGCTGGCGCCCTCCGCGTGCGTTTGGGCTGGCCTCGCAAACGAATCTCAACGTATTTGTTACCAGCAGATCTTGGATCGCGCGGTCCGCGCCATCGACCCCTTCGTGCGCCTCAAGGGCCGCTGGATCGTGCGGCGGCTTGCGCCCGATTGCTCGCGCGTCGAGCTGTCCCATATGCCCGAGGAGCGCGACGAAACCAAACTGCTCCGCGCCATGGGCTTCGAAACGGCTAACGTACATCTGGGAACTCCGCGTTCCACCCGGGCCATCCTGCGCGACCTCAGCATACGGCCTCGTCGCTGGTTGCACATAGCCGCGGCCAACATGGTGAAAGCTACCACGGAAGACTGGCGCGAGTGGGGGCGGTACCTGGCGAGTCAAAAAATAGAATCTTTCCGGTCCGCCTACAATGGGATTTGAAGCTTAGACTCGCCGTGCTGCTGGCGGCAGCGCCTCTTTTATTCGCTCAGAAGCCGGACAACGTACTGGTTGTTATCAACCAGCAATCTCCGGTCTCACGTAGCATAGGCGAGTACTACGTCGAGCGCCGGCACATTCCCCTTGCTAATATTTGCCGGCTGAGCGCGAATCAAGATGAGGACATTGCGCGCGACGATTATGACAACCAGGTCGCCCGGCCGATCGCCGCGTATCTCCGCAAGCAAAAGCTGCAAGACCAGATACTGTACATCGTGACCACCTCCGGCGTGCCGCTGCGCATTAAAGGAAACAGCGGTACCATGCTCGCTGAAGCAGCCTCGGTGGATTCAGAGTTGACGCTGCTTTATAGCGACATGCGCGGCAGTCCGCATGCCCTGCCGGCTGGAATTCGCAACCCTTTTTTTGGGAAGGTCGCGGCGGTTTTTCGTCACCCGGATTTCCCCATCTATCTCGTCACCCGGCTCACCGGCTTCGATTTCGCTGACGTCAAGGGGATCATCGACCGGGCGCTCGTGGCGCGCAATCGCGGAAATTTTGTGATCGATCTGAAGCAGCTCGACAGCACTCCGGGGAACGGCTGGCTGCGCAACGCGGCGCGTGTCCTGCCGAAAGAACGTGTGATCCTCGATGAAACCGGCAAGGTGCTCTATAACCAGCGCGACGTCATCGCTTATGCTTCCTGGGGGTCGAACGATCCAGAACGAAAACAACGCGAGGTGGGTTTCCAGTGGCTGCCCGGCGCCATCATGACCGAATATGTTTCGACCAATGGGCGTAGCTTCGAGCGTCCGCCCGAGAATTGGAAGGTCGGTTCGTGGGACGATGCGAAAACGTGGTTTGTGGGCTCGCCGCAAACTTTGACGGCCGATTACATTCATGACGGGGCCACCGGCGCCTCCGGCCATGTCTATGAGCCTTTTTTGCAATACACACCTCGGCCGGACATCCTGCTGCCCGCTTATTACCATGGCCGCAACCTGGCGGAAAGTTATTACCTTGCCATACCCGCGCTGAGTTGGATGAACATTGTGGTGGGCGATCCGTTATGTGCGCTGGGAAAACCTTGACGCGCTCGCGCGACGGACTTTGTTCTTGCGCGCGCGAAACGGATCCAGCAACGTCGCCACGTCGTGGCGGAGCCAATCGGCTAGCGGTCCTTCGCGATGAATGGCCCACTCCAGCATCGATCCGTTGGCGAGCGCCTGGATTGCGCGCGCTAAGCGCCCAGTGTCACAGGCCACCAGTTCTTGCGCCGCGATGGCGTCATCCAGTAGCGCGCGGTAGCCGGCCAGGATAGCCTTCGAGCTTCGGCGCGCCAAGCGGTGAAAATCAGGATCGGTGAGGTCCAGCTCCAGAAAGGCCAGGCCATTAGCCATCTCTTTCGGCGTCCGGGTGTACTGCGTCATTTCTCGAAGCGCGGCATTCAGCGCGGCCAACGGCGACTTGCTCGGAGACCGAACCCGTGAAAAACATTCTTCCACTCCGGCCGCAGCCTGGCCGGCCACCGCGAGCAACAGACCGCGCTTGGAACCAAAGCGTTGGAGAAGTGTCGCGGGCGCCAAGCCAACTTCGGCGGCTACGTCGGCCAAAGTAAACCGGGCCGGGCCTACTCGCGAGATGACACGGATGGTGCCGGCCAAAACGTAGCTATCCGGCTGGGTGCGATGACGGCTCATGCCTTCCCATTATATAAATGGCCATTCACTTTTGGCTTGACAATAAGTGAACGGCTGTTTATATTCGATCTTGGCAGGCGACCCGAGGAGGACGATGGAGCAGAAGAGCATGTTAGGCTTGGCCGGAAAGATCGCGCTGGTGGCGGGCGCGACGCGCGGGGCCGGAAGGGGAATTGCTTGCGCGCTGGGCGAGGCTGGAGCGACGGTTTATTGCACCGGCCGCAGTATTCGCGGCAGCCCGGCGACCAAGGGCCGCCCCGAAACCATCGAAGAGACCGCGGAAATGGTCACTGCCCGCGGCGGCTCGGGTATCGCTGTGCAAACCGACCATACAAAACCCGATCAGGTGCAAGCGCTGTGCGAACAAATCCGGCGCCAACATCACGGCTTGGACATCCTCGTAAATGACGTTTGGGGCGGCGAGGAGCTGACCGAGTTTGGAAAGACTTTCTGGACCGTCTCGCTCGACAAAGGCCTGCTCATGCTGGAGCGCGCGGTTCACTCGCACATTATCACCGCCCACTTTGCCGCGCCGCTCATGTTCGATCGCGGGCCGGGCCTGATCGTCGAAATCACCGACGGCGATTTCTTCCACTATCGGGGCAATATCTTTTACGACCTGGTCAAGACTTCAGTGATCCGGCTGGCCTTTATCATGAGCTTCGAGCTGCGCAAGCGAAACATCACGTCGCTGGCCCTCACGCCCGGGTTCTTGCGCTCCGAAGCGATGCTTGACCATTTTGGCGTCACGGCCGATACCTGGCGGGATGCAGGCCAAAAAGATCCGGATTTCCTGGCGTCTGAGTCGCCGCTCTACGTGGGACGCGCAGTGGTGGCCCTGGCGTCCGACCCACAAGTGTCGAACAAGAGCGGCCGCGTGTTCAGCTCCTGGGACCTGGCCGAAGAGTACGGCTTCACGGACGCCGATGGCAGCCGGCCCCACTGGACCAGGCATTTCGAACAGAAATACGGCAGCAAGTACGCCAAATGCGACGAAGCGTTTTACGCCTACTGGCGGAATAGCCCCTTCGAGCTGTTATTTCCCGACTGGCCTTGACGCCGCATGATTTTTCGCCGGCCCTAACGGTCGCAGGAAACTTTGCCTGCTTCGGGAGTATCTTAAGTACATGCCCCCGGTGCTTGAGACCGAGCTAATAAAGCTGGCTGGCACGAATGGTGGAGGGCCGCATGACAACGACCCTGGCGGTAATGGCGGAGGCGGCGACGATGACGAAGGCGGACACCAGGGCCGGGATGGCCGGCATGTTCCCGGCGCCGGTCTGCTGGCCATGCGCTTGGCTCTGGTTTCGATCAGCGCACTATTCGTCACCATCGGCATTGTATACTTCGCCCGCTCCCGTTCGAGCCTGAACTGGCAACATATTCGAGTTCCGCATTTGCTGTGGCTCAGTACGGCACTGATCCTGGCCAGCAGCTGGACGCTGGAGAACGCCCGCGCCTGGCTCGGTCGCAAGAACGGACATCGCTACATTCGGTCGCTTACCGTCACCATGTGCGTCGGGGCCGCCTTCCTAGCGTCCCAGGTCTTGGCGCTTCAGGAACTGGTGACTCAAGGCATTTACCTGCGGCACAATCCGCATAGTTCGTTGTTTTGGGTCCTGACGGTGGTGCACGGGTTCCATTTGCTGGGCGGGATGGGCGCCTTGTGTTATCTGCTGATTCGAGCCTCGAACTATCCGCCTGTGGTCATTTTCGACTACGTGCGCCAGCGCAGCCGGTTCGCCGTCTCGGCGTTGTACTGGCATTTCCTGACTGCGATATGGCTCGGAATTTTCTTGTGCCTCTTGCTTTGGCCGTAACTCAAAGCCTGAATCTCATCCGCCACGCATCGCGCCCCGCGCCGTAATATCGCTTGCTCCGCCGTGTACGCACAAAGCCATAACTCTCGTAAAAGTGAATCGCCGGCTGGTTGCCGGTCGACACCATAAGCCACCACGCGCTAACCCGCCGCGACCGCAGTTGTGCGAGTGTCTCATCCAGCATGGCCCGGCCGAGCCCCTGCAAGCGATTTCCGGGATCGACCGCAATCGATACCAGCTCGGTGTTCTTCGCGTCCGTGCAGGTGATGATATAGCCCGCAATCCGGCGGGCCCGCCGCGCCACCAGAAACAGATCCGGGCATTGGCGGAAGTATTCGAGAAACAGATCGCGGTCCCAGGCATCCGGCCCGAACGAGGCCTGTTCGATTTCTAGAATGCGATCAAGATCACGCGGACGGAAGGGGCGGATTTCAACCTGCGAACCCAAGCTCCAGGATACAGGGTCGGTGTCTGCCGGCCTGCTGCTTAGCCTTCTGCCTACCGCCGGTTCTCAGTTAGCTTTCCCGAAGTATCCTTGCGCCAGCTCAGGCTTCTTGTCCAGCGCTTGTTTCCAACAATCGCGCGCCTCCTCCGGCCGGCCCTGGCTCTTCAGCACATGACCCAGGTTGAGCAAAGCTTCGGCGAACTCAGGGCGTTCCTCGAGAGCCTCTCTGTACAGACGGGCGGCGTCTTCTAACTGGCCGGATTTCTGCAACAGAAGCCCGGTGTTGTAGAACAATTCCGGACTGCGCTCGCCCTTCTCGATAAGCTGGCCTTGGTAATCGAGAGCCTGATCGAATTTTTCGCGTTCCACCGCCAGCGCGGCCAAGCCCTTTAAGGCATCCAGCGATTCCGGGGTCACGGCCAGAACGGCTTGGAAGGCTTTCGCCGCGCCATCGTGGTCGCCGATGTTCCAGCACGAGATCGCCAGATTCATTTGCGCTTCCGGCCAGTCCGGCCGTTTCTTGGTGCAAGCCTGGAAAGCTTCAGCGGACCCGCGGTTGTCGCTGCGTTCTAGCCGCAGAAATCCCAGACGGAACCATACGTCCTCCAGGTCGGCATTGCGGGCCAGCAGCTTCATGTAGAGCCGCTCCGCTTCTTCTTTAGCGCCCTGCTTGTCCATTACCGCGGCCAGATTGTGGAGCACCTCGAAGAGATCCGGAGCAATCTGAAGCGCGCGTTCATAAGCGGCGCGGGCCTTTGCCAAGTCGCCCGCTTCGTGGTACACGACGCCTAGATTGGCGTGAGCCTGCTTGGCATCCGGCCGGATGCGAACCGCCGCCGAGTACGCCTTGGCGGCTTCATCGAGGTTATGGGTCTTGTGATAGGCTACGCCCAGGTTGAACCAGCGATCGAAATTGTCGGGCGTGTATTCGCACAGTTTGGCGCAATAACGTTGGGCAGCCTCGTAATCGTTGGCGGCGAACGCGCAGGTAGCCAAGCCTTCCAGCGCGGTTTGCGAGTTGGGCCGCAGAGTCAAAAGCCTTTCTGAATATTCGGCGATCATGGCCTGGTCTTTGCGGGCGATCCCGATAGTGACCAGGTTCATCAGGCACTCCTCAGAGTTGGGATTCTGAGCGAGGATGGTCTGATAAATACGACCGGCTTCATCGAACTGCCACTGCAGTTGCTGGGTGACCGCCTTGCCGAACAGCGCGGTCGGATGATCGGGTTGTTGCGCCAGCACCTGATCGAAACACTCGGCCGCCGCGGGCGCCTTGTCCAGGTGCAGCAGGCTGATGCCGAGCCCCAGCCGGGCATCCGTCCGTCCGGGGTCCAACTGGGCCGCTTTCTCGAAGAACTCGGCAGCCTCCTGCCACCGTCCCAGCCGGTCGTGACAGATCGCCATGTTGAAGTTCGCGGCCGGATGCTTCGGATTTACGCTCAGCACCCTGGCGTAGCTCTTGGAAGCGTCGTCGAACATTTCGAGCTCGAACTGGATCTGCGCTTTGGCCGAGAACAGCTCGGGAGTCTCATCGCCCGCCTCGAGCACGCGATTAATCTCTTCCAAAGCCTCCTTCAGCTTGCCTTCCATGTGGAGGGAAACGGCCCGCGAGAGGCTGGCTGGCTTGGCTGCCCCCGGGTTTGCATCTGATCTCGATTTAGGTTGACTCATGATTTAATTGAAATTTCCATTTCTGCCCTCGAACCCGTACGGCGCCAGATACGCGCACAATCGTCCGAGAGCGTCATACTGGTGCGAAACCTCCACCCAACGGACCCGGGCTTTTTCCCCACGGCCGCAAAAGAAGCCGACGCCGCCCTTTGGAAGCCGGTTGTCGGACCAGAAGTCCACCACCTGCCCTTGCACGATGATCGTGAAGTCGCTGCCCCGGACATCCACCACCATGCGGTACAGTGTATCGGGGCGCGTTGCGAGCGGTAGAGGTTTTTCCACGTGACGCTCCTCTTTGCCGTTGATGACCGCATAGCGCACCAATCGAACCAAGGGGAGCGGGCCCGGCTTGACCACTACCAATTTGACGGCGTAATAGTTGTCCAGGTTGGCGGCACGGAATGCGCACCCCAGGCCTTTTTGGTCAATCTCTCCCAGAAACTGGAACCGGTAATCGGTCATGTCGGAGGTCGGCTTGAATACCGCCAACGGACCCGGCTGTACGAAGCCGGACGCATCATAAGACCAGCTGGAGGTCAGGTTGGAGCGGCTGTCCCAGGCATCCAACCCGGACCTGAAGTCGTCGGTGAGATCCACAGCGGCGCGGTCCAAGATGGTCTGATGGAAGTTGTTCCAACGATCCGCCACTACCTGCTGCACATTTCCGGCCGGCAGGGAAGGCAACGAGGGCAGGGAGTGCAGCGAAGGCAGGGAGTGCAGCGAAGGCAGCGAGCGCACGGAGGGTGATGAAGGCAATTTGGACAGGGGCGCAACATGCATCTTTAATTTCGGCATCGCCGGCCCCACCGCCACAGCCAGTAGAATCGGCAAAAGAATCGTCACAACTTTCAGGTCGGTGGGCGCATTTCTCCACGCGTCGCGCAGCCAATGCCAGGAATTCGCGACTTCGCGGTAAGGCTGGACCACCTCCGCGGGCTCTTCCTCATGTGTCGCTTCACGCTCTAAGGCCGAGTCAGATTGAGTTTCCGAGGCCGCTACCGGCTCTGGCTGCTCGAATTCGCGCCTAATCGGGATGCTTGCAGGATCCAGAACGCACTGCGGCAAGGCGATAATGCCCGGGAATTCCAGGTCCGCCGGCAACTCCTCGGTAAAGCCTGTATCTGAGTCCGCCGGCGCGATCGAAAAGTGGAGCGGAAAAACCTGCTCCCACAGCGCAGGATCGGGCGCGACTGCCTCGGACCGTGGCGACAGGCCGCTGGAAGCCGGCTTTACCACTATGGGCTTGAACTCTCTCGGCTCCATCTTGCCAATCGGAGCCGGCAGCGTACCCGGGCTTTCCCAGGGCAATGTTACGGTTAAGGCGAAAAGAGCACATTGCAGAGGCGGTTCGAGCGAGACCTCGGTGCGGGCCGCTTGTACCTCACTGAAAGCATACCGATGGTCATCACAACAAAACTCACCGTCTGTAAGGCTGCGCAGCGGAGCCAGGGCGATGTTGCAATACCGACACTTCATCCGAGCCTAAGACCTCAACTCCCATCTTAGGGTTCGGATGGTGGGATTACCACGCAGCAAATTACTTAAGAGTGGCCCGGAATTATTCGTATCCCTGATTAAGGTATAGGTTGTTCGCCTGTGGTACCTTTGCCTGTCGCGGACTACAGTGGCCCCGGCAGCGACAGCGAAGCCTTCGCCAACGCCTTCTGGATCAGATCCACCACGTCCAACTCCCGGAGCCCGCGCGAGATAACCAACTCAGTGATCAGCATATGCCGTGCCCGATCCAACATCTTCTTCTCGCGGAAAGAGAGCGGCTTCTCGGTTTGCAGAATCAGCAGGGTTTTCAGAACCTCGGCGATTTCCAGCAGGCTGCCATGGCGCATCTTGTCGGAATTCTCTTTGAAGCGGTCTTTCCAGTCGCCGCTGCGCTGGCAGGCCCCATCGGCCAAAAATGTCAGCACTCGAACCACTTCGCCGTTTCGGGTCACCTTCCGCAAGCCGATCTCCTCGACATGCGAGAACGGCACCATCACGGTCATGCTGTTGTAGATCAAACGCAGGAGATAGAAGCGCTCGGATTGAGCGCCGAAGGCGCGAGTACTGATGTTCTCAACGGTGCCGATCCCATGGTTGGGATAGACCACCTTCTCGCCGATTGAGAACACGGTCATACGTGGGCCGACAGGCACGCATAGGACAGTTGTGAACTGTCCAACTCAACCTTCCAGAAGAAAGATGTTAAGCCCAAGTCGTGGGCTTGTCAATAGGATTCGCTAAGGCCCCCTCACTCTTTCGCCTGATTCAGTTTTCGGAACGAATACACTTTCCTGTAGTGGCAGTTCCCAAAAACAAGATCGGTGGTACGAACTCGTTTGTTTTCTGTGGGCAAATGCTGTATTCTCATAGTTAAGTTCAACCGGCCAACCTGGCCTTTCAAGTGCTCACCGAGGGCGGGCTGGGGAGAGTACTCTTCAGAGAGTGGTTCTAGCAGAGAGGCACACTTGAGGGATCTCAAGACGCAATTCGTCAGTGCGTTGCTGTTCGTCCTTACAGTGGCGGCGGTGTGCTGCGCGACCATTAACTTCCGCCAGCAGAGCCTCTACCGGCTGGCTGACGATGGCGTTATCTGGGTGGACCGCCCTGATTCGAACGGTCAAAACTCGGTGGTCGCCCTGCATGTACCCGCGGGCGGCGAAGCCGAAAACGCCGGAATCCGCAATGGGGACGTCCTACTGCAGATCGGCGGAAATGCGATCGGCAAAGCGACCGACGTTGCCAAGGTCCTGCAACACATCGTCATTTGGGATAAGCCCGAATACCTGGTCCGCCGCGGCAACGTGCAATTTCCTGCGCACGTAGTGGTGGGCGAGACCGTAATCGATCGCGCGGTGTACTACCAGTACGTGGTGGGCATAGTCTATCTGCTAATTGGATTATTCGTCTACTATCGCCGGGTCAGCGCGCCACGCTCGGTGCATTTCTACGTTCTCTGCCTGGCTTCGTTTATCTTTTCCTGCTTCCACTTTACCGGGAAGCTGAATGCCTTCGACCAAGTCATCTATTGGGGCAACGTCACCGCCGGCATCCTGGCGCCGACCATCTTTCTGCATTTCTGCCTGGGATTTCCGGACCGTCCGAAATGGCTGGCAGCTTGGCCCAGAGTCGCGTTGATCTACCTTCCCGGCGCCATTCTGCTCGCGGCCTACGCGCTGGTGGGCAAAGGCATGTTGCGAGTCTCCGCCTCTCCGGTGGAAGTCAACTGGTTACTCGACCGCACCTGGATGCTATACCTCAGCGCAGTCTACTTGGCAGGTACGGTGGTGTTGACGTTCAAGACCCCGCAGGCCGATGAGCCGCTGGTCCGCCAGCAGTTGAAATATCTGCGTAACGGAGCCCTCTTCGGCATCGTTCCCTTCACCCTGATTTACTCGATCCCCTACGTCCTCGGCGCGCTTCCTGGCCATTACCAGAAGCTGGCCGTGCTCTCGTTAATTCTGGTTCCGGTTACCTGGGCCTACGCGATC
Source organism: Bryobacterales bacterium (assembly GCA_963780485.1). GTDB lineage: Bacteria > Acidobacteriota > Terriglobia > Bryobacterales > Bryobacteraceae > Palsa-89. The sequence continues at coordinate 296,609 of CAWACO010000034.1, forward strand.
CTGCGCTACCGGTTAATGGACGTCGACATCATCTTCCAACAAGGCTACGTTTATACTCTCGCTACATTAGTGGTGCTGGGCATCTTCTACGGCCTCATCTTCTCGTTCACCAAACCCGATGATCTCAGCCCGGCGGCCATTGTCGGATTGATCCTGTTCGCCACTTTCATCTTTCAACCCATTCGCGACTGGCTGCAGGAACAACTGGATCGCTACTTCTTCTACAAAGACCGTTACGACTACCGTCGCACGTTGATCGAGTTTGCCCGCGAGCTCGGATCGGAAACCAATCTGGACGAAATGCTGCGTTCGGTCTCAGACCGGCTGGTCCACACCCTTTCGATCCAGCACGTTGCGTTCTTCCTGTGCGGCGACGATGACGACCGCTTCCATCTGCACATGACCATGGGGCATCGCAAGGAACGGAACGCGAAACCGCTGGACCAACTGGATCTGAGTTTCCTCAGCTCGCGGCCGGAAAAGCCCTATCTGTTCTTTGAACGCACACGTCATCTGTTGGACGTCGTATCGCACGAGTGGCCGATCTCGGTCCGCAGAACCATCTCCGAGCTCGATCTGACTTACTACTTCCCCTGCACCGTGCGCGGCCGGACCATCGCTTATCTGGCCCTGAGCCGCACCGACAAGGGCGATTTCCTCTCGAGCGACGACGTGGAGCTGTTGGTTACGCTTTCCGGATACGTCAGCATCGCGGTTGAGAACTCCCGGCTGTACCGTTCCTTACAGCATAAGGTGGACGAATACGAGCGGCTGAAAGAGTTCAGCGAGAACATAGTCGAGTCGATCAACGTCGGGATATTGGCTGTCGACCTGGAGGATTGTGTAGAGAGCTGGAATACGCAGATCGAGCGGCTGACTGGCATACCGCGCCAATCCGCCGTGGGACGACGTCTCGCCGAGCTATTCCCGGAGGAGCTGTGCGAGCGATTCGATCAGGTACGCGGCGATACCGGCGTCCACAACATCTACAAATTCGTCCTGCGATCGCCTGCCGGCGCGGCCAATGGCAACGGAAATGGGAATGGTGCGGCGTATCCCGCCACGCATATCCTGAATCTCGCCGTCGCGCCGCTGGTCTCTAAAGACATGCATCAGATCGGGCGCCTGATTATCTTCGACGACATCACCGATCGCGATGAGCTGGAGCGCCGTTTAGTCCAAGCCGACAAGATGAGCTCCATCGGCGTATTGGCCGCGGGCGTGGCGCATGAAGTCAACACGCCGCTGGCAGTGATCTCCACCTACGCCCAGATGCTGGCCAAGCAGATTTCGGGTGATGAGCAGAAAGCCAAGCTGCTCGACAAGATCGCCAAGCAGACTTTCCGCGCCAGCGAAATCGTCAATTCCCTGCTGAACTTTTCCAGAACGTCTACCACCGAGTTCTTGGAAGTGGACTTGAACAAAGTGATTCGTGAGACGCTGAGCCTGATTGAACACCAGTTGGGGAAGTCGGGAATCGAAATTTCGCTGGACCTGGAGGACAGCTTGCCCACGGTGAAGGGAAATTCCGGCAAGCTGCAGCAGGTTTTCCTGAACCTGTTCCTGAATGCCCGCGACGCCATGGAGCAGGGCGGCTCCGGCGGCGCTCCCGCCCGGCTGACGGTCAAGACCTGGAACGCGGATGGGTTTGCGCGCATCGATGTAAGTGACAATGGGCAGGGTATCGCGCCGCAACACTTGGAGCGAATCTACGATCCATTCTTCACCACCAAGGGCGCCCGTAAGGGAACCGGGCTGGGGCTTTCGGTCACTTATGGCATTGTGCGCGAACATGGCGGTACGATCGAGGTGGAGAGCCGGCTGGCCGCGGGCTCTCGGTTCCATTTAGAGCTTCCTTTGGCAAGAAAACTCGTGCATGCCTGATTTGTTGCCGAACGATGACCTGGCCTCGTCCTTGCCGAAGGGACGCATCCTAGTAGTCGACGACGAGGTCGACATACGCGAAAGCCTGGACACTCTCCTCTGCCTGGAAGGCTACGCGGTGGATCTGGCTGAGAATGCCACCGAAGGATTGAAGCGCGCCGAATCGGTCAGCTACGACCTGATCCTGCTGGACCTGATGATGCCGGACCGCTCCGGTATGGAAGTGCTGCACGACATTCGCGAGCGCGATACCGAGACGCCGGTCTTCATGATCACCGCGTATGGGTCGGTCGAAGTAGCCGTCAATGCGCTCAAGGCCGGCGCCGACGATTATTTCTCCAAGCCCTGGGACAACGAAAAGCTGCTGATCGAAATCGATCGCATGCTGGCCCGCAACCGGCTGGAGCGCGAGAACACGCAGCTCAAACGCGCCCTCAAGCAGCAATACGGCTTCCCCAACATCATTGGCCGCAACGAGCGCATTCTCCGCATCCTCGATCTGGTGACCCAGGTTGCGCCCAGCCGGTCCACTATTCTAATTACGGGCGAGACCGGCACCGGCAAGGAACTGATCGCCAAGGCCATCCATGCGCATTCCAACCGCGCCGATCATGCGTTTGTTCCGGTGAATAGCGGATCGGTCCCTACCGACCTGTTGGAATCGGCGCTGTTCGGACACGTCAAGGGCGCTTTCACCGGCGCTATCGCTGCGCGCAAAGGATATTTCGAGGTTGCCAATAAGGGCACCATCTTCTTCGATGAGATCGGCACCATCAGCATGGAGACGCAGGCCAAGCTTTTGCGCGTGATTCAGGAGCGCGAGTTCATGCCCGTCGGTTCCACCGAAACTATAAAGGTGGATGTCCGGATCATCGCCGCCACCAACGCCGAGCTCAAGAAACTGGTCGAGGACGGGAAGTTCCGCGAGGATCTGTATTATCGGCTGAATGTGATCAACCTGGCGCTGCCTCCGTTGCGCGAGCGGAAAGAGGATATCCCTCGCCTGGTGGAGCACTTCTTCACTAAATACAGCCGCGATAACGAGAAGTTCCTGGACACCGAGGGCAAAAGCCAGCTGCGTTTCGAGCCGGATGCCATGCAACTACTGATGGATTACAACTGGCCCGGCAACGTGCGCGAGCTGGAGAATGCCGTCGAGCGCGCCGTGGTGCTGGCATCGCACATGACCGTGCCGGTGGACGTCATGCCCGATTCCATTCTGCAAGCCGGCGGCGTCCGTATTCGCCGCGACGCCAGCGGCACGCTTCCCGCTGACGCTTCGCTGTTCGAAGTGGTCGCGGATTTTGAGCGCCGCAAGATCATCGAAATGCTCGAAACCGTCAACTGGAGCCAGACTGAGGCCGCCGAAAAGCTCGGCATTCCGCTGTCGACCCTCAATCAAAAGATCAAGCGGCTGAACATTGAGGTGAAGCGCAAGGGTTCTTCCGGCGCGGCTCCGGCGGCTTGACAAAAATTCAGTTTTCCTACGCTGGATGATCACCCGGGCGGTCCGTAAAACACTAGGGTGCCCTCAGAAAACTGTCACACCAGTATTGGCTATCTGATATTTGTTAGGTGGAGGTTTAAAGCCGATGATTTACGCGAAAAGCCTCCCGGCTGGTGTGGCTGCCCTAATCGTGGCCGCATTGATAATTTATGCTCTTGCCGTCGGCGTGCCGCTCGTCATGGAACTTATACCGTCGCGGAAAAGTGGCATCGGCACCTACGTTATCGGCCCTTGGATTCCGATATGGTCAGTAGCGGTGGGGGCACTGTTAGTTTTTTCGGCGGGATTTTATTGGACTTTCAGGAGAGCCCGACGCCAGCACTAGAGCCTGGTTCTGCGCCGTCGCAAAAAGGGTAGGTTGGAGACGGCGATCGAAGGTCCGTTTTTGCGCGATCTATCTGAGTATTGCCCTCAAAATTCCCGGCCGTAGCTTCTAATTCCTTGACTTCTTGCGAGCGAGAGCGACAGCTGTCGTCAGCGCGTCAGCGGCCTTTACTTTGACATCCGGTTCAACGCCAACGCCCTCCCAGTCGGCCTTCGAAAATGGGTTGATCGGTCTAACTTCCGGGATGCCCATTCCCAAGTGATTGTCAATTCGACGAAACACTCCTGAATGCGCGCTGCCCCGCGTTGTCTCACCTACAAGGGTCGCTCGCTTGAGCATCTTGAGGTCGTAGGAAAATTGCTCGGCCGCCGAAATCGTTCGAGATGACGTCAGGAGGTACACGGGCTTGTCCGCCAGTTTGCTTCCTGGGACCGGCGAGCGAGTCCAGGATTGCTCCGTCGCGCTTTCGCGAGGATTGTACATGTACTCCGGGTGATCGAAAAAGTAGGACGCCACCAGCATCACCATATCTGGGAAACCCCCGCCGTTGTCGCGCAAGTCCAAGACCACCGACTGCGCCTCATTCAAGGCCGCCATGGCAGCTTGCGCAGTGTCCTTGCATGCCGCCGTTTGTGGAAAGAAATTGAACTTCAGATAGCCGATCTTGTTTGGTAACATCTGCACCTTTTCGAAGGTACAGTTTTGCCGCAACATCGCGGTTCGATACTGGTTCAGAGCTTCAGCGGATGGTGCGAGCGGTGGCCCAGTTGGCAAAGGCCGTTCGCTGTAAACGACGTTCGATGTGCATATCCTGGCTCACTTCTCGCAACTGTCGCGTGAGCAAAGAAGCGAAGTCCTCGCTGTCCGTGATCGTGTTGTAAGCGCCACTTACTTCGTTTGCTTGAAGTGCTTCTGCCATCTTTTTCGCAGCGGCGGGGTCAAAGTAGTGGTCCTTCAGGTTCGCAGTGATCGCCTGAATTAACTCGTGGCGCTTTGCGGCATCGACTTTGGGTGCCACTTGTCCGTCGGGCGCACGCTGCGGTTCTGCCTGCGGACCAAGTTGAGCCACGATCGGCCGTCGAGGGAAATTCCAATTCCCACCACTCACGGAACCACCAAAGCCAAGAGGAAGAGCCGCCAGTAGCGTGAGCGCGATCAGAAACCCCATGAACAGTGACGCCGCCGAAGGGGATTCTTGTCCGACGAACTGGAAGGAAAGCGAGCCGTCAGACGCACCGGAAATCTGCGAAACCGGCGGTTGCGACCCATACAGCGGAGCGGTCGCTACGAGATCCCCGATCAGGTCGATCCAAAGCCGTAACTGCCGGAGCCCCCCCTTTTCATCTCGGGCGCGATCCATGACTAGACGCAAAGCTTCTTCGCCATAACGCTGGCGAAAGGCTGCAGGATACAACCGCACTAGGACAGCACAGAGCTTCTCAGACATGGTTACCTCTCAAGATTTTCTTTGCACGTGCAAGCCGCAGTAGATCCGCCAACCTGCTGGCCTCCGCCTGGGCGAGTTTCCGCCCGGCTGGTGTGAGGTGGTAGTAACGGCGGCGTCCATGGCCTGGCTCGTGGTCTGCAATCCCCTCAACTTCTTCAACGAAACCTTCTTCAAGTAGCGCCTGAATCGAGCTATAGAGCGTGCCAGGTCCCATTCGCATGCGCCCCTCGGTCTGTTCCTTCACGCGCCGCATGATCGCATAGCCGTGCAAATCCTCATCAGCCAGAGAGAGCAGTATGTGGAAGGCAGCGGACGGAAGGGGATTGAGTCGTTGCTTCGGCATAATATCGATAGTCAGTATATCGAAGATCGTCTAGTTATGGCGACGCCAATTTTCGAGTGGGATCGCGCGCGAAGTCGGCTCTCTGTTTACGAACCCGTGGCCTGCATTCAAAACTGTCCATCGCCAATTCGAGGGATGCTTCTTCCGGTGCGTTCCCCGGCGGCGTGACAGGTGCTTTGCGGTTCCAGCTTAACGTCCCGCCTAGCCGGGTCTTGACTGAATCCCGGCCGCCAGGTTATAATCAGTCAGCTTACTAAGATAACTATGGCACGACAGGACGCCCTGCAAGGCTCGCTACCGCTGCTCATCCTCAAAATACTCGATCGCCGCGGCCCCCTCCACGGCTACGGCATTACAGCCTGCATCGAAGCCGTCTCCGATCTGCTGCGCGTCGAGGAAGGTTCGCTATATCCCGCGCTGCACCGCATGGAAGAGAGCGGTTGGGTCCGCGCGCGCTGGCAGACTACCGAAAACAATCGTCGCGCTCGCGTCTACGAAGTCACGGCGATCGGCCGCAAACAACTGCAAGCGGAAGAACGCCGCTGGACGTCTATTACCGCTGCCATAACCCAGGTATTGAAAAAAGCCTAGCCCTATGTCTTGGATCACGCGACTCGCCAATGCCTTCCGGCCCGGGAAAACTGCCGCCGATCTCGACGAAGAATTGCAATTCCACCTCGATCAGCGGATCGCCGATTTCATTAACTCCGGAATGCCGCGCGACCAAGCTGAACGGATTGCGCGACGCCAGTTCGGCAACCAACTCGCGACCCGCGAATCGAGTCACGAGATCAAGTCGGCCCCCTGGATCGAATCGCTGTTCCGCGATTTCCGCTTCGGCCTGCGCATGCTCTCGAAATACCGCGCCGCGACCTTCGCCGCCCTCGCTTCGCTGGTGCTAGCCCTCGGAGCTTGCACCGCCGCGTTTTCCCTCATCGATGCGCTGATACTTCGTCCGCTCCCGGTTCGTGCTCCGCATCAACTCTTTGATCTGGCGCGCGTCTTCCCGCCGTTCATGAGCCCTAACAACCAGCCGCGTGAATTCGACCAGTTCAGCTACCCCCAATTCAAGCTGCTCCGCGACGTGGTCCGCGACTCCGCGGATCTTTTCATGACGAGCTACAACGGCGGCCTTCAGCCCGCGCTTTTCGACGGCGCCGCCGGATTATCCGAAAATGTTCGCACCGGGTATATGGACGGCCGCGGCTTCGAAATCGTCGGTGTCAAACCGGCGTTAGGCCGCCTCATACAACCCGACGACGACTCATCTGCCAATGGTCACCTGGTGGCCGTGATCAGTTATCCTTTCTGGAAACGGCGCTTCGGCGGCAGCCCCGCCGTCCTCGGCCGTAAGATCACGCTCCTCAAGGACACTTTCGAGATCATTGGCGTCACCTCGCCAATCGTTTGCAGGCCTCCAGCCTGGCTATCTCACCGATATCTGGGTTCCTCTGACTCAAGCCGCCGACCCTCGCCTTCTGGCTGAGGACGTCGAACTCGCCGCCATCTGGGGGCGCGTCCATACAGGCCTCCAGAAATCCCAACTTCGCGAGCCCCTCCAGGCCGTCTTCACCAACGCGCTACGTGAGCGTCTGCATATCAATCCTCCACGAAACCTCCACGGCGACCAACTCCGGCAGTTCGCCGATCAGCCGCTCGTCATCCGCGATGGCTACAGAGGCAGTGGACGCGATTCACTGTTTCGCGCGCAGTTCCGCAGGCCGTTCGAGATCCTCGCGCTCATCTGCGCGCTCCTGCTCTTGCTCGCCTGCTCCAATGTCGCCAATCTCATGCTCGCCCGCGCCTCCGCACGCGAAGCCGAAATGGCCCTCCGAACGTCGCTCGGTGCCACACGCCCGCGCCTGATTCAACAAATGCTCATCGAAAGCGGACAACTCGCAGTCATCGCCACGGTCCTCGCTGTGATTTTTGCCGCACTCGCCGCGCCGGCGATTGTCGCGCGGTTGGGACCCTCCGAGCTTCCCGCCTTCCTCGATGTCGCGCCCGATTCGCGTTCCCTGGCCTTCGCCGCCGCATTGAGCGTGCTCAGTACCATCCTGTTCGGTCTTGTCCCCGCGCTGCGCGCATCATCCACGCGACCCGAAGCGGTTCTCAAGGATCGCGCAATGCAGCACTCCGCACGCATCGGATCGTTGCGGTGGATGCTGGCCGCGCAGATCGGCTTCAGCGTTGCGGTCCTGTTCCTTTCCGGACTGCTTCTGCTCTCATTCCGTAAACTGATCGCCGTCGATCCCGGATTCACTCGCGACAACGTCGTTCTGTTCGACCTCGCTCCACGCGATCAGTTCAATCGCCAACCCGATCCCGGCGGGAGACTGGTCGAACACACCCGCGGCCTCCCGGACGTCCTCGCCGCGAGCCTCACCGCCCAGCGGCCCATGGGCGGCGACATGGTCTGGATCATGACGCCCTTCGTCCGTTTCGCCGGCCGCGCCAACGAACTCGTCCGCCCGTTTCAGATTCCCGTGTCAGACGGCTTCTTCAACGCCATGCAGATCCGCTGGATCGCCGGCCGCGACTTTCTTCCTGAGGAAATAGCGCGCGGTTCCGCGTCCGTGATTGTGAATCAGGCATTCGTGGAAGCGTTTCTTCCTGGAAAAAATCCCCTCGGCGAAATCTTCGATACCATCGGCGACGATCCCAACCCGGTCCGCCATCAAATCGTCGGTATCGCCGGAACGGTTCACTACAACCGCCTTCGCGAGCCCGACCGGCCCACCATCTACACCGCGCTCCGGGATGTAGCGCGCGCGACCCTGAATATTCGTGCCCGTTCGATCTCCGCCGCGGCCCTGGAATCGCTTCGCAAGGAAATCGAATCCGTCGCTCCAACGGTGACGGTTCGCAACAGCATACTTCTCGAGTCCCAAATCGATAACACGCTTCTCAGCGAACGCCTTCTCGCCCTCCTCGCCGGATTTTTCTCGGCTGTCGCAGTCCTGCTCGCCGCGGTCGGACTCTACGGCGTGATCAACTACGCTGCCGTTCGCCGCACGCGCGAAATCGGAATCCGCATCGCGCTCGGTGCGGACCGCGCTTCCGTTGTACGCCTGATCGTCTCCGGTGCCTCGATCTCCGTCGCGGCTGGCATCGCGCTGGGGATCATGGCCGGCATCATGTTGGCCCGTTATCTGGCATCCCAGTTATTCGGAGTCAGACCGACGGACTTCTGGAGCTTAGCGGCCCCGATTGCGAGCGTTCTGCTCGCCGCTCTCGCAGCCTCTCTCCCTCCTGCTGTTCGTGCCGCCCACGCCGACCCTTTAATCGCGCTACGGCACGAATAATTCAGAAGCCGGTCTTGTGCTGCTAATTCTCGAACCTCGCCCATTCCGAATTGCCGCACGCTCGGAACTCCCAAATCGGAACTCCGTGTCGCTGGCGCCAAAGCCAGTAATCATTCCGAAGATCTGCCCAAAGGTTAGACGCTATGCTCGCGTTGCGCCGCGTGTCCAGGGTGAAATGATGGGCGTACTCATGGGGAAGTGTTGTTTCACGAGCATCCTTCAACCCCAGGAAGATCTTGTAGAACGGGTTACCGGCAAACCTCGCGCCGCGCGGCCGTGGCCCCATCGAAGAGCCGCCCGTACGGTCCCGATCGATGTCGTAGCCAAGCGAATCAGTCACGAACAGGTTGATCATTCCAGGCGCGAGAAACTTCTCGGGGATATCCGAGTATCCTTGCTGCCGCAGATAGGCGCCCTCCATCTCGTGAATATCGAAAAAGATGCCGCTGGTTGCATATTCGCGGGCGGCTTTTTCCTGATAGGCCCTGAACAAAGAAACTTCGGCTGGCGCTAAGCCCTTTCCGGAATGCGCCCCTCGGTCTAACATGACATTGACGCTGATCACAATGCGCCTTAAGGGCTCCGGATTCCTCCGCGCGTAAAGCCAAACTCCACCGGCGCCAAGTGCCAGGAACACCCTTCGATCGGCAAAAGTCTGCCGCGATCCATCCACGCAACGATTGTAAGCCGCGTCGCGGCACGCCTACTATAGACACATGGATCTCAAGAACGCAGTAGTTCTGATTACCGGCGGCTCAAGCGGCATCGGCCGCGCCGCAGCGCAAGTACTTACACAGGCGGGCGCGCGCGTCGCAATCACCGGCCGCGACCCTGCACGGTTGGCTGAAGCCGCCCGCTCGCTGGGCGTCGTGGGCATACAGGCGGACGTCGCGAACGAGGCCGACGTCGTACGGACTTTTCGGGAGGTCAAGGAGAAGCTCGGCGACCTCGACGTCCTGATTAACAATGCCGGCATCGGCGTGCTCAAGGAGCTGATCGACATGGACCGCGCCAGTTTCGACGCCGTCTTTGCCACCAACGTGACCGGCGTCATGCTCATGTCGCGCGAAGCTGCCAAGCTCTTCAAGGAGCGCAAGCGAGGCAACCTGATCAACATTTCCTCCACCGCCTCCTTGCGTGGCGCGCCCAAAGGCACGGCCTACTACGCCAGCAAGTTCGCCCTGCGCGGGATGACCGAGTGCTGGCGCGCCGAACTCCGCAAGTATAACGTGCGCGTCTTCCTGATCAATCCGAGCGAGGTCATCACCGACTTCGCGCGCCGGGCCGGGTTTCCGCAAGCCGACAACCCCAGCAAGCTGCAAAGCGAAGACATCGCCCACATCGATCAAGGCGGTTCTCGAAATGAACGACCGGGGCTTCACTCCGGAGCTTTCTGTTTTCGCGACGAATCCCGTGGACTAAGAGCACGTGGCGCAAGTCTCCGACCTGCGATAGACTCTTTCAGCGACCGCTTGGCGCTTGGAGGCACGTAGTGGAACCGAACCAGATAGATATTGTCGCCTCTCCCATGCTTGGCGACCTTGAGCAGATCGATGAGACCCAGGAAACCCGACTCTCGCGCCAACTCCGGAGTGATATCCGGAAAACCGATCGGCGTGATCGAATCTACCTCGATTTCACCTTCCTCCATGCGGTACCGGTTGCCCACTTTAACCTGGGGACGCATCCATATTCGAACGCTGCAAGTGATCTCTCCGCGACGAACTCCCTCGCGCAGACGCTTGGTGAACACCATGAAGAAAAGTTTACACTGAGCCGAGACTAGGGGCTTCACCCTAGTAAAAGTAATAGATCTTACGGTACCAATCCTTGACACTCATCCGTCACATGAAGTATTCTTAGCGTTCGCGTAGTTTTTTGGTACTTCTCCGGCCTACGGCCTACCGCGTCTGGCAAGTTTTCTTTGGGTCGTGCCGATTTACTCTCAGGAGATCCATGCCACACCAGCCTTACTTTGTGGTTGTTTTAGCGCACTCCCTCCATGGCAGGCTGCGCCGCATCCACGTTCCTCATAAGGCCGTCTACGCCGCCTTTGTCTTCGCCTTGCTGGGCTGTCTGTTCGTATTCGGCTTTCTGTCCAGCTATTTACGGATGACCATGAAAGTAGCGCATTACAATACGCTACGCCAGGAAGTCGATTCCCTCCGTGCCAAGTACCAGGAACTCCAGAGCGTCACCAATCAGAAGAACGAGCAGCTTGCCACCCTGGAGGCGTTTGCCGGCGAGGTTTCGGTAGCCTACGGTCTCAAGCGCACGCCGGAGACCTCCACCGACATAGCCAACGGGCAGACGCTCGCACCGACGTTCCATGAATCCCTCGAGGAGTACAACTTCCTACAGTCGGCTTCGATGTCGAAGCTCTACCATAACTACGCCAAACAATGGCAAACCCACGTTCGTCCCAGCTTGTGGCCCGTGGAAGGCCGGGTGATGAGCTTGTTCGGCGATCGGACCGATCCGTTTTCCGGTGAAGAAGCGATCCACACCGGCATCGATCTCTCCGCGCCCATGGGCACCATCGTGCGGGCCGCGGCCGACGGAATCGTAGTCCATGCCGAGTGGATGGGCGGGTACGGAAGACTGGTTGTGATCGACCACGGGAACGGGCTGCAGACCTACTACGGGCACCTGTCGCGCTTTGAAGTGGTCCCGGGAGAAGAGATCCGCCGGGGCGACGTCATTGGTCGTTCGGGCGCGAGTGGCCGGGTCACGTCGCCGCACCTGCATTATGAAGTGAGGATGGGCGGCATTCCAGTGAATCCATATAAGTATCTGGCCAAATCGGCGGCCACCCTGACGACGCGCGCGCAACAGGACTTACCCTTCTGAGCCCGTTTGCAGCTTAGCGCCTTAGACCGAACGGCGAGCGCGTGGTCTTACTGGACGACATCTCTAGTTGTTCCCCCAAGGCCACCGAAGACGAGGGTCGTGTTTCCATCGAGAACGCTCCAACGCGCGAAAAGAATATTCCCCTTTTCTTTTTCGGAACGCTGTTGGGCGTAACGGGTCTGATCATCTATTTTCTTGGTATTGTGTTTTCCATCGTTCGTTTGACCTTCCATCTTGGAGAACCATACCGCACCTGGAATCAAGCCATTATTTGGTACAGTGGGGTTCCGACGACGCTCGGCGTTCTGTTAGTGGCGGCCGACCTCGTGTTCCTGCTTCCACGCAAACGCAAGCGCTCGCGGCGTGAGAACCTGGAGCCTCTCGCCGACCGGCATGTCGTAGTCGCTCTTACCGCCTACAACGACGAGCTGGCCATCGCCGAAGCAGTCGCCGATTTTCGAAATCACCCATTGGTTCGGCGCGTCATCGTCGTTGACAACAACAGTCACGATAATACGGTCGAAACTGCACAACGCGCGGGCGCAGTCGTGGTTACGGAAACGGAACCAGGTTACGGACGCTGCGTTTATCGCTGCCTGCTAGAAGCCCTGGCGGAGGAGACTCCGGACCTGATAGTCCTCTGCGAAGGCGATATGACCTTTCGTGCGAACGACCTGGAAAAGCTCTTGGCCTTTATTGACCATGCCGATATTGTCAATGGAACACGCATCGTGGAGCAGTTACGCGAATACAGCACGCAACTTTCGACGTTTATGTACTACGGTAATTTCTTCGTCGGAAAATTGCTTGAAGCAAAACATCTCGGGCGTGGCACTTTCACGGATGTAGGCACTACCTACAAGCTCATGCGGCGGAGCAGCCTGAAACGGCTGCTGCCCAGCCTCAATCCTGCAGTGAACCTGGAGTTCAACGCTCATTTCCTGGATATAGCGGTAGCCACTGGTGAAAGAGTCGTGGAGTGTCCCATAACCTTTCATCGCAGGGTAGGCGTAAGCAAAGGCGGCAACGTGAATAACCTTCGAGCTCTGCGGGTTGGAATCCGCATGATTATCGGGCTCTGCCTCGGCTGGCGCGCATCCGGCCGTTAGCAGCGTCTGATCACATATCCTGCCACTTGGGCAGGTCTTCGTCCCTACCAGGCTGGGCACTCGGCCGGCCGGTCGCATACGACTGGCACACAGCCGATTCGAGCCAGATCCGATTCCAGTGTGTTGTTCTCTTGCCGCCGGCTAGGGACGTACAGCAGATAATTGGAATAGACGCAATGTGCTCGATAGGACGCCATAATCGCATCGCGTAGATTGGGCGGGATGTGAACTATGCCTCGCCACGATTCAGGCTGTGAAGAAGTGATGACAACATCGAACTCGCCGTCGCGGATCCTTCGCAGGATCGGTGCTGGATCGAACTTCCCCAGGCGCTCCAGGTAGGTGAGCAGATATGGCTCCATCAAAGCGGGCTCGGCGTCCAGTAAAGCCACTCGAGGAACGGTTGAAAAGATGTGCCGTCCGCGCAAGGCATCTTCGACTTTCTGAATCTGCTGGTTCTTGGATCTAATCCTGGCGGCTTCACTCTCCGAATACATGTGCGTATAGAGAATTTTCGCCGAAGGCAGGAAAAAGTAAAAAGCAAATAGCACTGTCACGAACAGCGCCACGCCCACCCTCTGTACTGCCCAGAACGTCAGTTGCCGCACGCCTAGCACTGCCGCCGGAACTGTAGCGAACAGCGCTTCGTAAAAATAGTTGACGTTGCCGCCAACCTGGATATCCGTGAGTGCCGCTATTGAGAATGACACCAGACCGAAAAGAGTCAACAGGCCCCAACGCGAATCAGCCCGCCAAGCGGTGGGAGAGATCGCTAGCGCCGCCAACAAAACAACCGGTTCGCGTAGCACGTGATACATCAGCGCCAATAGTCCCGGAAAATCCGCAATTCCTGGACTTAAGGCCATCATCTGCTGAAGCATACGGTGCTCGCGCGCCCAAAGAAGCAGATAGATTCCAAGGGAACTCAAGATGCCCGCCGCTGCAAACCGGCCGAAGTCCTGCCACCGCCTGCGAAATATCAGCCAAAGGGAACCGGCCACCAACGCGGCAACGTAGGTGATCTTGAACTGCGTTGCGAACCCAGCACAGAGCCCAGCCAGAACTACCGCCCACTGGGACTGTCCGAACAACAGGCGGATGGCAAGCAGGTCGAAGAAAATGCCGGGAAAGTCCCCACGAAGCTGGAGAACCCAGTCGCGCATGACGCCGATGGAGCCGGCCAACAGGAGCGCCCATGACCACGCGGACCGCGCCGGAATGAGCGAGCGTGAGATCGACATCACGATGGAGACGCAGAGCAAGAATGCGGACAGGGCCAAGAGGCGTGGACCGAAAAATACATTCGAGAAGCTGGCTATCCTGCCAGGAATTGAATACGAAATGTAGAGCAGCGGGCTGTACTGAGCCGGCAAATATGGTGGCGCCGAAAGATCGCGGTAGACCACACCGCTTTTCTGAAAATGCAGGATGTCGTAAAGAATGTAGCTGTCGCCATTGCCAATGTCGGTGAGGGAGAAAAGACCGTACGACTGGTCTATCACCGTGGTCAAACAGCCTACCAGGAAAAAAGCGACCACGGTGGCGGTGGCGATTCGTACGCTGACAACTCGGATTAAGTTTGTGGTGTCCACTCGGTCAAGGAGGCAAGTATAACATCGTGGCAGATGTTATTCGCGCGTTATCGTGCAATCACGTCGTAACTGACGCTCACTTGGGAGTGTTACCGGCATCGATCGGTTCTTCCATCAACTGCCCTTCCGACATCACGTGCGGGCGATGCGGTAGCAAGGAAGCCAGCCCGCTAAGCCAGGAGTAAAACTCGAGCTGCGTCAGCCCGGAGGTGTCTACCAATCGGGATAACAGCAACGGATCGCTTCCACGCGAAGCGATGCCCGGCTGGCAGGTGGTCGCGGAAGTAATATTGAGATCGCGTAGCCAGCCAGCAAATTCGGGCAGATGAAATCCCCCTGGATAACAGAAGTGCCTAGTTTCCCCCGAAGACACCGCCGCGATGCGCGTCCGATTATCTGTAATCTCTCGCCGGAATTTCTCGCGGTCTATGGAGACCCGGTGCCGATGGGTGTGCAGCTCTATCACCACCCCTTCGCGGGCCATTTCGGCGGTCTCGGCCGGGGTCATGACATGCAAAATCCGCTTGGCGCAGAGAGCTTCATAATCGATCGCTAACTTCGCCGCCAGCGTCGCTAGCAGCTCGTCCTTTTGGCGGCCCGAGAGATTCTGCCGGCGTGCGAAGGCCTTGATGCGACGATCCGCTGCGTTGCGTCCGGCGTCATCTAATGTGATCGCTCCGCCGGCTACCTCCGGCCATTCCAACCGGCCCCCGCGGCCTTTCCACAGCAAATAAGAACACATGACATCGAAGACCGGCCGGTTGAATTCCGAGTAATAGGTCGTCAGGTAGACCGTCACCGGATAGCCGAATTCGCGGAGCAGCGGATAGGCGGCCTGATGGAAATCGTGCATGCCGTCGTCAAAAGTGATGGTCACCGCGCGCGCGGGAAGCGTTCCCGCATACAGCCGTGCCAGCGCCTCACCCAGTGGCAAAACGTTGCAGCGTCGTTCTTGAAGAGCCAGCAAACGTTTCCGGAACAGATCCGGCGGCATGTAAAGGTCCGGGTTCCAAAGGTGCTCGTCGTCCGTCGAAATGCCGTGGTAACACAGTATCAGCAATCGGTTCCTGCGCCAGGACGTGTTCATCAGCAATGACGACACGCCCATCGCATTCGCCATCCGCAAGAACAGGATTTTTAGGGAGCGCAGCATTCCGGCGTGATCACAAATACAGGAAGAGTCATCAAGGTCGCTAAGATGTTCTCAAGGGTTTAATGCTAGCAAAGCCAGAGGTCTTCGAGTTCCTGACGAGGTCCGCTGCTCCTTGTGCGCGGCTGGTATCTGAAGTGACCGAGAATCCCGAGAGCCAGGCGGCGGTGGCGGCGTTGAAAGATGAGGCGCGCCGGGCCGGGATCGGCGTGGAAGGAGACGCCTTCGAACGAGCGCTGCTCCGGTCTGCCGCGGCCGAATTCGAGCCGCGCATAGCGACCCTGCCGATCCATGAGTCCGTCAGAAAGCTGCTCGGTGACGAATACCGCTTCTATACAGGGCCTTCCCGGGGAACTTCGCTCGAAACCGGAAGCTATCTGTTCGTGACAGCTTGCAAGACAATCTCCTTGCGCCGCTTTCCAGCCGGCCCCATGGATTGGGAAGTCTCCGGTTTCCCTCGTTCGTGGCTCTTCAAAGTGAGCAAACTGGACTTACCACGCCTGGCTTGGTTCCTGGCGGCGCGAACCGGTGGCTTCCGTCCGATGTTCTTCATGCACGTAGCGCGCCGGCCGAAGAATCGCGGGCTGCTGCTCGAAAAAGAAGTGCTAAGGGCCTACTACCGCATGGCGCGTTCGCTCGAACTACAGCCTTCCATCAAGGCGATCCTGGCCTCGGCTTGGTTTCACGATCCCGCCGCCGTCTCTGAGAATCCCCACTTGGAGTGGCTGAATCGTCCGTACCTGAAGGAGGGCGGGATCATTGTGACCGCTGGACCGGCGCCTGCCGACGCCGGCTTTATGGAGCACAACGCCGATCGCAAGCAGCAGTTTGAGAGCGGACGTCTCCAGTATCAGTTGGCGGTGGCGCTCTGGCCGCGGCGTGCCGCGATCGATTGGGCTCGCCGGCATCCGGAACTGGAAAGCTAGTGGGGGCAGTGTCCCGACCGCAATAATGCTTTGGCGCGATCCAGTAAACTGAATTCAGATAATGAAGGGGCCGCTTGAAAGCGTTTTATCGTATCAACTCCGCAGCCAAAGCGATTTGAGCGGAAAGCTGGCCGTCGCGGCCGGCGCGTTGGAAATTCTGGGGTCGCGTTTTGACGCCACCACTGTGGAAGTGCTGGCAGCGGCTCTGCAGAAAAGCGCCGGCGCGGCGCTGGACTGGGCGCGGAAGCAGTCCCAAAACGTCAACAGCGCTTACCTCTGCGCCCTGCTTTCAGAACATGCCGGTGACCCCAAAGCGTGCGGCTATTGGGAGCACTTTCTCTCCCTCGGCGCGACCCCCGACCCTTTCCACCGGCTGGCGTACGCGCGCGCATTAGCCACGAACGCTCGCAAAACGGATGCAGCCCGCCAGATCCAGTTGGCCCTCGCGCAGCCGGTACGCTACGCGTTCTTCCCGAGGGCGGAAAAGCTGGTCGAGGAGATCACTGGAGAATCCGGACGGGCCGAATCCGAGTGGCCCGAATCCGGCTGGCCGCTGAGAAAAGCGCGTATCGCCGTCTTGGGCACCAGCACCACCAGCCTCCTGATCCCGGTGCTCAAAGCTCTTTGCTTGCGAGACCGCATCCACGCCGCGTTTTATCAGGGACTTTATGGCGTCGTGCAGCAAGAGGTCCTCGATCCCGACAGCGGCCTCGCGAAGTTCCGGCCCGACCTGGTGTTGCTGGTGACGCACTGGCGCGATTTGAACCTCCCGCCCATGACCAGCGATGAAGATGCTGCCGTCGAGCGCGCGGTGGAGGAGAACAAGCTGCTGTGGCAACGCCTCTCGGATCGGTTTGGCTTCCACGTGGTCCAGCATGCCTACGATTTTCCGGCGGCGGAGGCCTATGGTTATCTGGCGGGCTCGTTGGCCGGCGGGCGATCGCGCATGATCCAAGCGATCAACCTGGCGATGCAACGCGAGGCGCCTTCACACGTGTCGATCCTGGATACTCCGGCTATCCAGCGCCAGACGGGCTTGGATCGCTGGGAGGACTCGACGCTGTGGCACAGTTTCAAACAACACCCGGGAACCGACACCCTTCCGGCCCTGGCCGAAGCGCAGCTGGCGCACCTGCGCGCGGTGCTGGGGTTGACGCGCAAGGTTTTGGTAGTGGATCTGGATAACACGCTGTGGAAGGGAATTATCGGAGAAGACGGGCTAGAGGGGATTCAAATCGGTCCTGGCTCCGCGGCCGGCGAGGCTCACCAGCGGCTGCAGGAATACATGCGTGACTTGAGATCGCGTGGCATTTTGCTTGCCGTGTGCTCCAAGAACAATCCCGACGATGCGCGGTTGCCGTTCGAAAAGCACGAACACATGCTGCTGCGCCTGGAAGACTTCGCCGCCTTTCAAGCCAACTGGAACGATAAGGCTCAAAACCTGCGCGAGATCGCCGAGAAGCTGGCGCTCGGTCTGGAGAGTTTTGTGTTCCTGGATGATAACCCCATGGAGCGCGAGTGGGTGCGCTCGCAGCTTCCGCAAGTGACGGTGCCGGAAGTAGGATCGTCGGTGATGAATTGGGTCCGCGATCTGGACCGCGCCATGTATTTCTTCACCCTTTCCCTTTCCAAGGAGGATCTGGCGCGCGCCGAGCAATATCGCAGCGAAGCCCAGCGCGAGATGCTGCGTTCCACTTCGCAGTCGCTGGATGAATTCTTGGTACAAATGCAACTGGAGGCCTCGATGGTCCCAGTGTCCGACGCCAACCTGGCGCGCGTGACGCAGCTCGTCAACAAAACGAATCAGTTTAATGTGACAACGCGCCGCTATACCGAGGCGCAGGTCCGGCAACTCGCCCAGCGTCCCCGGTCGTGGACGGGAGCGTTCCACCTATCCGATCGGGTTGGCGCATACGGCCTGATCGGCGTGCTGTTTTGCATCGCCACGGGGCCGGAGCCCGATCAGTGGGAAATAGACACCTGGCTCATGAGCTGCCGCGTGCTCGGCCGGCAGATGGAGCGTTTTATGTTCGACCGCATGCTCGAAGCAGCGGCGGCGTTGGGGGTGCGCAAGGTCACGGGCATTTACCGCCCCACCGGCAAGAACAGTCTGGTGGAAGACCTTTACCCCAAGCTCGGCTTCTCCAAAGCCAGTGAGACTCCCGAGGAAGTTCGGTACGTAATCGCCGTTCCCGAGAGCCTGGCGCCAACCGCGCAACACATTCGCAATGTGAGCGCTCCAGCAGTGATGGCGGGGGCGGACTGAGCGTGGCCGAAGCGCGCTTGCATCATGTCGGCTATGTCGTGGCATCCATTTCCGGCAGCGCCCCGCAATTTGCTAAGTCTTTGTGCATCCCTTGGGACGGCCAAGTGATTCACGATCCGCTGCAATTTGTGAAAGTGACCTTTCTGCCGGCTAATCTCCCCACCGAATCGACCATCGAATTGGTGGAGCCGGTGGGCCCGCGATCGCCCGTCCGCAAGTTTGCCGAAGCGGGTGGCGGGTTGCACCACGTGTGTTACGAAGTGGACGACCTGCAAGCGCAGATCAAGCACAGCCAAGCCGCCGGAGCAACCCTGGTCCGAGTGCCGCTGCCTGCCCAGGCATTCGGTGGCCGCAGAATCGCCTGGGTGGTGACTCCCGAAAAGCTGCTGGTGGAATACCTGGAACGAGCCGCTCACCCCGTTCGAAAAGACATATGACACGATCCGGATTCAAGGCTGCCCTGGAAGAGATTCTGCAAATGCCGCGTGGTTCGTTACAGGAATCCGACAGCCGCGAGACGGTGGCGGGTTGGTCCTCCATCGCCGATGTGCAGATTCTGACCACCATTACCAGCGAGTTCGGGCTGGAGCCGGATATGGCGCTGCTCGAAGCCGAAACCGTGGGCGATTTGTTGGATGCTATGGAAGCCAAGGACGCCTTCGCATGAGATAAGCTAGTTAGTACGCCGGAACCCTCCGGCCGAACGTGGCTTCGCAAAGGAGACTCACTGTGAAGAATATTGGGTTACGGCTTGCCGCCATCGGAGTTGGGATCGTTCTCCTCACTTCCGCTTATACTCGCATCCACTCCGCGTCTGTCATGTCGGACGCGGCCAAGGCTTTTCTGGCGTCGCTCAACGCGGATCAGCGCGCGCAGGCAACTTTCCAGTTCCAGGATGACGAGCGGTTCGACTGGCATTACATCCCGAAACCGCGCAAGGGTCTTCCGTTGCGCGACATGACGGCCGAACAGAAGCAGCTCGCCCACGCGCTGCTGGCCGCCGGGCTCAGCCAGCGAGGCTATATCAAGGCTTCCACCATCATGAGCCTGGATCAGGTT
Organism: Bryobacterales bacterium; assembly: GCA_963780485.1. GTDB lineage: Bacteria > Acidobacteriota > Terriglobia > Bryobacterales > Bryobacteraceae > Palsa-89. The sequence continues at coordinate 316,372 of CAWACO010000034.1, forward strand.
TTGAAGCTTATGGAGAACGGCAAAGGACCGCAGCGCGATCCGGAAGGTTATTTCTTCACCGTCTTCGGAGACCCGTCGGAGACAGGCAGTTGGGGTTATCGCATCGAGGGGCATCACGTTTCGCAAAACTTCACGGTCGTGAACGGCAAGGTGCAGGGTGCGCCCAGCTTCTTCGGCTCGAATCCGGAAGAGGTGAAGGAAGGCCCGCGCAAAGGCGTGCGGATTCTCGCCCGCGAAGATGACCTGGCCCGTACCTTGGTCCAATCCTTGACGCCCGAGCAGCAGAAGACGGCCATCGTCGCCAAGGAAGCGCCCAAGGACATTCTGACGGAAGCATCGCGCAAGGCAGCTCTCACCGGCCAGCCCAGCGGAATTTCGGTTTCCAAGCTGACCGCTCAGCAGCGCGAGACGCTCCAGACCTTGCTCGAGGAATACTGCAATAACATGCCGGAGCAGGTTGCGCAGTCGCGCGAAGACCAGATCAAGAAGGCCGGCAGCAACCTGTTTTTCGCCTGGGCAGGCGGCGAGGAGCGCGGTCAGGGGCACTATTATCGCATCCAGTCTCCGACGTTTCTGGTGGAGTTCGATGACACACAGGATCATGCCAATCACATCCATTCCGTGTGGCGCGATTTTGACGGCGATTTCGGTTTGGACCTGCTGAAAGAACATTATCAGACCAGCCATCGGTAGCCGCTTTGGCTTTGAGGCGCCGGGCATTCTTGTGGTCTCTCGCGAGCGCGCCCTTTGGTCTCGCTGAGAAGAGCCAGCTTTTTCCTTCCGAGATCAAGCGCTACAAGGATGCCGCCACAGAGTTCGACGTATTTCGGTTGACCGATCCGGCACACGAGAGCCGGCTTCCGGCCTACTATGGCCGGGCGTTCCCGCGGAATGGCAGTTTTCTGATTTACTCCAGCGACCGTTCGGGAAGCATGCAGGCCTATCGGATGGATTTGAAGAGCGGCCAATCACGGTCGCTCACCGAATCGAGCGGTCTGGTAAGTGATTCGCTGGCACTGGCAGACGAGCATAGCCTCTGCTACCTGGACGGCCGTTCTCTGTTTTTCGCGAATCTCAGCAGCCTGCGCACGCGGGAGGTCTATCGGATAGACGAGGAGTTCGAGGCCGGTCGCGGCTTCAGCCTGTCTGAGGATGGACTGTACGCCGCTCTCGTCGAGCAAAAACCCGGCAGCAGCCGGCTGCGGCTGATCGCGATGCGCACCGGGACCGCCACCACGCTGGCTGAGGCGAGCGATCCGATTTCCGATCCCATGCCCCGACCCAAGCGCGCGGGCATGTTATACCGGCGCGGGTCGGATGAGCTGTGGCTGGTGAATTTCGACGGAGCACAAAATCGAAAGCTGCGGCTGACGGCGGGCGGCCTGGGTCCGGCGTTGTGGTCGGCTGACGGCCGAACAGTCCTGTATTTGAATTTCCCGCCGACCACGAAACAGTTGAATAACATCCGCGAGTGTACGCCCGATACGAATGAGGACAAGTTCCTCTCCAACACGACCCAGTTTGTCGCCTTCAACCGCAACGGCGATTCCAGCGTGTTCATCGGCGCCAGCGGCAGCAAGGCTTCCCCCTATGTGCTCCTGCTGGTCCGCTCCGTCAAGCGGGAGCTGACGTTGTGCGAACACCGCGCTAGCGATCCGCGCATGGCCGCGCCGATCTTTTCCCCCAATAGCCAGCGCATCTTTTTTCAGAGCGACCGCGACGGCAAGATGGCGATCTATACGATGGCCGTAGACCGCTTGGTGGAGGCGACCGAAGCCGACGAGCGGTAAATTCACAATACTGGAGAGATACTGATGATGAAAGTTTCAGGTGCGCTCTGGTTGTCCTTGGTCTCCGCCACCGCCCAATCCCCCCAAACGGCTCGCCTCTTCGATCAAAGCTGCACATCGTGTCATTCCGAGACCCTCGGTAAGGGAACGCCCGATGCCACCGCGCTCCGGCAGATGACTCCGGAAGCGATCTACGACGCGCTCAACAAAGGTGATGCGCACGCCCCGGCGCGGCAGCTCTCGGACGCCGACCGGCGCTCCATCGGCGAGTATTTGAGCGGGCGCAATTTCATGGGCTCCAATGCCGGCGACGCCAGCGCAATGCCGAACGTGTGCGCGGCGAATCCTCCCATCACCAGCTTGGCGGCCACGCCGGCCTGGAACGGATGGGGCGTAGACAGCACCAACGGCCGCTTTCAGCCCGCCAAAGCAGCCGGCCTCGCCGCCGATCAAGTGCCTCGATTAAAGCTGAAATGGGCCTTCGGTTTTCCCGGCGCGACGGCGGTGCACGGTCAGCCGGCGGTGGCTGTGGGGCGTGTTTTCGTCGGCCTTAACAACGGCTATGTTTATTCGCTCGACGCTGCCACCGGTTGTGTCTACTGGTCGTTTCAAGCACGGTCGGGTGTTCGCAACGCCATCAGCATCGGCGAAGTGAAGGGGCAGGCTTCTCCCCGGTTCGCGGTCTACTTCGGCGACGTGCGGGCCAATGTCTACGGTCTCGACGCCGCTACAGGGCGGCTGCTCTGGAAAACCAAAGTCGACGACCACGCCCTGGCCGGAATCACCGGCGCGCCCGCGCTATTTGAGGGACGCCTCTACGTGCCTGTCGCGTCGCGCGAGGAACTGACGGGCGTAAGCCTGAACTATCCCTGCTGCACGTTCCGCGGTAGCGTGCTCGCGCTGGATGCCAACACGGGCCGGCAGCTTTGGAAAACCTACGTGATCCCCGACCCGCCTAAACCGGTCAAGAAGAATTCCGCGGGTACCCAACTCTGGACTCCATCCGGAGGCGCCGTCTGGAACACGCCGACCATCGATCCCAAGCTGCGCGCGCTCTATGTTGGAACGGGCAATAGCTACACGCAGCCTGCGCAGGACCGCACCGACGCCGTCCTGGCCCTCGATCTCGATACCGGCAAGGTTCGCTGGGTGGCGCAAGACACTCCCAAAGACGCGTGGCTGGTCTGCGGCGGCGTCTTCGGCAATACCGAAAATTGTCCCGAAGACATCGGGCCCGATTATGACTTCGGCGCTTCACCGATCCTCCGAACGCTGGCCAATGGACATCGGGTCCTCATCGCCGGGCAGAAAAGCGGCATCGTCTGGGCGCATGATCCGGATCGCAATGGAGCGGTGGTGTGGAAGGTGCAACTGCCCGAGAAGCTGGCCCTCGGTGAGATTACGTTCGGCGGTGCGGCGGACGATCATTATGCCTATTTCGGAGTGAGCAGCGCGGGCGTGGCTGCGGTCGACTTGGCCACTGGCGAAAAGAAATGGCTCGCGCCCATCAAGGCTGCCGGACCGAGGCTGGGAATCGGCGCGGCCTTGACCGTGATCCCAGGCGTCGTCTTTGGCGGCGGCTACGACGGGCTGCTGCGCGCTTTTCAAACCAGCAACGGCGAACGTGTTTGGCAGTTCAATATGCTGGAGGAGTTCAAGACCGTGAACGGCGTCACCGCCAAAGGCGGCTCCATGGGTCAAGCCGGACCGGTGATCGCTGGCGGCACGCTATATGTGGGATCCGGATATATCTTCGGCGCGCGTGGCACGCCCGGGAACGTGCTTCTCGCTTTCTCCGTCGAATAACCTACTGAGTCTCAACTTCTCCCACCAACTCCGCCGCCGCAACTGAATTCCGAAGCACTGCTTGCAACAGCGCGCGGGTGTCCTCCGTACGAGGCTCGCGGAACATCTGCTCGGTCGATCCGCATTCGATAATCCGGCCGTTCTGCAGAATAGCGATTCGCTGGCAGATCGATGCCACCGACAGCAGATCATGCGAGATGAACAGCATGGCCATGTTCAGCTCGCGGTTCAGACGCCGGAACAGCGCCAGAATCTCCGATTGCGTGATGGCATCCAGCGCGCTGGTGGATTCATCGGCGATCAACAAGCGCGGCCGGTGCAGAATCGCCATCGCGATCAACACGCGCTGCGCCTGCCCGACGCTGAGCTGCCGCGGATAACGGTCCAGAAAACCTTCCTCGGCCGGGAGGCTCACCAGGTCGAACAACTCCAGCGCCCGTTTCTTCCACAGCTTGGCTTCGGGATTGTGCGCGCGCCATGTTTCCGCGATCTGAGCGCCGATCCGTAGCGCTGGATTGAGTGACGCGATGGGACTTTGCAGCACCAGCGCGATCTCTAGCCCGCGAATGTGGCGCATCTCGCCCGATCGCAGTTGCAGCAGGTCTCGCCCGTCGAACAGAACCTCGCCCGAAACCACGCCGCCTTTATGATCCAGCAGACGCAATAGCGCCAGCGCGATAGTGCTCTTCCCGGAGCCGCTCTCGCCCACCAGGCCCAGGATTTCGCCTTCGCCCATCTCCAACTCGACATCCCGCAGAACCGCCGGCTTGTTGGGATAATCGACCGAGAATCGGGCTTGGAGAAGTGGGCTCATCGCTGGCTGACTAAACCGCCGCTCCCCACCGACAGCCGCTCCGCGTTCCAATAAATCTGCGGACGCAAGGTGGCCGGCGTCACGTTCTTCACGTTGGGCGACAAAGCCGAAAGCGCGTTGGGGTTGACCAGGAATATCACGGGTGTTTTGTCACGCGCGATCTGCTGCACTTTGTCGAAAAACACTTTGCGCTTGGCTGGATCTTGCGCCGCCGTCTGCGCCTGCATCAGCCTGTCGATCTCGCCCTCCCAAGGTGTCTCGGGAGCCTTCTGGTTCGGATTCCATTGATGATTGGCCGCGGAACTCAGCCAGATATTCATTTGGCCGTTGGGATCGAGGTCGACATTTGTAAACGCCATCAGAACTGACTCGAAATTGAAGCTGCGGCTGATGCGCTCGATCAGGGAAGGGAAGTCGAGGGTAACAACGTTGAGCTGCACTCCCAGTTTTGCGAGATCCTGCTGGATCAGAGCCAGCATACGCTCGTGGCTCTTGTTGCCGGCATTCGTGATCATGGAAAATTCCACCTTGTGACCCTCGCGGTCGAACAAGGCGTCGCCCGTGCGATGGAAGCCATCCCGTTCGAGACGCTCCAGCGCCCCCGACATTGAATAAACAGTCGGTTTCAAAGCGGAGTTGATCCAGAAGTGATTCGAGACCGACACCGGGCCGACGGCTGCCTTGGCATGCCCCCGGTAGACCACGCGCACGATGTCATCACGATTAATGGCTTCGGAAATGGCCCCGCGGAACTCTTCGGAACGGAACCAGCGCCGCTTGTAATCGGGCAGCGGCGAAGTCGCCACTTGATTGAAAAAGACGATTTCCCAGTCGAGCGCCGGGCCGGCATCCACCACCGAGTGCGGCGTTTCCGACGCCAGCCGGTCATACATCTCCGGATCCAGCTTGTTCACGATGTCGAGTTCTCCGCGGCGGAAGCGAAGCAGCTCGAGTTCACGATTCTGCTGGATGTCGAGCCGCATGGAATCGAGATAGGGCAGGCGCCGGCCCTCGGCGTCGCGCTTCCAGTAGTTCGGATTCCGGCGGAGCTGTACGTAGGAGCCGGGCTTATATTCGCCCACGGCGAACGGGCCCAAGACAGCGGATTCTTTCTTGGGCGAACTGGCGGACAAAATCGCGACTTGATCGAATTGTGCTGCCAGCGCGGCCACCGGGCCGGGGAAGCGCACCATCGCTGAGTACGCCCCGTTGCAACTGGCTTCCACCGCTCCTGGGGACGAACGAAATGCGTCGCCTGTGGGCGAATGCAAGGCCGGGTCCATCAACTGCCGCATGGTGTAGGTGACGTCTTCACAGGTGAAAGGCGTTCCCTCGGAAAAAAGCACATTGGGCCGCAGTTGGAAATCGATGCGGCGGCCGTTTTCGGAAACTTTCCATTTGGACGCAAGCTCGCCTTCCAGCTCCTGTGTGTAGCGGTTCAGGCGGATGAGAACGCCTCCGGTCAGATAGCGGATGGTTTCGGAAGCCTCGTCGTCCACTAGCAGAGGGTTGAAAGTCTTGGGTTCTATGCGCAGCGCGAAGCGCAGCTCGCTGGCGAAGATTGTTCCGACTGCAAGCAGGACGACCAGAGTGTATCTCAACATGGAATGCGGTCCTCGGTCCGGAGCAAAAGCTGCAGGCAACACACCACCGCTACCAGCAAGCCCGCCGGCGCCAGCATCCAGGGATTCTGAAGAACGGCGGTGTAATTCTCAAGTTCGCGCAGCATGGCGCCCCAGGATGGCAGCGGTTCGGAGACGCCCAATCCCAGTAATCCGAGATTCGCCTCGCTCAGAATGAACACCGGAATCGACACCCAGAATTGCGCCAGAAGAATAGGGCGAAGGTTCGGCAGCAAATACCGCCAGAGCAAACGCAGCGGCGAGATGCCGCCGGCCCGCGCTTGGACCAGGTAATCGGAATCGACCAGAGTGCGGGTTCCCGCGCGGATGATTCGCGCCGGCATCGCCCAGCCCAGGCATCCGAGCAACAGGAACGTGATCATTACTGAGGTGACCGGCGAGGTATTCAGCGGTAGCAGCGCCCGCACCGTAAGCAACAGAAACAGCCACGGCAGCGAGAGAAACAGGTCGATCCCAGCCGTTACCGCTCGCTCCCATCGGCCGCCCAGATACCCGGCCGTGCCGCCGATCAGTGCTGCAATCAAGGTGGATAGAAATGCCGCTGCGGGCGCGAGCAGCAGCGAAATACGCGTGCCGTAGAGTAGCCGGGCAAAACGGTCCCGGCCCAGTTCGTCGGTTCCGAGCAAGAAGTGCGCTGAAGGCGGAGCGCTGATCGAATCGCGATACTGCTCGGAATAGGACGACGGCGCCAGATACCCGGCCGCCAGCGAGGCTAGCGTCACGAGGCCCAGCACCACAATTGCCAGCTTCTGCGTGCCGGTCATCTTTGTCTGTATCACGAGGCCGGCCTCCACCGTGCCAGCGCCACATCGGCACAGGCGTTCACCACCAGCGTCATCAACGTGACCAGAACCGTGATGTTGACCAACAAAGGCAGGTCGCGATCGAGCGCCGCTTTCCAGGCCAGTTGACCGACGCCCGGAGTGTCGCAGATCACCTCGATCGGAATCGACGCGCCAAACGCCAGGCTGACTGAGATTCCCGCCAGCGCCGCCAGTTGCGGAGCAGCGGGCGTGAAGACATGCGCGCAGAGCACCCTGGCCGGGCTCAAACCTTTGGCCTCGGCCGCCAGTACATGGGGTGCCTGGTAAGCGGCCACGAGCAGATTTTTGGCGTAGCGATAGACGTGTGGAAAAACTACCAGGGCGATGGCCCACCGGCCACCCGCGCCCATCCATAGAAAAATCAGCGCGATCAGCGCCGCCGGTAATGCCAGCGAGAGACCGCTCAGCACCGCGGGCACCAGATCCGACCCCGGCGCATGCCACCACCACACCGAAGCCAGCGCGAGAACCATGCCGATCAACATGCCGCCCAGAACGCCATAAGCCAGAGAGCCCAAAGTCAATGGGAGCCGCTCTTTCAGCAGTTCAGAAACCGGCCGGTTGAGCGACCGCGAGAACCCCAGGTCACCGTGAATGACGCCAGAAAGGTAACGCACGTAGAAGAGCCCGATGTTGTTGTCGCGGGCCCCCTCGGCGCGGATGGCCTGCTGGCTTTGGGCGTTGAGCCGCGCGTCGAACTCCCGCTCGTCCACTCCAAAACCGGGCCCCAAGCGGACCAATGTTGCGCCCAGCAGCCCTCCCACCAGCGCGGTGAGAAGGATTCGTCGCGTTTGGCGGAGCAGCATCGAGAGCAGCATGTGGGAACCTACACCGAGGCGACCGGCTCGAAATCCAGGCCGCGCGCACCCACGATGCTCATCTTTTCTTTTTGCTTGGCCATGTACATGCGACGGTCCGCTTCGCTGAGCAACTGGTCGGCGTCCGTGCCATCTTCAGGAAAAAGCGCGTGCCCGACGCTGAGCGATAGCGACTCAGTCCCGCACACCTCGCGGCCGGCCTCGGCGGTTATCGCGCGCAGACGGTGGATGGTGTCGGTGACCTGGTCTAACTGCAGCCCGGGCAGCACCAGTACAAATTCGTCGCCGCCCATGCGAGCCACGTAGTCATACTCGCGGCAGCTTTCCTTCAGCTTCACGGCGACGCTATGCAGAACTTTGTTGCCTTCCAGGTGTCCGTAGCGGTCATTCACCTGCTTGAAACCGTTCATATCGCAGACCAGAACCACCAGCGGTGAATCGAGCCGCCGGCAACGCGCCAGCTCCCCATCCAGATGCAAGAAGAGAGAACGCGCGTTCGGCAATCCTGTCATGTAGTCGGTGGCCGCCGAACTCTCGGCCTGTTGATACTTCAGCGCGTTTTCAATCGACAGGGCGACTTTCGGAACAATAGCCAGCAGGATGCGCAGATGATCCTTGCTGAAAGCGTCGCGCTCGCTGTGATAGAGCGTCAAAACGCTGACGGTGCCATTCAGGCCCACCAGCGGCACCGCCAACGCGCTTCGCATGGTGGTGAACTTAGTCTCGTCGTTCAGATAGCCGGGCTCTACCGATGGGTTACCGTTGATGATCGGTTTGCGATTCTCCGCCACCCATCCGGACAGGCCCTGTCCCAGCGGTATCTCGAGCGCCGAGAACAGCCGGAAGTTTTCGCCGTTTACGTACTCGGCCTTCAGTTTACCGTCCCGCATCACGTAGATGGCTAGCGAATCATAGGGGATCATGCGCTTGAGCCGGATCGCCAGCAACGACAGTGTCTCATTCAAGCTCAGCGAATTTCCGAGATCCTGCGCCAGCTCGAAAAGGTTTTGGACCTCCTGCCGCGCCGCCGCGATGGAGGAAAGGAAATCCACCGCATGGTCCGGGTTGGGCATGACGGTGGAGCGCTTGCTGCTCTCAAAACCGGCTGCCGGCGCCAGCCCGCGCTCGATCTTGACGTGCGTGGAGAGTTTGGCCTTCTCTACCTGCTGCGCCTGCGCCATCGCTTCCAGTTCCACGTAACGCCGGTGCAGGATGTCGACCACCCGGGGATCGAAACTGATTCCCGATTCGGAGACCACCTTCTGCATGGCTTCATCGAGCGGCAGTGCGCGGCGATACTGGCGGTCGGAAGCCAGCGCATCCAGGCAGTCCACCGTCGCCAGAATCCGGGCGCCAATGGGGATCTCTTCCGCCTTCAGCCCATCCGGGTAGCCCGACCCGTTCCACTTTTCATGGTGCGAGCGCACGATCGGCGTCACCGGGTAAGGGAAACGCACGCGCTCCAGTATCTCGGCCCCAACCACGGGATGAATCTTCATCTTCTCGAACTCTTCGCGGGTCAGCTTTCCAGGTTTCGAGATGATGTGCTCGGGAACAGCCAGCTTTCCGATGTCATGCAACAGCGCCGCCGCGCGCAGCGCTTCCAACTGGTCATGATCCACTCCCAGTTCCTTGGCCACTTCAATGGCGTAGACCTGCACCCGCTGCAGATGATCGTGCGTGGTGTGATCCTTGGCTTCGATAGCCAGCGCCAGAGCCTCAATGGTTCTCAAGTGCAGCGCGGCCATCTCCTCGGCGTGCTTCTTCTCGTCTTCCATTCGCCCCAAGTACAAGTAGTAGGAACGGTAGATCAGATAAACCACCGGTACGGCCAACAAGGCGGTCTGCCAGCCGAAGTGGCGATTGATGGCGCTGGCTGCTCCGGCAATGCCGGCTCCCAGCAGGTAGTAAGGGAACGACCAGAAATAGCACTCCTGCCAAACCTGGCGAAGCGACTTGCGCTCCGTAAGCGCGATGGCGGCCGAGACTGGAAACGTGTTCATCGCGAAGAACACCGTCGCCGTCACCAATAATGTCAGCGCGGCATCCAGGTGTCCCTGGTGCATGATTCTCGAATGATAGGCGTAGCTGGTGCAGGCGATCGCGATCGCCATGGACCCCACGTTGAACAGCACCTGATGCGTCTTGGGCCGCTTGCGGTTATGCCAGAAACATTGAATCAGGGTCGCGGTGCAGCCCATCAACAACGCTTCCGGCAAGCTCAATTCGACGATTCCGAACAGGATGAAAATGAACAGGACTGAAAGCGTGCCCGTGATGGCCGGCAGCACCACCTTGAGACGCGAGGCCAGAATCGACAACACCAGGTAGCATAAGAAGCGCGCCAAATCCTGCGACTCCCAGCGGCTTAACTCGCTGACAGTGACGCACAAACCGATGAGGATTACCAGAGAGACGTATATCCGGGCGAAAATCGACATTCGTTTCCTAGTAGCCGGCGCAAGCACGAGAATGGGTGCACTGCAGATGCCCTGCCAAGTATTTTCCTCGCTATCTGTTTGATTCATCGGCAGCATTCCAGCGAATCGATAGGAAAAAAGCGACAAAATGTCGGGGACGGGCCAGGTTCTGAGACAGGCTGTCCCAGCAACAGCATGACGTTTGGAAGTGAGAATCGGGGGATTGCCTTATCGTACTGCTACCGAAGTACTATAGCGAACCCACCCAAAACAGCCGAAAAGCGACTTAAGCATCAATGGGTCCACAAATCAAGACCTACCTGGGTATGCCGGCGGTCGTCTCGAGCGCGGCTATGCGCCAATTGCTCGAGCTGGCCGAACGCATCGCCCAAACCAACGCGGCTGTTCTCATTACCGGCGAGAGCGGTTGCGGCAAGGAACTGATCGCCCGTGCCGTTCATCACTACTCCTTGCGCTGCGCCAAACCTTGGGTGGATGTCAGTTGCGCGGCCCTGCCGGAACATCTGGTGGAAAGCGAGCTGTTCGGCTATGAGAAAGGCGCTTTCAGTGGCGCCGATTCGGCCAAACCAGGCCTGTTTGAGCTGGCTCATCAGGGCACGCTATTCCTGGACGAGGTGGGCGAGTTAGAGCCGCGCATGCAGGTCAAGCTGCTGCGCGTGCTGGACGGCGTTGCTTATTATCGGCTGGGCGGCGTTCGCAAGGTCTCCGTCGACGTCCGCGTGGTAGCGGCCACTAATCAGGATCTGGAGCGCATGGTGCGAACCGGGGAGTTTCGGAGCGACCTGTATCACCGGCTCGGACAGATCTGCCTGCGTGTTCCGCCTTTGCGCGAGCGGGCCGACGATATCATTCCACTGGCCGAGCATTTCCTGAAGCAATCCAACCCGCGCTCGTTCTTTTCCGGTGAGGCCCTGCAGGGCATGCGGCGTTACGCCTGGCCCGGAAATGTCCGCGAGCTTCGCAACATAGTTACCAAGGCGGCTGTCCTGTCGCGCGATCTCGAAATTCGTCCTGATGACATGATGCTGGGGCAAGTAAATGTCGAAAGGGAGTTCGGAGTGTCGAATGGCGCTCCTCCTTCGACGTCACCCAATCTGGATGGCATGGAAAAGAACACCATCCTCAAGGTTCTGGCGCAGACCAATGGACACCAGCAGCGGGCCGCCGAGTTGTTGGGCATCTCGCGGCGTACCCTGAGCAGAAAGCTGAAACTGTACGGGCGGGAGGCCGTGCGGCAATCCTATGCTTCCTAAACCCGGTGGGCCATCCCGTTCTGTTATCAGTGACTCCGATCGCCGCGCCGAACGGCGCTACCGCGGCAAAGGCGTTCTGAAGCTGTCCTTCAGCGATCCTGCGCACCAGGAAGTCAGCGGCCGCCTGCTCGATTACAGCCAGAGCGGGTTTCGGGCCGTCCATGACTACCCGGCCCTGCACACCGGCCAAGTGGTCCAGTTCCGGCATGCCGTCGACACCGGCCAGGCGCGCGTGATGTGGAATCGCATTGCCGACCAGTGTGTCGAGACCGGGTTCCTGGTCATCAAGTAAATTTCTCGGGGCCCGCGCCTTCGACGACGCTCCCACTAACGAATGCAACTTGCGGCTGGAGGTTACGGCGTTCTTCCGAAGCGCGTCAAATTGACTTATTCCCAGGCATCTGCTACAAAAAGACAATCCGCGTTTGATTCGCGGCCCTGGGAGCTCGGTTTTCCCGAGGCATGCCTTTGCACTAAAAATAAATGTTTTTCAACTGACTACGTCGTCTGAATCTCAGATCTCGAAGGGAGTCAGTAGATGTCAATTCAATCGCGTTTCCGATCCTTCAGGCTCGTTGGCGCTGCGAGTCTTTGTCTAATCCTTACAGCTTCTGCGTTCGGACAATCCACCGGCGCCATTCAGGGAACCGTGACCGACGCTTCGGGCGCGGCCGTTCCCAATGCGACCGTGACGGTAAAGGATCCGGCTCACGGAGTCGCGCGAGTGCAGGCTACGGATTCGACCGGGGTTTACTTTGTACCTTCGCTACCGGTTGGAACCTATAGCGTCGAGGTCAAAGCCCCAGGTCTCGCTCTAACGGAGGCGAAGGGCCTGATGGTCGAAGTGGGCTCGACGGTGACGCAGGACTTTGCGCTGGCCGTGGCGTCATCCACGCAGGTGGTTGAGGTCCAGGCGGGCGCCCCTCTGGTGGATACCAGCACGTCCTCTCTAGGCTCGGTTGTCAATGAGCGGGCGGTCCAGGAGATCCCGCTGAATGGCCGCCACTTCGTGGACCTGGCCCAACTGACTACGGGAACGGTGACCGGGCCGGCCACCGGCAATCTAACGGTCCCCCTGCGCGGGCAGGGTACATTCTCATTCAACTCGGCCGGAGGCCGGGAAGACACCGTCAACTTCATGGTCAACGGCATCAATATGAACGATCCGAACAACCAGCAGGTCACGTTCCAGCCGACCATCAACACGGTCGACGAATTCAAAATCGACAATTCGACTTTCAGCGCGGAATACGGGCGGAACTCCGGTTCGATCGTGAACGTGGCCACCCGCCCCGGAGTGAATGCCTGGCACGGCGAGGCATACGAATTTATCCGGAACAACGATCTGGACGCGCGTAATTTCGGCAACCCCACCAACACGACCAGTGCGGGTGGTCTGATCCCCAATCCGCAGGCTCAGTTCATCCGTAACCAGTTCGGGGGCGATGGCGGCGGCGCTATAAAGAAGGACAGGACATTCGTCTATCTGAGTTATGAGGGGTTGCGGCAGCGCCAGGCGGTGCCAAGTCCCACCACTACCCTGACCACAGCGCAGGTCGCCCAGGCGCAGGCCTCGAGCGACGCGGCTGTCAGGGCTCTGCTGCCCCTGATTCCGGCGCCGAACTCCGGTTCCAACCAGTACACCTTCTCGCCGTCGTCGCCCGTGAACATCTCCCAGGGCACGGCCAACTTCAGCCAGATTCTCACCGAAGCGCACCGGCTCAACGTCTATTACGCGATCCAGCAGGATTTCCGGCACGAGCCGCCCGGCACCGACGGGAACAGTTTCCCCAACGAAGGCGATCAGAGAGGCGGCCGGCGCCAGCTGATCAGCGTGAACGAAACCTGGGTCATCGGTCCCACGCTGGTCAATGAAGCCCGTCTCGGCGCTAACCGCATTCACATCGTATTCAATCCCGACCTCCTGGCCAATCCAGTGAGCTTTGGAATCAACGATGGCGTCACCACTCCGATTGGACTTCCCCAGATTACGGTTTCGGGCGCCTTCACGTTTGGCAGCAGCGCCATTTCCGCGCGCGGGGATCTCGCCGCTGTCCTGTCGGATACCCTGAGCTGGACCCGCGGAAATCACACCATTAAAATAGGCGGGGAAGAGCGCCGCCAGAACAGCAATAATATTACGACCTCGCCGGGATCGTTCACGTTCCCCAGCATCAATGCGTTTCTGGCCGACCAGGCCAGTGCTTTTTCTACCACAACCTCCAACCGCTCCAACCGGTCGTATGAGAACGCCCTCGGCCTTTTTGTGATGGATTCTTGGAGGGCCGCGCGCAGGCTCACGCTCACGCTGGGTGTCCGCTACGAGTGGAACTCGACGCCCACCGAGGCGGGCGGCCGGTACGTGGTGTTCGATCCCACCACGGTTACGCTACAGCACGTCGGGTCTGGCGGAGGGCCGGCTTCGGTTTATAACCAAAGCGCGCTGAACTTCGAGCCCCGCGTCGGCTTCGCGTTAGATCCTTTTGGAACCGGCCGGACCGTTATTCGGAGCGCCTACGCGATTATGGTCGATCAGCCCGGCTTTGGCCTCGTTACCAATCTGGTCAATAACCCGCCCTATGCGATCCCCCTCTCGTCCACCGCCGCCGGATTGACGCTGCTGAATGCCTACAATCTCGCCAAGGGCAGTGTGTCGCCGATTTCGGTGGCGCACAATTACAAGGACGCCTATGTTTCCCAATGGAACTTCGGAATCGAGCAGCAGTTCGCCAACGACTTTATGGTGGCGGCCCGTTATGTGGGAAGTAAAGGCACCGATCTGAATGTCGAACGAAATTATAACCAGTTCGTCAACGGAGTCCGCCCCTATCTGGCTCTTTCGGCAAGCAGCCCGATTGATCCGGGCGTGCCGTTCTCCAACATCACCGTTTATGAAAGCGACGCAAACTCGTCCTATAACGCGCTTTGGGTCACGGCGCAGAAGCGTTTCGCCAAAGGGTTGCAATTTAACGCCGCCTACAGCTGGTCGAAATCGATCGACGACAACTCCCGCAATTTCCAGGGTGTAGTCATTCAAGACAGCAACAATATTCGGGGTGACCGCGGGCTCTCGGACTTCGACACCAGACAACGTATCGTGATTAACGGTATCTACGAACTGCCATTCAAAGGGAACCGGCTGAAGGAGGGGTGGCAGCTTTCACTCGTCGAAACGACGCAGAGCGGCAATCCGCTCAACTTCCACACCACCACCAGCTCGTTCACGGGAAACGCGAATCTACGGCCGAATGTTACTGGTCCGGTGATAGCGGGCTTCTTTCCGGCCACCAATGGGAGCCCGACTTCGATTGGCTACGTTCAGAATCCGTCAGTGTTCGTGAACCAGGGCGCCGCGTTTGGGAACCTGGGCAGGAATGTCGTCACCGGGCCCGGATGGTCCGATCTGGATCTCGCACTGGTCAAGAACACGCGCGTCACTGAGCGCTTCCGGCTCCAGATTCGGGCGGATGCGTTCGACACCCTCAACCAGGCCAATTTCACCAATCCGGTAACAACGGTCGGCTCTTCAACGCTCGGTATAATCACGGGCGGCACGCGCTATGCGGCCGGAGATTTCGGCACATCGCGCCAGCTGCAGTTGTCCATGAAGCTGTTGTTCTGATACAAAGGTGCCATACCAAGGTCGCATTCCAATGATGACGAACCGGTGCT
Organism: Bryobacterales bacterium; assembly: GCA_963780485.1. GTDB lineage: Bacteria > Acidobacteriota > Terriglobia > Bryobacterales > Bryobacteraceae > Palsa-89. Next base: position 331,433 of record CAWACO010000034.1, read on the forward strand.
TGTCTCAATACTTTCTAACGGTGTCGCTCGCACTAGCCGCAGCCGCGCAACCGTCGCTGTTTGGCCAGGAAGAAGGCGGGGGCCGGTGGCAGGCCCGCTCCATGGTGGAGACAAAGTTCGGGATTGTGGCCACCAGCCAGACCCTGGCCTCCGCCGCCGGCGCGCACATTCTCGAAATCGGCGGTAACGCGATCGACGCCGCCATCGCCGCCAATGCCGTGCTCGGGGTAGTCGAACCGATGTCGGACGGCATCGGTGGCGACCTCTTTGCAATCGTCTACGAGGCCAAAACCGGCCGGTCGTACGGCCTGAACGCGAGCGGTTGGGCGCCCACGGGTCTAACCATCGGGGCTCTCGATCGCCAGCACTTGGAAAAAATGCCTCAGCAGGGCATCTACTCGGTAACAGTTCCCGGCGCGGTGGCCGGTTGGGACCTGTTGCGGACCAGGTTTGGGACCATGCCCCTCGATCGCATCCTCACGCCCGCCATCTACTACGCCGAAAACGGATTCCCGGTCACCGAGATCATTGCCGGCCAATGGCAGGGTTCCACTAAGAAGTTGTCGGCCACCAAAGGCGCGAAAGACACCTATTTGCCCGATGGCCGTGCACCCCAGGTCGGCGAGATATTCCGTAACCGCGATCTGGCGGGTTCGTTGCGCCTCATAGCGGCCCACGGCCGCGATGGTTTTTACAAAGGACCCACCGCGCAGGCGCTCATCCGCGAAGCCAGAGAAGAGGGGGTCGAATGGACCTCCGCCGACCTGGCGGACTTCAATCCCCAGTGGGTGGAGCCGATATCCACCACCTACCGCGGTTGGACTGTAACGGAACTGCCGCCCAACGGCCAGGGCATCGCGGCGCTTTCGATGCTCAACATAATGGAACGATTCCCGCTGGCCGAGTACGGGCACAACAGCGTCAGAGCGCTGCACGTGATGATCGAAGCGAAGAAGCTCGCCTACGCCGATCTTCTGAAATACGTCGGCGATCCCCAGTACAGCAAAGTGCCGGTCGCCGGGTTGCTCTCGAAAGATGCGGCGGCCGAACGCGCCAGGTTGATCAATACCGCGCACGCGACTTGCTCGGTAACGCCCGCGCAGCTTGCGTGGGTGGCGCAACTGCCCGCGGCTGACACCATTTACATGTCGGCAATCGATCGCGAGGGAAATATGGTTTCGCTGATCCAGAGTAACTTCGGCGGCTTCGGCTCTGGAGTCGTGGCTCCCGGAACCGGCTTCGCGCTGCAGAACCGGGGTGGCCTGTTTTCGCTCGAACGCGGCCATCCGAACGTGCTGGCGCCGCACAAGCGTCCTCTGCACACTATCATTCCCGCGTTCATGCAGAAGGGCGATACTTCCATCGCGTTCGGGATCATGGGAGGCTGGAACCAGTCTCAGGCGCACGCCCAGTTTGTTTCCAATGTTGTAGATTTCGGAATGAACATTCAAGGAGCATTGGAAGCGGCTCGATTCACCAAAGGGACATTTGATGGTTGCGACTTGAACATGGAAACGCGTGTGTCGCCCGCAGTGATCAAAGAGCTCGAATCCATGGGGCACGTCATAAAAGGCGTGGGTCAGTATTCCGGAAGAATGGGCGGCGGACAGGCCGTAATGAGCGTCGCCGGCGGTGTCCACTTCGGCGCTTCGGACCCGCGCAAAGACGGAGCAGCGGTGCCGGAGAATCCTGCGTTCAAAATCCAGTGACCGCGAACATCCCTACCCCCCAAGCCACTTCTCTGCCAATTTGACAGGACCGCTCGATAGGTCGACCGGTGTACTGCCCAGCTCCGTGTTTCCCTCGAAGAAGACTGCCAGTAGGCCGCCCGGCGTGGGACGCAGTTCCAGTTTTTTGGCGCCCGCTTCCAGACGGAGCGTCGAGTCTATCCAGATCGGCCGTACCAGGATTCTCCTGCGGTGACCGATCTCTCGACAGGCCGTCAGCAGACCATCTTTGAACGGTCCGTTGCGCAGGGCTTCGGCGTGCGGAGCGATTTGGAGCGCCACTGATCGAGCGGCCTCTCGCGCCTCGGCTTCGCGCGCCAAGGCGGCTGGGTCTCTTTCGTCCCGTGATTCGAGCGCCTTGAGATTGTTTTCCAAGTTGTCGAGGAAGCTCATCAATCTTAGGATAGCTGCCTACGCCGCTTCGCATTCCAAGAAATACGTTGTAGCACAAATATTTTGCCACGGTCGTGGATTCTCAGTTGTTCATCACTGCACCCCTGCCCGTTGGTCGCGCAGCTTCCGTGATGAACTGCTGGACAAGGAGCATTCGGGTCGGTGAATCGAGTCTCCCAGTCGCTACGAAGCCCTGTTTGTTAGCAGGGCAACCTTTAATTCGTTGCATTTTTCGGCGTTCTGATAAAATTGCCGGATAGCAGACTCCAAATGGAACCGGGATCCAGCGGCGCGGCGGCTTCGTGGCAGTCCGGGGATCGGAGCAGGGCCAATCGCCATCGTCGTGTCTACGACGTTTTTGCCGCTGCGGTCGAGCTGCCGTTGGAAGATCGCGCAACTTTTCTTGAGCGCGCTTGTGAAGGTGACGCAACTTTACGAGCGGATGTCGAGCGCCTGCTGAAAGCCGACGCGAGCACCGCCAGCATTGTTTATGTATGGTCGCGACCACGGCAATTTCCGCCAGACAAGGTGCTGGCGGGTCGATTTCGCATTGTGCGGTTCATCGCGAATGGGGGAATGAGCGACGTATATGAAGCCGAAGACATGCAGCTTGGCGAACACGTCGCTTTGAAGACGATCCGGCCGGAGATTGTCGGCGATCCCCGAACACTCTCCCGGTTTAAGCGTGAAATCCAGTACGCCAAACGCGTAACACATCCGAACGTGTGCCGGATTTACGACCTTGGCTCGCACCGTGAAGGCGAGTCCGAGATCGTGTTTCTGACCATGGCATTGCTCGAAGGTGAGACGCTCTCGGCCCACCTGCACGATGGCGGGCGCATGTCGACCGAAGAAGCCCTACCGCTAGTGGTCCAGATGGCCGAAGGGCTCGCGGCTGCGCACGAAGTCGGCATCGTACATCGGGATTTCAAGCCGTCCAACGTGATGGTCGTCGGAGCAGAAGACGACCGCGAAGCGATCGTGACAGACTTCGGTCTGGCACGATCGAGCCGTACAGGCGATGATCCTTCTTTCACCGAAACCGGAAAACTGGCGGGAACGCCGGCATACATGGCTCCCGAGCAACTGGTTCACGGCGACCTGACTCCAGCCACCGACGTCTATGCGCTGGGGCTAGTCATGTACGAAATGTTGACGGGACGAAGGCCGTTTCAAGGCAGGACCCCGTTCGAGTCGGCCCTGAAGCGGTTGCGCGAAGCCCCACCGGATCCGGTCGAGCATACGCCCGGCCTCGATCCGAATTGGACAGCAGTCATTCTCCGGTGCCTGGAACGTGATCCAGCGCACCGCTTTCAGTCTGCCCAGGAAGTCGCGAACGCGCTGACAAGGCCCGCCTCGCGGAGGAGCGCGACGTTCCAGCGAATTTATGCGATTGGAAAGAAGCGGACCACACGCATGAGCGCAGCCGTGCTGGCCGCGGTCGTGATCCTTCTCGCAGGCTTCTTCGGCCTTTCAGCTTTGGGGCGGCATCGGCCGCCAGCATCGGCGGTACGGTGGTACTCAGAGGGAACGCGAGCGCTGCGCGACGGAACTTCGTTCACGGCCATGAATGCGTTAGAGCGCGCGGTTCAGATCGATCGAAGCTTTTCTTTGGCGCACGCGCGCCTGGCGGAGGCCGCTTCAGACCTCGATTACACAGACAAGGCTAAGAGCGAAATGTTGCTAGCGTCGCGGCCGGCCTGGCAGTCGTTCTTTCTTTCGTCAGAGGAGAAGCTGCGCTTGGAGGCGGTTTATTTCGTTCTAGTGAGGGACTTCGCACAGGGGGCGGCAAAATATAAGGAGCTAGCCACGAAGGTTCCCTCTCCGGAGCGGGCTGCAGTGCTCGTGGATCTGGGCCGCGCGTATGAAGGCGGCGGCAAGTTTCAGGACGCGCTTGCCAGCTACAGCGAATCGATTGTACGCGACAATCAGTTCGCGGCAGCGTTCCTGCGGCGCGCGGTGCTCGAAGGCCGGCAGCAGCAGAACACCGAGGCGGTTGCCGATTTCGACACGGCCGAGCAGCTCTATCAAGCCGAAGGCAACGCGGAGGGCATCACCGAGGTGCTGTACCAACGCTCGTTGCTGCTGCGAAGGACTGGTAAGCTCGCTCTGGCACGAGCTCCTGCGGAAAAGGCGCTGGAGATGGCGCGCAATAGTCGCGATGACTATCACCAGATCAAGGCGCTACTGTTGCTGAGCTATCTTCTCTACAGTTCGGGTGACGTAGAGGCTGGCCAACAGCACGCCAAGGATGCGATCGATCTGGCACGGCGTGTGGGAGTTGACGTACTGGCCGCCAGCGGACTGGTAGATATCGGTAACGCTCTGTTCAACAAAGGAGATAGCGCAGCGGCCGAGCCGTACCTGCGCAATGCCTTGGTGACCGCCGCGCGTTTTCAGGCGGTGCGCGTCGCGGCCCGGGCCGAATTGACGCTCGGACAAGTACTGGTGAACGATGGCCGTACCGAGGAAGGGATCGCAATATCGAAACAGGCGATTGAGCATTTTGAGCAATCCGGTGACAGGAGCAACGCCGCGCGCGCAGCGATACCTGCAGCCCGGATGCTGCGCGATCAGGCGGATTACGAAGCATCAGCGCGCCTTTTCCGCGACCAGCTTCAGCTCGCTGAACGCGTGAAAGATGACGGAGGCGTCGCTTTCGCGGCCCAAGGGCTCGGTTCAGTCCTAGTTGTTCAAGAGAAATATTCCGCGGCGCTGGTGAGCTTTGATCGAAGCGCAAGTGTTAGTCACGCGATCGGCGACTTCAGCACGGAGGCTTATTCCTACGTAAGCCGGGCGGACGCCCTGCGGTCCCTTGGGCGGTACAAGGAAGCTGAGGACTCGTTGGCAACTGCCGAGCGCCTGGATCAGCGTCTGAACGGAAACAAGCCTCTGCTCGCTAGCGTGAATTTCTCGCGAGCCGAAATGAATTTGTCCCGGCTGAAGTTTGCGGAAGTGGCGGACGACGTCCGCAAGATGACGGACGCGGTGCCCACCGGTCCGCTGGTCGCTTCGGAGAAGCGCCTCTTGGGCCTGCAGCGCCTCGCGACGGGACAGATCCGGGAGGGTCGGGTATTGTGTGATGAATCTGTCCAACTCGCAAGGATGTTCAAGAATGTGCCCCTGCTCAAGAATTCGGAGCTGGCACTGGCCCAGGCGAAACTGACTTCGGGTGATGCGGCGGGAGCCCTGGCGCTCGCGTCTGCGCTTGCGGAGTATTTCGGCGAAAAAGGTCAGCATGAATCGCAGCTGCGGGCATTGGCAGTCGCCATGTCAGCGAGCCTCGGCGCTGATCGCGCGCGATATCTAGACGAAGCAAAAGCCGGCGTCACGAAACTCCGACAGGAATTAGGTGACGGTTTCGCCGGCTTTGCGTCGCGGCCGGATATTTACCGGGTGGTAACAGAGCACGGCCTTATCTTGTGATATAAATTAACCCAAGGTTCTGGAAAGGAGCCACAATGAGCTCATTGACTCAAGCTGCTGCGGGGCTAGGGATCGCCGTCGTAGGCGCGGCGATTGCGTTGTTTTTGCAATTCAAGGGCGTGATCTCATTCTCCGGCCCACACAAACTTCAAGTGACAGGCGATCCACCAGTGACCGTTTCGGATGGCTCCCTGCATGCGCACAGCTACAAAGACTGGGTGGGTGACAACGATGGGGACACAACAATCCGACCTGGCCCTCCGGATGGTACCCTGTCTCAAACATGCACGGATTCGAGTGGGACTACTGTTACAACTAGCCTTTGGACCGATGACGACATGACGCACATCATCGCCCCTGGCGCGACAGTCACGATCATCCACGACTCTGCCGACGCGTCAAGTGCTGACAAGGCTGGTATTGATATAACTTTGCCGAACGGTAAAGGGGCGTTAACCATCACTACCCGCGAGGGGTCTTTTTACAAGGGCAAAGGCAAGAGACACAACCGCGAGCATAGTCGTCCGGGAGAGGTCGAGAGCATTGCGATCAGTAATCCGTCCTACACCTGGTACCCCCAGAATCCGAAGGACCCCCACTTCACGCTGCTGTTTTGCTACGAGTGAGCTCGGGCGCGGTACGGCGCCCATCGAGTTCACCATTTCCGCCGCGAACACGCCACAGATCAAATCTGTTTATTGCGGGTCTTGGCGGCATGTTCGCGTTCCCCCTAAGTCGGGTACCCATTAGCACTCGGCGAAGAACGCCGCCCTTGGCACATTCGTAGCGATGGTTGACACAACTCCCCCATCCCCATCTCCTGCATTCCCCATCATTTCCAACGCTCGACCCCTCGAACCGCCGCTTTCGCACTCTACAATCGAACCGGACGAATCCTTCTATGAACAATGCAACGCTTTCAGAAGCACGCCAATCCGCCAACGTGGCCAATGCCCGCCTTAGCACCGGCCCGCGCACCGAGGAAGGCCAGGCCCGCTCCTCTCAGAATGCCCGCAAACATGGACTCACCGCCGCCCAGCTCGTCATCGCCGCTGAAGACCGCGAAGAATTCGAGGAATTCCACGCCCAGCTCCAAACCGATATCCGGCCCCAGGGCGCTGTGCAGCAAATTTTATTCGACCAGCTCGTTGCCTCCTCCTGGAATCTCCGCCGTATCCACCGCATGGAAGCGGAACTAACCGCCTCCGCCGAAAGCTACCTCGACATCCTCGACAATCCCGAGCTGACCGCCAAACTCGACCGTCTCGCCCGCCACCAAACCCGCATCGACCGCAGCTTCCATCGCTCGCTCCGCGAACTCAAATCTTTGCAAACAGACGCCGCACTCGCCCTTACACTCCCCCCGGCCTTCATCCAAACAGCCCCACCCCTCGCGTCGAAAACGCAGATTGCAAAACGAACCCAAGCGCTGGCACTCGCCGACCGCCAAAACGACATCGATGAAGAATACTGGTCCGGAGCCGACGCTGAAGTGGGCGCATTACGCTCCGCCCTCGAGAATTACGAACGATCACAAACCGGGTCCGCCGGCACTTGATCAATCGAAGCCGATCCGTCCAAGCTGTTCCGCGTTCCTGCGCCAGGGTGTATAATCGCCACCACAGAGGTATCTATGAAAACCTGGTTGGTTGCTGGGCTCATCGCCTGGGCAATGGCGCTGGGTGCATTTCAGGCGCTCCCGAGGTGTACCGCGGTGGACCCGGATACCGGTAAAGTTGGTGACATGATCTCTGCCAAAGGCGAGAATCTCGACAAGGGCAGCATCGCCGAAGTATACCTGACGGATGGCTCCAAGGACACCAAGGCCATCATCTCTGAACAGACCGGCACTGAGATCAAGTTTAAAGTGCCGGAGATTAAAGCGGGTCGCTATCACCTGGCGATGTTGACGGCTAATAGGGCTTCCATGATCGAGCAGCCGGTAGTGCTGACAGTGGAATAGCCGCCGCTTCAAATTATTTCGAGTCGAGCAGCATGTAGGTGACGACGCTCACCGCGGACAGGCGCTTTTGGGCGTCAAACAGGTCGACGCGCGACACGAACAGCGTTTTCCCCGCGCGCAAGGCGTAAGCCCGCGCTCTCATTTTCTTGCCCGCGATCGGGCGCAGATAATTGACCTTCAGCTCGGTGGTCGTAGCCGCGCGCTCGCCTTTATAGGCATGAATCATTGCGTGCCAGGCCGCTTCGTCCGCGATCGAGGCGATCACGCCGCCGTGCAGCACGCCGTTGCTATTCAGGAAATCCTCGCGGACGGAGAATTCCACCGTCACGCCGTCAGCGTGCTTACGCACCACGCGGATCGCAAGATTGTGCTCGAAGGCCATTCCGCTATGATACTCAGCGGCTGGCGCCTGGGACCGGTGCGCCGCTGCCGCGCACCAGCGGTTCCAAGCTGGGGACGCTCAGGCGCTTGCCGTGAAACCCGTACTCGCGCAAACCGTCGATCGCGGTCCAGGTTGCGTGATAGCGATTATAGATGTCCGAATCGGTGAGATCGCCCCAGCTCCCATCGGGGTTCTGTTTCGAAAGCGCGTAGTCAACGCCGATACGGATCAGCGGATCGCGCTCCGTCATCCCAAAATCGCGGAGGGTGTCGAGAAATTCACCCAGCGTCTCGGGGTCCTGCAGTTTGACGGCTTCTTCGAGATTCGACTTTAGATACTGATACTCCTCTGGCAGCCACGCGGGCGAAAGCAGATAGCGGTTGTAATCGTTCAGCGTGTAAATGACATGGGTGATCGCATTGTTGACATCGATAAAAGCCCCGGTGCTGATGCTCGCGCGCTCGGGATAAGGCCGCATGACCGTGATCCAGCGGATGACATCGCGATACGGAGCGCCCATCTGGACACCGTAGATCTCTCCCGAATAAGTGGTGATGAGGGCGTCGGCCCACACATCGTAGCGATTTCTCATGGTCAGAGGCGCTCCGCAATATCGGCAAACTGTGACGCCCCGGTCGTTCCAGTGTTTGCACTTAGCGCACTGATTTGGAATGTCCGACGGCGGGGGTTCTTTCGCCGGGTCGAAGAGCAGAAAATCGGTTACCGAATACCTGCGCACCGCCTGGCGCAATTGTTGTTTGAAGCCTGTATCGCGCGCGCCCAGCCGATCGGCGGCGTCACTGCCATAGAGCAGACTGGCAACTTCATCGACGCTAATCTTGGCCGGGACCATGGGATTGATCCGCCGCCATTCGAGCGCCCGCTCGTGACCCATCTTCCACGCCATCCCCCGCAGCTTGGGATTCTTGGACGTGGCCGAGATGGTATAGAAACACCACAGCAGATCGTGGCCCCAGTCTGCGAAAATCGAAGGATCGGAGGCAGTGCGATAGATGAAGTTGAGTCCCCGCTCCAGGGCCGCGTCCCGGTCGGCTATGGTATACCGCGCTCCCGGCCACAACGGCGCGCTTTGCGCTTGCAGGATCGCCGGAGCCAGAAACAAAATGGCCAGCTTTCGTGGCGGCACGCCTCAGGTTAGCACGCGTGTCAACGAGCGACATCCGGGCCGGTCTCGCCCGTGGCACAATAGAGAAACACATGAGGTCATTGGGGCTCCTTCTCGCTCTATGTACACTTGTGCTCTGGGCGCAAGTGACCGCTTCGATTTCCGGCCGGGTGGAAGACGCAACCGGTGCGGGCGTCGGGGGTGCAACTGTCACTGTCAAGAATCTGGAAACTGGCGCGACCAGGGTCGTCACCACCAGCGATTCGGGCAACTTCCGTGTGCTCTCGCTACCTCTAGGCCATCAGGAAGTGAAGGTCGAAAAGGCCGGCTTTAAGGAGGCAGTGCGGACCGGCATCAATCTGGAGGTCGGGCAGGAAGCGGTGGTAAACGTGCAGCTCCAGGTGGGCGAATTCGCCCAGCAAGTGGTCGTCTCGGGAGAAGCCCCGGTCGTGAATACCACCACCGCCTCTGTTTCGGGTGTGGTGGGCGAGCGCGAAGTGAAGGACCTTCCGCTCAATGGCCGCAGTTTCGATAACCTGATCACGCTCAACCCAGGGGCCATCAATTACGAATTGAAGAGCCCGCAAACCAGTACCAGCGACGGGAATACGTTCAGTGTGGCAGGGCGTCGGCCGCTCGAAAACATGTTCCTGTTGAACGGAATCGAATACACCGGTTCGAGCCAACTCGCCGATACTCCCGGCGGCGTGAGCGGATATCTGCTAGGAATCGATGCCGTGCGTGAATTCAATGTGGAGACCGAAACCTACGGCGCGGAGTACGGCAAGCGTGCTGGAGCTCAGGTCAACGTCGTCACGCAGTCGGGAACCAACGCGCTGCATGGGACGCTTTTCGAATTCTTGAGAAACAGCGCGCTGGATGCTCGCAACTTCTTCGACCAGGGGTTCGTTCCTCCCTTCCGGCGCAACCAATTCGGAGGCGCATTGGGAGGGCCGCTGAAAAAAGATCGATTGTTCCTGTTCGGTAACTATGAAGGATACAGACAGAGCCTGGCTGAGACCAGCTTGAGCATCGTCCCGGACTCATTGGCGCGACAGGGTCTACTTCCGAGCGGCTCGCCCGTTGCGAACCTGAACCGGTCGATGTTGCCGTACATGTCGTTCTGGCCCCAGCCCAATGGTCCGGAATTGCCACCCGTCAGCGGCCAGCCCGGTGCGGCGTATTCGTATAACAATCCAAGGTATCCGATTCGGGAGGACTTCGGGACGTTGCGATCGGATTATGTGATAAGCGATCACGACACACTTTCGGCGGCATACACCATCGATGACGGCAACAGCCAGATTCCCCAAGCCGACCCGCTATTCGGGGCGCTTCTCATGCTACGAAGCCAGGTGGCCAGCGTTCAGGAAACGCACATTTTTTCGCCGAACATATTGAACACGTTCAGTGCCGGATTCTCCCGCGCCGCGTTCAATTTTGATCCGCTCGTGCTGGGCTCCATTCCGTCGAACCTCTCGTTTGTAAGCGGCGCCCAACCCGGGGGGATCGTCGTCGGCGGCGGTGTTACGACCACCGGCGGACGGCACCATTACATCGGCCGGTCCGAACAATGCCGCCAACGTCTGGAATCGTAGAAATCTTTTCACGTTCACCGACAGTGTTCAGATCACGAAGGGGATTCACCAGATCAGCGCCGGCGTGTGGTTTCAGCGGGTCCAGGACAACGAGGACACAGCCTCGCGTCAGTTGGGGCAAGCAACCTTCACCAGCCTGACGACATTCCTGCAAGGGACCGTGAGCAGCTTCCAAGTGGTTCCCAGCGCCAATGAATTGGGCTGGAGAAGTCTGTTCGGGGCCTGGTATTTCAGCGACACGATGAAGATCCGCCACAATCTGACGATCGAGGCCGGCATCCGCCATGAGTTCACCACGGGTTGGAACGAAGAGTCCGGCCGAGCCGCCAATTACATCACCGACAGCAATGGAGTGCTGGTCACAAATCCGATCGTGGGCGGGTCGGCGTTCACCCAGAACAATGCGAAGCTGCTTTTATCTCCGCGTGTCGGCTTGGCGTGGGATCCATTCGGAAACGGAAGAACGGCCATCCGCGCCGGCTTCGGAACCTATTACACCTTGATCGACGCGCTCAGCTTTTTACTGAATTCACTGCCGCCTTATAATGGCTCGCTGACGTTTTCAGGACCGTTGTCTTCGTTCACACCGATCCAGCCCAACTTGGTCCCGCCGCCGACCTGCGGCCCCGGCGTTCCGACACCATGCACCACCTATGCACCTCAAGGAGTGCAGCCGAACGCGAAAACTCCCACGGTTGAGGAATGGAATTTTTCGATCCAGCAGCAGCTCAGCAGCAACACGGCGTTACGCGTCGCCTATGTGGGATCGCATGGCTACCACAGTTTGCTCAGCATCGATCCGAACACCATTCCCGCGCAGGTTTGCGCCAACGCAGCCGGATGCCAGGCCGGCGGTGTCAGCCACCAGCGGAGCGCCGGCCACAGCCGCTAATCAAAGCCACGTACCGCAGGGCGCGGAGTACATTCCAGTGGGAACACGGCCGAATCCATATTTGGGCGCGGGCTTCTTCTGGTTCACCGAGGGCAACAGCAGCTACAACGCCCTGCAGGTGGATTTGACCAAGCGGCTAAGCGCTGGACTGCAATTTCGTGGCAACTACACGTGGTCGAAGAACCTGGATATGAACTCGGGTTTAACTGGCGCGCAGGCCAACAACCAGTCGCAGATGATTCTCGATCGTAATGATCTGCCGCGCGACTGGGGCCCGTCCGCGCTGAACGTTGCACATCAAGCCAGCATCTCTGGGAGCTACGAGTTGCCTTTCGGTCATGGCAAGCATTGGCTCGGGGCTGCGAACGGTCTCGAAGACAAGCTGGCTGGCGGATGGCAACTGAATGCTATCACCGCATTGTTGAGCGGTTTTCCATTCACGCCGGTGATCGGCACCAACAGATCCGGAGATGGGGACACGAGAAACCCGGATCGGCCCTCATTAAATCCCTCATTTTCAGGGCCCGTAATTGTTGGACAGCCGAATCAGTGGTTCAACCCCAACGCATTTATTTTGCCGCCTGCGGGCACGTATGGGACTCTCGGCCGCGGCCCGTTCAATGGGCCTGGGCTGGCGGAACTGGACCTCTCCCTCTTCAAGAACTTCGCGTTTACCGAGCGGGTTGGGTTGCAGTTCCGGGCGGAGTTCTTCAACGCGCTCAATCACCCGAATTTCGGCACTCCGAACGCGACCGTCTTTTCCAGCGGCGCTATCAGCTCATCGGCAGGCGTAATCACAACCACGGCGACCACGTCGCGGCAGATTCAATTCGGCCTCAAGATGATCTTCTAAGGAGCAATGTGACTGCTGGCAAACTGGCTGCCCTGCCGCTTTACATCCTGCCGCTCTTAATTGGCTACGCGGCCGCCGCGTCAGTAACTACGGTCGTCGGCACTGGAGTCGCCGGTTACTCAGACACCCAAGTGAGCGAACCCTATGGCATGACGCTCGGCCCGGATGGCGCGCTCTACTTTTGCGATCTGGGCAATCAGCGTGTCCGGCGGCTCGACTTGAAAACGAAACGCATGACGACCGTGGCCGGAAACGGCAAAGGCGGTTACGCGGGAGATGGCGGGCCGGCGGCCGAAGCCTCGATCAAGGCGCCGCACGAACTGGTATTCGATAAGAAAGGCGATCTGTACTTCGCTGAACGTGACAATCACGTAATCCGCAAAGTGGACATGAAGACGGGCGTAATCTCGACCGTCGCCGGCACCGGTACTCCGGGATTCGCTGGCGATGGAGGGCCCGCAACCAAAGCCCAGTTTCGCCAGCCGCACTGCGTCCTCCTGGACCGCGATGGTTCTTTGCTGATCTGCGATATCGGTAATCGCCGCATCCGGCGCCTGCATCTCGACACCGGAATTATCGACACTTACGCGGGCACGGGCGAAGCGGCCACGCCCTCCGAAGGTGCGCCCGTTGCAAAAGCGCCCCTCAACGGTCCGCGCACAATCGTGCTGGCGCCCAACGGAGATTTGTATATCGCACTCCGCGAAGGCAATGCCATTTATAAAATCACTCGGAAAGATCAGACGCTCCATCGTGTCGCCGGTACTGGAGAGGCCGGCTACAGCGGCGATGGCGGTCCTGCCTTGAATGCGAAATTCGGGGGAGTTGCCGCGACTCCGGCTGCTGCGCGCGCCGCCGGTCCAAAAGCTCTCGCTCTTGGGCCGGACGGGTCTCTTTACGTAGGCGATACCGAAAGCAATACGATTCGGCGGATTGATCTTTCCACCGGGATCATTTCAACGGTGCTGGGAACCGGGGAGCGGGGAGATGGCCCGGAGACGAATCCGCTGGCCTGCAAACTTACGCGGCCGCACGGACTTTTGTTCGTAAGAGGAGACCTGTACGTAGCCGATAGCGAAGCCGATCGTATCCGCATTCTGCGTTTGAAATGATCAGGCCGGAACGCTCGGCAGCGAATCGGCCGGAGCCAGCAATCGAATATTATTGCCGGTCAGCTCCCAGCCAGCCTCGGCCAAACTCTGAGGCGATGCGCTGAAGACAATCTGAAAGACGTTCCGTTCATTGGAAGGTGCGAGCGGCTTTCCGCGCCGGGGCGAAACGATCGCCAGATATCTCAGGATCGTATAGACGTCGGCCTCTTCCGGAATTTGCCAGTCCACTTCCTGGGTACAGAATCGTACTCGGGAACCGCGCTGCGATATGTTCCAGGTGAGGAAGGCGCAGCGGTCGATCGCGGTCTCGAACCAAGCGGCTTGGTCCTCCGGAACATTCAGATCGAGAAAGAATGCGACCGACTGCTCCCTTTCCCGCGCGAATTCGCGAACCTGAAGATCGCCAGTGTGCGCCGTAGCCTTCCAATCGACGTGCCGCGCGCTCTCCAGCGCTTCATAAGGCCGGATGCGATAGAAATCGTGCCCCAGGCCTCGGTAGAAGGATGCGATTTCGCCCTGTAGCGAGATGAGGAGTTCCTCGAAGCCCGGCTGCGGATCAATCGAAGGATAAATCAGCACCTCGCCGCGGATTGGGACGCTGAGGCGGCGCTCTGTGAATCCGAATGGAAACCGGGTGGAGAAGCGAAAACTGTTCTGCCGATATGAGCCGCGCCGCGCAAAGAAAAGCTCCACCGATTCCTCAACGCGCGTGCCACGGGGCAGAACCGGAAAATAGAGCGGCAGCGAGAGCCCGCTATCGCTCGAGGCGGCGACGTGAATCGAAAACGACGGTATCCAGACCTTCGCGTTGCGGATCACGATGCGGCCCATGAGCTTTCGCCCGGCGCACAAGTGTTCCGGTAACAGGAAATCCAGTTCCAGGCCGGCCAGCGAAAGGCGGCTGATAAACTCGGAGACCATGAGCGTTGCGATCATCGCCGCCAGGATCAGGAACAACAGATTATTGGCGGAGGCGAAGGCTGCGAGTGCCACCAGCAGGCAGCTCATCGTGAAGAGCAGTCCCAGCCGCGTGACCTGCTTGCGCATGCCGAAGTCGACCGAGGAGTGGATACGGGACCAAGGTTTACGCACTGATCCTATTGTCACACCCTGAAATCCCCGGGCAAGAATTGAGGGCCTGCTGGACTGTAAGCCGGTTTCTGTACCCCGAAGGGCGGCGGTCATTCCTCTGGGCCGGGCATCTCTGCCCGGCTCAAGCAACCTACCCGGAAGTCGAACGGAGCGGGCCGCTCCTCCTCCCCTATTTGGTCTTGCTCCGCATGGGGTTTACCCTGCCGGCGCGGATTACTCCGTCCGCGGTGCGCTCTTACCGCACCTTTTCACCCTTACCCTGAGCCCAGGCGAAAACCCGGACCCAAGGCGGTATTTTTTCTGTGGCACTTTCCGTGAAACCCGCTTTGAGCGAGCCCCCCCGGCCGTTAGCCGGCATGCTGCCCTGTGGAGACCGGACTTTCCTCCTGGCAGACAGGCCGAAACCCGTCTCGCCAAGCGACCGCCCGTACCAGCAGGCCCAAGCTCATTCTCGCAAAATCGCGGTGAGGCCGCCTTCGTCTTACAATGACGACATCGAGATGATTTATCTTTGGATCGGATTGGGGAGCGCCATCGGTGGCGCGGCCCGGTATTGGTGTTTCGGTCTCATGGCCCGCCTGGCCGGCGAAACATTCCCCTGGGGCACGCTGGTCGTGAACGTACTGGGCTGCTGGATTATCGGACTGTTCGCGACTCTAACGGGTCCCGAGGGAAGGTGGCTCGCACCTTCTTCATTTCGCGTGTTCATCATGACCGGCATCTGCGGCGGCTACACAACTTTTTCTACCTTCGGCCTGGAAACCCTCAATCTCGTTCGTGATGGCCAATGGTTCAAAGCGGGCGCGAACGTCATCGGCTCCTTGGTGTTTTGTCTGGTGGGTGTGTGGCTGGGCCATCTGCTGGCGACCATCCTGAACGAAAGATAGCGCACCGAGAGTCAGGTGGGTTCTTAGTCGGGTAGACTGGGGCTGTGATGAAGCAATTCTGGTTCGTACTAATTGTTGGGGCGGCGATACTCGTGCCGGCTCTTTCCCAGAAGCACGCGAGCGCCCCGTTCGCCGGGCGCTGGGATCTGACCATTACGGCGGGAAACACTTCCTATCCTTCTTGGATGGAACTTGTCGACGAGGGCGGTAGTCCGGCGGTCCGGATCGTAGGTCGCACCGGCAGCGCGCGCTCGGTCCAGGATGTGCAGGGCCAAGTCGTAGCCGCTGGCGCTCAGATGGGATCGGCTTTGTCTTTCACGACCACCGAATCGTTCGCTGGCAAACCGGTTAATGTCACCTGGGAGATGAGCGTGCAGGGAGACAAACTGAGCGGTAAACAGCACCGGGCAGACGGCGTTGATTACGAGCTGACCGGCGTGCGTGCCCCAGCTCTCAAGCGCAAACCTCCGGCCGCCTGGACGAATCCCGAGCCGCTGTTCAATGGCAAAGATTTGAACGGCTGGGAAGCGGATAATCCTTCCACTAATCACTGGGTAGCCAAGAACGGCGAATTAGTGAACGAAAAAAAAGGCGCGAACATTCGGAGCACGCGCCAGCTCGAGGACTTCAGGCTCCATATCGAATACAACTGCCCGCAAGACGGCAACAGCGGAGTATACCTGCGCGGGCGTTACGAAGTTCAGGTCGAGTATGAACCGGCGGACAAGAACGACAAGTACCACAGCATGGGATCGATCTACGGATTTCTCCCGCCTTCCATGGACCTGCCGCCGCGCCCCGGGCAATGGGAGAGCTACGACATAACGCTGGTCGGCCGCACGGTCACCGTGGTTCGCGATGGCGTAACGACCATTGACAACCAGGAAATTCCCGGAATCACCGGCGGCGCTATCGATAGCCACGAGGCTGAGCCCGGGCCGCTCTACATACAGGGCGATCACACCGGCGGGATGAAGTATCGGAACATCACGATTTCCGTGCCACGGAAATAAACTACGAGCTGCCGATCAGCACACCGGTTGCGAACACCAGTATCCCGCCTAGCCCCACCTGCAGCGCCGCGGAGAAAGCCGGCGTCTCCATGTAGCGATGGCGAATCCAAGTGATCGTGCCCAACTCCACCAGCACCACAATCATGGCCGCAATCATCGCCGCGTGGAAATCCGAAATAAGAAACGGCAGCGTGTGCCCGATCCCGCCGAGGGCCGTCATCAGTCCACAGATGCCGCCGCGCGCCCACGGGTGGCCTCGGCCGGTAAGACTTCCGTCATCCGATAGCGCCTCCGCAAAACCCATGCTGATGCCGGCGCCGAGCGACGCTGCTAAGCCCACTGCAAAAGCGTCATGGGTATTGTGCGTCGCAAATGCCGCGGCGAACACCGGCGCGAGCGTCGATACCGAACCGTCCATCAGGCCGGCCAATCCCGGCTGGACGATCTGCAGCACGAACAGTCGCCGGTTGGCTTCGTCCTCTTTGCCTTTCACGTCGGGCCGCAGCTCGGTTTTTTCGAGCTCCTCGGCCCGATCCTCATGCGTGCGTTCTTCCTGCGCCAGGTCGTCGAGCAACTGCCGTACACCCGCGTCCTTAGCGCGTGCGGCGGCTTTCTCGTAGAACCGGCGGCTTTCCACTTCCATCGCCGAGGCCTGATTGCGGACTGTGTCGAGTCCCAAAGGCTGCACCAGCCATACCGGCGTTCGATGCACGAAGCCGCGCACGTCCTGACGCCGGATCAGCGGGATGTGTTCGCCGAACTTCTGCCGGAAAAGCTCGATCAACCGGCGCCGGTGGCCCGACTCTTCCTCTCGCATGCCGTCGAAAACAGCGGCTGAAGCGGGAAAGGTCTGGCGCAGTCCCTCGCCGTATTCGGCATAGACGCGCTCATCTTCTTCTTCAAGTGAAATCGCCAGGGCCAGGATCTCGCGTTCGGACAGGCTATCGAAGCTTCGCATATTCCCTCCAGTATTACTAGATGCGTGGTCTGTTGTTTCAGGCGCGCAATCGCAGGAAAAACCACACTACACCGACCGTCAGCAATAGCGACGCTGCCACTGGAACCACGCGCCGCATCCATGCGAATCGCGCCAGCCGGGTCACGATCACTGCCAGAATGCCGATCAGAAGCAGCTCGGCCATGGCGACGCCCGCCAGGAAGGTCGCGGCGTTGTATCCGCTCTGGGCGAGGAAGATCGAAAAATAAGTGCCGTGAAACAGGCCCAGAACTCCTACCACCAGCCAGCGGAATGAGGAGTGCGGCAGCAGCACGATCTCGAAGGCAAGATACGCAATGGTAAGCGCAGCAGCGGCCTCAATGAAGCGCGGCGACAGTGGAAACGTAATGCGAGGCGCGAGCAAGCAGGCCACCGTTTCGGCGATTAGAAACGCGCCCGTCAGTGCTGCAAGTTCGCCCCAGCTCCGCGCGGCCAGCACCAGCGCCACCAGGAACAACAGCGGCGCCAGGCCTCCAGCGGCTCGCATGAAGCCTCCAGCCAGTTCCTGGAAGGCGATCTCGAACGGAGTCGGCGGGCGAAAACGAATCTGGGCGTCAGTGAACGACAGATCGAAAACCGCCTGGTCAACCTTGTCGCCGAGATAGGCATGCAACAGATGGACATGGTTCGGAACGGTCACCGAAGGAAAGGTACATTCCGCCTCCAGTTCTTCCACCGGGGCAGGGAAGTCGTAATCGGCCGCGCAGACGTATGTGCCCTGGTCCTCACGGCACGACTCATTCGACGCCTTCCCCCAGGCTCCACCGCTCTTGAAGCGGATGTGTTCGAGGAGCGTTTTCGCCGGATCGCTCACATGCGCAACTTCGTACATCGGCATGTACAATTCATAGTGCGCGCGACTCCCAGTCACTTTCAGTTCGCCCGTGCTCATGCTCACCATGTGCGCGCCCAGTGGCAGAGACCACAACAGCCACGCAAGCCTTTTCATGCTTGAACCTTCGCCGTCACGATCTCCCTGGTACGCGCGCGCTGTAGCCGTACAAAGACGACGCGCAGCGTCGCAATAACCGGAACCGAGAAGAACATGCCCGCTACGCCCGCGATCTGCTCGCCCGCCAGCACGCCGAACAAAACCAGCAGCGGATTTAGCTCCACGCCCTTGCCCATTACATAGGGATTCACCACGTAATCCTGAAACATGCGAAACAGAATCCAAAAGAGGATGAAGGTGATCAAATGCGTGTAACCGCTGAGTCCTGTGACGGCCAGAATGATGGCTGCGCCCGCGGCGGGCCCGACCACCGGCAGGAATTCTCCGAGCGCTGAAATGACGGCCAGCAAAATCGCATATGGCGCGCCGGTGAGCCCAAGAAAGACACTGTTGGCGATGAAACTGGAAACCGATAGCAATACCAATGCTCGAATATATTGTCCCAGCAGCCGATTGATATCGTCGAGAATTTCCTCGACCACCAGCTGGTTGGTCTCATCGAGGCCGTCGATGATGTCCTGCCGGATTTTCCGGCCGTCCTTCAGAAAAAAGAAGGCGAGGATGGGCACCAACACAATGTACAGGATGTATCGCGCGCCCGTTATCAACTGACCGCCGAAGCTTTTGACGTACGGAAGAATATCCTTGCCCCCGCTGTTAATCTCTTCCTGCAGCCACTGAACCATGCGAGCCCGCGCCGGTTCCAGCCAGTACGGCAAGGGAATTTTATCGATCCACTCGCGGTTCTTTAATAGATCCGGCAGGCGGACCGCCAGACTATTGGACTCGTCGACGATGCGCGAGCCCACGGTCAACGCCAGTGCGACGATGAAACCTACCAACATCAGATAGACAATTGCCAGCGCCAGCGTTCCCGATACCCGCCGAGGAGTGTAATGATTCACGGCATCGACCATCGGTATCAAGAGATATGCGAAGAGCACCGCGATCATGAAGACCGCGATGGTCGTGCGGACGGCGTAGGCGGCTGCGACCACCAGAGCCAGCAGCAGCACGGTCCACGCGGCGCGCAACGCTCGTGGATCGACGCCCAGCATGGACCCAGAATAGCAGCGTGATCGGTTTCAGAGCCGCGCGCGACAGCAAGCCGGACACTCTAGCGGGTGCCGACGTGTCCCGCTAGCTGCGTATTGAGCCACGATACGATCATCGGCTCTAACTCGGAGTTTTTGGCGAACATCGGTACGCCGTGTTCGGCGCCTGCGTATATTTTGACCGTGGAGTGAGGGTTCTTCGACACCTCGACCACCTCTTTGATTCCCTTCGCCGCACCGGTATCGCCTTCGCTGGCCGCGCCAAATACGGGGATCGCGGGGTTGTTGGCGATGTAAACCTTCGCCTCGTCGCTGGCCGTGCCGGAGAGCAGCATCAGCGCTTTGATTTCGTGATGGCGGGTGGCGAGATTGGACGATTGAGTGACTCCACAGCTTGCTCCTCCGGCCGCAACACGTGCCTTATCGACGCCCTTCTGCTCCAGGAGGTAAGCATAGGCCGCGTCGACGTCGCTGGGCCATTTCTCCTGCACCGCCTTACGGCGGTCGTCCGGGTTGGCGAAATGCGGGCCGCTGTCGCCGTATCCGCGATAGTCGAGCGTTAGAACATGGAACCCGGCAGACGCTAGAGTCCGGGCAAGACCGTCCCACGCGTGCCGGTCCATGTTGCATTGGTGGAGGAGCAGAATTGCCGGTCCGCGCCGCCCGGGTGAAAAGTACGTCCCTTTCAGATTGGCGCCGTCGGGCGCTTGGATATCTACGTCCTTCTTTTGAACCTCGGCTGACAGGCCGAGAGCAAATGTCAAGGCTCCGGCGAGCGCAAATGCAAGCGATTTCATCTGGCCTCCCTCGGTCGGGTAAATCCGACGCGATAACCAGATTACAGCATTACTCAGGGCTTGAATTGAACGGTCACGCGCAGACCGACCGGAAACACGTTAGCGGCTTGGTCCAATCGCGCAGTGACCTCCAAAACGTCCCGATCTTCCTTCTCAGCCGGATTGCCGGTGAGCACCGTCTTGCGTCCCATGATGGAAGCCAGCTTGGTCACCGTACCCGAAAAGCTCTTGGTGGGGTACGAATCCGAAGTGACGGTCACTTTCTGTCCGACATGCACGCTGCCAACGTCGCGCTCGTCCACCTCGGCGCGCACTTTGCGTCCCGAAATATCGGCGATGCTGAAAAGCGGGCGTGGCGCGAACGTGGTGAACGACTCGCCTTCGCGCAGATGGACCCGCAAAATGGAGCCGCTGATTGGCGCGCGTATCACACATTTGCTCAGCTTGTCTTCAGCCAGTTTGATCCGGTTTTCGGCGGCGTGGACGTCCGCATCCGCGCGCGCGATCTCTTCGCCGAGCGGTCCGGCATTCACCAGCTCCTCATTTCGCTTGGACTGCTCGAAATTTGCTTTGGCGACATCGGCGTCGCGCAGTGCCTCGTCGTAAGCTTGCTTGGATACCGCAGTGGCCTCGCGCAGCTTCGTCATCCGGTCGAGTTGGACCGCTGCCTGGTCTAACACGGCTTTTGCCGCGGCTGACTTCTGAGCGGCCGCCAAGCGTTCTTCATCGCGGCTGCCGCGCAGCACACGCAGGCGGGCCTGTTGCAGGCTCTCTAATTCGGAGCTGGCGACGCGCAAAGCCGATTGCAGATCGTTACATTCCAGTTCGGCTAGTATCTGGCCTTGTTGCACCTGCTGGCCTTCCTTGACATGGATGGTCTGGATCACTCCATCGATCGCCGCTCCCACGCCTACCAGGTCCGATAGACCCTCGATGCGTCCGGGGGAGGCGAGCACCACGGGCTCCGGTCGAACCGGATGCACCTCGGTGCCGATATGCGCCGAGGTCCCGGTCTTGGTGGCAAATGAATAGACAATCAAGATTGCCACACACAGACTGAATACCGCGACCACGACCCGGCTGAGTCGAAATCCTTTTGGCTTTACACGAACTGTCATTAATTTCTCCTATCCTCCACCAGGCGGCCGTCTTCCAGAACGACCGTCCGGTGAGCAAAGCTGGCCCAGCGATGATCATGCGAAACGACCACGATGGTTCGTTTCTGTTGTTCCGCAAGATCTCGCAGGATTTCGCCGATCTGCCGCCCCGCAGTGGCGTCGAGCGCCGCGGTCGGCTCGTCAGCGAGCAGGATTTTCGGGTTGGGCAGCAGAGCGCGGGCGATAGCAACTCTTTGCTTTTCGCCTCCGCTGAGTGCATTCGGTTTCAGGTGAAGCTTGTCGACAAGCCCTAAATTCTCAAGCAACTGCCGCGCGGCGTCCGAGCTGTGCTGATCGCGAGTCCCCCCGATTTCCGCCGCTATCATGACATTCTCGAAGGCCGATAAAGAATGGAAAAGCCGGAAGGCCTGAAATATAAAACCGATCTGCTCTCTTCGCAGTTCGGTCCGCTCGCGCTCGTCGAGCGAGGTGACTTCAGAGCCGTTCACAAAAACCGACCCGTTGTCAGGGGTCAATAAGCAACCCAACAAGGAAAGAAGCGTCGTCTTCCCGCTGCCGGACGGCCCCATGATCAGGGTTAGCGTACCCGTGGCCAACGATAGCGAAACATTGTCCAGCGCGCGCACACGCGTGCCGTTCGATCCATAGGACATGCTCACGTTCTTGGCGGCCAGGATTGCTTCAGGCACGGAACACCTTCGCCGGTTCCACCGCTATCGCGGCTCGCACGGAAATAATAGACGCGGACACACACATGGCGACGGTGGGAATAGCAATCGCCAAAGGCAGCCAGCCCGGCGCCGATACCCAGGGTATGTTGGTTTGGGCGGCGCGTATCATCGGGCTGGTGATAAGGAGGCCCAGAATGTAGCCGCCGATGCCGCATACCATAGCCTGGGTGACGATCACGCGCCGGATGAAGCCGTTCGAAGCGCCCAGCGCCTTCAGCGTGGCGAACTCCTCGATATTTTCCATAGTGGTCGCGTAAATCGATTGCGAAACCACCGCCAGGCCGATGAAAAAGCCCAGCAGCGCAGCGGTCAGAATGGCCCCCCCGGCGCCGGTCTGCGTGATCCAATAAAAACGGGCCTTGCGGGAAAATTCCTCGCGTGTCCATACATCGACATTCGCGAGCCGCGTCTGCAGCCCACGTTTGACATTCTCGATGGATACACCGGGTTGCAGCCACACCAGGATGAACATGGTCTCTTCGGGACGCAGGTTGATGTAGCGCGACCCGTCCGCATAGGAGGTGAATACATAAGGACTGCCGAGGAAAGAGCTGAAGCCCGAGGTTTCGCCCACCACCCGGGCTCGCTGGTCGTTGACCTCCACGTCCAGAGGCAGATGCGCGGCCACGTTCAAAAGCTGAACATTGCTTTTGTCCACCACAAGCGATTCGGGCGCGATAGCGGCCGAGTCGCCCGCTACCCGCGGCATCGGAAACTGTTGGCCAACGTCGGAATCCGCCCCCACCAAGTCCACCAGTTGGTTGCTGCCATCCGTCTTTCTGAACTGCACCAGCCTGGTACAAATCCGGCTGGTATGATCCACGCCTCGTACACTGTGCGCGATCGCTCCCAGACGTCTCTCGACCGAGACCGGGAATTCGAAGCATTGCACGCCCCGGCCCGTGATCCACAGATCGGCGTCGGTCGTGTCGATGATCTTTGAGGCGGCCTGCAGGAATCCCAGCAGAATACTGCCCTGAAAAATCATCAGAAATACGGCGCAGGTTATGCCAAGCACGGTCACCAGGAATCGTGTCCGGTCGTGCGCGATGTTGTACCAGGCTAGCCGCATGCCGTCCTAAATCCTCACTGTAAACGTCGAGCCAGCAAGAGTTTCATGGGGTTTGGAACCAACCAAGCAGTGCGCGCTCGATATCTTCGATACTCCTCGGCCAAGGAGCTGCGCGAGAACTTCTCTTCCTCGATTGTCGCCGCTCTCCAATAGATGATTACCATTACCACCACGGTTGGAAGCAGCCACCACCGGGCGGTAGCGATTATCCCCGCCGACCAGGCCAGAACATAGGAGCAATAAAACGGGTGCCGTATGAACCTGTAGGGGCCGTCTTCCACCAGATGGGCCGGAAGATCGGTAGAAAAGGCCGCTGAAAGCCGCTTGGCGGAGTTGGTTCGGATGGCCCACCAGAACATTCCCAGCGACCATAAGTAAAGCAGCGCAGCCACCCACCCCCGTTCCGCGGTTATGCTATTTGGCAAGAAAATCGCCACAAAATGAAGGGCCGCAAACACCATCCCGCACGAACTGATTACCTTCATGCCGGCCGTGCTTCCCTGCGGTTGCACGAAAAAATTTCGCATGCCCCAGGCGAAGCTGGACAGGCAACACAATAGCAGGATGGCTGAAAGCCATTGCCAACCGGATAATGCCATTTGCCTAAATTTCCTCTTTTTTCCGGCAGAAAAATGGGCTGCCGGGCATCAGGCTACTCCGGTCGATCGTTCCCAAACCGGTTCAGGGGAAGCAGGTTCCACATTTGAA
Source organism: Bryobacterales bacterium (assembly GCA_963780485.1). Lineage (GTDB taxonomy): Bacteria > Acidobacteriota > Terriglobia > Bryobacterales > Bryobacteraceae > Palsa-89. Next base: position 355,327 of record CAWACO010000034.1, read on the forward strand.
GTTTGGCCAGTATGCTGGAACCGCTCCCGGATTGCAACCCGAACTCGTTCCAGTGACCGCTCCCCGGCTTTCGCGCAAATGACCGGCGCGGTCGCGAGGTAGGTCTGGCACTCGTCGATCCAAGACTGATAGCGCGGGTTCGGCCGTTCCGAATCAAAACGCAGGATCTCCATCTCGCAGTTATAGTGCGGATCGAAATAAGGCGGCAGTTCGGCCCCTCGCGATAACAGCGATCCGAGGCCGATTCGACGGAGTATTGAGGAGGAACTGTGCCGGGTTGTCACGGTACTAACGCCCAACGTTCCGCCCAATGATCGAGCCAAGCCGTAGGCCGATAGAATCATTCGAACTGCTTCCGTGGTGCCACGCAGGGCTTCGGAGGTTACCCAACCGCCCACCTCAGCAAACGAACAGCGCCGCTTTCTGGCCAACGCCAGTTCGGCTTCGATGGCGCTGCGGAAAGATCGTCCCCAAGCCTCCGATTGGGCGATAGGAGAACTGGAAACCATCAACTCCGGGAATGTAACATTGTTAGCATGCGGCATATAGCGAGTGCACGCGGCTACCCGGCCACGCTCATCCAGCGTTAAGAGATGCCAGCTCTTTTCGTCGGCTGCCTGCACATGCCGTCCATCTGAGCATAACTGCGACGGCTGGATCGCGCCATCTGCGAGATAGATTCGGCCCCGCAGCCTTTGCGCGTCAGCCAGAAGCCGTTGATGCAATGACACATCCGCAGTGCTCTGGGAGAAACAACTCGTATGGCGACGATCGGGCGCCAGGACTACCAATCTACGGCGCAAACGACCGGCCTTGCCAGGAATCAATCTCACGCTGACGTACCTCCTTGCGGAAATCTATGAGCCCTCCGGGGGAGCGTACTGAGTGAACGTGAGTCGGGTTGAGCGAGCAAAAGCCCAACCTCCAGTTGAGATTACAGTACTACGAGAACCGCGGATTTAAGCTCTAAGCCCAAGTTCGCCGGGCCCAATCAGCGTATGCTGAACCCGGGTAAGCAAGTACAACTTCAAATTATTAAGGTTCGATAGTACCATCGCTCGCTCAGTACTTGCAAGAAGAATCTTTCATGTCTCAAATCCGCTACCCTTCCAGGCTCGATGTAGTTATCGGTAGATGACCAAGAGTACTTTAGCCGCTTCCGTACCATTAGTACCGTTTTCGAGATTCTAAGGCGATTTGGGGTGACAATATGTTATCAAAGTACTAAGATTAGAGGTGGCTACATGTCTGGAGAATTCTCACGCGAAAGCCTTACCAACTGCTCGCCCTGGAATTATTTCCAGTTCCCGATTGAGCCTCGGAGCAGTACACTTTTGTTGCGGGCTTGGTTGAAGCTGGTTTCGCGAGTGGTTTCGTAACGCTACGCTTGGGTCGGGTGGAGCGTTTGGGGTGAGGGAATCGCGTGGGATGAAGCGTGACGGCCCGTTGAGTTTATTTTTCGGAGGAGATGCAAATGAGAACAATCTTAGTCGGAGGACAGATTATGAGTTTATGTGCAAAGGTTTTGACGGTTGGCAGACTCGGTTTCGGGATTGCGATCGTCGGTAGTTTACTTTTTGTTTCGAATGCTTCGGCAACCGTTACGAATACCCTGCTTACAGGGTCCACCGGCACGGTGACGGCCACGCTGAGCAACCTGACCTTTAACAACGACCCTTCAGCTCTGCCCTCGGGCACGTGTACGACGACCCTGGGGAGGGGCTGCAATTCGGACGTCGCGACCCAAACCACTTTGACCTTTACAGGGGGCCCATTGGCTATTGGGGAAGGGATCTACGTTAACAACAACGATCTGACCCTCACCGCGCCCTCGGCTGCGGATGCTAATACTTTCCTGACTTTCGCGTCGCATCCGAATCTGGTGTTCAGCATCAGTTGGCCCCCCGGCCCAGGCTCATCGAACACCAATTGCGCCACTGCAAATTCTAACGGACTGTCATGTTCGGTGTTCGCAGGCGCGCCTGCCATTCTAACCTACGTGAACGGTGACACGTTCATAGGCTTCGGGGTTCATGGTCAGGTGAGTGATACCGGCGTCGCCGGACTCGCGACCGGTTCGTCTTACACCGGGGGCTTTTCGGAATTCTTCACGCAGACCCTCCCGAATGGTATGGCGCCTACACCCCAGAATATCCAACTGTACTTCTGTCCGACTGGCACGTGCACGCCGGCGGACTTCACTTCCGGGAGGAGCATTACAACCTCGCAGTCCGGCACTTTTACGGCTTCAGCTGTTCCGGAACCAGGCACCACCGCTCTGGTGCTCGGCGGAGTTCTCCTGCTTCTGGGCAAGGTAGGAATGCGGCGCTTCAATAGAAGCCGCTAGAAGCGTCGAACTTATAAGGTGGTATGCATGAAGACGCTTTTATTGTGTGCGAGCCTCTTGCTCGCCTCCTCGGCTTTCGCAACGACGACCAATTGTCAGAGCGGGTCGATGGGTTCCTATCTGGCGTCGAGCTTCGCTTGTCAATCCGGTAGTCTTATCTTTAGCGATTTTGAGTACCGGGGGACAGGGCAAGACGCTAATGCTAGTGCGGTTTCCGTGATAACTCTCACCGCTCCGGACAATGAGGGTTTCCAATTCGCGGGAGCGTGGAGCGTTCAGTCTCAGAATGGGATCTCTAACTCAGAGGAATCACAGATCGCCTATACGGTCGAGCGTCCTGGCGGTTTGATTGATAGTTTGAGCCTGTCCTTCGGCAGTATTGTCACTGGAACAGGAACCGCTAGCGCGACGGAACAGTTCTGCCTGGGGGCCTCGATCAATAATTGCCCCCAGATCAGCCAGGGGTCGATTGCCGTGACCAATCCCGGTTCAGGTTTCACTGACAGAGCGTTCTTTGCCGGGGTAGAAAATATCGGTATTTTAGGCGCCGTTACTGTGACTTCCGGCGTGAATGGGATGGCCAGCATCAGCAGCGTCAGCAATACTTTCTCCGCACCTGAGCCGCTATCATTTGTGCTGCTGGGAACCGGCTTACTGGGCATCGGATTGATGCGCAGGCGGCTCGATCGGCGCTAGACCTAAGCAGTTCTTGCAAATCGCTAAAGCACGGAACGTTCCGGAGGCGTTCCGTGCTCTTTTTTCTCCCCATCCTGACTCCCGGCTCTTGTATTCTTAAGTCGTGCAGACCGCTAGCGCCAGCTATATGAAGCAACTGGTGGAGAGCCTGCTCGAGTTCGAAGACCGGCTGCGGCAAGGTGGTGGAGCGAAGAAGGTAGAGAAACAGCATCGCGACGGCAAGCTTACCGCCCGCGAGCGCATCTCCCAACTGCTGGATCGCGGCTCCATGTTTCTCGAGATCGGATTGCTGGTCGCGCATGACCGGTACGACGGGCAGGCGCCTGCGGCGGGAGTGGTCACTGGTCTCGGTAAGATTGAGGGCCGGCCGGCGGTGATTGTCGCCAATGACGCCACCGTAAAGGCCGGGGCTTGGTGGCCAGAAACCATCACCAAAATCCTGCGGGCTCAAGAGATCGCCATGCGCAATCGCGTGCCGATCGTTTATCTGGTCGATTCGGCCGGCGTGAATCTGCCGTTCCAGGATGGAATCTTCCCCGGGCAGTATGGAGCGGGCCGCATCTTCTATTACAATTCGCTGATGCGCCGGAAATTGCACGTACCCCAGATCGCCGCGGTCATGGGTCCGTGCATTGCTGGAGGCGCATATCTGCCCGCGCTGAGCGACGTCATTATTATGGTGGATGGTACCAGCTTCATGGGACTCGGCGGACCGAACCTGGTGAAGGGCGCGGTTGGCCAGGTGGTCGATGCCGAATCGCTGGGCGGCGCGCGCCTGCACACGGCATCCAGCGGCGTCGCTCACTTCATGGCCAAGGACGATTCAGCTTGTCTCGATATGATCCGCCAAAAGTTTCGCGCCATGCCTCCAGCTCCGCCGGTGCCTAAAGGTTCGCAACCACCCAAACCGGCGGAAGGTCTTTATGACCTGATGCCTTCCGATCACCGGCTGCCATACAACGTCGAAGAAGCCATCGAGCGGATCTTCGACGGCGACGACTACCTCGAATTTCAACCCGATCATGCGCCCGAAATGCTCTGCGCCGAGGCCAAGCTCTCCGGCCGCGCGGTCGCGTTGATCGCCAATCGCCGCGGGTTTCTCAAAACCGAGAGCGGAGCGCGGATCGGCGGCATTATCTATGCCGAGTCCTCGCGCAAGGTCGCCTACTTCGTCGAAAACGCCGAGCGCAATAATGTGCCGCTGATCTACCTTCAGGACGTCTCGGGATTCATGGTCGGTGTCGAGGCCGAGCGGGCCGGTATTATTCGGGCCGGCGCCGAGATGGTGGAGACAATGGCCTGCGCCACCGTGCCTAAAATCATTCTCACCATGAATCACGCCAGCGGCGCCGGCTATTACGCCATGGCGGGCCAAGGCTTCGATCCTAACTTTACTTTCGGATGGCCCACCGCTCGCATCGGCGTGATGGAAGGCGATTCCGCCGTCCAGGCGGTGCACGGCCCGGAACTGGAAAAGCTGAAGTCCGAGGGCCGGCCTGTTCCCGAGGAGCTGCAGCAGCGCATCGAAAAAACGCGCGCCGATTACGAGCGCTGGCTGGATGCCCGCCACGCCGCCGCGCGCGGTCACATGGACGCCATCATCGATCCTTTGGAGACGCGCCGAGTGCTCAGCTTCGCCCTCGAAGTGGCCTGCGCTTCCCAGCATCGCCAGCACTTGGCGCTCGAGACGCTATAGAGTGCCTTTCTATCGGCAAGCCATATTCAGATGCACCGTCGGAGGCAAAGAGCTATTGGGAGACATGGGATCACGAGTGAACGTCCAGTTGATCGTGCCTGTACTGCCCTGTCTGGGCGAATGCTGATCGGCGTACAAGGCGATGGCTCTTTGACTCGCAAGTATGGCGGCGCCGGCATCGGTCTCGCCCTTTCGAAAAAGCTGGTCGAATTGCAAGGCGGAGAAATTGGATTAGATAATAGGCCCGGGGGCGGTGCGACGGCGTGGTTTAGCGCCGTGCTGGAAAAGCTTCCTGCCGCGGATCTGTTGGAAGCAGGAAAAATCCCTACCTTGCGGTAATATGGTTGTGCTTCGATGAGCACACTACCCAGCGCCGGTCGCTCGCGCGCTGCGTCGAGGAGGTCCGGACGTCATTGAAGTTGGCACGGAGGACCTGGTTCCTCTGAAGGCCGGCGAGGCCCTCATCGAAGTCGCGGCCGCCGGACTCAACCACGCTGAAACCTTGATCCGTTCCGGCCACTACGCCGTCCGCTTGCCGTTCCCGCACGCCGTCGGCGGAGAAGGAGCCGGCACCATAGTATCGGTTGGACCGGAGGTAAGCCTGCCGGTGGGCACGCGCGTCTGTTGGGGCGCGGTCCTCGGATCGTGCGCCACTCACGTGATCGCGCCCGCGTTTTTGTTGGCGCCGATGCCCGACGGTCTCAGCTTCGAGGATGGCGCCTGTCTGGCCGTCGCTGGTCTCACCGCGGGAGGTCTCGCGCGCGTTTGGCCGGTGGAAGACCGCTCTGCCGTAGTGTGGGGCGCGGCCGGCGCGGTGGGTCGAATGCTCGTGGCATTCTTAGCCGATCGCGGAGCGCGTGTCATCGGCATTGCGAGCGGCCAGCGTGTGGAAGCAGTACGTGCTGCAGGGGCAGCCCACGTGATTGATCGCGCCAGCGAGGATGTGCAGGCCGCGGTGCGCGCGCATACGTCCGGCCGCGGGGCAGCCGTGGTATTTGATCCCATCGGAGCGGAAACTTTCGAGACCAGTTTGAAATTGCTGGCGCCGCGCGGCTGCCTGATCAACTACGGGGAGCTTTCAGGTCCCGTGCCTGCCATCAATCTGCATCAACTATTTCCTAATTCCGTATTCGTGACCAAATACAACGGCATGCACTGGGTGGAGGGGCTGCAGGAGTTCGCCGGCCTGATCTCGGCAGGGCTTGCGCTGGCGGTGAAGCGACGAGCCGTGATCAGCGAGATTGCCGGACGATTTCCGCTCGACGGGATCGTGGATGCCTACCGAGCTCTGGAATCGGGCGTTCCGGGCAAGGTGCTGGTGCTTCCGGCCGCATTTTGAAGGCGGGATATTTTCCACGCAGGTTCCACTTGGGTGAACTAACTGATCTTAGCGATGGCAGTCTCGATCTTCCGGCGGAGGTCCGCGGCAGGGTGATTCGACAGCGCGGCCGCCAGTTCCGACCTGGCTCTCGCTTTGTCTCCCGTTTGCATCAGCGCCAACCCGAAATGATAGTGGAAGCTGGAGTCGTTCGGGTACTTCTTGGCCAGGCCCCGAAATACCTGAATGGCGCTGTCGTTGAGGTTCTTCTTGAGGTAAACGTACCCCAACGTATCGGCGAAATTCGGTTGGTTCGGCAGCTTTTGTACGGCTTGCTGAGCCAGCCGCAGGGCTTCATCCAGGTTGCCGCCGTTTTCGGCCATCAGAAAGGCGAGATTATTCGTCAAGGCGACATTATCCGGATTTAGCGCGTAAGCACGATGGTAACTCTCAATTGCTTCTTGGGTCTGCCCGGAGAGTTCCTGAACCTCTCCCAATAACGACAGCGGCGCAGGGTCCTTTGGGGCGAGGGCCGCGGCTATCTGATAATCTTGCACAGCGCTGGAGGCATCGCCTTTCAGACGATGGGCCTTACCTAATGCCAGATAGAGTGGCACCGACTTCCCGTTCCTTCTCAGCAGCTCCTTATAGTTGTCGATCGCCAGGTCATACTTCCCCGCTGCCACTGCTGTGTCGGCCAGCAGGACCCGTACTTGCAAGGAATGCGCGTTGGCGGAGTCGGCGGTCTTCTTCAGCATGTCTTCCAGCACCGAGAGTGCCTTGTCAAATTGGCCCTCGGAGCCCAGACTCTCCACCAGACCGGTCAAATAGCGCGCATTACCCGCGTCTGCCAGGGTGAGCTTGCGGAAACGATCCTCGGCATCTTTAAACTTTCTTTCCTTCAGATCCAGCACGGCCAGTTGGAACTGTACTTCCTGAGATTGTGGAAAATCCTTCTGGAGATTCGTCAACTCCGTGCGGCCCTGCTGCTCTTTGCCGGTGTTCACCAGGCTGATGGCATGCTGCAAGCGAACCGCTGGCAATTGTGGATCGACGGCAAGAATCTCCCCTGTGTATCGCAATGTAGCGCGGTAGTCTTGCTTGGCCATGCTCATCTCGGCCAGCGATATGCGTGGCGGCAGGAAATCGATGTTGTCCTTGGTGGCTAGCTGAAATTGGGCCTGAGCTCCGGCCGTATCTCCCTTTTTCAGGAGCGCCCGGCCTAGATTGAAGCGCCATATAGGATCGTTCGGATTCTTTTCCGCCAGGGCTTGAAATTGAGAGATTGCCTTGGCCACATTTTCGGGCTTGCCGTCCGCCAGCAGCAAGGAGGCCCGGACGCCCTGGGCAGCTTTATTGTTGGGTTCATCTTTGAGAATCTGCATGACGACCGAACCGACTTGCTCGCCTTTGCCTTGGTGCAGCCGGGCGTCCGCGATTCTCTTCAGGTAGGCGCTCTTTTGCTTCGGATCGGCCTCAGAGCCTTGCTGAAATTGCTGCACCGCCTCGTCCCAACGCTGCTTTTGTAGATAGAAATCACCGATCTCGAGGTGCGCCTCAGGGTAGGTTTTAGGATTATTCTGCATGCGCTGGAAGATGGCGTTCATTTCGTCCGGCCGGGAGGTGTCAGAGTAAAATACCGCCAACTGCATCAGGAAGCGTGAGTCACTGGGATTATTGCTTACTTTCGTCTTAAGAATGTTTTCCGCGTCAGCGAGCCGATTGAGAGAACGGTAATGATGGTAGAGCACGTCGTACATCGGCCCGTAGCTCTTGTTTTTGTCGATCAGTTGAAGCGCGAGCTTCTCACCCGCCTCGGGCTGGCTATCCTGAAACAGCGCCTGCGCCCAACTCAGGATTAGGGCCGGTTGATCCGCCTTGACGTCGTTTGCCTTGCGAAAGAACTCCTGGGCTTCTTTGAATTTCTTATCGGCCATGGCCAGGTCGCCCCTCAGCCGCAAGCCGTCGTAGGATTTCGGGTCCTTAACGAGCAGGCCGTCGGCTAGGCTGGCCACCTTATCGTAAAGGACCTTGGGGTGCGTCGCGTATCCCACGTACCCTGCAAAGCTGAGATCGGCCAATTTCACTTGGATGTCGGCCCGGTTTGGCGACAACTGGATGGCGCGAGAGAGATCCACGAAAGCTTCAGCGCCATTCTCGCGCTTGCAACTCGGCTAATCCAAGTTGGTAATAAGCTTCGCCCGATTGCCCATCTTTCTGGATTGCCTTGCGGTACCGAATGACCGCATCGTCATACTTGCCCTCGGTAGCGAACTTATTGCCAGAATCGATGTAATAGCGAGCGGAGCGAACGCAGGCTGCGCTGGTAAGAGACAAAAGCGCCGCGATGCCCAGAAGAATCCTGTTCATCGCGGCGCTCATTTTTCTTGCCGTTGACGATTTTAGTTGCACTGCCATTACTGCTGTTATACCAACAACGCTGGTCCTGCTGGCGGGGCGTCGCCGCCGATGAGGCGGCATCGCCAAACCGCGAAAAATTAGCGGCTTCCCACCAATGCCGACAGCTTGCGGTGCAACACTGCCACCACGCCTAACAAGCCCACTAAAGCCAAACCAGTCTGGGAGGGTTCCGGAACCGTTGCAGGCCCGGTGCTGAAGCCGGTCACCAAGCCATAGCCAGCATTAATAAAACCAGAACCCGCGACGCAACTCCACCTGGGCAAAAAACTCGTCCCATGATCGTATCTCCATTGAAATTTCCGCCGTTGTAACCGTTGGTGTCGAAGAAGATGGTGCCGCCTGGCGCCGTCGCTCCCGCCACATTAACGTCCATCAACAAATTCAGTCCGCTACCGGGGTCGTAGGTGAACGGAGTGGTCAAGTTAATGGTGAGGGTGTCTCCGAACGCCCACGGCTGCGAAAGATTTCCGTTGAACACGACGGTGTTGTCGGCGCCGATATTGGTAGCATACGTAGGAGAAAGCGTGTTCCAGTCTGCGGTAGTGCTGGACAAAGAGATTGTCCAATTACCGGAGTTCATGGCAGTGGCGCCTGCGTTATCCTGCGTGTTGAAAAACTCCAGGTCCGTGATAGTGATCGGCCCACCGGTGAATTGACTATTCGTGTAGACCTGCTGATATTCGCCGCTGTAAGCGCAACCAAACGGGAAGCAGTTCCCGGTGCCCGAGTCCGCAGGAAGGCCTATGATTGGATCGCCCGGCCCTGCGTAGGGCGAAGGGGCAGACGGCCCACTCGAAGGCCCAGTGGGCGATCCTACGCTGTTCCCAAACGCTGGGAGCGTCACGATCAGACATATTGCAAACAAAAGCGTCAACAAAGTTTTCATCATCTTCTCCCAAAGAAATTTTTCTAAATGGCCAACTGGCCTTTTGAAATTGTACACTGGTTATCAGAATTTCAAGCATGTTTGTGGTACCAATGCGCTACAAGTCGTACTAGTACTCGCCTGGAGGGTCCCAGACCCGGCCTCCGGCGCTACAGGTCGTCGGCGAACAACTTAGCGGTGACTCTGTAGGTAGCTAGTGTCGGTCTTCCCGGCGATGAAATCCGGATCCGCAAGGATGCGCTGGTGCAGCGGAATGGTCGTATAGATTCCCTCGACCACAAACATGTCTAAAGCGCGGCGCATCCGCGCAATCGCCTCAGTATGGTTCCGTCCGATATTCGGTACAATCCGCTCATGTCCACAACTGATCCGCTTAGCGACGAGCGAGTCGTAGCAGGGCGAATCAGATTGTCGGTATCGCGCGGCAAATTGAAAACCTAGTGATGACGACCAGGCGACGCGGCGAAGATCCTCATCGCAGCCGGTGATCGCCTTAGGCGAGATCGTGTCGCGTCCGGATACTCTGTGCGCGCCGGATGATTTCCCGCTCGATCGTTTTTTAGTGTTAGCCACGCTCAGGGCGTACTAGTACAATTTTGGCGCGCGATCGTCCCAAGAGTATTGTTTTTTGCGCAGGTCGTCCATATAATCGTCTGTAACCGAACGGCAAGGTAAGCTCCCTTATCGTTCACGAATGCGATTGTTCGAAATGGAGAATAACAGGTGAGATCAACATTAATCTTGACTGCAACCGCGGCGATCGCTCTCGCCTCGGTGAGCGTGCTGAGCGCCGACACTACGGTAGGGACTACCACCCGTGCCGGATACAATGACTCGACCGATTGGGGCCAACTGGGGGCTTGTAATCAGAGTGTAGCGCCCACGTTCACCGCAACATCGGCCGGAGGACTGACCGTCACCGGATCTGAGGCGAGCGGCCACGTGCAAGAGGATATCCAGCGCAACGCCGATGCTACAGGCGGTTGTGCATACGACGGTTGGTATGGCAATTATACCCCTGGCGATAATCTGTTGTTCACCGGGTTTACGGGCAGCGGCCCGATTACGCTTGGCTTTTCGAGCGCGGTTTCGGGCGCCGGCTTGCAGATCATGAGCAACGCGTTTGGTCCCTTCACGGCTGAGATTGACGCCTACAATGGAGCAACTCTACTGGGAACCTTTACGGAAGTTGGTACCGCAGGCTTCACTGCGGATAATTCGGCCATATTCATAGGGCTTAATGATTTGACCGGGCCCAACATCACTTCAATCGTTATTGGTGAAACGTCAGGCGATTTTACTGTAAACCAACTCTCGTTGCTCACTAATGCCAATACGGTCCCTGAACCTTCGAGCGTAGGTATGGCGCTGTTGCTGGGATTGGGCGTCATTGGCGCTGCACGCCGTTGGGGAACGACTCAGCGGTGACTCTGTAGGTAACTAGTGTCGGTCTTCCCGGCTATAAAATCCGGATCGGTCAGGATGCGCTGGTGCAGCGGAATGGTCGTATAGATTCCCTCGACCACAAACATGTCCAAAGCGCGGCGCATCCGCGCGATCGCCTCAGTACGGTCCTTTCCATAGCTGATCAACTTAGCCACCAGTGAATCGTAGTACGGTGGGATCACATAATCCGTATAAGCAGCCGTGTCTACCCGTATTCCAATGTCGCCCGGCAAGTTGAACCCGGTGATGCGCCCTGGAGACGGCGCGAACGTATCCGGATTCTCGGCGTTGATGCGGCATTCGATCGCATGACCGCGCAGAGTCACGGGCCGCGGAACGATCTCAGCCAGGCGGTGACCGGCGGCAATGAGGATCTGGCTCTTCACCAGGTCGAGCCCGCTGATCGCTTCCGTGACTGGATGCTCCACCTGGATGCGCGCATTGACCTCGATGAAGTAAAGCTGGCCAGTCTCGTCCATCAGGAATTCGATGGTGCCCGCGTTGGTATAGCCGATGCTGCGCATGGCTTCGCGCAATCCGGCCGTCATCTTTTCGCGCAGCGCTGGACTGACCGCGGTGGACGGCGCCTCCTCCAGCAGCTTCTGATGCCGGCGCTGGATAGAACACTCACGCTCGCCTAGAATCTCGACATCGCCATGTTCGTCGGCCAGCACCTGAAATTCGATATGCCGCGGCGCCTCGATCAGCTTCTCCATGTAAACGTCGGGGCAGCCGAAGGCCGCCTGCGCTTCCTGCTGGGCCTGGGTGAGCAACGCGGGCAGATCCAGCTCCTCTCGCACCACTCGCATCCCGCGGCCTCCACCTCCAGCCGACGCCTTGAGCATCACCGGATAGCCGATCTGCTCGGCGATCGCCTGCGCCTCCTCCGCGCTCTTGAGGATCCCTTCCGATCCGGGTAGAATCGGGACTCCGCACTTGGCCATCGCCGCGCGGGCGTGCTGCTTCAAGCCCATCGCGCGGGTGACGGAAGGCTTCGGCCCGATGAACTTGATCTCCGAAGTTTCACAAACCTCGGCGAAATCCGCGTTCTCACTCAGAAAACCGTAGCCGGGATGTATCGCATCGACATTGGTAATCTCGGCGGCGCTGATCACCGACGGGATGTCCAGGTAGCTGCGCGCGCTCTTGGCCGGCCCGATGCAGATGGCTTCGTCGGCAAAGCGCACGTGCAGGCTGTGGCGATCGGCTTCCGAATAAACGGCGACGGTCTTGATGCCCAGGTCTTTGCAGGCGCAGATTACGCGTACGGCGATTTCGCCGCGATTGGCGATCAGGATTTTCTCGAACATGTCAGCGCGGACGAATCGCGAACAGGGCTTCGCCGTACTCCACAGCGCGGCCGTTCTCCATCAGCTTGGCCACGATGGTGCCGGATACTTCCGACTCGATTTCGTTCATGAGCTTCATCGATTCAATGATGCACAGCACTTGGCCCGGCTCGACGGAGTCACCCACCTTGACGAATGGTGGATCGCCGGGCTTGGGACCTTCGTAGAAAGTCCCCACGATCGGGCTCTTGACGATCATTTCATTGGCGGCGGGCGGTGGGGCCACCATGCTCGATGAAGCCGAAGCCGACGAAGCTTGCCCATCTGTGGAATGGGGCGCATGCCCGGTCATCGTCGCGGGAATCGTGATGTCCTGCATCGTTCCCATCAACCGGCGGATGCGGACGCGGTTGTCGCCCCGCTGCAGCTCCAGCTCGGCAATCCCGCTGTCCATCACCAGCTGGATCAGCTCTTTGATCTCATCATTCGACATCTAGAGAACCATTAACTCCTTGGAAGTGGGTGTCAGGATTTCGCACCCGTTCTTGGTCACCAGCACGGTGTCTTCGATACGGATGCCGCCGAAGCCATGAATGTAGGCGCCAGGTTCAATTGTAATCACCATTCCGGCCTGAAGTCTCGTCTTGTCGCGGCGGCCCACACGCGGCGGCTCGTGGATTTCCAGGCCTAGACCGTGACCGGTGGAGTGCACGAACGCTTTTCCAAGCCCCTCGGATTCCAGCACTTGGCGCGCCTTCTGATCCACTTGTCCGGCGGTAACGCCTTCGCGAAGGGCGGCGATCGCGGCTAACTGCGCCTTCAACACCGCATTGTACATATCTCGAATCCGGCTCGTTACTTTACCGAAATACAAGACGCGGGTCATGTCGCTCATGTAGCCGTCCTGGCACGAGCCCATATCTATTAATAATAGTTCATTAACGCTGGTCTTCTGGTTTCCAGGCCGGGCGTGAGGCAAAGCGCTGCGCGGCCCAACCGCCACGATGGTTTCAAAGGCCGGCTTTTCGGCGCCGAGTCGCCGCATCTGGAATTCGAGTTCGGCGGCGATGTGCGATTCTGAAACGCCCGGCCGAATCGACTGCACCGTTTTCTCGAACGCTTGCGAATCAGTCTGGACGCTGCGCCGGATGCGCTCGATCTCGTCTTTGGATTTGACCATGCGCAGGTTCTCGATCACTGGGCCGATCGGCTTGAGCGTAGTCCCGAGCGGCAGCGATTCCTTCAACCGGCGGTGAACGTCGTAAATCATGCGTGTGGCCTCGAACCCGACGCGCTTCAGTTTTCTGCGCTGAATCACTTCGACAGCGTAGGGGTCGACAGGCCCACGCGGAGCAATCTTGACGGCGCAGGTGCATTCCTCGGAAGCCTGAATCGCAAATCTCGGATCGGTGAACAGCGTTTGTGATTCCGGCGTCACGAGCAGCAGGCCATTGTCGCCAGTGAACCCGCTCAAATAGCGGATATTCGGCAGAGCGGACACCAGCAGCGCGTCGATCTTCAGATCGGCGAAGGGAATCACGGAACCAACAGCAGCTTTCCGCTAGACTGGCGGCCTTCCAAGTCGCGATGTGCTTGGGCGGCCTCAGCCAGCGGGTAGATCTTGTGAATATGGAGCTTTAGCTTGCCTTCGCTTATCCAGTTCAACAGATCGCCGGCGCGCCAGGCTAACTCTTCCGGAGTGGAAGAATAGTTCGCAAGCGATGGACGAGTCAGGAACAGCGAACCTTTCTGGCTCAAAATGAGCGGCGAGAAATCCGGGGCGGGGCCGCTGGCGTTTCCGAACGTCACCATCATACCGCGCGGGCGCAGGCAATCGAGGCTCTGCAGGAAGGTCGCCTTGCCGACCGAATCATAGACCACGTTCATCTTGCCTTTGGCTTTAGCGACAAAATCTTCCTTGGTATAGACGATCACTTCGTCCGCCCCGGCTTCCTTGGCTAGTCGCGCCTTTTCTTCGGTGCCGACGGTAGCGACCACGCGTGCACCACGCATCTTAGCCATCCGCACCAGAAGTTGCCCCGTACCGCCGGCCGCGGCATGAATCAGGCACGAGTCGCCGGATTTCAGCGGATAGGTGGAGTGCGTCAGATAATGCGCGGTCATGCCTTGCAGCATCACTGCCGCCGCGGTCTGGAAATCGAGCGAATCCGGAATCTTCACCAACTGCCACGCCGGAACCACCGCATATTCGGCGTAAGAGCCGCGGGCCATCGCATAAGCGACGCGGTCGCCGGGGCGTACATTGGTGACGTCGGGCCCGACTGCTTCGACGGTTCCCGCGCCCTCGCTGCCAAGCACCACCGGCGGAGTCGCGGGGTAAAGTCCAATGCGGAAATACACATCGATGAAATTGACGCCGGCCGCGGCAATTTTGACCAACGCTTGGCCAGGGCCCGGCTGCGGCTTCGGAATATCGCCATATATCAGGTTCTCAGGGCCACCGACCTTTTCAACATAGACGGCTTTCATAGTGTTCGTAGTTTTCTCCGGAGATGGATAGTTGCTGCGTACAAGATCAGGTACAGCAATGTGAAGGGAAACAGCACCAGTCGCGCGAGTGCGCGGACGGCGCCGGTGCCGGTGAGCCCGGCGCGAAACAGGACGAAATGGCGGATCGCGCCGAGGTGCCCGCGATCGAGCCAGAAATAGTCGCCGTTTTCGTTCAGCACGAAAACTTTTCCGGAAAGACGCGCGGCCAGCATCCATTTCCACTTGGTCATGATGGGCTCGGCCGAGCAGATGATTCCGACGATGACGTAGCGGTTGGCGGCCAGTTGTTTATAGAGCCGCTGGCGCGAGCGGCCATCGGGATATTCGGTGACGCGGTAGACGTTTCCGAGTTCAGTGCGGAAATTCTTCGGGACTCCCGCGTAGCAGGTTACCAGATCGGCCTTCATTTGCGGGTGATGGCCATAGAGGCCGCTGAGCAGCTCTTCGAACAGGTCACGGCTGCCGCTTTCCACCAGCAGGACGCGGGAGAAGGGCGGCACGGATCTCGAAAGGAAGTAGCGCATCGCGTGGCAGCGCTTAGGTCAGCTCGAAGAAGGCTGGACACGGGGGTGGAGAAGCCGGGGAGGAGCGGATCTTCGATTTTCTGATCGGCCTTGAATTCGCGAACGGAGTCGGCGGAGTAGATCAGCACTGATCTGGCTTCGGGATTAACGACCCAAACCGTCTTCGACCCGCCTTGAAGATAGGAATCCACCTTGCGCTTGAGGTGCTTTTCTTTCACGTGGGGAGACACGACTTCAATAATGGCCAATTCCGGAGCTCCACGGATGACTCGCTCGTCACCGGAAAGACGGTTGAGGCTGAAAACGCTAACGTCGGGAATGAATACGTCTAGCTTGCTAACCTCGGCTCCGATTTCAACGAGAGTGTCAAGGCAGAGCTGGGGGTTCGCATCGAGATATCGGACTAAAATTCTGTTGATGCGATTTTTGATCAGGTCATGTCTACGCGAGGCAGGCGGCATCCGGACAACCTCGCCTCCGATGAGTTCGTCCTTAACGTGATTTCCGTTTTTGTCGAACTCGTCCGGCAGAGCAAGGTACTGCTCGGAGGTCAGGAGCGCCGTGGCGGGCATATTGCAATTCTACCGCTGAGACCGGTTCGGGCAGATACAACACGAATGTCCTTGCCACATCCCTTCAGGTCAACTCGAAAAAGGCAGATACGGGAGTGGAGAAGCCGGGGAGCAGCGGGTCTTCGATTTTCTGATCGGCCTTCAATTCGCGAACGGAATCGGAAGTGTGGACCATGACGGAGCGAGCGTCTGGGTAGACCACCCAGACAGTTTGTGAACCGCCAGAGAGGTAAGTGTCAACCTTGCTCTTGAGGTGTGTTGCTTTGTCGGTTGGAGAAACAACTTCGATGGCGATTTCCGGGGCACCCGTGATGTACTTGTGCTTTCTAGGGTTCAAACGGCTCTTCAATATCACGCTCGCATCGGGAACAAACGTGTCGTGTGAACTGACGATGAAAGCCATTTCGGCCAATACTTTGACGGCTAGCTTCCGTTGCGCGCGTTCATATTGTAGGAGCACGCCAATGATATTGATCTTGATCAAATTGTGTAGCTGGGACGGTGGAGGCACTTTGACAACCTCGCCTCCGATGAGTTCGTCCTTAACGTGATTTCCGTTTTTGTCGAACTCGTCCGGCAGAGCGAGGTACTGCTCGGAGGTCAGGAGCGCCGTGGCGGGCATGTCTCTATTCTAACTAGACACCCCAGCAGTAGTCTTCTACAACTTTGTCGATGTTTTCGTCCTGCTCGGTCAGCCGCATCAGCTCCAGGCGGATGGCATCGACCAGGGCGTGCCAACTGGCTTCGATCACGTTGTCGGAAACCCCCACCGTCGCCCAGCTCTTGCGGTGATCGGACCACTCCACCAATACGCGCACCTTGGCGGCCGTGCCTTTCTTGGAATCGAGCACACGGACTTTGTAGTCCGTCAGCCGAACGTCCTTGATGTTGGGATAGACCGACGACAAGCATTGCCGCAGGCACAGATCGAGTGCGTTCATCGGCCCCTGTCCGGTCGCGGTAGCGGTATGGACGCTGTCCTGGATGCGCAGCGTCACCGTGGCGGTAGTTCCGCCGATGAGCCGCGTGGTGACGTCGTAGTTCACCACCTCGAACAGGCTGAAGCCGGGATGCAGCGCCTCGCGTACCAGCAGCTCGAAGGTGCCTTCGGCCGCTTCCAGCTCATAGCCCTGATGTTCCAACTGCTTGATGCGCTCGAGCAATTGCCGTCGCGCATCTGAATCGAGCCGTTCGGCCAGGCCGTGTTGCTTGAGCTTGTAGAGCACATTGCCGCGCCCGGATAGATCGCTCAACAGAACGCGCTGCCGGTTTCCGACTCCCTCCGGCTTCACGTGTTCGTAGGTGGACGAATCCTTCAGCACCGCGCTGACATGCACGCCGCCCTTGTGAGCGAAAGCGCTATGGCCGATATACGGCTGATCGTTGCGGACCGGCAGATTGGCGACTTCGGCGATATAGCGCGCCACGGTGGTCAGGTTCTGAAGATTCTCGGGGCCGATAGTGGTGTGCCCCAGCTTCAGCTCGAGATTAGCGATGACGGAAACCAGATTCGCGTTCCCGCAGCGCTCCCCATAGCCGTTCATGCAGCCTTGCACATGGGTACAGCCGGCTTCAACGGCCGCGAGCGTGTTGGCCACCGCCACATCGGCGTCGTTGTGGGTGTGGATTCCGAGCACGCCGTCGAAGCGCTTGCGCACCTCCGCGACCACCTCCGTGATGCGATGGGTCAAGTTGCCGCCGTTGGTATCGCACAGGCACAGGATATCGGCGCCCGAAATCTTGGCGGCCTCGAGGGTGCGCAGCGCAAAGTCCGGATTCGCGTGGTAGCCGTCGAAGAAGTGCTCGGCGTCGTAGACCACCTCGCGGCCATGGTCTTTCAGGTACTTCACCGTTTCCGAGATCAGCTTGAGATTCTCTTCTTCGCTGATCCCCAGGGCACGGTGAACATGCAAGTCCCAGCTTTTTCCGAAAATCGAAATCGTGGGCGTCGAGGCGTCCAGCAGCGCCCGAACATTGGGGTCCTGATCGACCTTGTTCTTGGAGAAGCGCGTGGATCCGAAGGCCGTCAGCCGCGCGTGCTTTAACCGGAGCTCCCGCGCTCGCTCGAAGAATTCCTTGTCCTTGGGATTGGAATTGGGCCAGCCGCCTTCGATGTAGTCGATACCCAGCTCGTCCAGCTTGCTGGCGACGATCAGTTTGTCGTCGACGGAGAAAGAGACGGACTCGCCTTGCGTGCCGTCCCGGAGCGTTGTATCGAAAGTCTGGATCCGCATAAACCTACTTGTTGCTGACCGCCGCCGCCTCCTGTTCCTGCGGCACGCCGGTCTCCTTCCGTTTCTTCAAGAATGTCATCATCTCTCGCAGCTCGCGGCCCACGCGCTCGACGGGCTGATCGCGCGCCGCTTCCCGCATGGCGAGAAACTTGTGCCGGCCGGTTTTGTTCTCGGCAATCCATTCGCGGGCGAACTGGCCCGATTGGATCTCGGACAAAATCTTCTTCATCTCATCGCGCGTCTGCTGATTGACGATGCGCGGGCCCCGCGAGTAATCGCCGTATTCCGCCGTGTCTGAAATCGAGTAGCGCATGTAACCGAGGCCGCCTTCATAAATAAGATCGACGATCAGCTTCAATTCGTGTAGGCACTCGAAATAGGCGATTTCAGGCGCGTACCCGGCTTCCACCAAGGTTTCAAAGCCGGCTCGGATCAGTTCGCTCACGCCGCCGCATAGTACCGACTGCTCGCCGAACAGGTCGCTTTCGGTCTCTTCGCGGAACGTTGTCTCGATCACGCCGGCCTTCAAACAACCCAGGGCCAGCGCATAGGCCAGCGCATTTTCAAGCGCCTGACCGGAGGCATCCTGATGGATCGCAACCAGCGCCGGTACACCCACGCCTTCGGTGAACAGCTCGCGCACGCGGTGTCCGGGCGCTTTGGGAGCGATCATGGTGACGTCGACGCTGGCGGGCGGCTTGATCTGTCCGAAATGGATGCTGAAACCGTGCGCGAACATCAGGGTCTTGCCCTTGGCCATGTACGGGGCGATATCCTTCTCGTACAGGTCGGCCTGGATGTGATCCGGAACCAGGACCATGATGACGTCAGCCTCCTTGGCCGCGTCGCTCACCGGCAGCACTCGTAAACCCGCCGCCGCGGCCTTGGCGTTGCTCTTACTCGACCCATGCAACCCCACTACGACCTTCACGCCGCTATCGCGCAAATTGAGCGCGTGCGCGTGGCCCTGGCTGCCGTAGCCGATGATGGCCACCGTCTTGCCCTGGAAGCGGCTGAGATTCCCGTCTTTTTCGTAATACCTTTTCGCCATGATTCTAGTTTCTCGTTTCTAGTTTCTGGTTTCTAGTTTTTCACTTACTATTTCAACTGGTGCGTTCTTCGGTACCGGCGGCGACAAGCGCAGTTTCTTGAGTTCGAGCGAAACGGCCACGGCGCCCGAGCGAGTCACTTCGATGTCGCCATAGCTGCGCATGACGTCGATGAATTCGTCCAGCTTTTCCGAGTCGCCGGTGGCCTCGAGCGCGAAGCCTTCAGTGGATGAGTCGACCACGCGAGCGCCGAAGATCTCGGATTCCTTCAGGATGGCGGCGCGGCTCGAGAGGGCGCTACGCACGCGTAGCAGCGCCATTTCCCGTTTGACGGAGGGGGTCTCGGTGAGGTCGGCCGCCTGCAGGACATTGATCAGCTTGTTCATCTGCTTGATCACTTGAGTGCGCAGTTGCGGATCGACGTCGACGGCTATGGTCATGCGCGAGAGCGTCGGATCGAGCGTGCGCGCGACGGTCAGACTCTCGATGTTATAACCCCGCGCGCTCAACACGCCGGTGATGCGCATCAGGGCGCCCGGTTTATTTTCGACCAGCAATGAAATCACTTGGAGCATTACGCCACCACCGGTTGTGGAGGACCCAGCACCATTTCATTGATCGCCCCACCCGCCGGCACCATCGGATAAACGTTCTCGAATGGCGAGACGCGCACATTAAGCAGATACGGCCCGTTCTCGCGAACCGCTTCTTCCAACGCCGGCGCAAGCTCCTCTGGCTTCTCGATTGTCCGTCCCGTGAAGCCGTACGCTCCGGCCAGCTTGGCGGCATCCGGGAAGGAATCCAGCGTCGCTTGGCAAACGCGGTTGTTATAGAACAGCTCCTGCCATTGCCGGATCATTCCGAGGTAGCCGTTGTTCATGACGATTATCTTGATCGGAAGGCCGTTATTCACGACCGTTGCCAGCTCCGGCAGCGACATCTGGAAGCCGCCATCGCCCACCACCGCGAAGACCAGCTTGTCCGGGCACGCGAACTGCGCGCCGATGGCCGCCGGCAAACCGAAGCCCATCGATCCGAGGCCGCCGGAGTTGATCCACAGCCGGGGCTCGTTGAAGCGGATGAACTGCGCCGCCCACATCTGATGCTGTCCGACATCGGAACATACGATGGCACGCCCGCCCGACAACCGGTCGATTTCACGCATCAAGTGCTGAGGCTTGATTTCCGAGGTTGACGTCTCGGGAGTCAGAGGGTGCTCCTCTTTCCAGTCGTGAATCTGCCGCCACCAGGCCTCGCGGCCCGCTCCATTGCGATCGCGATTAGCGGGCGCAAGATCGCGCAATATCTTGTTCAGTTTTTGCAGTACGCGCTTGACGTCGCCGACGATCGGCAGATCGGGGATGCGGTTCTTGCCGATCTCCGCCGGATCGATGTCCACGTGAATCACCTTCGCGTGCGGGGCAAAGGCAGCCAGGCGGCCCGTGACCCGATCGTCGAAACGCACGCCCAATGCGATCAGCAGGTCGGCGTTGCTCATGCCCATGTTGGCGGCGTAGCTGCCGTGCATTCCCGGCATGCTGACGAAATTGCGATGCTCGGCCGGAAGCGCGCCGAGGCCCATCAAGGTGTTCACCGTAGGCGCGTCCACAAGCTCCACCAATTCCCGGAGTTCTTCCGACGCATTGGCCGCGATGATGCCGCCGCCGGCGTAAACGAACGGCCGCTGGGCATCCCATATCATCTGCGCAGCGCGCCGGATCTGGCCGGTGTGCCCTTCGGTGAAGACTTTGTAGCCGGGGAGGTGAATCGCGGAAACCGGCGTGTAATGCGTCTGCGCTTGAAACACATCCTTGGGGATGTCGACCAGGACCGGGCCGGGCCGCCCACTCGCCGCGATATAAAACGCCTCATGGACTACTTGAGGTAGTTCCGCTATATTCTTGACGAGAAAGTTATGTTTTGTACAGGAACGTGTGATCCCGAAGGTGTCGGCTTCCTGGAACGCATCGCTGCCGATCAGTTTCGTGGTCACCTGTCCGGTGAGGGCGACGATGGGAATCGAATCCATCATTGCGTCCACCAGGCCGGTAACGAGGTTCGTGGCGCCGGGACCTGAAGTGGCGCAGCAGACTCCCACACGCCCGGTCGAGCGCGCGTAGCCTTCGGCGGCGAAAGCGGCATTCTGCTCGTGCCGCACCAAAACATGCCGGATTGGATGGTCATAGAGGGCGTCGTATAGCGGTAGCGTCACACCGCCCGGATAGCCGAAGAAGCAATCCACGTTCTCGCGAACCAGGCACTCCAGCAGGGTCTGGGCGCCGGACATCAGTTTGGATTCTGCGGCGCCGCTCGTTTTATGCGCGGTACTTGTCGACATTTGGCTTCCTGAACCTCTCTCTACACGACATCAAATGAAAAAGGCCATCGGCTGGGTTTGTCGCCCCCGCCGATGGCCTTTCGGAATCTGTTTTCCGAAGCCCTTCAGGCGGGGCCGGGTACGGCGACCTGAATAATAATGGGCAGAAGCCTCGGAAGCTGACCAAGCCGGAGAGTCGCGGATGCGGCCACGCCCGGTAGGGCGGAAACCACGGCAGCGGTACTCTCCAGTACGATCATTGAATCCAGCTTAGCCGAGCATTCCGGCAAATGCAAGAGGGTCGTACCATAAATAATATTAATGGAAAGATACGGGGCGATGGCGCTATGGTGCTCAGAAGGAGGGCTACATGAAGATCCTCGTCATTGGAGGGACCGGGTTCATTGGAACGTTCGTGGTCCGGGATCTTGTCGCTCAGGGTCATGATGTTGCGGTGTTTCATCGCGGGAATGCGAAACCGGTCTTGCACGATTCCGTGCGGCGCATCGTGGGTGACCGCAACGACCTCGCGGCGCATCGCGCAGACATCGAACAGCTCGCGCCCGAAGTTGTACTCGACTTCCTGCTGAGCGATGACCGCCAGGCTCAGGCGCTGATGGACTGCTTCCGTGGCTTGACGGCACGCGTGATCGCCATCAGCAGCCAGGATGTTTACCGGGCTCATGAAGTACTGCTAAGGAAGACGCCCGGTCCATTGCAGGAACTGCCCATCACCGAAGAATCTGAGCTGCGAACGCAATTGCACCCTTACGATCGGGAGCAGCTTGGCCGGTTACAGGCGGCGTTCTCATGGGTTACCGAAGACTACGATAAGATCCCGGTCGAAAGAATTATCCTTGGCGATCGCCAACTACCCGGCACGGTGCTTCGGCTTCCCATGGTTTATGGACCGGGCGATCCGCTGCACCGGTTCTTTGCCATGCTCAAGCGAATGGACGACGACCGCTCCGCCATTCTGATCCAGGAGGACTTCGCAAAATTTATTCCTCCGCGCGGATACGTAGAGGATGTCGCCCGGGCCGTCGCTCTGGCCACGGTTTCCCATCGGGCCGCCGGCCGGGTCTACAACATCGCGTCCGAGCAAAATTTCTCGGAACTCGAATGGGCGCGCAAGATCGGTGACGCGATCGGATGGAAGGGCTCGCTCGTTCCCGTTCCCGTCGACAAAACACCGGCGCACCTCCGCATGCCGGTGAACGCGGAACAGCATTGGATCGTCAGCAGTAAACGTATCCGCGAAGAGCTGGGGTTCGTCGAACCGGTTCCACTCGATGCCGGCGTAGAGCGGACCATCGCTTGGGAGCGGGCTAATCCGTCGGCGTTCGATCCGAAGTTGTTCGATTATGCCGCCGAAGACGCGGTCCTCAAGCAGGCAAGTGGCACCGGCATTCCTGCCGGTGTGTAAGCTTAAGCCTGCGGCAAAAACCTGCGGATCCCGACGTCGTAAATCAGTCCACCAATGACTCCGCCCACAATCGGCCCCACGATCGGAACCCAGAAAACCAGCTTGCCATCGGTCAAGCCGTTGTTCTTGAATCCGGCCACCACGGTGAACAGCCGGGGGCCGAAGTCGCGCGCCGGATTGATGGCGTATCCGTGCATGCCGCCGAACGACATTCCGACGACCACGACCACCAGGCCGATCAGGAGCGGCGTCAGATTTGCGGGCGGCTGATTGCGCTCATCCGTTATGGCGAAGATCATCATCAGAAGCAGGGCAGTGCCGATGGTTTGGTCGAGCAGCCCAGCCGAAAGGACGTCGGGAAAGGCCGGGAAAGTGGTGAAGACCCCGGCCGTGTGGTCCAGTTGCGGATCGGCGCGCAAGAAAGCCGGGTGGTAGTTCCAGAACACCAGCGCGGCCGCCACGAATGCCCCGGCGATCTGAGCGATGGAATAGGGAATCACTTTCCACCAGGGAAATCCGCGAAAGGCCGCCACGGCGACCGTCACCGCCGGATTGAGATGCGCGCCCGAGATCTTGCCGGCTACGTAAACGCCCATCGTCACAGCCAAGCCCCAGGCCAGTGTGATGTTGGTATAGCCGCCATTAACGATCTCGCCCGGCAAGCCGTGGCCGAACAGCACTACCATGGCGACCACGCCGTCTCCGAACAGGATCAACACCATCGTGCCTAGAAATTCGGCAAGCAGTTCCGCGACAAGGCTTTGTTTCATGTGAAGCGTGGATTTTATCACTAATGAGGAAGCCTTCGTTTCGCGCTATATTTTGGCCATGAGAATAATGCTCTTCTGCATCGTGGCCCTTTTGTGTATTGCCACCGCCCAGACCCGCAAAGTTTCAGACGCGGAGGTCCAGAAAATCCACAAGTCCGCTCTTCTGATCGATACCCATAACGACATCACCAGCCGCACGGTGCAGGGCTACGACATCGGCAAGGCCAAGGACGACGGCCACACCAATCTCACCGGCCTGCGCGAGGGCGGCGTCGGCGCGCAATTCTTCGCCGTGTACGTTGGGGCCAACTACGTGAACGGGAACCGCTCGGCTTGGCGGACGCTGGAGATGATCGACACCGTGCGCCACGATATCATTGAGCGCTATCCCAACGACTTCGTACTCGCGACCACGGCCGACGACATCGAGCGCATCCACAAGCAGGGCAAGATCGCCGCGCTGATGGGGATCGAGGGCGGCCATGCCATCGAAGACAGCCTGCGGCTGCTGCGCGATTATTACGAACTGGGCATCCGCTACATGACGCTCACGCATTCCAACACCAACAACTGGGCCGATTCATCGGGCGACATGGACAAGGCCGGCGTCGAGCACCACAACGGGCTCACCGATTTCGGTAA
Source organism: Bryobacterales bacterium (assembly GCA_963780485.1). GTDB lineage: Bacteria > Acidobacteriota > Terriglobia > Bryobacterales > Bryobacteraceae > Palsa-89. Next base: position 379,471 of record CAWACO010000034.1, read on the forward strand.
GCAGGTGGTGCGCGAGATGAACCGGCTGGGGATGATGGTGGACATTTCGCACGTGGCCGACAAGACTTTCTGGGACGCGCTGGAAGTGAGCAGCGCGCCACCGTTCGCCTCGCACTCCTCTTGCCGGGCGTTGTCCAATGTGCCGCGCAACATGACTGACGAGATGATCGTCGCGCTGGCGAAGAAGGGCGGCGTGGTGCAAGTCAACTTCAGCTGCGATTTTCTGTCGCAGAAAACGGCCGACGCGGATAAGGAGGTGACCGCCAAGATCGCGGCCGCTCGCGCTGAGAGTAATCAGGCGCTCATCGAACAATACCGCAAAAGCATTCCGCCCGCCACCCTGGCCGACGTGGTGGCGCATATCGATCACATCGTGAAGATTGCGGGGATCAACGCGGCTGGAATCGGCAGCGATTTCGACGGCGTGTCGTGCACGCCCGAAGGGCTCGAGGATGTCTCGAAGTTTCCGAACCTGACTCGCGCGCTGCTGGAGAAGGGCTATTCAGCCGAAGACATCCGGAAAATCTATGGTGGGAATTTTCTGCGGGTGATGCGAGCCGTGGAGGCGGAGGCAAAAAGACTGCGCGGCGCCTAATGTCGCTGGAAACTGACATCCACCTGAGTCACTACTTCGATAGGTTGCCCGTTCAGCAGAGTCGGATTGTACGCCCATTGGATCATCGCGTCGCGAGCTGCTTCTATCAGCAAAGGGTGACCACTCACCAGCTGAGCGTTTCTGACATGACCCACCTTATCGATGATCACTGAAAATCGAACCGTTCCTTCGATACCGCTCTGTTCGGCGAGAGGCGGATAAACCGGTTCGACTTTGTGGATCAGGTTGGCGGCCTGCACATTGGCGCCGACGCGGATTCGCTGCGGAACTCGTCTGCTGGGTGCTGGCGCTGGCGGAGTCGAAGCCGGAGAGGAGACAGCCCCAGGAGCGATAACAGACTTCATTAGCTCTTCGACGGACGCGGCTTGGTAGCCATCCGGCAATTGAAATACAGAATCGTCGACCGGCTCAGCCGAGAGTTCCACAATTTCGTTGTTGATTTCTATCACAGGGGCGTTCGGGTCGAAGCCGGGCTGAACGAGCGGGCTCAGCATGGGCATATATATTTCGCGTGTGGGACTTCAGCAGAAGGCCCTTGCTCTTCTCCTCCATCATGGAGGCAAATCCCTGCACGGACCCTGGCATACTGGCGAAGACCTTCTGCAGCGCGGTCAGGGGATTCATCAAATAATTGGTGTACGCAGCGTAGCCAGCCCACTGACGCAGCGCCGGCACTCGCAGAGCCTCCTCCGGTTTGGCGTTCCAGATTTGCATCGCCATCTTCATTAACGGGCCAGACGGTAGCGCCCCGACGGGTTCAGGCGTGTCCATGGAGATAACCATTTCGCTCTCCTCGGCTGCGACGCCTTGAATCGTATCGGTCCGGCCCGTTTTCCGCGAAGAAAAGTTCGTCTTTATAGATTCGTGTGGAGGTCTGGGCATGGCATGGACCCTCCCAGTTTGTCCGCGAAATCTTTCATGGCTAGCGTCGCGAACCGCTTGCCGGCGGTGTCCAGCAAGGTGATCTCCTGCTTTCCGAAATCGGTGAGATAGGTCATCCGCCCGTAGTTCGAGTAGCCCTTGTTCCCCTTCACCTGGATGACGGCTTCCTTAGGCATCGACGAGTCCATCTGCTGAAGGGCCTGGCCCATCATGGCCGGCGGAAAGGATTCTGCGAATTTGTAGTCGATCTTGTAGCGGATGGTGACGTCGGCGCGAAGAGCCAGCGTCGAAAATACCAACCCGAGAACCAGAGCGACCGATTTACCCGGGGTTCTCGGCATAGGCTTACCTCTTTTTAAAGTGTAGTGGAAGCACAAACAAAAAGGCTGCGCGGGACCAGCGCGCAGCCGTAAGGAGACCGAATCAGACGCCGGAATGTCTCTTCGCGGTCGTCTTCGGAACGTGGGAAATTCCGCGAACCGTCCGTGCACTGCGGGCGGTCTGCGTAGTGGGATTAACAACCTGACTGGTGTTGGCAGCGAATGCCAGACGGAAAGAGTCAGTTAACAGCAGCCCTAGCGCCAGGAAGATGAAGCAGTATTTGATTAACGGCTGGAGCCGGATGCCCCCTCCCAGCATCCGGCTCTTTCTTCCCTCCGAGTCCTCCGATTTGAGCAGGGGCGAATGGTCGGTAGACCAACGGTTCCACTGCTCAACCCCTCGAATGGCTATGGGACTTGTCATGACCTGTCTCCTGGATCTGCTTTTACTGGTTTACCTAGCGTGTTGCCAGCGGAACATAAGCCATTGCCAGCCGCGCGCCGCCCTTTTCCACTTCCTTTTCCCGGCTGGACTTTATGAGCGAATATCCGGGAGTCCCGGGCATCCAGACGGCCGATAGGAAGCAATCACCGCTATAGCAATGGAACGTCAGGTGAGGATCGTTCTGGGCGGTCTCACGTCCTTGAAAGCCGAGCAAAATGGAGTGTTGCGTGTCCATGTTCCGTATATGGAGAAAGCCTCCGGAGTTGTCCTTCGCCACGCTGTAGGAACCGGCGGGAAGTGTTGACTGACCAACATGGAAGTCAAACGGGATTTCGGCCGTTTCAGCGTTCTGGGCCATGAGCGCGGGACTCCACAGCAGGGCGGCGAGTCCGGCTCCAAATACGAAATTGCGAATTTGATTTTTCATGGTAATTCTCCTTTTTTCCCGAGTTGCGGAGCGGCTGCCCGTCCCGTTTCTCCTCCACTTTCTTTGATTTGCGAGCTTCCTAGGGGCAATCGCTTAGCCAAAGCCTTCGGCCTTGGGATATGAAGAAGTTAGGGCCTCCGCGCAAAGGCGTGGAGAATCAAAAGGCGAATTTACTAACCGATCGATTACCAGGCAGGTCGGCGCTGTCCGATATGGTAAGGCAGCATGCACGAATTCATCACCAGGGTCGTTACCGCGCTCCGTCGCCTGGCGGCCGAGATCCGAGGTCAAGACATGATTGAATATGCTCTCATGGCCGGTCTTCTCGTCCTGGCCGCCGCCGCGATTATGCCTAACTTAGTAACCGGCATCAACACGCTCTTCTCCGAGATCAGGAGCGTGATGACCAGCGCCTCTTCTCAGAGCTGATCGTCATCGCTGATCGTTATCAACCAGACCGGCTAACCTGCGCATTCGCCGCCGCATCCCCGCCGGTCTCGCCCCGCCACAATGAAGATGTGCGGTAAATTATTGCAAGGGTGTGCTCGCGGGTTGAACGACGATTGGTGAATCCTTGACGAATGGAGCCGAGCCTAGGCTGGTAGCGGTGCGTGGTCCTTTAAAAGGATCCATCTGCGCCCTTCCGGAAGGCGATTACTCGGTCGGACGCCAGTCCACCTGCAACCTCAATCTGGAAGACCACGCGGTGTCACGCAAGCACTGCTTGTTCATCCGCTCTGGCCGTCAATGCACTGTTAAAGATCTGGAGAGCCGCAACGGCACCTTCGTAAACGGCACGCCGGTCACCGAGCACCAACTTGAGCAGGGCGACGAGATCCGGATTGGCGGGTCGGTGTTTTCGTACCTCGTGGATCGCGGTCGCGTAGCCAAGCCGACTTCCGGGGATTTCCAGACTCGGCAATTGCACGTGACCGATTCGATTTATTTGTCTTCCGCCGGCCAGTTGATGCTGCCTCCTTCGGCTCGCGCGGTGCACGATCTGCGGACGCTGTTGCGGGTGAGCACCATGCTGCATTCTTTCCGGGGGTTGCAAGAGGTGCACGGAACGCAGGCCGCTGAGGTCCTGCGCAGCCATTTGGCTTCCCTGCTTTTGGAGTTGATTCCGGGAGAGCGCGGTGGCGTCTTCATTCCTGGAGCGGCGGCGGGCGACTGGAAACCCAATGCCCATGTCTTCCAGCGCGTCTCCGAGGAACGCATTGCGGTCTGGCTCGAAGACGCCGATGGAGCGGGTTTGTCGGCCGTGGCCGCTCCGCTCACGGTGCGCGGCGAAGTGGCCGCCGTTATATACGTGGAATCGGCCGATCCGGCGCTCAAGTTCGATGAAGGTCATCTGCAGTTGCTGACCGCGGTGGCCGGCATGGCGGCGGGCGCCTGGGAAAACGCCACGATTCTGGGCTGGTTACAGGAAGAGAACCAGCGTCTCCAGCAAGAGCTCAAGATTGAGCACGACATGGTCGGCGTCAGCGCGAAGATGCGCGAGCTGCAACGTCAGATTGGCAAAGTGGCGCCCTCCAATTCCACCGTCTTGATTCTGGGCGAAAGTGGAACGGGCAAGGAGCTGGTGGCTCGCGCGATCCACCGCAACAGCCTGCGAGCCGCCGGTCCGTTTGTCGCCATCAACTGCGCCGCGCTGGCCGATACACTGCTAGAAAGCGAGCTGTTCGGCCACGAGAAGGGCGCATTCACCGGAGCGATCGCACAGAAGATGGGCAAGCTCGAGATGGCTCAAGGCGGTAGCGTTTTTCTGGACGAAATCGGAGAGCTTTCTCAACTCCTCCAGGCCAAGCTACTGCGTGTGCTGCAGCAGAGGGAGATGGAACGCGTCGGCGGAACGAAGACCATCAAGCTCGATCTGCGAGTGCTGGCCGCCACCAATCGCGACCTCGAGGATGCCGTCAAGAAGGGCCTCTTCCGCCAGGATCTCTACTATCGCCTCAACGTGGTGGTCTTGACCGCGCCCGCACTCCGCGAGCGGCCGGAAGATACCATCCCGCTGGCCGAGCACTTCGCAAAAAGGTGTGCGCAGGATTGCGGCCGAAAGATTATAGGGCTGTCTCCCGAGGCGCGGGTCTATCTGCAAAGCTACTCGTGGCCAGGCAACGTGCGCGAGTTGGAGAATGCTATCGAGCGCGCCGTGGTGCTGGGGTCAACCGACACGATCCTGGCCGAGGATCTGCCCGAGCATATACGCGAAACGCGGCCGGCCGAGGTCTCGGCCAGCTTGTATGAAGAAGCCGTTGAAGCCGCCAAGCGCCAGGTGGTGCTTAAAGCGTTCGATCAGTCCAACTACGATCACGAGACCGCCGCCAAAATCCTGGGCCTGCATCCCAACTACCTGCACAAGCTGATCCGCACCATGGATCTGCGCGCGGTGCTGAAGCGGGCCGGCCGCTAGATTAGGGACAGTGCACTCAATCCCCTATTTCCTTAGTCCTCTTTGAACAGCGGCTGCCCCGCCAGCGCCATCCTCGCTCCATACAGCGACAACGCCAGGACCGCAATCAGGACGAACGCACTGGTGCCGACATACCAGACCGTCACGTCGGAGCCGATGGGAAAGGAGACAAACAGGAGCACGACGAACATCGCGACACTCAGCACCAGCAGCCCAAATCGCATGAGAGCAAATATCATCAGTCCGAAAAATAGGAGGCTCACCGGCCATTCGATAAGAGGATGTGCTGCGTTGGCGGCCAAAATCCCGCCCAGCGCCACGACAATCACGCCGGCTGCCAGCCATTGCTTCCGTAGGATCGTGCGGCCCAGGAAAATTAGAAACAGAATGCCGAGCGATCGGAAGAGTGAATCGACAACCAGGAACAGGAATTCGCCCGCCGCGAAGCGCCCGCTCGTCAGAGTGATCAGCACCGATGATGTCCGCACCATTGGGACTCCGAGTGGCCGGTAGGATAGCGCGCCGAAGTCCTCGATCAGCGCCAGCAACACTCCCACGGCGACGCCTAGAACAATGTCTCGTCCCACCAAAGGATCGCGCACGCCTCCGGTCAGGATACGACTCCACGAAACGATGGTCTGTGGCCATTTCCGGCGAACGAAAGGTTCGAAGGAGAGGTACATCACGCCCAACAGCACCGCTTCGAAAATCGAACGCATCAGCGCCCGAAAGAAGAGGTCGGCCTCTGCCTCCCCGGCGACGTGCGCTCCTCCAATCAACCATGCCGAGAAGCCGATCGCAAACGCGAATAGCGCCAACCGGACGGCTGCTCGTGTGTCGCCCCTTCCGAGGCGGAGATTGTAGCGCGCGAACGGGAACGATCCCAGGATGATGATGAGCTCAATGACCAGATAAACCAGGTCGCCGGCCGATCTTCCTTCGGGGCCGGGCTCGACCTCGGGAAGGACGGTAATGAAACTAACGGGCTTTCCATGAAAAGCGGCAGTTTCGATGCGGATCGGAATTTCCGGCGATTCGGGGTACGTCCCGCTCCAGGCGGCGCGCACATCCGCCATCACGGGTGGCGTCCATTCGGGCTCTATCGAAGTGAAACGCGCCGCATCGAGCCCCGCGGCCGAGAACAAAGCGTTCCAATCGGGCGCTGGCCAAGGGCCTTTGGATTGGTCCTCCTGCGGAGGCACGGCAGTGAACCCGGCCAGCCTCCCTTCCGTGTCCAACCGGATATACAGCATTCCGGGAACGTCCAAGGGAGGATCGCTCGGGCTGACGCGCAGGACATCCGACATCTCTCGGGGGGCTAGGGATCGAGGACTGGAACGATACCAGAATGCGATCACGGGAGGCCGGCTCACCGCCAAAAATTGCCCAGCACGATCGCGGAAATGGCCGAGCAAGTAGCGAAGATTAGCGATACGGTAGTTGAATCCGTCGGCGTTCGAAACTCCTCGATTGCTATAGCCAAGCCTTTGAGCGACCTCTCGCGCCTTCTCGGCCAGCGCTTCCGGTGGCTTGTCGAAGGGAACCTTGGCCAGCAGTTCGGTCTGTTGGTTGACGACCGCGAAGATCGCGAGTCCGGCCAGGATGCCTGCCACACATGTAATCGCCCAGCGGGGACTCACGCCGACCTTTTGCCCGGAGGCCGCCACCATCTCGGGCGATGGCGTTTCTCCAGCGGCCAATGCTTCAGCCAGCGGATCGCCGCCTGGCAATGCCGCCAGCGTCGCGAATGCTGAAGCAGGCCGAGCCCGTGGATCCGGCGCGAGACACCGCAGAATCACGCCCTCTACGCCCGGATCGATGTCCTTCACGATGCTGCGCGGGTTCGCCGGCGTGCCTTGTTGCGCGAGTTTGAGCAACTCGTCGCGAGTCGAGGCAACGAACGGCGGCTTGCCCGTGAACATTTCATAGAGCACCACGCCCAGCGCGTAGATGTCGCTCTGCGTGGACACCTCTTTGCCCGAAAGCTGCTCCGGAGCCATGTAGGCGGGCGTGCCGTTGCGCACCTCGGCCCCTTCAATACTCCCGATTACTCCCGCGAGCCCGAAGTCGGTGATAAGCACATGGCCGCGGCCGTCGATCATGATGTTGCTGGGCTTGAGGTCGCGGTGCAGCACGCCTTTGTCGTGAGCCGCTGCTAATCCCGCGCAAAGCTTCCGCGCGATTTCGAGCGCTTTGTCCGGCGGCAGCCTGCCGATGCGGCGAAGCAGGGAATGCAGGTCTTCGCCGTCCACGTATTCCATGGAAATGTACGCCAGGCCCTCCGCTTCGCCGATGTCGTAGACGCGGCAAACATTCGGATGCGAGACCTGTCGCGCGATACGCACCTCGTTGTTGAAGCGCTCCAGGAATTTTGGATCGCGCGCCAGCTCGGCGGGCAGAAACTTGAGGGCCACCTGCTGGCTGAGCCTCAGGTCCGTGGCGCGATAGACCTCGCCCATTCCTCCCGTGCCCAGCAAACTTACGATGCGATACCGATCACCCAGCAACGTTCCGGGCACGAAGCGGCCCTCTTCACTGGAACTGGACGAAGCACTGCCCGCTGTACTGCTGAATGCTGTTGGAGACTCGGAGTCCGGTGCCCGCACATCCATGCATTGAGTGTCCCAAAATTAGGGACAGTGCACGCAAATACCGATTTCGGTGGTGGGTCAGTCAGGCCACGGGTTCGTAAACAGAAGCCGACAAGCACTAACGACTACACGAGAGTTATTCCGCACGGCGTTGGAATTCGGTCTTCTTCATGGGTCGGTCTCCGGAGAGGCGGGTGGACTACTCGTCGGCAAGAGCCTGCATCGGCGAAATACTCGCGGCGCGGTGAGATGGCACCACGCAAGCGATGAGTGCCACGGCAGCGATAATGCAGGTGGCACTGGCAATTGTCGCCACGTGAAAAGGCGACACTTGGAAGAGAAGATTCCGCATGGCTCGTCCCGTCAGCCAGGCTCCGACTAAGCCCAGTATCATGCCGGCTGCCACGAGGCGCAATCCGAGCGCAAGAAACTGACGACGTATTTGCTGCGGACGCGCACCCAACGCCATCCGAATGCCGATTTCCATGCGACGCTGCGCGACCGCGTACCCCAAAATCCCATAGGTGCCAACTGCGGTCAGCAGTAACGCGATCGCCGAAAAGATGGCTGCAATGAATGACGGAGTCCGGCGTGTCAAAAGGCTGTCGGAAACGCGGGCATCCATCGAGCGGATGTCGTTGATTGCCGCTTCGGGATCCATTTGTCGCACGATTGTCTGCAGGCTCGGCTCAAGTGACTTAGGTGCAAGGCCGGTCCGAACCGCTATGAAGAGATGGTCATCCGTGCGAAGGGCGTAAGGATAGTAAATCGCGCCCTGTGCCGCATCGTCCGTCAGGCCCGCTTGTTTTACTGCGCCGACGACGCCGACTACGGTAAATGCATCCGCCTCCTCTGTCTCTTCAGAGCCCTCGAATACGCGTTGGCCAAGAGCGCTGGAGTGCGGCCAATAGTATCGGGCGAAGTCCTGGTCGACAACGCAGACGCGCCCCGGACTGCGCGAATCGGCGGCGGAGAGGAAGCGCCCTTCCATTAAGGAGAAGCCCATCGCGGCGAAGTAGTCGCCGTCTACTCCATAGGAATAGTGCCCACGTGGCGATTCGCCGGGCCGGGAGACGTGGCCCTTTACGGCGGCGGCGCTCTTGCCGCTGTTGCCACTGAGCGGTACATTGTTGACAACGCCCGCGGCTACCACCCCCGGTTGGCGGACTATCTCCTGGAGCAGCCGCTCATTGAAGGCGAGGTGAGACGGCCAACCCGGATATTGATTCCGTGCCAGCGAGATCTGGGCCGTGAGAACATGGTCCGGCCGAAACCCAGGAGAAACCGCCATGACCTGTTTCAGGCTGAGCCCGAGCAAGCCCGTTCCAGTCAACAGAACCAAGGCCATAGCAATCTGCCCGACGACAAACGCATGTCGTAGCCTTTGAGAAACGGGACTGGACGTTCCGCCGCGGGTCTCGGACTGGATCGCAGTGGCGAGATGGCCGCGCAGACTGAACGACGCTATAGGTAGTGCGAGTACAATTCCAAGGGCTACTGACCCGAGCAACGCAACCAGCGCCAGGCGTCCATCGAATGCGATGTGAGCGCCCAGGGGTAAGCGATCGGCGCCAAGTGCCGCAAACATATGGATGCCGCCCCAACCGGCCGCGAGGCCCATCGCCCCGCCAGCGAGCGTGAGTAGTGTGGTTTCCACCACGACTTCACTTACTACGTGCAGTCGGCCGGCCCCCAGCGCCTGCCTGAGCGCCAACTCTTTCATTCGGCTACTGGCGCGGATCAGGAGCAGGTTCGCCAGGTTGACTGCGCCGATCAGCAAGAGCAACAGCGCTCCGGCCTGCATCCACAGCAGCGCGGGTCGAACGCTTGCGACGTGGTCCGCATGGAGCGGCAACACGACTGAGCGAAAGCCGGCGGCGGCAATCATTTTTCCGTGCGGATCGTCCGCCTCGAGTGTGTTGTTTTGCGCATCAATCTCAGCCTGCGCCTGCGAGAGAGTCGCGCCGGGTTTCAGGCGCGCGATGATATGTTTGGAATTCCCGCCCGAATGCCGCTGCAGAGGTCCCCTGTCTTCGAGACGCGAAGTGAAGGGAAAGTACAGCGGCGCTTCCGACGACAGGAAGCGGAAACCGGGAGGCAGAACTCCGACGACGATGTTCGGAATTCCATCGACACGGATGTACCTTCCGAGCACGTGACGATCGGCGTTGAAACGTAATCGCCAGTAGACGTCGGTGAGAATCACCGCTCTGTCGGACTGAGGAGACATCTCTTCTTCCGTGAAACTGCGTCCGATCACGGGACCGGTGCCAAGCGTGGAGAAGAATTCGGGAGATACGCGCGTGATCTGTTGGCGTTCCGTTGCGCCGGCCTCGCCGACGATCGCGGTGTCCTCGCGATAAATAGCCAGATTCGAGAAGGCTGCTATGTTACCGCGGCGCTCATAGTAGTTGGTTGTCGATGACCCGTCACGCGGGACGCCCGCTTTGGGGTACGTGTTGAACACCGTGACGAGGCGGCCTGACGAAGGAAATGGCAGGGGGCGTAGCAGGATGGAGTCGACCACAGCGAAGATCGTGAGATTTGCGCCCAGGCAAACGGCGAGTGTCACGAGTGCCGTAGCGGTGAACTGGGGCGTCTTCCGAAACAGCCGGCCGGCGTGGCGCAGTTGCCTGCGAAGTTCGTCGAACGGTTGAAGCCCGCGGGCTTCGCGGCAGTTTTCCTGCGTATCGTTCAGGCTGCCGAATTCGATCCGAGCACGCCGGGTGGCCTTTTGGGGTGCCGTGCCTGAACGCACCAGATCGGCGATGTACTGGTCGATGTGGAATCGTAGTTCTTCTGTCATTCCCTTCTCGAAATCGTCGCGGAATTTCAACGCGAGGAATAGAGAACGAAGGCGTTTCAGCACTTCACACCTCCTCCGGCGTTGTGTTCAGGGCCGTAGCGATAGCAGAAGCCAGCCGGTTCCATCCGTCTGTCTCCTGGCGCAAGCGGCGGCGCCCGGTAGCGGTCAGGGTGTAGTACTTAGCGCGGCGATTGTTATCGCTGACACCCCATTCGGCGACGATCAATGCCTGATGCTCCAGACGATAAAGCGCAGGATACAGCGATCCCTGGGGAATCTCCAGCGCATCGCCCGAGATTTGCTGTATGCGCAGCAGGACACCATAACCGTGCAGCGGTTTCAAAGAGACTGCCTTGAGGATCAGCATGTCGAGCGTCCCTGGCAGAAGTTCCGCAGTTTTGCCCATGGCAAGTTCCTCCTAGTTCAGCTAGGAGGATACCACGAACTCTCCTAGTTTGACAAAAGGAGAGAACCGCAAATGTTGTGACGAGGCCCGTTCGAGATTAGTCCTCCCTGACGCAGTGTTTACCTGGACAAGAGGGCGTGCGGTTCGGCTATGTGGAAGCTGGTCCAATCGACGATCTGGGAAATGGCGAGAACGCCATCCCTCAATTGAACAATTGAACCGGGCCGCGCCCTCGAGCCGACCTTAACGCTGCGCATTCGCCGTATTTCAGTCTTGCGGAGACAAATTGTCTCCGAAAGATCTGCTGTCCGGCATTGTCTTCGCCTGCTGTTGACCTCCCGGCTCCGCTCGAAACGCACCAGGTACTCACAGATTCTTCCGACTAGGCAAAGATAGGGATGCCAGGATCTTCGCGTCTGCCGATGCTCATCATGAAGCTGGCTCGCATGGAGGGCGGGCGTTGAAGAAGTTGTTTGATGGATTTAACACGGGGAAGGTGATCGTAGCAGGTGGGGCGGGAGTGAGGCGGCCGATTTACACTTACATATAGTCCTTAAATTCCTCCAAGGGTTCATCGAAATCGTCGGTCATGTGAATCTTGCCCTTGAAGATGTCCCATGGCATTTTGCGGTGTTTGGCGTCGTCGCCGACGGCAGCACGTTTCACGAGTCTTGGAAAGTTAACCGGATTCTAGAGTGAGGCGCTGATTTTCTTCACTCGCGAGAAGCCTTCCGATTCCGTGGGTGGCTGAAGATTACGCGCCATATCGAGAATGGCCTGGTCGGGGACGATGCGATCGCGGCCTTGATTACGCTGGATGCAGACTTCGACGGGCACGTCGAAGAAGAGAGCTTCGATTTCGCAGCGCTGGCGCTGGGCCAGCCGGATATAGGGCAGCCGCTCCCAGCGGGTGAGGTGGGTGGCGTCGACGTAGGTTTCGGGTCGGCCGGCGGCGATGCGTTGCCTCACCAGATACTGGATGGTGGCGAAGATCCGGGCGTTCATGGATTGGTCGCGGGGATCGTCAGCGATTAGGCGCCGGATTTCGTCGGAGGAAATTGCGTTGACGCCGAGATGGGCAAGATAGGTCGACTTGCCGGAGCCGGGGAGGCCGACGGTGATGATGAGCTTCATGATTCACGGCGTCGGCACGAGTGCCGGCGCGGCACGCAAGAGTGCGTGCGCCACAGAGTGCGTGCGCTACAGCGCGTAGCGGTCGGCTTCGAGCAGGCGCGCTGCAATCCGGCGGCGAGCGGCGATGGCATTCACCGGCTCGAATTTCGTGAAGCGCTTGAGCACCGCGAGATTGGTGCGCAGGGCGTCGCCATCGGAAGAGGCCGCCAGTACGTTCCGCGCGGCGCTCTCGATGGTTTCCATGGCTTCGCGCAAAAATACCGGACACATCTCGGCGGCGATGTCGCCTTTGTGGAGCTTGGCCAGTTTCTGAGTGCGCAGCCACGTGGATTCCATGGCGAACGCGTTCATGGCAATGTCAGTGATACCCGCCAGAACTTCCTGCTGCTCTTCCAACGCCGCCATGTACTTCTGAAAGGCTACGCCGAGCGCGAACAGCGCCACTTTTTTCGCATTGGCCACGAGTCTGGAATCCTCATCGCCCTCCGCGAGCGACGGCCCCGCAAGAATCTCCGCTTGCAGTTTCTTCACGGCCTCTACCAAGGGCAATTGGCCGCGCTGCGCGCGCTTGAGCAGCATGCCGGTGGCCAGCAGTCGATTAATCTCGTTGGTGCCTTCGAAAATACGATTGATGCGCGAATCGCGATAGGCGCGTTCCACGGCGTACTCTTGCGAGTAACCGTAGCCGCCATGGATCTGGACGCCCTCGTCCACTACGTAATCCAGCATCTCCGAGGCAAAGATCTTGATGTAGGAACATTCGGCGGCGAATTCTTCCACGGCCTTGAGCATGGTCTGGCTGGCGTTCGGTTGGCTCCAGGAGAAGCCTTGCAACTGGCCTTCGATGAGACCCACCACGCGATAGCTGGTGCTTTCGGTCGCGTAGATGCGAATCGCCATTTCGGCCAGCTTGTGTTGGATCATGCCGAACTCGGCGATCGATTTACCGAAGGCCTTGCGCTCTTTAGCGTACTTCAGCGACAGGCGCAGCACTTCTTTGGAACCGCCGATCGCGAAGGGCCCGAGCTTCAGGCGGCCCAGGTTGAGAATATTGAAAGCAATGATATGACCGCGGCCGATCTCGCCCAGCACGTTCTCCACGGGAACGGCGACGTTGTCGAGATAGATGGCCGTCGTGGAGCTGCCCTTGATACCCATCTTCTTTTCTTCGGCGCCGGGTTGGACTCCGGGATATTTGCGCTCCACAAGAAATGCCGTGAATTTCTCGCCGCCGATTTTCGCGAAGATGGTGTACAGGTCAGCGCCGCCGCCGTTGGTGATCCACATCTTTTGGCCATTCAGGATGTAGTGCTTCCCGTCGGGACTCAGATCGGCGCGCGTCTTGGCAGCCAGCGCGTCAGAGCCGGCCTGGGGTTCGCTGAGGCAATACGCCGCGACCATCTCGGCGGAAGCTAGCTTGGGAAGATAACGCTGCTTTTGCTCCTCGGTTCCAAAGAGCAACAACGGCAGCGTGCCGATGCCGGTGTGCGCGCCGTGCCATGCGGAATAGGAACCGTCTTTGGAGACGCCTTCAGCAACAATCATGGCGGATGTCAGATCCATTTCCATGCCGCCGAACTTCTCGGGCAGGATGACGCCTGTCAAACCAAGCTGTCCGGACTTTCGCAATATGGAGATGGCCAGGCCGGGCTCCTGGTGCTGGATCGCTTCCACGTTAGGAGCGACCTCTTTGTTCCAGAATTCCTCGGTGGTGCGCGCAATAGCGCGATGTTCTTCGGTGAAATCTTCGGGTGAAAAAATCTCTTCGGGAGTAGACGCCGCCAGGAGAAATGAGCCGCCTTGGTGCTTGGTGGGGGAGAGAGTGGAAGATGCCATATTTTCCTTTCTAAAGGTGTTCACACGAGTGTGAACGCGGCACGCACGAGTGCGTGCGCTACTAGTTCATGTTTTCGAAAATTCCGGCGGCGCCTTGGCCACCGCCCACACACATCGTTACCATTCCGTAGCGCGAGCCGCCGCGCTTCATTTCGCGCAGTATCGTTGCGGTTAATTTCGCGCCGGTGCAGCCCAGGGGATGGCCGAGCGCTATGGCTCCGCCGTTCGGGTTCACGCGCGTTGGGTCAAGTCCCGTTCTTTGGATCACGGCCAGCGCCTGGACTCCGAAAGCTTCATTCAATTCGATTACGCCGATGTCTTCTTTTTTCAAACCCGCCAGCGCGAGCGCTTTGGGGATAGCGACCACGGGGCCGATGCCCATGATCTCGGGCGGCACGCCGGCGACGGCGAAACTCACGAAGCGTGCCATCGGCTTGAGCCCTAGTTCCTTCGCTTTGCGCTCGGACATCACGAGAGCGGCGGCTGCGCCATCGCTGGTTTGCGAAGAGTTTCCAGCGGTAACCGCTCCATCGGACTGGAAGACGGGCTTGAGCTTGGCGAGCGCCTCGATCGAAGTATCGGCTCGCGGCCCTTCGTCTTTTTGGAATACCGTATGCCGAGTTTTTGGCGAGCCGTTATCGAGCACCGTGGTTTCGATCTCCACCGGAACTAATTCTTCGTCGAACTTGCCCTCAGCCTGCGCCCGCAGAGCATTTTGGTGGCTGCGATAAGCGAACTGGTCGGCGTCTTCGCGGCTGATCCCGTACTTGCGCTGCACCTCTTCGGCGGTGAGTCCCATGCCCATGTAGATCTGCGGAAGACGGTCGACCATCCAGGGATTGGGCGCGAATTTGTAGCCGGCCATGGGGATCATGCTCATCGACTCTGCACCGCCGGCGATGATGATCTGCGCGCTCCCGGAACGGATACGGTCCGCGGCCATCGCGATCGCCTGCAGACCAGAGGAACAGAAGCGGTTGATCGTAACGCCGGGAACGGCATCGGGAAGGCCTGCCCGCAGTGCGGCGATGCGCGCCATGTTCATTCCGGATTCGCCTTCAGGATTGGCGCAGCCGAGGATGACGTCCTCGATTTCGTCGCGGGGCACGGAGGGGTACTTTTCCAGCAGGCGGCGGATGACGATCGCGGCCAGATCGTCGGGCCGGGTGGTGCGGAGCGTGCCCTTCGGGGCCTTGCCGACGGGGGTGCGAAGGCAATCGATGATGACGGCTTGATTCATGAGTCTAGTTCCTTGCGTTCGCACAAGTGCGAACGCTGCACGCATGAGCGCGTGCGCCACTTTCTACATGCGTGCGCCACGGTTAGTTCCGCAGGGGTTTACCTGTCTTTAGCATATACTGAATGCGCTCCTGCGTTTTGGGCAGACCACACAGGCTCAGGAACGCTTCGCGCTCCAGATCGAGCAGGTATTGTTCGGAGACCATTTGCTCGCCGGTGAGCCGACCGCCAGTGAGCACATTTCCCAGCTTTTCCGCGATGGTGACATCGTGGTCGCTGATGAAGTGGCCCTGGCGGGCCGACCAGACGCCCAACTTCAGCAACGCATAGCCGCTTTCGCCGGCGACCTTGATATCCGTGCGCGGAACTCCGGGCGCGTAGCCGGGAACCAGAGACAACGCCAGTGCTTTAGCGTCGCCTATCAGGCGCTCGGGGTTCATCGAGATGCAATCGTTGCGGTCGAGCAGGCCCAGTTTCTTGGCATCTTCAGCGCTGGAAGAGACTTTCGCGTAGCCGATCAACTCGAAGACTTTGCGCGGGTCTTTTAGCCGAAGCAGCAACTCTTTGCATCCGCCGCCGCCGGGAATCAGGCCGACGCCGACTTCGACTAGGCCGATATAGGTTTCGGCCGAAGCTTGGGCGCGCCGGGAATGGAGGACGATCTCGCAGCCACCTCCCAGCGTGCGGGCGAACGGCGCCGAAACGACAGGTTTAGCCGCATACTTCAGAGCCAGGTTGACCTGCTGGAAGCGATGGATAGCGCGGTTGAGTTCGTCCCAATCGCCTTCCTGCGCGGCCAGTAGCACCATCATCAGGTTCGCGCCAACGCTGAAGTTTTCGCCCTCGTTAGCGATCACCATGGCATCGAAATTGCGGTTGGTTTCCTCGAGGCCGGCATACAGCATGCCGATATTGTCTTCGCCCAGCGAGTTCATTTTGCTGTGGAACTCGACGCACAGCACGCCGTCGCCCAGATCGACAAGCGACGCGCCGGAGTTTTCTTGCATGACACCGTGAACGCGCTTTAGATCGGAGAGCACGATGATGCCGGGGCGCGGCTCGATCGGGCGGTAGCCTTTCTTATGGAAATCGAAGTAAACGGTACGTGGCTCGTCGTTGCGTTCCTCGTGGCGATAAAGCGAGATCACGCCGCTTGAGAGAGCATCTTTCACCGCGGGCGGCAGCATGCGCCGCTCCGTTTCGAGCCGGGTGATGACATCGACGAAGCCGATCGTGTCCCACAGCTCGAAAGGCCCCAGCTTGTTGGCATAGCCCCAGCGCATGGCGCGATCGATCTCGACAATGCGGTCCGATATTTCGGGGACCATCTCGGCCGAGTACAAGAAAAGGTCGCTGAAGACTTTCCAGAGGAAGTTGCCGGCTCGATCGTTGGAGCGCAGCAGGGTGCGGAGCCGCTCGCCGAGGTCCTCGATATTGCGCGCAACTTCGACGGAGGGAAAACGCGGCTTCTGGGCCGTATGATATTCGAGCGTCTTCCAGTCGAGCACCTGGATCTCGCGATTGTCGCCCTGGCCTACGCGCTTGTAGAAACCCTGGCCCGTTTTTTCACCGAGCCAGTTGCACTCGATCATTTTCTTCTCGAAATCGAGCGGCAGGAAGCGATCGCGCCAAGGATCGTTGGGGACCAGATTGTAGAGATTGCTGCCGACAAAGGCCCAGACATCCAGACCGACGATATCGAGGAGGCGGAAGCTGGCGCTATTGGGCAGGCCGATGAGCGGTCCGGTGAGCGCGTCGACTTCCTCGATGGTGAAATCCTCTTCGACCATCGTTTTGGCGATGGTGCCGCCGAAGAAGCTGCCGATGCGGTTGGCGATGAAGTTGGGAGTGTCCTTGGTGCGGACCACGCCTTTGCCGAGGCGCCGGTCGGCGAAGTCTTCCACGGCGGCGAGGATCTCGGGATCGGTATCCTGGCCGGGAATCAGCTCCATGAGATGCAGGTAGCGTGGAGGATTGAAAAAATGCGTGCCGAGGAAGTGGCGGCGGAACTCGGACGAGAAGCCGGCGGAGATGTTCGCCAGCGGTATGCCGCTGGTGTTGGTGGAGGCGATCGCATCCGGCTTGCGAATGGTTTCAACTTTGCGCCACAGCTCGCGCTTGGGTTCTAGGCTCTCGACGATGGCTTCGATGATCCAATCGCACTCAGCCAGCGCGCCGAGATCGTCCTCGAAGTTGCCGGGACGGATGAGAGAGACTTTATCTTCGGTGAAAAATCCTCCGGGCCGCTGCTTGAGTGCGTTCTCGATGCCTTTCTGCGCGGCGGCATTCCGATTGGGTTGGCGCGGAAGAACGACATCCAGAAGCAAAGAGGGTACACCGGCATTGGCAAAGTGCGCGGCGATGCGCGATCCCATGGTGCCGGCGCCGAGCACGGCTACACGACGAATTGTTCGCATGATCCATGACGATTGTAGCTGACGAGACGGGCGTCGGAAGCCGGAGAGCACTGAGATGCAGGTAATGCTTAGGATCGAATTCGACGGTGACGCCTTGTTGCATGTCCGTTTTAAAGATCACATGTGGGGCACGCTCTCATGGGTGCCTGGTTTGCACGCCTGCGAACACAAGTTATCCGTCAGAATAAATGCGTTCACACGAATGTGAACGCGGCACGCGGGAGCGCGTGCGCCACATGGGTGCCGGAGAGTAAGCTACGTTGGAAAGAATGGCGCAGAAGCGAAAGCCTGTTGACAGCGAAGAACACCTCAGGCGAGTGCGGCGAATCTGTGCCGCATTGCCTGAGACCACGGAAAAGCTCTCGCACGGAGAGCCGACTTTCTTCGTTCGCAAGAAGGTGTATGCGATGTTTGCCAACAATCACCACAACGATGGGCATGTCGCGGTCTGGATTCCGGCAGCGCCCGGTTTTCAAGCCATGTTAATCAACAGCTGGCCTAACAAATTCTTTCGGCCGCCGTATGTCGGTGTGCGCGGCTGGATCGGCATAGAGCTTGCGTCGCTCGACGATGAAGAGCTGGCTTCGCATTTACGCGATGCGTGGAGCCTGGTCGCGCCGAAGAAGCTACGTTCGCCGGTGAGCAATAGAGGGGGGGAGTGAGACTTTTCTGTCTGGTTCACGGAAGCACTCAGAGCCCGGCCGGGTGGA
Organism: Bryobacterales bacterium; assembly: GCA_963780485.1. Lineage (GTDB taxonomy): Bacteria > Acidobacteriota > Terriglobia > Bryobacterales > Bryobacteraceae > Palsa-89. Next base: position 397,716 of record CAWACO010000034.1, read on the forward strand.
AACTGCTTGTGTCGGAGCTGGAATCGCGCGGGCACCAGTGCGTGTGCGTCGACCTTCCGACCAACGAGCCGGATGCGAGCGCGAATCGGTACGCTGATGTAATTGCCGATGCGGTACGCGGGATGGATGCGCCCATGGTCGTCGCTCACTCGGCCGCGTGGTTTGTTTCTGCCTCTGGTTCCCGCGCGCGTGAGGGTTGCGAGGGTCGTTTATCTGGCGGCGGTGATTCCCGAGATCGGCAAGACCTTTATGGATCAGTTCAGGAGCGCGCCGGATATGTATCGTCCCGGCTTTGTGGGCAAAGATCCTACCAAAGATTCGGACTTGGCCCGGCACTTTTTATTCCATGATTGCGGTGCCAACGTGGCGGAGTGGGCGGTGTCTACGCTGCGGTTCATGTTTGCAAAGCAGAGCAGCCATCGAGATCACGCCGCTGCAGAGTTGGCCAGACGTGCCGGTATCTTACATTTCGTGCAGTAAGGATCGGACCATCAATCCGGTTTGGTGGGAAAATGCTGTGCGCGACGGATATACTGATTCGCCTCTCTAGGAGACGGATGAATTTTTCGCAGGTCAGAGACCTGCGCCACAGAGTAGTTCGCGCGGGTCGCTGATCCAATAGTCGGGCTCCCACTTCGCCAACTCCTCGCGCCGGCCGTAGCCCCACAGTACGGCGCAGGTCTTGACGCCCGCGCGACGTCCGGCTTCCATGTCGGCAGGGGAATCGCCGACGAGCAGGCAATCGTCCGCGCCTACGCCGAATATCTTCAACGAGGCGAAGATTACATCCGGCTCGGGCTTGGCCGGAAATCCGTCGGTTCCCTGGACGTGATCGAAGTAGGGCAACAGGCCAAACAATTCCAGCACCGCACGCGTGGTGGGCGTGCCTTTGGTGGTCGCGGTGGATTTTCTGCCGGGCAACGCGGCGAGTGCGCCGGCGATACCGGGATAGGCGCGAGTCAGGCTGTGGTTTCTCGCGAGGTAGATGCGGCGGTAATCGGCGAGCATCTGGTCCATCTGCTCACGCGAGCATTCGGGGAGCAGGTCGCCGAACAGGTCGTACAAATGACGCCCGATGTAACGGCGCAGGAAATCCACAGCGACGTTATTCTGACGGGTAGTTGCGAGGACAGTTTGGATGGCTCCGCAAATGTCGGTCGCGGAGTCGAGCAGGGTACCGTCTACGTCGAAGAGATAAACGGGGAACGGAGGTAATTGGCCCAATACTCAGGCCGGCTGTGGCCGCTCGCCGCCCAGCAGGCCAGGCAGAGGCTTGCCGCCCTCGGGCCGGATCACCTGCTGCTTATCGCCGCCGTCGGAAGAACTCGGCTTGGGGCCAGTGGTAACGGCCGGCAACGTCTCGCCGTCGATCAGCATCTTCACTTCGGCGCCGTCAAGGACCTCGCGCACCAACAGCGCTTCGGCGATGCGGACCAGGGCTTCCGATCTTTCTTCGATAAACTGGCGGGCGCGGGTGTAGCCGGTATCCACCAGCTTGCGAACCTGGTCGTCGATCTTAATGGCGGTGGCTTCGCTGTAGTCGCGATGCTGCGCGATCTCGCGGCCCAGGAAGATCTGCTCTTCCTTTTTGCCGAAACTCATGGGACCGAGCTCGCTCATACCCCATTCGCAAACCATCTTGCGAGCCATCTCGGTGGCGCGTTCTATATCGTTGCCGGCGCCGGTGGTGATGTGATGCATGAAAATCTCTTCGGCGATGCGGCCAGCCATCATGATGGCCAGTTGCGCCTCAAGATACTCCTTGTTATAGGAGTGTTTGTCATCGAGCGGCAGTTGCATCGTGACGCCCAGCGCCATGCCGCGCGGAATGATGGTGACTTTGTGAAGGGGATCAGCCCCTGGAATTACGGCGGCCACCAGTGCATGCCCGGCTTCGTGATAGGCTGTGTTGCGCTTTTCGTCTTCGCTGATGATGAGCGATTTGCGTTCAACGCCCATCATGACCTTGTCCTTGGCCAGTTCGAAATCGAACTGAGTGACCACTTTGCGGTTCTGGCGCGCAGCCACCAGGGCGGCTTCGTTTACCAGATTGGCCAAGTCCGCGCCGGCGAAACCTGGAGTCCCGCGAGCGACCACGGAGAGCTCCACGTCGTCAGCCAGCGGCGTTTTCTTGGTATGAACGCGCAGGATCATTTCCCGGCCCTTTACGTCGGGACGGCCAACCACCACTCGGCGATCGAAACGGCCGGGGCGGAGGAGCGCGGGATCGAGCACATCGGGCCGGTTGGTAGCTGCGACCAGAATCACGCCTTCATTGGACTCGAAGCCGTCCATCTCCACCAGCAACTGGTTGAGGGTCTGCTCGCGCTCGTCGTGTCCACCGCCGAGCCCAGCGCCGCGGTGACGTCCGACGGCATCGATCTCATCGATGAAGATAATGCAGGGAGCGTTTTTCTTGCCGTTTTCAAAGAGGTCGCGTACGCGGCTGGCGCCGACGCCTACGAACATCTCCACAAAATCCGAACCGGAGATGGAGAAAAAGGGAACATTCGCCTCGCCCGCGATGGCACGCGCCAGCAGGGTCTTGCCGGTGCCGGGAGGTCCGATCAGCAGAACGCCCTTCGGAATACGGCCGCCTAACTTTTGGAATTTTTGCGGCTCGCGGAGGAATTCGATGATTTCCTGCAGCTCTTCTTTGGCTTCTTCGACTCCAGCTACGTCCTTGAAAGTGACTTTCTTTTGCTGGGAGGAGTGCAACCGTGCGCGGCTCTTGCCGAAACTCAGCGCTTTATTGCCGCCGCTCTGCATCTGACGCATCATGAAGATCCAGAACGCCAGCACCAGCACGAAGGGGATGGCGTTGACCAGGATATTCACCCAGCCGCTTCCGGTCTCCTTGTTGTAGTGGATGTCCACGCCTTTTTGCAGCATGGCGTCGTCGAGATTTTGATGATTGGTAGGGATGACGGAGCGGAGTTCCTGGTTGTCCTCTTTGTAGGTGCCGTGCAGGTCGTTGCCGGTAATCGTCACGGTCTTGATCTTGCCGGCGTTAACGTCGTTCATCAAAGCCGTGTAGGAGAGTGTGACGTCCTGGCGCGACTTGGTGTTGTGGACCACCGTCCAGAACAGCACCACCACCATGATGATGACCACCCAGAAAACCGCGGTCTTGATATTGGAATTATTCATGCCTTCTCCCTGCTTTGGCGACCGAACCACGCCTCACTGTGTTGGACGTTAAGCGGAGTCCAATCGATTCCGGCTTTCTCCCACTGCCAGGACAACCGGCGTCGCTGGACCTGCCGCGAATTCGGCCGCGGCTCCAAATCGTCTTGCCCAGACAATACACCCATTATAGGTAACAATCGGCCAATTCCAGCGTTCCCACAAGGGGATACGAGCCTCTTGAAACAGCATCTTGATCTTTTGTTTACGGGATTGCCCCATACGTTGGTACTGGTCACCTGGTCTCCAGTTACGGACTTCCAGACCGGAAGGAGCGCCATTCGGGGATATGAAGCGGCCCCAGTCCAGTTCACTCACCACTGTACCACAGGCTTGGGCGCGTTCCCCTTTCTCCAGTAGCTGCAATGTAATACGGGCGGAGCCGTCGGGAAGTTCCACTGATCCAGGGGGTTGAATAGCAAACGAAAAATCGAAGCCGGACGTGGCGGCGGAGCCGGCGGGGGCCAGGCGGATCGATTCAAAGGACCGTAGGACATCCAGGCCGGGGAGCTGAGCGCGGTCATGGCCGGCTTGGGATCGGGCCATTTGGAGGATGCGCTCGACATGGGCGAAGTCGATCTGGCGGAGGGCGCCCTTGGCGTGTTGGATGGCCCGGCGGATGATGCGTCGGGCGAGGGCGGCCGGCAGGTCGGCCAGTTCGACGGTCGAAAGGATTTGTGGGGTGTTACAGGACGGTGACGGGCGACGCTGGAGTTCGGTCGCCCAGTAGGCTTCCTCATCCTGGGCGAGGGTTGCCATGGTGGCCAGGGTTTCGTCGAGGCGGGGGTTGAAGTTGTCACGCAGGAGCGGGAGAATATCGTGGCGCAGGCGATTGCGGGCGAAGGAACGATCCTGGTTGGTTTCATCCTCTCGCCAAGCGATATTCCGCTTGCGGAGCCAGCACTCGATCTCGCTGCGGTCGAGTTCCAGGAGTGGGCGCACGACTTGTTCCTTGGTTACCGGCAGAATACCGGACAAGCCGGCGAGTCCTGAGCCTCGGAGGATCCGGTACAGGACTGTTTCGGCTTGATCTGAGCGGGTGTGGCCGGTGGCGATGCGGTCGACGGCCCCGGTGGAGAGCAGTTTGGCAAAGAAAGCTTGACGGACGTGACGAGCGGCCTGCTCCAGGTTGTCGTCGATGGCCGGAACATCGGCTTGGCGGACATGGAAGTTGAGATGAAGCTGGGCGGCGAGGTCGGCGACGAATGCGGCGTCGGTGCGCGACTGGGTTCCGCGAATGCCGTGGTCGACATGTACTACGCTCAACTGGAGATTCCAGCGGGACGCCAGTTCGAGCAAGGCGTGGAGCAAGAAGACGGAATCGGCTCCGCCCGAAACGGCAACTCCCACGCGGGCGCCGGGCGGGAACATTTGGTGGCGCGCGATAAATTCCGCGATCCGATCGAGCATTCCGTCCGAATGATACGATGCGGTCGGCCGGGATGCAACACAAGCGCTGGCATGCCGACAGGTAGCCCAATATACTCGAATAGTGCTCTTGACCATCGGCGCAGCGGTTCCGGGGACGGATCTTGGATACTTGCTGCACAAGAATCCATCGCGCATCCATTCATTCGAGTTGTCGTTTGGGAAGGCGCATGTAGTTTACCCGGAGCTCGGGAGTGATAGATCGCAAGTCGCGCTACTGCTCGATGTTGATCCAATCGGTTTGGTGCGGGGAAGACACCATGTTGGCGAGGGGTCTCTCGATCAATACGTCAACGACCGGCCTTACGTTGCGTCCTCATTTCTAAGCGTCGCGCTCTCTCGGGTATTCGGCACCGCAATGAGCGGACGGAGCAAAGAGCGCCAGGACCTCGCTGACAAGCCGATGGATCTGGAAGCGGCGATCGCCGTCGTGCCATGCCGAGGCGGGGAGCCCTTTCTAAGGAAGCTGTTCGAACCTCTCGGATACCAGGTGGTTTCGGAGCACCACCCACTGGACGAGCGTTTTCCCGAGTGGGGTGAGAGCGATTACTATACGGTCCTTCTTCGCGCGCACGTCCGGCTGCAGGATTTGCTGACCCACGTTTATGTGTTGATTCCCGTACTGGATGCGGAGAAACATTATTGGGTTGGCGAGGATGAGGTCGAGAAGCTGCTGCGGAAAGGTGAAGGCTGGCTGGCCAGTCATCCGGAACGGGAAGCTATTGCGGCACGCTATCTGCGCTACGACCGCAAACTGACTCGCGATGCGCTGGCCAGACTGGTCGACGAAGACGTACCCGATCCGGAAGCCCTAGAGACCGCACATCTCAGGGAGGAGTTGGAGATCGAGGCGCCGCTCAAGCTATGGGAGCAGCGAATCGGTGCTGTCCTTTCGGCTCTGCTCGCCGCGGGGGCGAAGACTGTCATCGATCTGGGCTGTGGCGAGGGACGGCTCTTGAAAGCGCTGTTGTCCGATCGATCGTTCGAGCGAATCGTGGGGATGGATGTCTCCTGGCGGAGCCTGGAGTTTGCTCATAAGAGACTTTATCTGGATCAGATGCCGCCGGCTCAAAGGAAGCGGATCGAGCTGATTCACGGATCGCTGATGTATCGTGACAAGCGGCTTAGCGGATTTGATGCCGCCGCGGTGATCGAGGTGATTGAGCATTTGGATTCGCCGCGGCTGGCGGCCTTTGAACGTGTCTTGTTCGAGCACGCTCAGCCAAAAACGGCCGTTGTCACCACGCCCAACTCGGAATACAACGTTTTGTTCCCCACCCTATCGACTGGGACCTTTCGGCATAAGGACCATAGGTTCGAGTGGACGCGGGCGGAGTTCGCTGCGTGGGCGGTTGACGTCGCAAAACGGTTTAGATATACCGTTCGTATTGTACCTATCGGACCGGAAGATGTTTCTGTGGGCGCTCCCACGCAAATGGGAGTATTCACGAAGTGAAGTTCACGATTCCGGAACTATCGCTGGTAGTGTTGATCGGCCCATCTGGCTGCGGCAAGTCGACCTTCGCGAGAAAGCATTTTAGGGCGACGGAAATCCTGTCTTCCGATTTCTGCCGGGGGCTGGCGTCGGACGATGAGAACAACCAAGCGGCGACGAAGGACGCGTTCGAAATTTTGCACTTCATCGCTTCAAAGCGACTGAGTGCCGGCCGGCTCACCGTGGTGGATGCGACCAACGTGCAACCGGAGGCGCGCAAGCCTCTGGTGGCGTTGGCACGTGAATATCACGTCATTCCCGTGGCGATTGTGCTGAACATATCGGAGCGAATCTGCGTGGATCGCAATAAGGCGCGGGCCGATCGGGCCTTCGGGCCGCACGTCGTCCGGAATCAATCGCAGGATCTGCGCCGTTCCTTGCGGAGCCTGGAGCGGGAAGGCTTTCGGCATGTTCACGTTCTGACTAGTCCAGAGGAAGCTGAGAGCGCTACCATCGAGCGCCAGCGGCTTTGGAACAACCGGAAAGACGAACATGGTCCGTTCGATATCATCGGCGATGTCCATGGCTGTTTCGACGAACTATTGGATCTCCTTTCGCGGCTCGGATATGCGATTGCGGAAGACTCGGACAGATATCGCGTAACGCCTCCGGCCGGCAGAAAAGTGATCTTCGTCGGAGACTTGGTGGACCGTGGACGAAAGATTCCAGCGACCTTGAGACTAGTGATGGGCATGGTGGAATCAGGCGCCGCGCTTTGTGTTCCTGGTAACCACGACGTGAAGCTGGTTCGAAAGCTGAAAGGGCGGGATGTACAGATCACGCATGGCCTCGCCGACTCGTTGGATCAGTTGGAAAGGGAGACGCCGGAATTTCGCCAGAAGGTTTTGACGTTCCTCGACGGCTTGGTCAGCCATTACGTTCTTGACGACGGCAAGTTAGTGGTGGCTCACGCGGGATTGAAGCAGGAGATGCAAGGGCGAGGTTCCGGCAAAGTGCGAGATTTCGCCTTGTATGGGGAGACTACGGGTGAAACGGACGAACTCGGGTTGCCGGTGCGGGTGAATTGGGCGGCCGATTACCGTGGGAGTGCGACGGTCGTGTACGGCCATACGCCTGTTTTCGAGCCGGAGTGGTTGAATCGGACGATCAATATCGACACTGGGTGTGTCTTCGGAGGAAAGCTTACGGCGCTGCGCTATCCGGAGAACGAGCTGGTGTCGGTAGCTGCACGACAGACGTATTATGAGCCCATTCGTCCTTTGTTGATTGAGGAGACGGCGCCACCGGTTCCACAGCTCACGGCGCAGCAGCGGCAGGATGACCTTCTGGACATCGAGGATGTGCTGGGCAAGCGAATCATCGGCACGCGTCTGCATCACACCGTGACGGTTCGAGAGGAAAATGCGACCGCGGCTCTGGAGGCGATGAGCCGTTTCGCAGCCAATCCAAAATGGCTGATCTACCTGCCGCCGACGATGTCCCCGTCGGAGACGAGCCGGAAGGAAGGCTACCTGGAGTACCCCGATGAGGCTTTCGCCTACTTTCGGCAGGAGGGTGCACACGCCGTGGTGTGCGAGCAAAAGCATATGGGCTCACGCGCCGTGGTGATCGTGTGTCGTGACGAGGAGGAGGCGAAGAAAAGGTTTGGCGTTGCGGGAGAAGGAATCGGGATCTGCTACACACGCACCGGTCGGCGATTCTTCACCGATGCGGATCTGGAGCGCAAATTTCTGGCCAGGGTTCACACCGCTCTGAGTGCGAGTGGTGTCTGGGAGGAGTTTCGATCGACGTGGGTCTGCCTGGACTGCGAGCTGATGCCATGGTCGGCCAAAGCTCAAGAGTTGTTGCGGCAGCAATATGCACCGACGGGCGCGGCGGCGCGCGCTTCGTTGCCTCAGGCGGTGGCGACTCTAGAGCGCGCGGTCAGACTCAATCCCGAGGCTTCCGGCTTGCTGGAGAAGTATGGCGAACGTTTGGACTTGGCACGCCGCTACGTGGAGGCATATGGGCGTTACTGCTGGACTGTGCGATCGCTCGATGATCTGCGGTTGGCGCCTTTTCATCTGTTGGCGTCTGAAGGCAGCGTGCATGTGGATAAGGATCACGTCTGGCATATGGAGACGTTGGCGCGTGTCTGCGATGCCGACCCGGGACTGCTGATGGCGACGCCGTTTCGAAAGGTCGATCTGTCGCAAGCAGCCAGTCAAGAAGAAGCGACCCGATGGTGGGAGGAGATGACCGAAGCGGGCGGAGAGGGAATGGTGGTGAAGCCACTCGATTTTGTCCAGCGCGGCAGGAAGGACATCACTCAGCCGGCGGTGAAGTGCCGAGGACGCGAATATCTGCGAATCATTTATGGCCCCGAATACACGCGCGACGAGAATCTGGCACGACTCCGGCAACGAGGTCTAGGAGCAAAGCGTTCGCTAGCTACCCGCGAATTTGCGCTGGGCGTGGAGGCTCTGGAGCGTTTTGTTCGTTTGGAGCCGCTAAGACAGGTTCACGAATGCGTGTTCGGAGTTCTGGCGCTGGAGAGCGAGCCGGTTGACCCGCGCCTGTAGCGTCTGCGGCGATTATCGTTTTCCGGCGACTGAGAACTCAAACCCCTAATTCATGGGAACGATGCCGGACGCCGGCGAAATCGGTATTTGAGTGAGCTGTCCCTAGTTTGTGGACTGGCGTTCTTTAGGCAGCGGCTTGGGCATCGGGATGCGGGGCATCATTTGATCGCGCATGGCGGTGTGATAGACGAAGGTCGCCATGATGGCCGCGGCTTGCATCACATCACCCGGCTGCACGCGATCGTACACGTCCATATTGGAGTGGTGGGTCCGCGTGTTGTACTCCATCGGATCTTGCATGAAACCGAAACCGGGGAGTCCGACATAGTCGAAAGAAGTATGGTCGGTACCGCCCGGCCGCCGGGCCGTTAGCGCGGTGACGCCCGTGACCGTCGTCGCTCCCAGATCGTGGAACGGCTTCAGCCAAGCCTCGAAGATGGGCTTGACTTGTAGGTTACCCTGCGCGCCGATGCCGCGGAATTTTCCGGTGCCGGTGTCGTCGTTGTAATACGCGTCCAACTTATAATACTCGGGCTTGGGTTGCATGGTTTCGCGATCGGCGAAGTGCTGCGTTACGTAGGCTTGCGACCCGAGCAATCCTTCTTCCTCACCGCTCCACAGCGCGATGCGCACCGTCCGATCCATCTGCACGTTCAGCGTCTTGAGAATGCGCACGGCTTCGATTGCGACCGAGGATCCAGTGGCGTTGTCGGTAGCGCCGGTCCCCCCATGCCAGGAATCGAGATGCGCGCCTAGCATCACGATCTCGTCCTTCTTGCGGCCGCCTTCAATTTCGCCGATCACGTTGAAGGAATCGGTGGGTGAATCGATGAACTGGGCTTTGATGTCGAACTCCAGCTTGACCGGAATCTTGTGCTCCAGCAGCCGCATGACGCGGTTGTAATGTTCGGGCGTCACCGCAACCATCGGCGGAGGGACGGGATCCTTAACGTCTCGCGAACCACCGGCGGCCGCGAACACGGTGCCGCCATCGCCGTTATATCCATATTGCAGGACCGCCAGCGCACCTTCGTCTCTGAGGTACTGGTTCACCTTTTTGCGGAACTGCGCCTGCTTCTCGCGTTCTTCGGGCGTCGCCGGCTGGCCGGCCGCCACTGGCCCGCGGAAGGGATTCGCAAGGCGTGATGGATCGGCTGATGTCGCGCGAGCCTCGAGCTCCATGTCGGTAAGCCGGTGCCCGAGCGGCTCGAGGATCATGGTCAGCTGCTTGGCCGGCATGGACAGCACCACCTTGCCCCTCAGCTTGCCGTGGAATTTTTCGAGATCGCCGTCGTTGTTTAGCGGCGCGTAGACAGCCTCGCCTTGTACGGGTCCGTCGGTCGAGGGAGTCCAGGCCATCGGGAAACCGATCAGAGGCTGATACTGCGGCTCGACCATATGGCCGGCATAGTGCGTATAGTTCCAGCTCCGACCGAAGGGTCCCCACGATTCTTCGTGCACGTTGGTGAGGCCGTACTCCTGAAGCCGCTTCACCACCCAATCGCCCGCCGCCTTGAATCCGGGGGAGTTGGTGAGCCTGGGGCCGTAAACATCCGTCAGGTAGAACTCGTGGTCCATCACCTTGGAGTTTTCGAACGCTTCGGCTTTGATCCGTTGCACGATCGATAGGTCGACCGGCTCCTGGGAATGGAGTTGGGCCGCTGAAAACAGCACAGCTCCGGCGAGTCCGTAAAGCAATCTCTGAGAATTCATGGATGGGGCGGCTCCCTGCCTCTAGCGATTAAAACACAATCGGATAAGCTGGGCACGCGGCATCACTATAGCCGTGGCGCGCGGTCAAAAACCGTGCTATGCTCCGCTCATGATCGCCAAATTCTCCCTCGCAATGCTTATCGCCATCGCCCCCGCGGCTATGGCGCAATCTTTGGCGGGCCGTTGGGACGCGAGTGTCCAGGTCTCGGGCGTTGACATTCCCTTCCGTTTCGAGTTGTCGGGCGAAGGGGCGAACGTCAAAGGCTCGTTCTTCAACGGCGATGAGCGGATCACGTCGACCAGCGGCAGGTTTGAGAACGGCTCGCTAGTGTTGAGATGGGATGACCATGCCTCCAGTCTTGACGCCGCGTTTCACGGCGGCGTCCTCGAAGGAAGGTACCGGAGGGACGGGCGAGATGAGAAGAGCAACTACGCTTTTTCGGCGAAGCGTCATACTTCGCCCCCGGCCGTCAAAGGGGACGTGCCCTCGATCGCCGGAATGTGGGTGATCCCCACCGATAGCCCGAAAGGGGAGAAAGCTTGGCGATTCATCGTGCGGCAAACCGGCAGCGAAGTCTCGGCTGCTGTCCTGCGCATCGATGGCGATACTGGCGCGCTCACCGGCACATATAAGGATGGAAAATTTGTGCTGAGCCACTTCGACTCGGCCCGTCCGATGCTGATGGAAGTGACTCCTCAAAAGGACGGGACGCTCGAACTGCTCGAAAACGCGAAGACGCAGCGGACGGCGGTTCGTTGGGAAGTAGCGCACGCCAAAGGGCTGCCTGAACCGACCGATCCGATGAAGAACACCAGCGTAAAGGATCCGAATGAAGCGTACCAGTTTAGCTTTCCGGATTTGAACGGACGAACGGTGAGCAATGCCGACGCGAAGTTCCGCGGCAAGGTGGTGCTAGTGAATATTACCGGGAGCTGGTGCCCGAACTGCCACGACGAGGCTCCATTCCTGGCGGAACTTTACAAGAAGTACCGCGACCAGGGGCTCGAGATCGTCGCGCTATCGTTTGAAGAAGCGGATCAGTTGAAGGATCTCGCGCGTCTCCGCGCCTTTATCAAGCGCTATGACATCCAGTACACCGTGCTGGTTGGCGGCGAGCCGAGCGAGGCCAAGGACAAGCTCACGCAGGCCGTGAACTGGAACTCCTGGCCGACCACGTTCTTCATCGGCCGGGACGGCTTGGTGCGGGGCGTACACGCGGGTTTCCCAAGTTCAGCGAGCGGCGACTTGTATCGTCAGGCGAAGGACGAGTTCACCGCCGAAGTACAGCATCTGCTGCGCGAAAATCAGCGAACGTCGCGATAAGGTTCGCTCGTTCCGGGCAACGCCGCACCGCGGTTACGGTCCTGTATGAGTACAATTCTGGTGACCGGCGGGTCGGGCTTCATCGGCAGCCATTCCGTCCTGCAACTCCTGGCGGCGGGGCATCGGGTGCGCACTACGGTGCGAAGCCTGAAGCGCGAGGGCGACGTACGCGCCATGCTGAAGGAAGGCGGCGCCGACCCGGGCGATCGTTTGTCCTTCATCGCCGCTGACCTCAAAAACGATGCGGGCTGGCCCGAAGCCGTCGCGGGCTGCGAGTACATGCTGCACGTGGCGTCACCTTTTCCTCAGACCGTCCCTAAACACGAAGACGAACTGATCGTGCCCGCCCGCGAAGGAGCGCTCCGCGTGCTGCGCGCCTCACGCGACGCCGGTGTCAAGCGCGTAGTGCTGACCTCCTCATTCGCGGCGATTGGTTATGGCCATAAGCCCCAGTCAACGCCATTCAACGAGACGAGCTGGACGGACCCAAATGGCGATGACGTGTTGCCCTACGTGAAATCGAAGACTTTGGCCGAACGGGCGGCTTGGGATTTCATCGCCAAAGAAGGCGGCGGCCTGGAGCTATCGGTCGTCAATCCGGTGGGCGTGTTCGGCCCAGTCCTGGGGCCGGACTATTCGACTTCGATTCTCCTGGTGCAGCGAATGATGGACGGCGCGCTCCCCGGCTGCCCGCAGCTTTATTTCGGTGCCGTGGATGTCCGCGACGTCGCCGACTTGCACATTCGCGCCATGACTCATCCGGCCGCCAAGGGCGAACGCTTCCTGGCCGTCGCTGGCGAGTTCATGTCGATGCTGGACATCGCCAAGGTGCTGAAGGACCGCATGGGCGAGTCGGCCAAAAGAGTGCCGACCCGGCAACTACCCAACTGGCTGGTGCGTGTCGCCGCGATACGTGATCCGGCGGTGAAGCAGATCCTGCCCGAACTCGGCAAGAGGAAGAACGCCACCAACGAAAAGGCCAGGCGCATGCTGGGCTGGTCGCCGCGTTCCAACGAGGAGTCGATCGTCGCCACCGCCGAGAGTTTGGTGCGGCTCGGGCTTCTGAAGGACAGCGCGAAAGAAGGGTGAGCGCGCGGCATGAACGCTGAAGTCACGAAACTCAAAGTCATTATTACGGGCGCCACCGGCATGGTCGGCGAAGGGGTACTGTTCGAATGCTTGGAGCACCCGGCGATAGAGCAAGTGCTCATGGTAAACCGCAGACCGTATAGTGCGAAGCATCCGAAGCTGAAGGAGTGCATCGTGCCTGATTTTCTCGACCTGGATGGAGTGAGCAGTCAGTTGACCGGCTACGATGCTTGTTTTTATTGCGCCGGAGTAAGTTCAGCGGGGATGAGTGAATCGGAGTACAGCCATGTTACCTACGACATAACAATGCATTTTGCCCAGACGCTGGCTAGTCTTAATTCGCAGATGATCTTCATCTATGTATCAGGCGCTCTCACCGACAGCTCTGAAAAAGGGCGAGTCATGTGGGCTCGTGTGAAGGGAAAAACCGAGAATGCCCTGATGAGATCCGGCTTCAGGAGGGTGTACAACTTCCGTCCCGGTTTCATGAAGGCTACGGCTGGACAGCAAAACATCAAGTGGTATTACAACTTGATTGGCTGGTCATATCCGTTGCTGCGTGTGTTGTTGCCAAACCAAGTGAGCACCATGCGCGATGTGGGGCTGGCCATGATTAAGTGCGTGCTGAAAGGCTACCCCAAACAGATACTGGAAATAAAAGACATCAACGCGCTGGCGAAGGGCTAGACCAATCCTGACCTCAACCCGGCATTGGCCTGCTCGTTCCATCGTTCAGCGTTCACGCCCATCACAATGAGCCAGAACTCCAGCGGGATTTCCCCGAGGGCGGAGGTGGCAGCGATGTAGGGGATGAACAGATGATTTGCGAGCGGCGGGTACAGATAGGTCATCCAACCCAAACCACTAATGGTGAACAGAACTCCCAGAACTCGAGGCAGGAAGGTCGACCTGAAAATGAGGTAGCCGGTCAGGACGCACCAGAGTCCGAAGAACACCAGATATACGTCGAAAGCGTAGTCATTCAATTTGATAAACACGAGCGCCAGCGCCTGCAACTGTTGCGTCGTAAATGCGCTCAAGGAGCCACCGCCTTGCAGGATGAGCAAAGGAGCGAGGTACAAGAGGCAGGTAAGAGCTTGAATAGCGCATCCCACGAGAATGACGAATGCTGCGAGTAAAGAGAGGCTCCTGCTTACAGGCTTAAGCAACTCATACAAGAGAAATGCCCAAGCGATATGGAACGCAACCCCCATGAGCGAGGATGCGAACCCCAACCAAAATAGCTGCTCGTGTCCCAGGATATTGGCCGCCGTAGCCGCGGCGTTGCCAGCGACAAAAAGCCTGCCCGGAATGATCACCTCGCCGGATGCCGCTGTCACGGCTTCAAGCAGTTGACAGGCACCGGCCAGCCTGGCCTTGAAACGCGGCGACGGAATCCGTTGCGTCATGATGCCTACGCTCATACTCAGCTCTCCGATGGCCGGCGCGAGCTCGTTTGTCGAGCTGAAACTCTACTTAGGATACAGGGATCGGAGCCGGAAAGGTCCACTTACCCTTGGACCCACTGCTCAGTGAACCCAGATCGCTTTCATCGGGATAGCTATCCTGCAACTATGCGGAGGTCATGGCCATCGATGCGACTACTTCGATTTGCCATGAATGCTGATGACAGAAACGAATACGAAGAGCCTCAGTCTGTATGAAGGTCCGGGAGGCGATTCGGCCGCTGGAAAGTGACGGATGGCGATTGGTTCGAACGCGTGGGAGCCATAGGCAGTTTCACCATCCATTCAAACCTGAAACGGTTACTATTGCGGGACATCCGTCGATGGATCTAGATCCGAAGACGAAGGCGTCTATACTGAAACAAGCAGGGTTGAAATGACCAAATATACGGTCTTGTTCGAACCGACCTCGACTGGGTACAGCGCGCATGTGCCCGATCTGCCTGGATGCGTAGCAGCAGCCGCGACTCTGGAAGAAACTCGTGAACTCATTCAGGAAGCGATCGAGTTCCATCTCGAAGGCATGCGCTTGCACGGCGAAGCCGTACCTCCGCCGACCACCCGCAGCGAAGAAGTCGACGTACCGGCTTGAGTCATATCTAACGCGATAGGCGGGCCGCCGAGTTGTGCTAAACTTTTCAATGGATTTGTAATTTCGAATCCCTCCGGCCGATTCCAGTTTTGTCCTCTATTTAACAAGCGGCTTGTCGTTGCCAGGATCACGGAGGAGGGATTTTGAGTATTGGACAGGTGGGTGAGTGGTTAAAGCCAACAGACTGTAAATCTGTCCCTCCTTGCGAGGTACGAAGGTTCGAATCCTTCCCTGTCCACCAGAGAAATTTTTAGCCGTTGTAGCTCAGTTGGTAGAGCGCGTCCTTGGTAAGGACGAGGTCACCAGTTCAATCCTGGTCAACGGCTCCAGATCTTCGTTTAGAAACCAGAATTAGAGATTATGGCTAAGGAAAAATTTGATCGCAGTAAACCGCACGTGAACATCGGGACGATCGGGCACATCGATCATGGCAAGACCACCCTCACGGCGGCCATCACGAAAGTGCTGGGGAAGAAAAATCCCAAGGTGAAGTTCCGGTCGTTCGATTCCATCGATAACGCGCCGGAAGAAAAAGCGCGCGGAATCACGATCGCGGTGGCGCACATCGAATATGAGACGGCCAACCGGCACTACGCGCACGTGGACTGTCCCGGTCACGCCGATTACATCAAGAACATGATCACCGGAGCGGCGCAGATGGATGGGGCGATCTTAGTGGTAGCCGCGACCGACGGACCGATGCCGCAGACCCGCGAGCACGTCCTGCTGGCCCGGCAGGTGGGCGTGCCGTGCATCGTGGTGGCGTTGAACAAAGTGGACATGGTGGACGATCCGGAGCTGCTGGAACTGGTAGAGCTGGAAGTCCGTGAGCTGCTGTCGAAGTACCAGTTTCCGGGCGACGATCTCCCCGTTGTGCGGGTGAGCGCGTTGGGGGCGTTGAACGGCGAAGAGAAGTGGGAAAAGACGGTAGAAGAGCTGATGGAGAAGGTGGATTCCTACGTGCCGCTGCCGGCGCGGGACATCGACAAGCCGTTCCTGATGCCGATCGAAGATATTTTCTCGATCCAAGGGCGCGGGACGGTGGTGACGGGGCGCATCGAGAAGGGGATCTGCAAGGTCGGCGAGGAAATGGAGATCGTGGGCTTCAGGGACACGCGCAAGACGGTGGTGACGGGCGTGGAAATGTTCAAGAAGCTGCTGGACGAGGGCCGTGCGGGCGATAACGTCGGGCTGCTGCTGCGCGGAATTGAAAAAGATGACGTGGAGCGCGGGCAGGTGATCGCCAAGCCGGGATCGATCACGCCGCACAAGAAGTTCAAGGGCGAGATTTACGTATTGAGCAAGGATGAAGGCGGGCGGCACACGCCGTTCTTTAAAGGATACAGGCCGCAGTTTTATTTCCGGACCACGGACGTGACCGGAGTAACGGAGTTGCCGGCTGGGACCGAGATGGTGATGCCGGGCGACAACGTGGGCCTGGTGATCGAGCTGATTACGCCGGTGGCCATGGACAAGGGATTGCGGTTCGCGATCCGCGAAGGCGGCCGGACGGTGGGCGCGGGAACCGTGACCGAGATTTTGGAATAGGAACAGACATGCGCGAAATCATTACTTTACAGTGCACCGAGTGCAAGCGAAAGAACTACAGTAAGACCAAGAACAAGAAGACCATGACCGAGCGGCTGGAACTGAAGAAGTTCTGCGCGTTTTGCCGCCAGCATCGGGTGCATCGCGAAATCAAGTAGACTGGGTGATGGGTAGTGGGTGGTAGGCGGTGGGCGTAGCGAATCCGTTTTCCCACCTCCTACCTCCCACTACCTACAGCCCAGGAAGGGGCATAGGCTAACGGTAAACCAGCGGTCTCCAAAACCGCCTTTGGGGGTTCGAATCCCTCTGCCCCTGCCAGCAAGCAGGAAGTGAAGTAAGGAAGCAAGAACATGGCCACAGCACAAATACAGGAAGGCGAGTCCGGTAACTTTATTCAGCGGGCCTCTAGTTGGCCCGTCCGGGTGAAGAACTATTTCGAAGAGCTCCAAATGGAGATGCGCCGCGTGACTTGGCCGTCCTGGAAACAGGTGCGAGCCACGACATTGGTGGTCATTGCGGCCGTCTTTGCGTTTGCGGCGTACTTCTTTGTCGTGGACGATATAGTGAACAGCGCGATCAACAAACTGATCACCTCATTTACCCGGTAAGAGAAGAGCAATGGCCGAGGACGAAATCATACCTACCGAAGAGAAGGAAACACACGAGCCGGAAGAGTCGGCGGAGTCTGCCTATCATGAGCCTGAGGATGAGGCGCCGGAAGAAACTGCCGGCGAGGAAACCGAGCCCGACGTGATGCACGCGGTAGCCGAAACCTCCGCGCCCGAAACAACGCCAGCGGCAGCCGCGGCGCCAGAAGCGACAGATGAAGGCAAGAACTGGTACATCATCCATACTTATTCCGGTTTCGAACAAAAGGTGGCCGATTCGCTGCGTGGCCGCGCGCAAGCTTTCGGTTTCTCGGACAAGATCGGGCAGATCCTGATTCCGACCGAAGAAGTGGTGGAGCTAAGGGCCGGCAAGAAGGTGACCAGCAAGCGGCTGCTTTATCCCGGCTACGTACTGGTCCAGATGGAAATGAACGATCAGCTCTGGCACGAGGTGAAGAATACGCCGCGCGTCACCGGATTCGTCGGCGGCGGCAACAGCCCGGTGCCGCTCACCGCCGAAGAAGTGAATTCGATCCTGTATCGCCAGGCTACGTCGGCTGAGCGGCCGCGCCCGAAGATGACCTTCGAAAGAGGCGAGGTGGTGAGAATCGTGGATGGGCCTTTCGCCAATTTCTCGGGCAAGATCGACGAAATCAATCCGGAGCGGAACACGCTACGCGTAATGGTCACGATTTTCGGCCGATCCACGCCGGTAGAGTTGGATTTTCTGCAGGTAAGTAAGGACTAAAGCTACGTATGGCAAAAAAAGTTACTGCGCAGGTCAAGCTGCAAATTCCGGCGGGCAAGGCCACGCCGGCGCCCCCGGTGGGAACCGCTCTCGGCCCACAGGGCGTGAATATCATGGAGTTTTGCAAGGCTTTCAACGCTAAGACGTCGGCCAAGGATCAGGAAGGCCTGATCATCCCGGTCGTCATAACGATTTTTAGCGACCGTTCGTTCACTTTCATCACCAAGACGCCGCCGGTGCCGGTTCTGATCAAGCGCGCCGTGAACCTGGCCAAGGGATCCGCGGAACCGAACAAGAACAAGGTTGGTAAGATTACCGAGAAGCAAGTCGAAGAGATCGCCAAGATCAAGATGCCCGATCTCAACTGCTTCGATCTGGGCGCCGCGGTCCGGAGTGTTAAGGGTACCGCCCGGAGTATGGGCGTGGATGTAGTCTAGTTGTCGAATCGATTCTCGGCCTACCGTCCTTCATGCAGAAACATTCCATTCGCGCGTATGGGATCGCCACCATCTTGGGCATTGGGATAACCTGCATGGACCTGTTTGCGGATAACGGAGAATTAAGCCCGGCTGTGATATTGCTCTTGTTCTTAATTGCCGGTGGTTTTACCACAGCGTTGTATCCACGCCTTTTCTTTACACCGCTACTCCTGACTGCAGTATGGCTGCCTGCCACGCATCTGGTGTTGCATGCATTGGGTAGCAAGACTACACTTCAGCCTGACACGGTCGAGTCAATTCTGATGGTGGGAGTCGTTGGACTGTGCGCGACTCTAATTGGTGGATTAGTTGGGGTAGCTGTTGGGCGGTTCAACCTCTCCCCGCACAATTCACGTTGAGCCGTACCGTACCTTGCTCGTTGTGGACAACCGGAGGGCGGTCTGCTAAAGTATTAGAAGCGCTAGACGCTAGAAATCCAACTCAGTGGGAGGCAGGGACTCGCTTCGGGTGTGTCACCTACCGTCTGCACCAATGAGGATACATGTCAAAACACGGTAAGAAGTATGAAGCCGCTGCAAAGCAAGTAGAACCCCGCCCCTACAATCTGAACGATGCGGTTCCACTCCTTCAGAAGGTCAAGTTCACTAAGTTTGATGAGACCGTCGAGCTGCATCTGCGGTTGGGCGTCGATCCCAAGCACGCCGATCAGATGGTTCGTGGCACTATCGTCCTGCCGCATGGACTCGGAAAATCGAAGAAAGTTCTGGTAATCGCTTCCGGCGACAAACAGCGCGAGGCTCAGGAGGCGGGCGCCGATTTCGTCGGTGGCGAGGACATGGTCACCAAGATCCAGACCGAGAACTGGACCGATTTCGATGCCGTGGTTGCGACTCCGGATATGATGCGATCGGTCGGCAAGCTCGGCAAAGTGCTCGGCCCGCGTGGCCTGATGCCCAATCCCAAGACCGGAACCGTGACCATGGACATCACGCAGGCGGTGAAAGAAGTGAAGGCCGGCAAAGTGGAGTTTCGCGTTGATAAGACCGGCGTAATCCACGTTCCGGTCGGCAAAGTGAGTTTTGCGACCAATGCGCTCTTGGAGAATGCCTCCAGCCTGATTCAGGCCGTGGTAAAGGCCAAGCCCGCCGCGGCCAAGGGCAAGTACGTCAAGAGCGTGACCATCTGTTCGACCATGGGTCCTGGAATTCATCTGGACGTGACTTCGTACAACGCCAAGCAGGTCTGAGGGAGAACCATCATGAAGAAGAAATCGGATAAAGAAAAAGACCTGGAAGCGCTGAAGAAGGACTTCGAGAAGGCACAGAACATCTTCGTCACGGGATTTGAGAAGCTCACCGTGCAACAGGATTTCGAGCTGCGCAAGACGATTCGTGGCGCAGGTGGCAACTACAAGGTCATTAAGAATAACCTGGCGGAGAAAGCGTCCGAGGGTACGCCCGCAGAAGAGCTTATGCGAAATCTGGCCGGCATGACGTCGCTGGCCTATACAGCCAAGGATGCCGTGGCGCTGGCCAAAGCTCTTACCGGCTACGCCAAAGCCAATCCGACCTTCACCTTCAAGGCGGGGATGGTGGAAGGCCGCGTAATCGACGTCAAGTCGATTCAGGCGCTCGCGACGCTGCCCTCGCGAGAAGAGATTCTGGCAAAAGTTCTGTTTTTGATACAGGCATCGGCACAGCGATTGGTCACGGCCATTGGCGGCGTAGGGCGCAACCTCGCTGTGGTTATCGACCAGGGAGTCAAGGAAAGCAAGTTCTCACAATAAGGGAGTAGAAAGAAAAGACAATGGCGGACATCAACGCAATAGCGGAACAAATTCAAGGGTTGTCGCTGCTCGAGGCGGCACAGCTCGTCAAGGTCCTGGAAGAGAAGCTCGGCGTCTCGGCCGCGGCGGCTTCGGTCGCTGTGGCGCCTGGCGGTGGCGGCGGAGCCGCGGCTGCTCCGGCGGCCGAAGAGAAGACCGAGTTCAACGTGATTCTGGTTGCTCCGGGCTCCAACAAAATCAACGTGATCAAGGCCGTTCGCGAAGTAACCAGTTTGGGCTTGAAGGAAGCCAAGGATCTGGTGGATGGCGCCCCCAAACCGATCAAAGAGGGCGTCAATAAGGAAGAGGCCGAGGCCATCAAGAAGAAGTTCACTGACGCCGGGGCGACGGTGGAAGTCAAGTAAAGCAAGCATCTACGCTTGTTTTGCGGTGGAGCTGGCAGGAGGTAGACGCTGGGGCTAAGCCCCTAGTTTCGAACAACTTCCGACCCAACTTCCCACCGCCTATGTACCTACCTCGCGGGCCGATTTGACGAAGTCGAATCGGTCTGCTAAAGTGAAATAGATACTGGCCGGAGACCGACCCGGATTCTTGCTCTTGTGAACCAAACATCCTGTGGATTTGGTGTGCCGTTTCTCAGAACGTGCATAGGGCTATGCCATGCGCTTTTTTGCCACACCCGGCGTGTATGGCTTCGGTTTCCCGGCTGCGGATTTCTGAAATTATCCCGCTGCGTCCGCTTCTCTCCCTTCTATCTGGTCCGCAACCCGGGCCACGACGGCGCTTACGCCGGATGAAACGGGGAGGGGGACGCCAGCGGCGTTTATATTCTTCGATTGAGTTGCGAGCCCATCGGCCGTAGGAGCGAAAATGGAAAATCTGGCAAACGGCGCAACGCGCGAGCGAGTGGATTTCTCTCGAATCAAGACCTCGATCCCTATTCCCAATCTGATCGAAGTCCAAAAGAAATCGTATGAACGGTTTCTGCAGATGGATCTTCTTCCGAACGAGCGAGAAGATACCGGACTGCAGAGCGTGTTCAATTCGGTCTTCCCCATCTCCGATTTTCGGGGATTGAGTCAGCTCGAGTTCGTTGATTACGCCATCGGAAACTGGGAGTGCAAGTGCGGCAATCTCAAAGGACTGCACCACCTGCGTTCCACCTGCCGTAATCCGGCCTGCGGAGCCACCATCCGAACCGATCCGTTCCATGTCGGCGACGTACTATGCCACCGCTGCGGAACCTTTAACAAAAACATCGTCACTTTCTGCAACCGCTGCGGCGATCCGGTCGGTCTGCAACTGAAATATGACGTGGCCGAGTGCGAAGAGCGCGGCATGACCTACGCCGCTCCGCTCAAGGTAACCATTCGTCTCACGGTCTTCGACAAGGATCCCGAAACCGGCGTCAAGACGGTCCGCGACATCAAGGAGCAAGAGGTCTTCTTCGGCGAAATCCCGCTGATGACGGAAAACGGTACGTTCATCATCAACGGCACCGAGCGCGTCATCGTTTCCCAGTTGCATCGCTCGCCCGGCGTGTTTTTCGAGCGTGTCCCGGCGCAAGGCTACTTCCTCGGCAAGATCATTCCCTATCGCGGCAGTTGGGTGGAGTTCGAGTACGACAACAAGAACCTGCTCTACGTCCGCATCGACCGCAAGCGGAAATTCTACGGCACCGTGTTTCTGCGCGCGCTCGGTCTCAAGACCGATGCTGAAATTCTGCGGGCGTTTTATAACGTCAGCGAAGTGGTCATCAAGGACAAGAAGCTGTTCTGGAAGGTTTCCGAAAGCCTGATCGGGCTTAAGCTCTCGAAGGCGATCGGCACCAAGAACGAAACCATCGTTCCGCAGGGCCGCAAGATCACCAAGTCGCTGTACGAGGCGATTCTCAAGGCCAAGATCGAGCAGGTGGAAATCGATCGAACCGATCTGCAGGGCGCGTTTATCGCCGCCGACGTGATCGACATGTCCACCGGCGAAGTGCTGGTGGAAGCCAACCAGGAGCTCGTCAACATCGACAGGCTGATGGACAACGGCATCACTTCGTTCGAGGTGTTCTTCCCCGATCGCGACGATGCCGGCAACGTGATTTCGGTCACCCTCAGGAAAGATCCGGTGAAGAGCCAGAACGACGCGCTTGCTGGAGATCTATCGCAAGCTGCGTCCCGGCGATCCGCCCACGCTCGATACCGCCACGCAACTCTTCCAGGGCATGTTCTTCGACCCGCGCAAGTACGACTTCTCGCGCGTGGGCCGCATGAAGTTCAACATCAAGCTGTACGACAAGATCGACGTATCTCCGCTCGACAAGCGCACGCTCGATCAGAAGAGACTTCATCGACACCATTAAGTACCTGCTGAAGCTGCGGCGCGGCATCGGCGCGGTGGACGACATCGATCACCTGGGCAACCGCCGCGTCCGCGCGGTCGGCGAGCTGCTCGAAAACCAGTTCCGCATCGGCCTGGTCCGCATGGAGCGCGCCATCAAAGAGAAGATGTCGGTGTACCAGGAAATGTCGACGGCCATGCCGCACGACCTGGTGAACGCCAAGCCGGTAATGGCGGCGATCCGCGAATTCTTCGGATCGAGCCAGCTTTCGCAGTTCATGGATCAGACCAATCCGCTGTCGGAGATCACGCACAAGCGGCGTCTCTCCGCTCTTGGACCAGGCGGTCTATCGCGCGAGCGCGCCGGATTCGAAGTCCGCGACGTGCATCCGACCCATTACGGCCGCATCTGCCCCATCGAGACGCCGGAAGGTCCCAACATCGGCTTGATTTCTTCGCTCTCCTGCTTTGCCCGCATCAACGAGTATGGGTTCATCGAAAGCCCTTACCGCCGCGTGGTGAAGGGCAGTGTGGTGGACGAAGTCAAGGTACTGAATCCGGGCGACAGCTCCTACAAAGTCGGCGACGTCCTGACTCGCTCCGAAGCTGGACAAAGGCCAACCGCGACTTGAGCGGAAAGAAGCAGCCCATCGAGTTCGAAGCCCATTGCGACTACCTGTCGGCGTGGGAAGAAGACAAGTACATCATCGCCCAGGCCAACGTCGCGCTGGACGAAAAGGGCCACATCGTCAACGAGCTGGTGAACGCTCGTCAGGCCGGCAACTTCGTCCTGAAGCATCGCGACGAAATCGAATACATGGACGTCAGTCCCAAGCAGCTCGTCTCGGTGGCGGCCAGTTTGATTCCGTTCCTCGAAAACGACGACGCCAACCGCGCGTTGATGGGATCGAACATGCAGCGCCAGGCCGTTCCGTTGCTGCGCGCTGAAACTCCCTACGTCGGTACCGGCATGGAGCACGTGACGGCGCGCGATTCCGGCGCGGTGGTCATCTGCAAACGCTCCGGCATCGTGGATTCGGTGGACTCCGAGCGCATCATCGTGCGCGTGGAGGGCGGCGGCGCCCACGAGGGCCAGCTTTCGCGCGAAGTCGGCGCCGATATCTATCAGCTCACTAAATTCAAGCGGTCCAACCAGAACACCTGCATCAGCCAGAAGCCGATCGTGCACCAGGGCCAACGGGTGAAGAAGGGCGACGTGCTGGCCGACGGGCCTTGCACCGACATGGGCGAACTGGCGCTCGGACGAAACGTCCTGGTGGCGTTCATGCCCTGGCGCGGGTACAACTTCGAAGACGCCATCGTGGTCTCGGAAAAGCTGGTCAAGGAAGACTACTACACTTCGATCCACATCGAAGAGTTCGAGATCGAAGCCCGCGACACCAAGCTCGGCCCCGAAGAAATCACCCGCGACATTCCCAACATCGCCGAAGCGTTCCTCCGCAACCTGGACGAGAGCGGCATCATCCGCATCGGCGCCACCGTGAAGCCGGGCGACATCCTGGTCGGCAAGGTGACGCCCAAGGGCGAAACGCAACTGACTCCCGAAGAAAAGCTGCTGCGCGCGATCTTCGGCGAAAAGGCCGGCGACGTGAAGGACGCCTCGCTCTACTGCCCGCCCGGCATCGAAGGCACGGTGGTCGATTGCAAGGTCTTCTCGCGCAAGGGCGCGGATCTCGACGAGCGCTCCAAAGCGATTCTCGAAACGCAGGTCGAGCGGCTGCACCGCAACCTCGAAGACGAAAAGCGCATTCTCAACGACGAGCGCGCCAAGCGCCTCACCGATCTGCTGGAAGGCAAGGAAGTGCTGGCCGACCTGCACGACGAAAAGACCAACAAGAAGCTGCTTTCCAAGGGCGTCGGCCTGACGCGCGACCTGATCGAGAAGCTGCGCGCGCGCGATCTGAAGCGCATCAAGCTCGCCAACAAGGACGTTCGCCTCAACGAGCAGATCGACGAAATCGAAGAGATGACTTCGCGGCAGATCGCCGTGCTCGAAAAGATCACCGACGAAAAGATCGCTAAGCTTCGCAAAGGCGATGAACTGCCGCCCGGCGTCATCAAGCTGGTGAAGTGCTACATCGCCATGAAGCGCAAGCTTTCGGTGGGCGACAAGATGGCCGGCCGCCACGGCAACAAGGGCGTGATCGCGCGCATCGTTCCCGAAGAGGACATGCCGTATCTGCCCGATGGCACGCCGGTTGAGATCGTGCTCAATCCGCTGGGCGTTCCTTCGCGTATGAACGTCGGCCAGATTCTCGAAACTCACCTGGGCTGGGCGGCTCATGCGCTCGGCCTGCACTTCGCCACGCCGGTTTTCGACGGCGCGACTGAGAAAGACATCAAGGCCCAGCTCAAAGCCGCCGAGCTGCCGAGTTCCGGCAAGGTCCAGCTTTGGGACGGCATCTCGGGCCAGGCTTTCGAACAGCCCGTGACGGTGGGCTACATCTACATGCTCAAGCTGTCGCACCTGGTGGACGACAAGATCCACGCCCGGTCCATCGGTCCGTATTCGCTGATTACGCAGCAGCCGCTGGGCGGCAAGGCCCAGTTCGGCGGCCAGCGCTTCGGAGAAATGGAAGTCTGGGCGCTCGAAGCTTACGGCGCGGCCTACGTACTGCAGGAACTGCTGACCGCGAAATCCGACGACGTGTACGGGCGCGCCAAGATTTACGAAGCGATCGTGAAAGGGGAAGCGGCCGCCGAGCCCGGCGTGCCGGAATCCTTCAACGTCCTGATCCGCGAGTTGCAATCGCTGTGTCTGGACGTCGAGTTGATGAAGAAGCCGCGGGAGATCGCCGGACACCGCCCTCGCGGCCGACTAATTATGCAGAAGACAGAAAGCAGAAGGCAGAAAGCAGATGGCAGAAAAGCAACCAAAACCGCTGCTTACTGGATTCCGCCTACTGCCACAACTGGTCATATAGGAGATTTCATGTATCGTTCCTCTCCCTACGATAGAGCAAATTTGATCGCCGACTTCGATTCCATCCGGATCAGTCTCGCCTCTCCGGAAAAAATCCGGAGCTGGTCGCATGGCGAAGTCACCAAGCCGGAAACGATCAACTACCGGACCTTCAAGCCGGAGCGCGACGGCCTGTTCTGCGCCCGGATCTTCGGTCCCATCGCCGACTGGGAGTGCTTGTGCGGCAAGTACAAGCGCATGAAGCACCGCGGCGTGATTTGCGACAAGTGCGGCGTCGAAGTGACGCTGTCGCGCGTGCGCCGCGAGCGCCTCGGCCATATCGAGCTCGCCAGCCCCTGCTCGCACGTCTGGTTCTTCAAAGGGCTGCCCAGCCGCATCGGCTACCTGCTCGACATCACGCTGCGTGAACTGGAGCGCGTGCTTTATTTCGAAGCCTTCGTGGTGGTGGATCCCGGCGAAGTTGCCGAACTGAAGCGCGGTGAAGTGATCACCGACGAGCGCAAGCGCCAACTCGACCAGGAGTTCCCCGGAAAATTCGTCGCCATGATGGGCGCCGAAGGCATCAAGGAGCTGCTGAAGAAGCGTCGACATCGAAGGTCTCAGCCTCGAGATCCGCGAGAAGATGAAGACCGAGGTATCGCAGCAGAAGAAGCTGAAGTTCGCCAAGCGCCTGCGCGTGGTGGAAAGCTTCCGCAAGTCCGGCAACAAACCGGAGTGGATGATCCTGGATGTCATCCCGGTGATTCCGCCCGAGCTTCGTCCGCTGGTGCCGCTGGATGGCGGCCGCTTCGCCACGTCCGATCTGAACGACCTGTATCGCCGCGTGATCAACCGCAACAACCGGCTGAAGAAGCTCATCGAGCTGCACGCTCCCGACGTCATCGTTCGCAACGAAAAGCGCATGCTGCAGGAAGCCGTCGACGCTTTGTTCGACAACGGCCGCCGCGGCCGCGTTCTGCGCGGCGCCAACAACCGCCCGCTCAAATCGCTCTCCGATACGCTCAAAGGCAAGCAGGGCCGCTTCCGCCAGAACCTGCTCGGCAAGCGCGTCGATTATTCCGGCCGCTCCGTCATCGTGGTCGGCCCGGAGCTGAAGCTGCATCAGTGCGGTCTGCCCAAGAAGATGGCGCTGGAGCTGTTCAAGCCGTTCATCTATCATCGGCTCGAACAGCGCGGCCATTGCACCACCATCAAGCAAGCCAAGGAGCTGGTCGAGCAGCAGGACCCGGTGGTTTGGGACATTCTCGAAGAAGTCATCAAGGACCATCCGATCCTGCTCAACCGCGCCCCCACGCTGCACCGCCTCGGCATCCAGGCCTTCGAGCCGGTGCTGGTGGAAGGCAAGGCGATCAAGCTGCATCCGCTCACCTGCACGGCGTTCAACGCCGACTTCGACGGCGACCAGATGGCCGTCCACATTCCGCTGTCTCCGGAAGCGCAGATCGAAGCTTCCACGCTGATGCTGTCTTCGAACAACATCCTGTCGCCCGCGCACGGCGCGCCGATCGCGGTTCCGACGCAGGACATGGTGCTGGGCCTCTACTATCTGACCAAAGCCCGTCCAGGCACCAAGGGTGAAGGCCGCACCTTCGCCTCCACCGACGACGTCCTGATCGCGCTCGAAATGGGCGAAGTGGAAACGCTGTCGCCCATCAAGCTGCGCTATACCGGCAAAGTGATCGACTTGAATAAGGCGTTCGACAACCAGAACGTCATCCACACCGAGCCGATCGAGTTCAACAAGCAGTATATGGATACCACGGTCGGCCGCGTGATCCTGAACGACGTGCTGCCGGACGAGATGCCCTTCATCAACGGCCTGCTGAAGAAGAAGGGCCTCACGCAACTGGTGCAGTACTGCTACCTGAAGTTCGGTCTGCAGATCACCGTCCAGATGCTGGACGAGGTGAAGAAGCTCGGGTTCCTGTACGCCACGCGCGCCGGTATTTCCATCGGCATCGACGACATGGTGGTGCCCGACGAAAAGGCCAAGCTGGTGAAGAACGCCGAAAAGGCGGTCATCGAAGTCCAGCAGCAGTATCAGGAAGGCGCCATCACGCAAGGCGAGCGCTACAACAAGATCATCGAAATCTGGTCGAAAGTCACCGAGCGTGTCTCCGACGAAATGTTCAAGACCATGGAGGAGGACGACCGTACCGGCCGCTACCTCAATCCGATTTACATCATGGCCGACTCCGGCGCGCGCGGATCGAAACAGCAGATCCGCCAGCTTTCCGGTATGCGCGGTTTGATGGCCAAGCCGTCGGGCGAAATCATCGAGCAACCCATTACCGCCAACTTCCGCGAAGGCCTGGACGTGCTTGCAGTACTTCATCTCCACGCACGGCGCCCGCAAAGGTCTGGCCGATACGGCTTTGAAGACGGCCGACTCCGGCTACCTCACCCGCCGCCTGTGCGACGTGGCGCAGGACGTGATCGTCACCGAAGATCGATTGCGGCACCGGCGATGGCATCTACGTCGAGCCGATCATCGAATCGGGCGAAATCATCGAGCCGTTGCGCGACCGCATCGTCGGCCGCGTGGCGCTGGAAGACCAGTTCGATTACGAAGGCAACCTGATCGTCGGGCTCAATCAGGAGATCACCGAAGAGCTGGCCGCCGCGATTCAGGCGGCCGGTATCGAGCGCGTGAAGATCCGCTCGGTGCTGACCTGCGAATCGAAGCGCGGCGTTTGCCAGCTCTGCTACGGGCGCAACCTCGCCACCGGGCGAATGGTGGAGCGCGGCGAAGCGGTCGGCATCATTTCCGCGCAGTCCATCGGCGAACCCGGAACGCAGCTCACTATGCGCACGTTCCACGTCGGCGGCACGGCCACCGGTTCGAGCGAGCAATCCAAGCAAGACGCGAAATCGGATGGCTTCGTCAAGTTCCTGGGCGTTACGACTGTTAAGAACGCCAAGGGCGAGCTGATCGCCATGAACCGCAACGGCATCCTGGCCATCATCGACGATAAGGGCCGCGAAAAAGAGCGCTACCCCGTGGTGTATGGCGCCAAGGTGCTGTTTCGGCGACGGCGCGAAGGTGAAGACCAACGACATTCTGCTCGAATGGGACCCGTACACGTTCTCGATCCTGACCGAGGTGAGCGGCAAGGTCCACTTCAAAGACCTCGGCGAAGGCGTGACGTTGCAAGAGCAGGTGGACGAAATCACTGGCATGTCGCAGTGGGTGGTCACCGAAGCGCTCGATGAAAAGCGCATTCCGACGGTTATTGTCCGGCCCGAAGGCGGGTCGCGGTCGGAAGAAAAGCGCTACCTCATGCCCACGCATGCTCACCTTATGGTGAATCATGATGACACGGTTCACGCGGGCGACGTGCTGGCAAAGATTCCGCGCGCGACCACCAAGACCAAGGACATCACCGGCGGTCTGCCGCGCGTGGTGGAGCTGTTCGAAGCGCGCAAGCCGCGCGAGACGGCCATCATCGCGGAGATCAACGGCGTCGTGAAATACGGCGAAGTCGCCAAGGGCATGCGCAAGATCACCATCACGGCCGACGACGGCGAGCAGAAGGAATACTCGATTCCGCGCGGCGTGCACATCAACGTCCAGGAAGGCGAGCGCGTGAAGGCCGGCGATCCACTGATGGATGGCCCGCGCAATCCGCACGACATCCTGGCCGTGCTCGGCGAAAAGGAACTGCAGAAATACCTGGTGAACGAAATCCAGGAAGTGTATCGTCTGCAGGGCGTCAATATCAACGACAAGCACCTGGAAGTCATCTCCCGTCAGATGATGCGCTGGGTGAAGGTGGACGATATCGGCGACACCGAGTTCCTTCCGGAAGAAGTGGTGGACAAGTTCAAGTTCCGCGAAGAGAATAATCGCGTAGCGGAAGCGGGCGGGCGTCCGGCCACCGGCAAGCCGGTGCTGCTCGGCATCACCAAGGCGTCGCTCTCCACCGATTCGTTCATCTCGGCGGCGTCCTTCCAGGAGACCACGCGCGTGCTGACCGAAGCCGCCATCAACGGCAAGGTCGATTATCTGCGCGGCCTGAAGGAGAACGTCATCATGGGGCGGCTGATTCCGGCCGGAACCGGCATGGAATACTACCGCAACGTGAAGATCGCGGGCGAAGACGTGGTGGAAGAAGAGCCCATCGCGGAAGAAGTTTCGCTCACCGGCGATCTGGGCGGCTACGAAGACGAAGCCCGGACGGTTTACGCCGGCGGCCTGACCGAAGAGCCGTTGGCCGAATAAACGCTAGACCATTTCCGATCCAGGGGGCAGGCCGTCGAGCCTGCCCTTTTGCATTAATAGGATATGACTTTTGAACAAGAAATGCAGACGATGGCTTGCGACTCTGCCATCAAGGCAGAGTGCGAGGCGATCGCCAGTGAGTTCGCGGATACCGAATTCGACGGGCTCGGCGAAAAAAGTCTTGGAGTGTGTCTAGACGCGTCCGGGCGCTTCCCCTGCGGCGCATGAGAGATGATCCCTCTTAGTTCCGCCCCTTCAGGTTCTTTTCAAACAAATCCAAAATCCGCTTGTACTCGTCTGCCCAGCTCGACGGCTGTACGAACCCGTGATTCTCCACCGGATATACCGCCAGCGTCCAGTTTTCCTTGTGCAACTCGATCAGCCGCTGCACCAGCTCCGCAGTGTCCTGGAAGTGCACATTCGTGTCCGCCATCCCGTGGCAGATCAACAGCGCGCCCTTCAGACCCTGCGCGAAGTAGATGGGAGACGATTGCCGGTACGCCTCCGCATCTTTCTGCGGCAAATTCAAAATATTCGATGTATACGGATGGTTGTAATTCGCCCAGTCGGTCACCGGCCGCAGCGCCGCGCCCGCTGCGAACACGTCTGGCTGCGTGAACATCGCCATCAAGGTGATGAATCCGCCATAGCTGCCGCCGTAGATGCCGATGCGTTTCGCGTCCACGCCCTGTTGCGCCACCAGCCATCGCGCGGCGTCTACGTTGTCGTCCAGATCCTTCGCTCCCATGTGCCGGTAGATTCCGGTGCGCCAATCGCGCCCGTAACCGGCTGATCCGCGATAGTCGACATCGATCACCACGTAGCCACGCTCCATCAGCAGATGATGAAACAAATACTCGTGCTCGTAGCTTGACGACCACCAGCGATGCACATTCTGCAAATAACCGGCGCCATGCACGAATACGACACCCGGGCCACCCGGCCGGAAGTTCGCCGGCTTGTAAAGCCGCGCGCGTAGCGTCGCGCCATCGCGTGCCGGGAAGGTCACCACCGGCACATCCTGCCATGGATATTGCCAGAAATCGGCTGCCGGCGACGACGTCAGCTTCTTCGACGCCGCGCCCGTGTGAGCCTCCTGCACATACAGCTCCGGCGGTTTGTTGGTGTACGAATAAATATCGGCGAACCAGCGATCGTCCGGCGATGATACATACGTATGGCCGCCGGGCAGGGAAGTGAGCCTGGTCCGCGCTCCTCCCTCCGCGCTCATTTCGTAGACGTTGTGCTCGCCGGCATCGGCTTCGCTTGTGGTCAGGAAGAACCGGCTCTTGTCTTTCGACAGCGCGACCCCATCCACTTCCCACTTGCCCGACGTCAGTGCTTTCGGCTCGCCACCCTCGAACGGCGCGACATACAAGTGCGAATAACCGGTGCGCTCGGACTGAAAATAAATCTCGCGATCATTCTTCATCCAGCCCAGCGTGTTGGCTCCAGGCCCATCCAGCCAGGCGTCGTCATGATCCTGCGCCACTACGCGCGTCTTCCCAGTCGCTGCATCCAGCGCGAGAATCCAGCGGTCCTTGTTGTCGGCCGCTCGAGCCAGCAACACCGCCTTAGAGCCATCTTCGGACCACACCGGCTGTGACAACTGCACATCCCGCACTGCGTCCGCGGCGCCGCCTACCTGTTTCTGCTCGTGATCCACCCACTTCACTTCGCCCGTCTCCACGCTCAGGATGGCCAGTTTCATTCGGTTCTGGTTATCGCCGACCTTATCGCGCGATGGAATCTCCTCTGTATATCCCGACTCCGTCACGTAGTTGGGAACCACGGTAGTTCTTGTCGCCCGTGCCGGCTTCCCGCACGGCCGCAATGACATATTTCTCGTCCGGTGTTAATTGCAACGACGCGATGGTCTGTCCAGCCGTCAGGTTGAATGGCTTCCTCGGGTTCCCTCGCTTCTTCTTGGCTTCGTCTTCTTCACGTTTGGCCGCGCGCTCGCGAATCACCTCCAGCAGCTCCTTTTCTTGGTTTTTTAGGAACTCCTGACTATCAGTGCCCTTCTGCTCTTCTGATGCCGCCGCGCCGCGCCCACCGCCGCCTCGCCCTCCTCGTCCAGCGCCGGACTCAGCGGGCGAGGGATTGGCGCCGGGTAACCGAATGTCCGTGAATTCCTCTAACGCGCCACCATCGAGCGACATGACATAAACATTGTTCGCTCGCGTGAACACCACCCACCGGCCATCGTGAGTAAAGTGAGGATCAGTCTCCACATCGGCGGTCTTGGTTAGCTGCCGCGTCTGGCCGCTGGCGGCGTCATAGAAGAAGATATCGCCGTCGCGCGAATAGACAGTGCGTTTCTTATCGGGAGTGGTTGCGCCGCCGGCCGGTGGCGCCAGTTTCGCTTCCGCCTCCGAGAGCTTTCGCAGTCCCGATCCATCGCGGTTGACGACGTATGTGTCGAGATCTTTGAGCACTGGATCGCTCGACTGCTTCCACTGGAAATAG
Organism: Bryobacterales bacterium; assembly: GCA_963780485.1. Classification (GTDB taxonomy): domain Bacteria; phylum Acidobacteriota; class Terriglobia; order Bryobacterales; family Bryobacteraceae; genus Palsa-89. The sequence goes on from CAWACO010000034.1 coordinate 429,627, forward strand.
AGCCGCTCGCCATCACCCGACCAGCGGACTTGCGATGGCTCGTAGCCATAAAGGGCCGGCCCGCGCATGATATTGTCGACGGTGAGGGCGAAATTTCCAGCGGGCGTGGCGTGAAATGCAAACAGAATCGCTAACAGCGGTAGCGTCGATTTCCTCATTGACCACCATGCTAGCGCAAGCCGTAAGTTAACGGCTTACGTTCATGCGAATCGCGCCCAGTTCTGCCACACCGCCATCGACGGCGATGGTCTCGCCGGTGATCGATTTCGCCTCTATGGCCAGGTGCCACGCCAGAGCCGCAATCTCCTCAACCGTGGCCAAGCGCTTCAGCGGCGTCATCGCCTCGCCTTCGTCGAAGGCCGATGAGGGCCAGTCCGCGAAGCGCGTGCGAACGAATCCCGGAGCGATCGCATTCACTCGAATTCCGGGCGCCAGCGCGCGCGCCAGCGATTTGGTCATGGTGATCATCGCGCCTTTCGAGGCCGCGTAGGCCATCGAGCTGCCCAATCCCGTCATGCCGGCAACCGAGGCGATGTTGACGATGGCCGCAGCCCTCCTGCTGCCGCATCAGCGGCACCGCGGCGCGCACACAATAGAATGCACCGCGTAAATTGGTGTCGAAGGTCCGATTCCAGACTTCGTCGGTGAGGTCCTCTAGCCTGTCGTGGGGAATGCGGGTGCTCCAGCCCGCGTTGTTGACCAGAATATCGAGCTTGCCGAATTCGCGGGCGATCTGGTCGACCATTCCGCGCACTTCCTGGTCATTGGCAACGCTAGCGCCGATTGCGATCGCGGTTCCTCCCGTTGAGCGAATGTCGCGAACGACTTCTTCGGCTGCGTCGCGCGAACGGCTGTAGTTAACCGCGACCTTCACGCCTTGCCGGGCGAACGCCTCTGCGATCCCGCGTCCAATCCCAGTGCCGGCCCCAGTGACCAGCGCCACCCGATCTTGTAGTTTCATCTACAAGATGGTAGCGCGACTTCTTACTTTCGGATAAAATGCAGTGTGGCTTCCGCCTGCTGTCCTTGCGTGGAATTCTCTTTGATTGCCAGAGTCATGTGGCGGCCATCACTCGAAAGAGTGTGCGTCCAATGACCTTGCACTTGATCATTCTTCGCCATGGCGGTCCACTCCGTCTCCATTTGATTTCCGTTTATCGTAGTTTTCGAGCCCATTTGAAATGGGCCAATCTGGTTCTGCTGCACCTCGCCGTTGGTGCTCAAATGCAATCGGGTGGTCATCACGCCCAGGTAAAGTAGCGGAACAACACCATTGTCCGGTTCCTTAAATGTCGATTCGATCGTTACCCCCGAATTGTCCTGCTTGATCCGTTGCTCCAGGCTATTGGGCGCGTCTCCGGGGTGCTGACTACCCTTGTCCAAAACCCACCGCCCTGAGAAACCCTCGTCTTTGGCATTGGCATTGACTGCATTCACGGCAAACGCATAAACCATTAAACACACAACACTTAGCACTACCCTTAGTTTCAAGATAAATTCTCCTCAGCAGTTGGACGAAGTTTGGGGCCAAGTATTTCACCCAGTATTTCCGTGTCGGCCAGACCCGCCCGCGAAACGCTGCGCGCCCTGCTGAGTCTCGCCGGTTTCCACTACCTCCATTCCGCGGCGAAACTCGTTCCGCATCGCATTCGTGCACGTCAGAGACCACTGCTCGTATGCCGATAAGCGATCCGAGCGCAAGCAATTTTGCGGCAACCGTGCAAGATCTGTCGCCAGTTCGACAGCCGCGTCCAAGGCGTGTCCCGGCTCGACCAGGCGGTTGGCCAAACCCATCCGCATGGCTTCTTCGCCCGAAACGCCACGCCCGGTCAGGATCAAATCGAGGGCATGACTCTGTCCGATCAGCCGCGGCAGCCGGATCGTTCCCAGATCCACCAGCGGCACTCCGAACCGCCGGCAATAGACGCCGAATATGGCGTCGCGCGCGGCCACTCGCAGGTCGCACCAGAGCGCCAGTTCCAGTCCTCCGGCGACGGCGTGTCCTTCTACCGCCGCGATAACCGGTTTCGACAGAAGCATGCGAGTGGGACCCATCGGTCCGTCGCCCTCTTCCGACATCCTGTTTCCTTGGCCTGAGGCAATCGCCTTCAAATCGGCTCCGGCGCAGAACGTTCCCCCGGCGCCCGTCAGGACCGCGACCTTCACATGCTCATCGGCGTCGAATTTGCGGAATGCGTCCGCGAGTTCGTTCGCGGTTGGGCCATCGACGGCGTTCCGCACCTCCGGCCGATTAATGGTTACAACAATGACGTCATCTTTTTGCTGAATTAAGACAGAAGTCAATTAATCGCCCGAAACGCGCCGCGGGCTCTGGTAGGAAAACCAAGGCGCTACGGAGGCCATAACACGCGGCGTATTCCAACGGCTACGCAGAACGGACAGGCCCAGCATCGCGCCGACGAGTATGACGGCATATATGCCGCACTCCACGTTGTTTAGTGATTCTTTCCAGGCCCCGAACCAGCGGCCATATACCAGCTCGATGTGTACCCAGTAGACCAGCAGCGACGTGGTTCCAAGCTGCCGGATCCAGCTCCAGGACGCGACTACCGCGTACTCGGTCCATAGATATGCGAAGGCAATGACGATCATCACCACCCCGAGCTTGATCACGATCAGTCCAGGACTATCGAGCCAGAATTCCGACTTGGGATAAAGGGAATAAGGCATGTTCGAGAAATATTGTCCGCCTAATATTAACGCGAAGCCGGCCAAGGTTCCCCACTGCATAACACGATTCATCTGGTCTGCTCGTACGATTCGCAGCAGACTGCCGATGCTGATTCCGAAGGCGATGAAGGCAGCCCAGGGGAAGAAAGCGAAATACTGGTAACTCGGCACGAAATAGGCTGACACGCCCGCTGGCAGCCAACTCCAATCGATGGCTGATACCAGCGGCGCGGCGGTGGCAATCGCGATGCCCAATCCGGCGCACAACCGGACGCGGTCCGCCGTGGTAAAGATCGCCATCACCGACATCAATCCGATGGCCAGGCCCATGCAGTTGAGGATGTCCACTTTGAACAAGGCCGGCCAAGGACTCTGCGGATAGGCGAACAACCAAAGCTGGAGGCGGAATAGAAATGCAAGCGAGAACAAGTAACCCGCTCGCCGCAGTGCGAATTTCCAGCGAGCCAGCGCATCGAAGCCCTGCTGCTCGCGCCGGTCCATCAAGAACGCGAGGGTGATGCCGGTGAGCACCAGAAAAATCGCCGGACCAATGCCGCCGAAGAACTGCGAGAGCATGAAGGGCCCGTCGGTTCGCAGATCCGTTCTGTTGAAAGAGTGGAACACATGGCCTTGGAGCATGATCACCACTGCCAAGCCGCGCGACCAGTCCAGGAAAGTCAGACGGCCGCTGGCGTCGCGCGTATTTCTCACGCGATTCTGGTTTCGTTCTACTGTCGCTGTAGCGGTCATTTGCCTGGATGCTCTGTTTTAACCCCGGGAGGGAGTTTCAGTTTCAATGCGTCGGGCGGCAACGACGGATTGATCTTGAGGTTGCTGTAGGTCATCGTTCGCGAGTCGCCAGAAGGCTCCGTAATCTTTTCGCGCAAGGGATAAGGATCGCCACGCTCCGGAATCCCAATCCAAAGCTCGAGTTTCTTTACATACTTCCGAGCTTCTCCGGTCTTCGGAATCAACTCCAAATGAGTAGCCTGGACCCCCGGCGTCTCTTTCACTGTGTCGGTGTCCAGCACGGTCATGGTGTAATCCTTTGCAAGTTCACTGCCGGACGTGCCAAACCCGATCATCAGAAACTTATCCAACTGCTCGCCGTGCTCTTCCAGATCATAGACTTGCAGTGTTTTAATTTTCGGGTAATAGATCCGGACATTACGTTTCTCGAAGGTGACAGAACGCTGGTTGGGAGCGGTAAAATTGATTAGACCCTGCACTTCGTCCGGGGCCACTTTTTTCATCAACAACTCGCCGGTTTCCGTAGTGTTTTCATCGATTATATCCGTGTGGGTTAGATAAGTCACTGTTGCGGACATCGACAGAAAGTGGCTGGCAGCATTATCCAGACGTTGCAGCAACTCGGAATTGACAGGAGAGGCACCTAAGGTGAAGGCGAGCGCAGCGACAGTTAAAGCACCTAATCGCATCATTTGATAAAAAACGAATTCCAGTGACGTGCGGAGGTTATGGCGCCGTAAATGCCATGTAACCCTTGGTTTCCTGTTCGGAATCTATAATCGGTTCCAAACGGACCACATTGTAGTTCTTTCCGGTACGCGCCTTGAGCAGGCTGCCGACTCGCGCCACGCGTTCTCCCTCCGGAGAACTTGACAGCAGGTCTGAGTCCACCCAGAAGGCGTCCGGACGAATCATGACGATGTTGCTGGCTCGGGGTTGATCCCGGAACCAATCTCGGGGTGTTAGGAAAATAAAGGCCAGGATCAGCCCGACCATCAAATCATACTGCCAGCCCGCGCGAGGATAGTCCCAGAACAGAAAGCGCTTAACGCCACTAAGGGGGCCATCCATGTACACTACCAGTTTACCAGCTTGCTGGGATGGCTACAGCCCGACGCCGTGGCAGCTCACTTGAACTTTCGCAGCACTGCGAGCACGCGCCCTTGCACCTGCACGTTCGCGCCTTCTAGGATGATAGGTTGCATCGATGAATTCGCGGGCTGCAGCCGGATGCGTCCATCCGGATCATGATAGAGGCGCTTGAGAGTGGTCTCGCGACCGTTTACCAGCGCGACCACGATCTCGCCATCTTTGGCCTGTTGCGTTTTCTCCACCAGCACGTAGTCGCCGCTGAGGATGTGATCTTCGATCATCGACTCGCCGGTCACCTGGAGAGCGAAGGTATCGCCCTTGCCGGCGAAGTCGGCGAATTGCAAGGTTTCCTGGCCTTCGATCGCCTCCACTGGTAAGCCCGCCGCGATCCGGCCGGCCAGCGGCACTTCCGCCGCTCGAGTGCTCTGCCGGCTGCGGCGCCGTTCCTGCACGTATTTTGGAGAGACCTCGAGCGAGCGGCTCTGGTTGAACAATCGCCGCAGGTAGTTTCGCGATTCCAGAGCTTGAATATGTTTGTGAACGGTGGCCAGCGAGGCAAGTTTCAGCCCCTGGGCCAGTTCCTCGTAGCTGGGGCTGTAGCCGTTTTCTTCGACGAAGTCGGCGATGAAATCGAGAACGTCTTTTTGCCGCTTGGTGAGCGCCATGAGTCGATTATGGGCGAAGAAAAGGGGAAAGTCAAGGCCTTGGTTCGCGTTTCGGCTCATCGTGATACCAGCGCCGCCAGCGCTGCAACAAACCGTCACTGGGGTCGGAACTCGGACTCGGCTGTCTTTGTTTCTTCCACCACTCGCGTACCGTGAGAACGGACAGAACCGCCACCAGCGCCAGCCGAGCACCCACCAGCATTTGATTTGCGGCGCGGGAATAGGGCGTCGCTGAAAAGCTAAGAGCTAGCAGGCACAAAAGAAGTATCATCCACGCGCCCACGCGCTTCGCCTTCATCGTCATCGCTGTGCCCGGTGGAAGGCCCAAAGAAAGACTGTTAGCCCGACGCTCGCCAACAAATAGATGATGGACCGCAAAAGCATCATCGCGGGAATGAGATCACGCAAGACACCCTGCACGACGTTGATGAAGTCGGCGATCACGAGAAGCGTCAGCAGAATCATACCGACCAATGCCAGGAACGCCGCGCTTCTAAGGTTCATGCTCGTAGTATAATCCCGACGATGCGGCACACGATCAACAGGCGGCGATTCATAGGAAGCTTGGCGGCCGTCGCAGCCACCAGGTCAATTGAACCCGCCTATTCGGCGGCGTTGCCATCGCGCGGCGAATTGATTCTGCGAAATGCCTACGTCATGACCATGGATCGCACGCTGGGCGATATCCCGGGCGGCGATGTTCACATCAAGAATGGGGAGATTGTCGCGGTCGGGAAAGCGATCCAGGCTCCCGGCGCGACCGTTCTCGATGGACGCCGGATGATCGTGCTCCCAGGCCTGGTTGAGACGCATTGGCACATGTGGAATACGCTGCTGCGCAGCTTCGGTGGGGAAAAACCGGATCAAGGATATTTTCCAACCGCTGCGGCGTACGGCCAGGTCATGACGCCCGACGATATGTATCACGGCGTTCGTCTGGCTGCCGCCGAAGCCCTGAACTGCGGTATGACCACGGTCCATGATTATTGCCACAATCTCCGCGGCCGCCCTCATGCCGAAGCTGACCTACGCGCGATAAAAGAGGCTGGCCTCCGCGCTCGCTGGTCCTATGGTTGGCCGCAAGGCCTGCCGGATACGCAAGCCTGCAACCTAGACGATCTTCGAGGGCTGCATCGCGACTGGGCCAGATACTCCAACGACGGACTCATCGCTCTTGGATTCGCCTGGCGCGGCATGTTTCGCAACACCGCACTGCCTACAGAGGTCTATCGCTCTGAGTTCGAGGCCGCGCGGCGCTTGGGCATTCCAATTTCGCTGCATGTCGGCAGCAGGGAGGACGCCAAAGGACAGATTGAAGCGCTGGCGAAGGAGAATCTGCTTGGCAAGGATGTGCAGCTCATTCACGCGCTCTCTGCATCGCCAGCGGAAATTCAAATGGTCGCCAAAGCTAGTTCGCCGGTCAGCGTTTCGCCGGGCACGGAGCTGCGCATCGGTTACGGGTTCACGAAAATAAGCGAATTCCTGGATGCGAGCGTTCCCGTCGGCGTGTCGGTAGACACCACTGTGCTCTCGGGCGATGCGAATCTTTTTGGCATCCTGAAGTTGGCCCGAAACATCGAAAACGCCAAGGCGCACGACGAATTCAAAATGTCCGCCCGGCGCGCTCTCGAGCTCGGCACCATTGAGGGAGCACGCTCCCTGAGGATCGACGACCGTGTCGGATCGCTCAAGCCGGGAAAACGCGCCGACGTAATCATGGTCTCGACCAACCAGCTCAACATGGGGGTCTTTACCGATCCCGCGCACATGCTGATCGAGTCCACCCAGCCGGAAAATGTGGATACGGTCATTGTGGACGGAAGAATTCTGAAGCGCGGGGGCAAACTTACGTCGCTATCCACGGATCAGGTGGTGACGGATGCCGCAGCGTCCTTTGAAGCGGTGCGGAAGCGCGCAAATTGGCGATGATCAGGCCCACCCTGCCGGAGCCGCGTGTTAGCTGCAAACTCCAGTCTCCAACGATATACTTCAGTCCTGTACTAAACTGAGCGAGGCGGGAGGAACAACATGGGTAAGATCACGCGACGAGGACTGGTCACAGGAGCGGCTTTAGCGCCTCTAGCTCTGCCGTTCAGGTCGGCGGCGCAGCCAGCATCCGGGCTGGAACACTTTGACATTGTCGTCGCCGGCGCTGGACACAACAGCCTGGTCTGCTCGGCTTATCTCGCCAAAGCCGGTTACAAAGTTTTGGTGCTCGAAGGCCGCCCGACGATCGGCGGCGGCTGCAAGACGGCCGAAGTGTGCCTGCCCGGCTTCAAAGAGGATCTCTGTTCCTCGGTGCACAGCGGGCTTCAAGCGAATCCGTTGCTCCGAAATAATGAGCTCAATTTGCGGGATTATGGGCTCGAATATATCGATCCCGATCCGGTGATGCACATTCCTTTTGTGGATGGCGCATCTATTACGGTCTGGCGTGATCTGGATCGCACCTGCGAAACGATCGCGAGATTCTCGAAGAAAGATGCCGAGACCTTCCGGCGATTGGTGCCCGAGTTCAAGAACAATGCGCAGAACGCGGTGGCCGATCGCGGTGCCGGGCGACGGCCACCCGGAGTATTTCAACGGCTTTCCGCCATGTCCGGTTACGACGCCGCGCTTGTGCTGTTTGAGAGCGACCATCTGCGCGCCGCATGCCTATCGTGCGGCCATTTTGGGGGTGTGCCGGGCGGCGATTTCGGCACTGGTAACCAGGCGTTCTCGCTGATGGGCCAGGTGCTCAGTGGGCGGCCAATCGCTAAAGGCGGATCGGGAATGTTGAGCGTGGCACTTGGACGTTTTCTCGAAGCCCATAACGGCGTCATTCTGACGAACAAGCCGGTGGCGCGCCTGATGATCGAGAACGGCAAATGCACGGGCGTGGAATGCGTCGATGGGAGTCGATATCGCGCCGAGAAGGCGGTCGTTTCTACCATCCACGTCAAGCACCTGGTGAACATGGCGCCGCGTGAGCTGTGGGGCGAGGAGTTCACCAAAAATCTGGAGGTGTTTCGACCAGAGCACGCCATGTTTTCCTTCCACTTCGCGACTTCCGATCCGCCCAAGTATCCGCTCCCTGGCGGCGGGACCATTTCTACCGTGGAAGCGTCTTTGATGGAGCATCCCGAGAGCGTCCTGCTGCTCAATTCCTTCAATGCTCGCGGCGAGGTGAATGTGGAAGATATTCCGTTGCAGATCGTGAGCCCGTCGGTCGGCGATCCTTCGCGAGCGCCCGCGGGACACCACACGGTGAAGATCGAGGGCACCATGCCCTACGCGCTCAAGGAAGGTCCGCAGCATTGGGATAACATCAAGGACGAAGTTGCCGAGAAAGTCTTTGGCCGGCTTCGTCGCGTGTCGCCGAATCTCACGCCGGACAAGATCCTGGCGAAGTTTCTGGAGAGCCCGCTGGACATTGAGAGGATGAATCCGGCGATGTGGCGCGGAAGTGCGCATCACGGTGATCGACGCTTGCCGCAGTTTGCGTCTTACAAGATGCCGGTTCCCGGGCTGTATCAGACCGGCGCATGCACGCCTCCAGGCGGCTCCATTACCGGAATGCCGGGGCGCAATGCGGCGGCGGCGCTGCTGAAGGATTTGGGGACGAGCATCGAAGAAGTGGTGAACAAGACGGTAAGCGAGAAGGGCTGATGAGAATCTTAGCTTTGCTATTTGCGGTCGCGTTCGGTGCGGCCGGGCAACCATCGGCGGCCGCAAAACAAGAAGTTCCCGATAATATTGCGCCCCGCGCCGCGCCCGCGCAACCGTTGCCCTATAGTCACAAGACACATATCGCGCTCGGCCTTGAATGCCGGCGGTGCCATACTAATCCCGATCCTGGTAATCAGATGATGTTTCCGGCGACCACTGTCTGCATGACCTGCCACAGCACCATCGCCAAAGACAAACCCGCGATCGTGAAGCTCGCAGAGTTCGCGCGGACCGGGCAGGCGATTCCGTGGCAGCGCGTCTACCAAGTCACTCCCGGTGTGACCTGGTCGCACCGCAAGCATCTAGCGGCCGGCATGCAATGCGTGATGTGCCACGGTCAGGTGCCGCAAGTGGGCGCCATGGCCCAGAACACCAGCGTCACCAGCATGGCGAGTTGCATCAGTTGCCACGAGTCGCACAAGGTGAGCACGGCCTGTCAGACGTGCCATGCCTGGCCAGCTTCGTAAATGCGTGAATGGTTGCCGTATGATGGACTTGTATGAATGAGTTAGTCTTCGAGGTGACCCAAGAGGCTGACGGAGGCTTTTGTGCTGAGTGTTTGACCGAGAACAGTTTCACCGAAGCCGACAACTGGGATGAATTTGCGGAAGAACGTTCTTGAGGCCGTTAGTGCATTCTTCTTCGATGACTCCGCAACCCATTCCTCCGTTCGTCCGTTCCTTCGGCTCGCCGGTGCTATCGCTGGACCAAGAGATCTTTCAACACGCAAGGGCTTTTCTCAAAACTGAAGGCGCTAGCCTGACATCAGTTTTATAACTCCAGCGACCATCCATTGTTGACACCGGCTCGCATGGCGGTGTACGACAATAAGCTATGCACGCCCTCAAGATGCGACCATCGACATCCCTGCTGATGGCCGGATTCGTTGCCATCATCACCGCCACAATGGCGACGGCGCAGCCGTTCAAGTCCACGAAAAGCCCTACCGGCGCGCCTCCGACGATCCCGACCTTTTCCACCAGCGATCTTTCCCGCACTGGCATCTTCTACGCTGGGGGCAAATACGTCGGGGAGCCCGGCAAAGAAGTGATGGCCGGATCGGCCTATGTCGAGGTCTGGGTGCCCAAGCAGATCAAGCATCCTTATCCCATCATCTATATTCACGGCGCCGGACAAACTGCAACCGATTGGCTCCAAACTCCGGATGGGCGTCCAGGATGGGCCTATTATTTCGCCAAGCTTGGCTACGTGCAGTACATGGTCGATTCGCCGGCACGCGGCCGGTCGCCTTACGTGCCCGATCACGATGGAAACCTGAACATCCGCACGACCGCGAATCTGGAGGCGACCTTCACTGCTTCCGCCAAGAAGGGCGATTTCCCTCGCGCTCATTTGCACACCCAATTTCCTGGAACAGGCCTGATGGGCGATCCGATATTCGACGACTTTGCCAGGACCCAGGTGCAGTTCCTAGGCGGAGGCGGCCCCGCTTCTCAAGATGAACTGAGCCGCGACGCGTTCGTTGCGCTGCTCGATCTGATCAAAAGCCCGGTGATCATTTTGTCCCATTCCCAAGGTGGCACGGTGGGCTGGCTGATGGCCGACGCGCGCCCCAACCAGGTGAAGGGCATCGTGACCGTGGAACCGGCCGCTCCGCCGATCAAAGGTGTCGACACCGCGAAGGTGGCCTATAACGCCGGTGGAGGTGGCGGCGGACTGAGTTGGGGAGTTACTTCTAATCCGATCACCTACGATCCGCCGATTAAGTCGCCGTCTGAGTTGCAGGTCGCGCTGGAGGAGAAGTCGGATATTCCCGGCGACGTCGTTCCGTGCTACGTCCAGAAGGAACCCGCGCGAAAACTGGTGAATCTCGAAAAAATTCCGGTGGTGTATTTGTCCTCCGAGGGCGGCTATCATCGCGAGTTCGACCATTGCCTGGCGAAGTGGCTGAATCAGGCGGGCCTGAAGACTCAGTTCGTGCGCATGGAGGACGTCGGCCTTCACGGCAACGGCCACGAAATGATGCTCGAGAAGAACAGCGACGACATCGCCAAGTTCATCGGCGGGTGGATGGAGAAGAATATTCCGCAGAAGGACAAAGCGAGTATGGCCATGCCTCCGTCGTCCATCCCGACATTTTCCACCGAGAACATTGCTCGCCAAGGATTCCTGTACGCGGGTGGCAAGTATGTCGGCGGACCCGGCAAAGAGGTCATGGGCGAGACGATGTACACGGAGGTATGGGTGCCGAAGCAGCAACGGCATCCCTATCCTGTGGTCTTCTTCCATGGCAACGGACAGACCGGCGCCGTTTGGCGGCAGACTCCGGACGGGCGGCCAGGATGGGCTTACTATCTGGTGGATCACGGCTATACGGTTTACATGGTCGACTATCCGGCGCGCGGCCGTTCACCTTATGTTCCCGGAGTCGACGGCAAGCTTGGGATCCGCACTGCCCTTCAACTAGCGCAAATCTGGACTGGGCCGGTGCCCTCAGGTGGCGATTTTCCGCGCATGAAACTGTACACTCAGTGGCCGAGCGACTCGCCCAAGAAAGGCACGATGGGCGATCCGGTCTTCGACAACTTCGCCAAAGGGCAGATGCAGTTTGTGAACAACCAGGCCGAGTTGGCCGTGCCCGCGGGCATCGCGCTGCTGGACAAGATCAGCAAGCCGGTGATCCTTCTCACGCATTCCCAAGGCGGCGGGATCGGTTTCAATGTCGCCGATGAGCGACCCAACCTGATCGCCGGGATGGTCGCGATCGAGCCCGGTGGTCCGCAGATCGGCAATGTGGATACGGCGAAGGCTGCCTACACGCGCACGAATCCCGACTCTTGGGGGCTCACTCCGATGCCCATGAAATACGATCCACCGTTCGCGAGTCCGTCAGATATCAAGGTGCATCTGGAACCGTCGGAGCGGCCCGGCGACGAGGTCGGCTGCTACATGCAGGATCAGCCGGTGCATAAGCTGGTCAACTACCAAAACATGCATATCCTCTCGATCTCAGCCGAGGGAACCTATCACCGCGTATTCGACGTATGCATTCCGAAGTGGCTCAATCAGGCCGGCGCGAAGGACGATTTCGTGCGCCTGGAAGACGTCGGGATTCACGGCAACATGCACGAGATGTTTCTGGACCGCAACAGCGACGCAGTGATCAAGTTCATCGACGGCTGGGTCGGTAAGAATGTGAAATGAGTCTCGGATCCGCAGCTCTGGGTGGGAAGTTGGCCGTTCGTGGGACGCGCCTGTCGGTTTCCCAAATCCTCGAGTGCCTCGCGAGTGGCATGTCGCCAGCCGATATCGACGAGGCATTCGATCACGCGTTCCCGCGGGAAGCCTTGAGCGAAGTCCTGAAAGTTGCTTCCGAGCTCACAGATTCATTCCATGTGGCTGCTTGATGCCAACATGGATGTACATCTTGTAGCCGTTTTGGTGGATCTTGGTGTTCAATCTGATACGGCCGCGAGCCGCGGATGGAAGGCCTTATCGAACGGAGATCTACTCGCAGCGGCTGCGGGAGCAGGTTCGATTGCCTGCTAACTCGGGACCAACTAGTCGGTGAGTCCGCCTCTCGCGCTATGAGGTCGTATCCGCAGTTCGCTGTTGTCTTGATCAACCTGCCGCAGCAGCAGTGGCCGCTGTATCGGGGCCGTTTCCTGCTGGCCTGGGCCGAATCCCCGATCCGGCCCCTCGCTGGACGGATGATACATTGGCCCTAGCCGATCTCCCGTAGCTTACGGCATCCGCGACGCCGTGTACGCGGCGATCGCCAGCATATCGTCTTCGCTCAGCTTGCTTACCACCGGCTTCATCAGGTCGGTCCACACGCCCTTACGCGCGCCTTGCTGCATATCGAACATCTGCCGCACCATGTAGCTGGGCGATCGGCCGGCGAGTCCCGGTACCGGACCGAGGCCTTTTAGATCCGCGCCATGGCAAACAGCGCAGGCCGTCGTCCTGCCCGCGCCTGTGGTCACCAGCGCTTCGCCCTTCTTGATGCTGCCCACAGGCACGTAGGCGATGAAACCGGACCTCGCGTCGCGAAGCAGCTCGGTACCTTCCGTATTCTCCGGCGTCTCAATAATCCGCGCGCCCAGCGGTTCTTTCTCGCCACCTTCCTCTGTGAGGAACATGCCGCCCGCGATCCGTGTCTTCGGCACCATCTTGGTCTCGACAACCTTGATCCACGGCGTCCACTTCATCGAGCCGTAATATTCGGCCGCCGCCTTGATCTCGTCCTCGGTCATTCCCTTCGCGATGACGATCATGACGTTGGTGTTGGCTTTGCGCGGTTCCGCGCTCTTCCGATCGCCGTTTCTAAAATCCATCATTTGCTGGATGAAGTAGGAGTTCGGCAAACCGGCGACGCCGGCGTTTTCAGGCCGCCCTTTGCCGTTCGGGTAATGGCACAGACCACACGCTCGCACGTCCGGTCTCCGGCCGTGGGACACGACGTCTGGCATCGGCGGATGATCGTTCGGATACCAGTCGGCGGGCCCGAAAGCGTCGCGGATCTGCGGGACAGTGAACGCTCCGCTGCTGCCGGGAAGGTGTTTCACGCTGGTGTCGGGCGCGGCCGCGGGCGGTGGAGCAGGAGCAGCCGCCGGAGTCCCCGACGTCCCGGGCGGAAATCCGTACGCCCACCCCGGTGGCCCATCGGCAGCCGATAACAGGCCGATGCTAAGAATGCAAACCGTCGTTAGCGTCATAACTCCGAACGGGTTCCTCATATAACTCCTTGTATGCGGGACAAAACTTTCGCCCTTCCGTCTAGATTACTACTGTGCGGCGCGGAACGCAGCAACAGAGGCCACAGGCCGAAGCTGGTTGATCCAGTAAGCCCAGGCGACGACTAATGAGAATAAGATCAAGCCCGAGATTCCCGCACGCACCGGGTTCGGATCCATACCCGAGGTGATGTTGCCGTACCAGGCGAGCGTGAGAAGCACAACTCCGATCCAGAAAGCGTAGGTGCCAGTACGCTTCTTAGGAGGTGTGGCGCGAACATAGATGACGATGGCGAGAATCCAGAAGCCGCCTTCGACGATCAACGTTGCCGGGATGGAATTCCAAAGCCCCAATCCAAAAACCGCACGGGTTCCCGGGGCGAGCAGCATATCCGGCCGATGACTGATGAAATCGAGCACCCAGTGGCTAAGGACCGCGGCGAACAATAGCCACGCACCGCGCGCATAACGCCGCCACAGGAAATAGCATCCAGCGAAGAGGCCAGCCCAGAGCGTGTCCATTAGCAGACTATGGCTATAGGGCACATCGCCAACCATGCGATTGACGGTTACCCCGGGCTTGGCATGGACACTTTCGATGCCGGCGATCAGGAGAGGGAACAGTAGTAGGTCGGTGAGCATGGCCGCAAGTATCCAAGTGCCGAGCGAAATCTTCGGCTCAATCCGCTTGCCCGTTAGGCCGACGGCCAGGTGTCCGACGAACATTTGTATTTCTCGCGCAGCAGCCGCAGGTTCTCGCGGGCCTGGCGCTCCTGATAGGAATAAGTGCGGGCGCCCTCGAAATCGTGGTGCGCAATGGAGTACACGATGCGCTCGACCAGCAACTGCGCGCGCCGCTGCGCTTCCACTACCTCGTACGGCAATGCGCTCTCCGGCGAATTCACCAACGCGTCGCCGTAGTAGGCCTCCCAAGGGACACCGGGCGGCCGCATCATCAGGCGATCCGGCAGAGATCGGCCACGCAAGGAGCTGTCGGTCGAGAGCTTGGCGAGCCACTCCTTCCCGGCGCCCATTACCACGCCGATCAGTTCCGTGAGTGCAAAACGAATGTAAGCGGATTGACCTTGCGCCCGGCGGTCACCGGCCGAGCGATCAAAGGCCGTCAACATCTCGGACGTAAATGACGCTCTGAAGTCTCTGGGGTAAAGCCGAAGCATGGTTGCGTAGATTCGTCGCATATTCCCTCACGCTTCCCTCGTGCGAAGGCGTGCCGTTCCCGCTCGCGTCAGATGCCGCATGCGATCCAACTCGAACTGCAGTTGTTTGCGTCCCACGGCGGTCAGCCGGTAAGCCTGTTTCTCCCGGGAAGTGTCCTCCTGTTCGAATCGCTCGATCCACATTTCTTCAAGTAGCCGCCGAAGAGCCCCATAGAGCGTGCCCGTGCTGAGCCGGACTCGGCCGTTGCTGAGAGCTTCGATGTCCTTCAAAAGTGCATATCCATGCCGCGGTTTATCGGCCAGGCTCATAAGGATCAGCAGAACGGGCTCGGTGAGCGGTTTAGCATCCGCAGCGTCAGGTTGTTGAGTGACATGTCGCACAACGCCATATTAACCGTCGCCAGGAACGCTGTCAACCCGCCCTCGGGGCCGGCTACCTTTTAGAATGGTCTTGAATGATCGAAAACATCAAGCCGGGCGTGTCTGCCCGAAACGCCCGCGTCGTGCTCTTCGATTTCGACGGGACTCTTTCCTTGATCCGCTCCGGTTGGATGGACGTGATGGTCCCCATGATGGTCGAGATTCTGGCCGATCTGAAAACCGGCGAGACGGAAGAGCAGCTGCGCGCGGTCGTCGAAGATTTCGTGTGGAGGCTCACAGGCAAAGAGACGATTTATCAGATGATCGCGCTGGCCGAGGCCATCGAAGCCCGTGGAGGCAAGCCAGCTCGAACCGCTCGGCGTACAAGAAGATGTATCTGGATCGTCTCTGGCAGAAGATCGAGGGCCGCGTTGAGGCGCTGCGCAAAGGCCATGCCGATCCGGAGCAGTACCTGGTGCCCGGCGCTCGCGCGCTGCTGGAAGAATTGAAAACCCGCGGGCTTACGATGTATCTCGCCAGCGGCACCGACGAGATTTATATGAAAGAAGAGGCCCGGCTGCTCGGCATCACCGGCTATTTTGGGGGCGGGGTGTACGGTGCCCTCGACGACTACAGTTTTTCGAAGGCAATTCTGATCCAGCGCATTCTCTCTTCAGCCGAGTTCAGCGGCCAGCAAATCCTGGTGTTCGGCGACGGCTATGTGGAAATCGAAGAGGTCAAGAACGTCGGCGGCGTCGCGGTCGGTGTGGCGAGCGAAGAGCCGGGTTGCACTCGCGTGGATGAATGGAAGCGCCAGCGGCTGATCGGCGTAGGCGCCGATTATATCGTCCCAAATTTTCTGTGCCGCGAAGAGCTGGTCTCTTCACTGTTTTCCGCCTGATGCCGTCCAAGTACCCCATGTTCGACCGTTCGCGCCTGCGTTTGAAACCGCTGGCCGAGCGCGTCCACGATCTTCACCTGGACCACTGGATGGCGCTAAACGATCCGGCGCCGGAATACCAACACGCCGATCTTCCGAAAATCGCCAAGCGCATACAGGCTGCGCAGGCGGCTAATGCTGCAAGAGTTCTCCTGATGGGCGCGCATGTGATTCGCGCCGGCGTAAATCGCCATATCATCGATCTGATGGAGCGCGGTTTCATCGACCACATCGCCATGAACGGCGCTGGTCCCATTCACGATTTTGAACTGGCGCGGATCGGTGCCACCACCGAAAGCGTCGCACGCTACATCCGCAGCGGCGAATTCGGTTTGTGGCGCGAGACCGGCGAATTGAACGACTGGGCTTCCGAAGCGGACGGTCTCTCACTTGGTCTGGGCGAGAACATCGGGCGCAGGATTCTCGAGAGCAACTTCCCTCACCGCGATTTGAGTATTCTCGCCGCCGCTCACCGGCTCTCGGTGCCCGCCACCGTTCACGCCGGCATCGGCTACGACATTCTGCATGAGCATCCTAATTGCGACGGCTCAGCTTACGGAGCCACCAGTTATCGCGATTTCCTGGTCTTTGCGCACACACTCGAGCGGCTCGAAGGTGGCGTAGTCTTGAGCTTCGGTTCGGCCACGATGGCGCCCGAAGTGTTCTTGAAGGCATTGGCTATGGTACGCAACGTCGCCCACCAGCACAATCGGACCATCAATCACTTCACCACCGCCGTGTTCGATATTGCGCCAATTGGCGGTGACCATCGGAAAGAACTCGCGCGCACTGATCCAGGCTATTTCTTCCGTCCGCACAAAACCATGCTTGTTCGCGCAGTCGCGGACGGAGGCGAGAGTTTCTACTTCCAGGGCGAGCATCGCGCGACTTTGCCAGCGCTGCGCCGAGCGCTATTGGAAGGTGGATGAATGGAGATTGCGGAGACCCTCGCCGAATTTCCACGCCGGTCGGCGCTGGTGGTGGGCGATATTTGCCTGGACCGCTGGTGTACTTACGATCCCGCTACAGCGGATGCTTCGCGAGAGACCGGAATCCCGAGAATCGGTGTGGTCGCGACTGAGATCACGCCCGGTGCCGGAGGGACGATCGCGAGCAATTTGGCCGATCTTGGTGTCGGGCAGGTATCCGTGCTTGGCGCGGTTGGCGCGGACGGGTTTGGTTACGAGCTGCGGCAGTCGCTCCAGTCACGCGGGATTTCCACCGGCTTACTGGTCCAGTCCGAGGAGCTTGCGACCTTCACTTACACTAAGCTGATCAACATAACCAGCGGCGTCGAGGATCAGCCGCGCGTCGACTTTATCAACACGCGCCCGTTGCCGGAAACGGTGGAGCGTCAGCTCGTCGCTCGTCTGCGCGATAACGCAGGGAACTTCGACGTGATCTTCGTCTCCGATCAGGCTGAGACAGAACACGGAGGTGTAGTCACGCCGGCCATGCGAGAATTGCTCGCGCAAATCGCGCCCGGGAAGGTGGTCTTGGCCGATTCTCGCCGGCGGGTCGCGCGGTTCCGTAACGTTATCCTCAAGCCTAACGCGCAGGAAGCAGCGTGCGCCTCAACGTCCCTGTTCGGCTGCCTCGATTATCAGCGGCTCCGTAAGCACGTCGGCGCGCCAGTGCTATTCGTCACACAAGGACCGCGTGGAGTTGTCGTGGTCGAAGATGGTCAAGAAACCGCGATCGCAACCCCCGTTATAGAAAAGCCCGTCGACATCTGCGGCGCGGGCGACAGCTTCGCGGCGGGCGCCGGCATGGCTCTCGCTGTCACCGGATCGCCGGTGGAAGCCGCGCGCTTCGGTAATTTGGTCGCCTCTGTCACCATCATGAAGAAAGGCACCGGTACCGCGAGCCCCGCTGAGGTGTTGGCCCTGGCGGGCAAATGATCACTCTCGCGATCGATATCGGCGGTACCAAGTTCCTGATGGCGATTTTCGACGGCGATCGTATGGTCGAGCGCGAGTCCCGGATTACCGATCGCGAAGGTGGTCCCCAGTGGATGATTGCCCAGATCGCGTCGATTGCCGAGGGCTGGAAGAGGCGCTATCGCATCAATCGCTGTGGAATCGGCTTCGGCGGTCCAGTCGAGTTTGCTAAGCAACGCGTCGCGCTGTCGACGCATGTTGGCGGCTGGAGTAATTTTGATCTGCCGGCCCAGCTCCATGAAAAGCTAGGCGTGCTTCCGGTCATGGACAACGACGCCAACATGGGCGCGCTCGGCGAAGCCTGCTTTGGCGCGGGGCGCGGCTACCGGCCGCTGTTCTACATGACGCTTTCCACCGGCATCGGCGGCGGCATCATCGCGAGCGGCGAAACGGTCTATCGCGGCGCCGATTCCTACGCCGGCGAAATCGGACATCTGACGATTCGGCCCGATGGTCCGTCGTGCCTGTGCGGATCGCGGGGCTGTTTCGAGCGCATGTGTTGCGGCCTGTGGCTGGAGCGCGATTACAGACGTCCGGCCGAGGAGCTGCTGCAAGATCCGGCGTTCGTTGACCGCTATGTGGTCGATTTGGCGCTGGGGCTCAAGGCCGCGATCATGCTGCTCAATCCAGCGCGCATTATCATCGGAGGCGGAATCAGCAAAGCGGGCGATGCGCTATTCGTGCCGCTGCGAGCGGAGCTGCGGCGCCAGATCACGGATTGGTCGCGCGCGCGGATCGATGTGGTTCCGGCCGCGCTGGGCGACGACAGCGTCCTCTACGGGGCTCTGTCTCTGGCTGCGAGCGAACGCACATGATTCCCGCATTTTATCCGCTGGTGGATACAGGACGTGCACTGCCGGCGGCAACCGCCGCCGAGGCCATCCTCGAAGCCGGCGCCCGCATCCTTCAGTTCCGCCACAAGGGGATTGTTTCGCGCCAGGTTTTCGAAGAAGCCGAAAAAATGGCCTCGCTCTGTCGCGACGCCGGCGCGCTTTTCGTCATCAACGACCGCGCGGACATCGCCATGTTGCTCGACGCCGCCTTGCACCTCGGCCAGGACGATCTCCCACCAGGCGACGCCCGCAGAATCATGCCCCCCGATCGCATCATCGGTTTTTCGACCCACAACGCCGCTCAACTGCGGGCGGGCGATCGCGAACCGGTGGATTACCTAGCCATCGGCCCGATCTTCGGCACGACCTCGAAGCAGAACCCGGACCCAGTCGTGGGCATAGAGCGGCTCGGCACGCTCCGCGCGTTAACCCGAAAGCCGCTCGTCGCTATCGGGGGCATCACCCGGGAAACAGCCCCAGGAGTTTTCGATGCCGGTGCTGACTCCGTCGCCATCATCGGGGATCTGTATCCACAGCCGCTCACCAAAGCCTCGCTCCGCGCGCGTGCCGAAGAGTGGCTGGCTATTTGTTCCTCGCGTAGGTCACGGCCACGTTAGTTTCGCCGCCTTCAACGCCAACGATCACAGTCACCGTATGTTTGCGTGTCTCATCCTGCGCGCCTAACATTCCTGCCGCGGATAGACCGTTCTGACTCGTGATATTGCTGGTGACCGTTAACCCAGAGGCTTTGAATTGATCCTGGTAATATTTGATCACCTTGTCGCTCGAGTCCTTGGTCTTGAAAGTGAATGTCCCGCCCGCCCCGTCTTCACCCTGCGCCGAAAATGCACCTTGAGGATCCGACCCCGGATAATCCGGCACCCAGGTCGGCGCCTTTGCTTTCCCCCCGACCGTAAGCGTGGTCTTGCCGTTCTCCGTCATCGTGAACTTTCCATTCTTCGCGTCCTCGAAGCTCATCGTGTAGATCTTGCCGGTCTTCTTATCGCGAACGGTCATCTCCTGCCTGCCTTCGTCCGCTGTGACCATTTCGACATCGGGATTGGCAGCCACTACCATCTTGGCCGCGGCCAGCGCGGGACTCCGCTTGATCAGGTCTGGATCCAGCCCAGCCTGCTTGGCCTTCTGCGCGACGAACAGGCCCAGTCCCACCACGGCGATAACGATCAGCATGAAACACGCGGCGATACCGATGAGCACCCACTTCAACACATTGCTCTTCTTCGGCGGCGGCAGCGGAGCGGGGGGAGGAACCGGGGGGTAGGTAGCCATAATCAGTCAGGATACAGGAACTGGCGCGAAAAGCAAAAGAGAGCCCACAGGAGCGACCGGGCGCCGCCCATCCGAGCTCTCTAATTGAAACGACTCGCCTGCGCTACGGTTAAGTGGAACTGCGCTTGGCGGTGACCTCTTGCGGCCCTCGGCCGGTGTCGATGGTCAACTTCATTTCGTCGCCGGAAATTACGCCGGTGTACTTAATGCTCATCTGATTACCGCGAAATTCACGGACCACCGTGAACGAAACGTGATCGCCGTCCACTTTGCCATCAGAAATCTGGACTTCTCCGCCGCGCCCGCCGGCCAGCGTGCCCGTCAGACTGCTGCCATCCTGCTTCAGGCTCAGAGTCTGGGTCGTCGGCCCGTTTCGGCCTTGCGTCTCAAAGCTCCATTTTCCCGTCGCATCGGCCGCGTACACCATTACCGCTAGGGCACAAGAAAGTAATGCTAAACGAAACTTCATAGTCTTCTCCTTATTCGGGATTCTTCATCCTCGCTAGAGAGATGAGTCGACCAGCCAATAAAGTTACAGGTCGCGGAGTAAAGAAGCGTAAGCTGTCTTGCTCTACGCCCGATGCTCATGCTCGTGCTGGTGCGTCACCAGAATCGAACAAGGCGTGTCACATTTCGTGTGTTCGAACTGAATGGTGCTGTGATGAATATCAAATTTGCAAAGCAACTCATTGATCCGCTGGAGGATGGTGTTGCTTTCCGAGGGCGGCATATCCTCGATTAACACGTGACAACTCAGCGCATGCGCCTTCGAACCCAGGCTCCAGATATGCAAATCGTGAACGTCAATCACGCCACCCAGTTGCCGCATAGCGCCGGTGACCTCGCTCAGTTCCATGCCACGCGGAAGTCCTTCCAGCAACACATTCAACGATTCCTGGATAATGTCCCAAGCCGTCCATATTATCAGCGCGCCGATCAGGACCGAAAGAATCGGGTCGATCACATCAAGGCCCGTAAAATGGATAGCGATGGCGCCGGCGATGATTCCAACCGAGCTGATTGCATCGCCCAACATGTGCATGAAGGCGGCCCTGATGTTGAGGTCGTGGTTCTTTTCCCGATGCAGACCCCACAGAATGCCGCCGTTCAGCGCCAGGGCCGCTGCCGCAACCCACAACATGGTCCATTCTTCAACGTGTTGCGGACGCAGGAACCGTTGCCAGGCTTCATAGAAGATGAATACGGCGATACCGATCAGCGTGAGCGCGTTGACGAACGCCGTGAGAACGCCGGCGCGATGATAGCCGTACGTTTTGATGCTGTCGGCAGGCTTGGACTGTAGATACAAGCCAATGGCAGCAAGTACCAGCGCCAGCGCGTCGGTGAAGTTGTGCCCTGCGTCCGAGATGAGCGCCAAGCTGCCGGCATGAATCCCGGCGATCACTTCGACGACGACGAATAGGATCGTCGCCAGAAATGACCATTTCAGGATCTTCCCGGTTGCCTGCTCGTGGCCGTGATGATGCATTCCTGTACTTCCATTTTAACAATGGCGCTCTGCTGGAGTCTAAAACCGGGTTACCTCGGTGAAGTGGAATTCCCGGGCCTTCATGGCCGGGACCACCATGTCGAACGCCTCCTCGCCCGACGCACGCACCGCGGGTGAAAGCGCCTCGACATTGTTTAGTAAGTCGATAATCCCCTGGTTGAAACGGAAATTCCGCAGGCCGGCGGCCACGCGGCCGTCCTCAATCAGAAACGTGCCGTCGCGCGTCATACCGGTCATGATCTTCTCGTAGGGATCGACTTCGCGGATGTACCAGAGGCGCGTGACGAGAATCCCACGGGGCGTCGAGGCAATCATATCCCCGATCGAAGTGTTTCCACCGGCGATCACAATGTTCATGGGAGCTTCGCCGATTTCGTTGGGCAGCGGGAAGCCGTGGCCGGTCGGCTCGACACCCGCGCGCTGAGCGCTCGAACGAGAGTAAGCGACGTCGCGCGGCACCCCGGCCTCCACCAGTGTCAGCTTCCGTCGCGGCACGCCCTCGCCGTCGTAGGGAACTCCGGATTGCAGCGGATGCGCGACATCGTCGTAGATATTGATGTTTTCGCCGAACAGCTTCTTGCCCAAACGATCGGTTAGGAAGCTGCGCTGATCGTGCATGGCGGTAGCGCTGAAATCGCCGAACATCTGGCCCACCAGGTCCAGGACGGCGGCGGGTTCCAGAACCACCGTGTACTGGCCCGGGGGAAGTTCCTGCGGATGGGCGGACAATCGCGCCTTGTCGCTGGCCCGGCGCGCGAGCTCGATCGGATCCATCGCGTTAAGGGCTGCTGTCGACGCTTTTGCCCAACCCGAGCTGTCCTCCGCCATGGCGGTGATCGAAAACTGCGCAGACGTTTCGCTATGCCATCCCGCGACTCCCTGCGAATTGAAGATCGCTTCCACAGCTTGTCCAGTGGAGTAGATGCCGGCCGCAGTTTGTCCGGCGCCCTCCACCAGGCGGATCGCTTCGCTCACTCCTCGTGCGCGATACACCGGCGTGGCTTGGGCGGTGTCGGAATCGAAGCGGGGAATCTGAGGTATGGGGGCGGGCGGGGCCAAAGGCAAAAGATCCGGATCGGGAGCGACGGATTTCGTCAGCGCCAGCGCCTGCTCCACGGCGGATCGGATGGAGTCCGCATCGAAGCGGTTGGTAGTGGCGCGGGCGGTCTTGTGATCGAGCAGCACGCGAACCGAAAGCCACTGCGCTTGTTCAGCCACATTCTGATGAATGGTGTTGTTGGCGAACCGCGTAAGCGCCTCGCGATGGCCGGCGATCAGAGCCTCGACGTCCGAAACCCCGAGCGATTTTGCGGCGCGCTGGACGGTTTCGAAACAGCTTCGCGGCACTCCTCGAATGACAAAACCGGCGCCGGGCTATCCCCCATAAGCCGCTCCGATCTTGATGTTGTGGAAACGCGAAGGGCTTGCCCCGTGGCCGGTTCCAATCACCTGCTCGGGCTGTCCTTTACCGCAATTGGGCACGCCCCACAGCAGTCCAGTGATCGCGGTTCGCGATGGCGGCGCAGGAATTCCAGAACTCCGTCGTGATGCCGCTGTACGTCGGATTCTTGTACATCCGGACCCGCTTGCCGTCGCGGATCTCCCAGGCGATCTCGCATCCGAACTGGAAGTTGTAGCGCTTATCGTCGATGGACCAGCTTTTATTCGTCTCCATGGCGATCGCATGGCTGACTCCGCCGAATACTTCTTCGAGCGTCTGTTCGCCGGGAAGCAGGCTCACATTGGTCATGCGGATGAGCGGCAGCCTGGCCCAACTGGTGGCGCGCATGGTTCCGTTGGAACGCGGCTGGCCGACGGCGGCGGCAGTTTCCCGCGAGGTCATGTAGCCCACGAACTGGCCGGCGCGGATGATATCGGCCGATTGCGCGGGAACGCCTTCGTCGTCGAAAGCGAACGTGCCCAGGCCAGGTCCATGCTCGAGCCGCGCGTCGCACACCGCGTTGACGATTTCCGAGCCGTAACGCAGATTATTCAATTTGTCGAGCGTGAGGAAGCTCATGCCGGCATAATTGGCTTCCGAGCCGAGCACGCGGTCGAGCTCAATCGGATGCCCGATGGACTCGTGAACCTGGAGCCCGATCTGGCTGCTATCGAGAATCAGATCGAAGTGGCCCTCGGGGCACTGATCGGCCGAGTGCAACGCTACCGCCTCCTCCGCCACTCGCGGCGCGTGATCGAGCAGAGCCAGTTCGTGGATCAGCTCATAACCTTTCAACTGATGCTGGCCGCCGAAAGAGTTCGGATAGGATCGTTTTTGAATCTCATCTTCTTTGAAGCTGAGGGCTTCAAATCCTGCGCCGCTGAAAGTGCGAGTTTGATCGATCACGCTTCCGAGCGAAGAAACGAAGATCTGGCGATTCCGATGAAAGACCATGGCAGTTTGCGCGAGTGTGACGCCCGAATTGCGACGCAGCTCCGCGTCCACGGCGAGAAGGAGCGAGAGCTGTTCCTCCACGCTCACCGTAAACGGATCGATACGGCACGGTGAGGTCCAGGTGGCTTCGTACTTATTCTCCGGAGCGAGCGCCACGTCGTGCTTTTTCGCCAGCGCGCTCGAGCGGGCGATGTCGACCGCCAGCCGCGCCGTGGCTTCCACGCCGGCCTTGCCTAAGATCATCGGTAGCGGCGAAGCCCCAGCAGCCGTCCGCCAATACGCGAATCCCAAGACCCGCCGACTCGGCGCTCGACACTTGGCCTGGCTTTCCGTTCTTGGTGGAAAGATCGCGGTCGCGGCTTTCAATGACACGAACGTCGGCGTAGGTCACGCCCGGTGCGCAGGGCCGAGTCGAGCGCCTGGAGCGCAAGCTGCTTCATGAATACAGGATACAGCGGTGGCGCAGGCCTCCGCCCTGCGCGAGAATGGAGAGAATTCATGGAATTTAGTTCAGAGCAGGAAATCAGGAAAATTCCGGACTTGGTAGACGAATTCTTTAAGCACGTGCTCTACGATGAAGAGCCATTTTTCGTGAGCAATGAAGCGAAGATCTGGGACGTTTCGATGGCCACGCCGGAAGAGTTGATCAGACGATGCTCCGAGTATTATGGGATCTCTGTGCGCTTGTCCCCTGAGCTGACACAAACGGTTAAGACACTGTTCGCCGTTCGCTGAAAATTCCTCGACCGGCCATACTCTTTCATAGCAAACTGAACGCATCCGGCGAAACGGAGGCAGGCTCTGCTGGAGAGCAACCTGCCAAGGGATAGCCGGTGCGACTCATCGCGGACGATGAGCAGGGGCGCGATCTCGGTCGCGCCCTTGTGCCGATTCGCGGTGCCGACCAACGGGAGGCGGCACTCCGCTTCAGCTGTGCGCGAAGCTAAGACCAACATCGGACCGATAGATCGCGCATGCCTCAGAAAACTCATAAAGGAAGCTGCCGCGCAGCGGCACCCTCGTTGTTCCGGGTGGAGAGGTTGGCTTCGAACTCCGCCGGCGGCAAGTAGCCCAGCGCCGAGTGCAGTCGTTTCTGGTTGTAGATCTTCTCTAGGAACTCGCGGATCGAAGCGCGCGCCTCGGCCAAGTCGCGATATTCGTTGCGGTAAACCTCTTCGTACTTCAACGTTTTCATGAACGATTCGCAGGCGGCG